>NZ_JBIAJC010000023.1:0-100219 GCF_042871745.1 Streptomyces sp. NPDC005576 | reverse complement strand
CGCCACCATCCAAGCAGCCCCCCGGGCCAGACCTGCCCGGGAGGCCCGGCACCCCGCCCCGCCGGTCCCGGACCCGCCAGGCGCTGACCGACTAAACCGGCAGCGGCCTCTCCCTCGCCCCGAGGCGCTTCTCACAGCGCCTTTGAGCTGTCCTTGAACAGGCGCAGGGCCTTGCGCCAGAGAGGGGCGTGGCGTTCCAGTACTTTTCCGCTTCCACACTGACGCGGGTCACCGCGAGTTCCTTGTCGGTGGTGGTGCGGGCCATGGTGATGTGGTGGTTGATCAGCAACAGGTGGAGACGAAGCTCTCCGATGACCCGAGAGGACGCAGCCTGCTCCGCTGGGCGGCGGACAACGAGAACCTGGAGATCGTCGCGGTGCCGCGCAACGTGGACGTGAAAAGCTTTCAGGTACTGCCCCGCAGGTGGGTGGTGGAACGAACATTCTCCTGGCTGGGGCGGTGCAGACGATTGGCCCGCGACGACGAACACAAGACGGCGCACGCCGAAGCCATGATCAAGGTCGCCATGATCCGGCTCATGGCCGCCCGCCTCGCCGGCGAGACCATCGAGCCCCACGGTCCCATCGAGACCGAAGCGGCCCGCCGCCTCACCGACGATCTCGACCACAAGTGATCAACTGGCTTCCCAACACTTTCTCAGCCAGTCTGCCGAGCAGGCGGTCCACGCTCGTGTTCCGTTCGGCGGGCACTCAGCTGCGGTCGCCGGACCGCCCGCGTATGCGGGCGGCGCGCTGCTGGAGGCGCACCCGCCGCTCCGCGGCTTCCGCTTGCCGCGGCTCGGGCGCCGCGCGGTCCCGGATCTCCGCGGTCAGAGTGCGAATCGTCCGCGCGGACCAGACGAGGTGCGGGGGTACGCGCCGCCCTGTCGCCTCTGAAAGGCGGGCGGCGAGCGCCAGCGCCGTCATCGAGTTGCCGCCCAGTTCGAAGAAGTCGTCGTCCATTCCCACGTGCGACAGGCCCAGCGCTTGGCCCCACAGGTCGCTCATCGTCCGGTGCAGTTCGTCGGCGGGCACGGCACGGGCCGGGTCGTCACCGGCCGCGCGCCCGGCGGCGATCAGTGCGATGACGTCCAGCTTGCCGTTGGAGGTCATCGGGAAGGAGTCGACGACAAGTACACGGTCGGGCAGCAAGTAGGGGGGCACGCGGCTGGCGAGCCACGCACGCAATGCCGGTCCGGTGTCGTCCGCGCCGGCTGATGTCCGCTCCACGGCCGACATCAGCCGGCGTACCCCCATGTCCTCCTGTGGGTAGGCTGCCGCTCGGCGTACCCCGGGATGGGCCTCCAGCGCCGCCTCCACCTCGGTCGGCTCCACTCGGAATCCGCGGATCTTCAGCTGGCGGTCGATCCGCCCCAGGTACTCCACGGTCCCGTCGAACAGCAGTCTGCCTCGGTCACCTGTGCGGTACGCGCGGGGTGCCCCGTCTACGGGCAGCCGCACGAACCTGTCGGCGGTGGTTTTCGGATCGTCCATGTAACCCGAGGCGAGGCCGGTGCCGGTGACGACGATCTCCCCGGGCATACCGACCGGCACGGGGCGCAGCGCCCCGTCCACGACCGCGACCCCGGAGCCGGTGACCGGCCCGCCGACGGGCAGCGACCGCAGGTGTCCGACAGGCCCGGTCACCCGGTGGCAGCAGGAGAACGTGGTGTTCTCCGTGGGCCCGTATCCATTGAGAAGCGCTTCTTCGCCGACGTGCGGGAGCGCGCGGTCGATCAAGGAGGGGGGGACGGCCTCCCCGCCGACCAGCAGGTGGCGCATCCGTCCGAGGCGCTCGGGTGCCGCCTCCAGCATCCTGGCGAAGAGCGTGGTCGTGAAGAAACCGGTGGTCACACCGTGGCGCTCCAGGGCAGCGCACAGCAGCGCCGGATCGCGCAATTCGGCAGGCGACGGAACGACGACGCTGCCTCCGTTGGCGAGGGCGCCCCAGATCTCCAGAGTCGCGGCGTCGAAGGACGTGTTGGCGACCAGGAGCGTGCGGTCCCGGTGCGTCAGCGGGAGCGTCCGGCTCCGGTGGACCAGCCGGACGACGGCGCGGTGGGGAATGCCGACGAGTTTGGGTGCTCCGGTGGAACCGGAGGTCGGCATCAGATAGGCGAGATCCTCCGGTCCCGGGACCGTGCGCGACTCGGCGGCAACTGGACCGGGCGATTTGGTCCGGTCCGGCGCCGGGACCCCGGGCGCGGCGTCGTCCAACAGCAGTGTCCCGGTGCCGGGGGGCAGGTCCGTCGGGACCGTTGCGCCGAGCAGCCCCGAGCGGGTGACGCAGACCCGCACGCCGGCGCGGCGGACGAGGTCGGCCAGCCGGGTCGGGGCGTGTTCCGGGGCGAGCGGGAGGTAGGGGCAGCCGGCGCGTACCACGGCGAGCAGCGCGGCCAGCAGGTCCGTGCCCTTGTCCAGGACCACGGCGACCGGCGTGCGTCCCCGGATCGTCTCCACGGGCAGGCGGGCGCCGATCAGGTCCGCCCGGGCACCGAGTTCGGCGTAGGAGACCCGTGTGACCCCGTCGATCACGGCGGTCGCCTCCGGGCGGTCCCGCAGCTGTGCCTCGAACAGGTCCACCAGGCTGAGCGGGGCGGCCGGGGCGTGACGCAAGGCGGCGGCGACGGTCCTTTCCTCGGCGGCCGACAACGAGGGCAGTGAGGACAGCGGGGTCGCCGGCGCGGCCGCGGCGTGTTCCAGGAAGGCGGCGAACGCGTCGGCGCACCGATCGAGCCCGCCCTCGAGCGTGGTGGAAGCGTCGCACACCCATTGCAGCCGCGTCGGTGTACCGTCGTAGCCCTCGTCGAGGAAGACCGTGAGGTCGTACAGGGCGTTGGAGGCGGACGAGGACCGACGCACGCCGTCCGGGCCGGTCGTTCCACGAGCGCGCTGGGCGAGGACCACCCGGGTCGCGGCCGTTCTCGCTCCGGACCCGGCGGGCAGCAGGTCCAGCATGTCCTCGAACGGCAGCCCGCCGTGTTCCAGTGCTGCGGCGGCGGTGTCGCGGACCACTGCGAGGTACCGGTCGAACCGGGTGCCGGGGTCGATGGGGGACGGGTCGCGCACCGGCAGCAGATTCACGAAGTGGCCGAGGGAACGCGGGAGTCCGAGCGCTTCCCGACGTGAGACGGCGATGGTCACGGTGCGGTCGCCGGCGGCTCCGCGCAGGCCGAGGAACGCCTTCAGGGCGGCCAGCATCACGACGAACGGCGTGGTGCGTCCGGCGCGGGCGACCTCCCTGACCTCCTGCCACACGGTCTCCGGAACATCCCGGCCGGTGCGCTGGGTCCGGGCGGGGCCGAGGTCGGCCCGCATCGGCTCGGGAAGCGGACGGTGGTCCTCCAACCCGGTCAGTGCGGTGCGCCAGTAGGCCGTCAGTGCGTCCCGGCGCTCCTGGTCCGGTCCGGGCGCGCGGGCGGCCGCGACGGGTCCAGGGACCGGCTCCGTGCTGCCGCTGCCACGGTCGCCGTAGGCGCGAAGCAGTTCGCTCTCCAGGACCGCCGTGGACTCTCCATCCAGGACGAGATGGTCGGCGGCCAGCAGGAAGACGGCTCCGCCGGGCATGAGCAGCAGTTCGGCCGACCACGCGGAGGCCGTGACGTCGAAGCGCCTCCGCAGCAGTTCGGTCATGCGCTCCTCGACGGCCCGCTCTTCCGCGACGGGCCGAACCGCGAGGGAAACCGTCCCGGGTGCGGTCACCTGCTGACGCGGCCGTCCGTCGGTCCCGACGGTGAAGACGGTGCGCAGCGTCTCGTGCCGGTGCACGACCGCCTCCCAGGCGGACCGGACGTGTTCGGCGTCCACCGCACCGTACATCCGCACCGCGTGCACCACGGTCGTCCCGGCCGAACCGGGGTGGAGCTCCCGCCACGCCCACAGGCCCTCCTGCCCCCGGGTCGCCGGATGGGTGCCCGGTTCGGCCGCGCGCGGCGTGCTCCCCGTGGTGGCACCCTGCGGGCCGGCTGCCACCAGAGCACGGACTGTGCGGGTTCTCAGGATGTGCGCGGCGGCGGTGGCGAAGCCCTCGGTGCGCAGGGCGCCGGCAATACGGACGGCGTCGAGCGAGGTGCCGCCCAGCCAGTGGAAGTCGTCCTCGACGCCGATCCGGTCGAGCCCCAGCACGTCCGCCCAGACGGCCGCCACCGTCCGCTCCACCTTTGTGGACGGCTCGGTGGCCGAAGGTCCGTCGAGAGGGCGAGCACGGTCGGCCGCGGTCAGGGCAGCGATGTCGATCTTGCCGTTGGCCGTGAGGGGCAGGGCCGGCACGACCAGGACGCGGGAGGGGACCATGTGGGCGGGCAGCCGGTCGGCAAGGAAGTTCCGCACGTCGGCGGCTGTCCGGGCGTCGCCCTCGACCGCGGCCGTCAGCCGGCGCTGGCCCTCGCCGCCCACCGCCAGCACCACGCCCCGGCGCACGCCGGGGAGGGTGTTCAGCACCGCCTCGACCTCACCGGGCTCGACTCGGAACCCGCTGATCTTGACCTGGTGATCGAGGCGTCCGCAGAACTCCAGCGTGCCGTCGGGCAGCCGGCGCCCCAGGTCACCGGTGCGGTAGGCACGACCCCAGGGCGAATCGGCGAACCGCTCGCCGGTGTCGTCACCTGCGTTGAGGTACCCCTGGGCCAGACAGGCTCCGATGATGACGATCTCGCCCGTCGCGCCGTCGGGGACCGGCTCGAGGCTCTCGTCGAGAAGGCGGACCTGCGCGCCTCGTACCGCCCGGCCGATCGGGACGCGCCGGGCGGGATCGGTGCTTCCCCGGAAGAGATGGAGGGTCGCGGTGATGGTGGCCTCCGTGGGACCGTACCCGTTGACGGCTCGGAGACCGGGGCACAGAGCGGTCAGTTCCGCCAGCGTGCCCTGGGGAATCGGTTCGACGCCCACGAGAACGCGGTCGAGGTCCACGTCGGCCGTTGCGGTACGTGCCGCAGCGACGAGGGGGGCGAGCAGTCCGGGAGCCACATAGGCGCTCGTGATGCCGCGGGCGGAGAAGCAGTCCCACAACGCCGCGCCGTCGGCCAGCGCCTGTGGGCCGGGTACGTGCAGCGTCCCTCCCCGGGTGAGGACGGAGAAGATCTCCCAGACGGACACGTCGAACAACGGGGGGGCGAGCAGGGTGCCGGCCAGCCGGGTCCGGGGCGGGGCCAGTTCGTCGTAGGAGTCGAGCATGGCGAGCACGGACGCGTGCCCGACCACAACGCCCTTGGGGCGGCCGGTCGACCCGGAGGTGTACATCACGTACGCGGGCGGGTCGCCGTCCAAGGCGGGTGACACGGAACCGGTGCCGAGGTTTCCCTCCCGGCTCTCCACCCCGAACGAGGCGTCTTCGTCCCCCGTCGCGTCCGGGGCCGCCCTCACCACGGCGGCAGGCCGCAGGTCGGCCAGCAGCATGTCTTGACGCGCGGCCGGGAGGGCGGGATCGACGACGCAGTACGCGGCGCCCGCCCGCATCACGCCCAGCAGGGCCGTCACCGTCTGCGCCGTCCTTCCGCCGATCACGGCCACCCTGCTGCCCGGGCGCACACCGAGCGCGGACAGCCGCTCGGCCACTGAGCCGGCGCGGACGGACAGTTCGGCGTAGGTCAGGGACCGGCCCGCGGCGTCCACCAGCGCCGGCCTGCCGGGGAAGCGAAGCGCGTGCCGGTGCCATGCACCGTCGAGGGTGCGGGTGCCGTCGCCGTTGGATGTCACGAGATCGCCCCGTTCCGGTGGTCGGTGCTCTTCGCTCGCGCCGACTGGGCGAAGCGGCGCGAGAAGCGCTCGGCGGCGGGCCGGGCCCGGTCCGCCGCCGGGTCGGTCACGGGCGCCTGCGCCCCGTGTTCGGCGAACAAGGCAAGGAAGTGGCAGACACGGTCCAGCAGGGTCTGCACGGTCGCCGGTCGGTAGCGGCCGGCGTCGTACAGCACATGGACGAGAAGCCCGTCACCGCGAGGCAGGAACTCCACGGCCAGCGGGAACTTGGCGGTCCCCGGGAGCGGGAGATCGAGAGGAGCCATCCGGTCGGTCCCTCCGGCGTCGGTGTCGAACATCGTCGTGATCACTGAGAAGAGAGGAGCGCCGTTCCCGCCGCCGGCGGCCTGTACCACGTCCACATAGGGAACCTCCGCGTGCGCGACGGCCCGGGTGAAGCTGTCCCTGATCCGGGACACGGCGCTCCCCGCGGTCGCCTCCGCGCCGTCCGGGCCGAGCGGGTCCAGGACCAGCACCACCGGATCGACGAACATTCCCACGACCTCCTCGAGATCCGGCCGCCGGCGGTTGGCCAGATTGGTCCCGATGACGGTGGTGCGTTCTCCTGTCCACCAGCCGAGGGCGAGGGACAGGGCGGTCAGCGCCGCGGTGTAGAGCGTCGCCTGCACGCCACGCGCCTCCGCACGCAAGCGGGCCAGGGTCCCCTGCGGGATCAGCCGGGTCGCCACGGCGACGGTGCCCCGGGCCGGCTCCTCCGGGGCGGCGTCGGGATCGTCCGGAGGAACCGTCGCCGCCGTCCCCTCCAGCGCCCTTCGCCAGTGCTCCAGCCGACGGGGGTGGTCGGGATGCGCCCGCTGGTCCTGCTCCCACTGGACGAAGTCCCGGTAGAGCGCCGCGGGTGGTGCGGCGGCCCGTCCGGTCGCGAGGAACTCCTTGATGTCTTCGTGGATGATCCGGACCGACCAGGCATCCACCGACATGTGGTGGCACACGAACACGAGGTCCACCGTCTGCTCTCCGAGCACCAGCAGCACCCGTGCCGAGCCGGTGCCCAGGTTGAAGGGAAGCCCGACGGTCTCGCGGGCAGCCGCGAGGAAGGAGCCGCCTGGGTCGGCGGGATCCGTACGCACCTCCGCGACGGGCACGTCCTCGACCTTCAGCAGGACCGAGCCCGGCCGCCCGTCCTCGCGGGCGCGGTATGCCGTGCGCAGCGTCGGATGGCGTTCGAGCACGGCAAGCACCGCGGCGCGGGCCCGCTCCGGCGAAGTGCCGGGAGGCAGCCGCCACCCGAAGGGCACGTTGTAGCCCGGGCTGTCCGGGTCGAGTTCGGCGAGATACCAGAGCCGCTCCTGAACGGTGGAGAGCGCGTGGGCCGCCACCGCGGGGGCGGTGGGAACAGGGGTCGGGTCCGGTCCTCCGGCATGGGCCTCCACCAGGGCGGCCAGTTCGGCGACCGAACCCGCTGCCAGGAGCGTCCCCAGGGAGACGGCGCCGTTCGTGACGGGCCGCAGCCTCGCGGCGATCTGCATCATCTGGAGGGAGTCGATGCCGAGTCCGGTCAGACTCTGCTCCTTGTCCACCGCCAGGTGACCGGTCACCTCGGCGACGGTCCGCGCGACGGTCTCGTCGGCGGACGACCCCTGCCTGTGCAGACCGTCCGCCCGCGCTTCGGCGACAGCCTCCAGATCGGCGTGCACCAGGTCGAGGCGCTCCTCAGGGGAGCGGAGCGTGGGCACCAGGACCGGTGCGGAACAGCGCAGCGCTCGGCGCAGGAGGGCCGCTCCGTCGTCCGAACCGAGCCCGTCCGTGACCGTCCGGCCGTCGACGGTCCAACCGTCCCACACCAGGGAGAGCCACCGGTGCCCGCTGTCCCGGGCCGTGCGGGCCGCCAGGGCGTCCAGGTAGGCGTTGGCGCTGACGTAGGCGCCGAAGCGCACCGCGCCGATGACGGTGGACAGCGACGAGAACAGGGCGACGAAGTCATAGTCCCGCCCCTCCAGCGCGGTGACCAGATGGGCCGCCGTGCGGACCTTGGCCCGGGCGACGTCCGCCGCGGTGTCCTCGTCCAGGTCCTCCAGGAGGGGGAAGTCCTCGACGGTGGTGTGGGCGGCCAGGTGGAAGACGCCGTCGATCCGGCCATGCCGACGGACGAGGACGTCCAAGGCCTTCGACAGGGCCGATGGGGCGGCTGCGTCGAGGGCCTGCTCGGTGACCGTGCATCCGCCGGCGCGCGCCCGCTCCAGCAGCCGCTCCTCGTGCGCCGGCCGGGGCCGCCCCGGCCGGCGCCCGGCCAGGACGACATGGGCCCGTACCTCGGCCGCGATCGCCGCCGCCACCACCGGCCCCAGACGGCCGGTGCCGCCCAGGACCAGATAGAGACCTCCGTCGCGGAAGGGGGAGTCACCGGTCGCCGCCGCGGGTTCGTAGGAACGCAGGTAGCGCACTCCACCACGGTGGGCGCTGTCCCGGACGCCGTCGGACGCCAGTTCGGCCACCAGAGCCTCGGCCTCGCTCTGCGGATCCGTGCTCTCGGCACCTGCCGGGGCAAGGTCGGTCAGGCGGACCGAGAGTCCTGCCCGCTCGTGGGGTGCGCAGCGCACGGCGCCCACCACAGCGGCGACGCCGGGATCAGCGCCCTCCCCGGACAGTACGCCGAAGGCTCCCCGGGTGACGGCCAGGACCCGTGAGGCGCCGTACCTCTCCCACGCGGCGGCCGGATCCAGCAGCCCCCTGTGCAACCACGTCCGCAGCCCTTCCTCCCCGGCAGGGTCAACCGCCGGAACCGGCATGGCTGACGTCAGGTCCACGCACACGGTGTCCCCGTCGTCCGGCCGAGCCACGGGGTCGGAGGGGCCGGGCCGGTGGACCCGCACACCGCGTTGCTCCAGGGCGTGGGCGAGCGCGGTGGCCAGGTCTCCCCCACCGCGCACGGTCACCGTGCCGGGCAGTGGAGCGCCGCCGGACACGGCGAGGGGCGCGGGCCGCCACACCGGCGCGCTCACGTCGCCCGTGCCCGCGTCACCGGGCAGGCCGGCGGCGGCGGCGCGGGGCGGCACATGGTTCCAGAAGCGCCGGCGTCGGAAAGGATAGGCGGGCAGGGCGGTGAAACGCTCCGCGGACGTGCCGTTGGCGGTGTCCAGGTCGATGGGGAGCCCTTGGGTCCACAGTCGGCCGAGAGCCGACAGCAGGGCGTGCTCGGCATCGGTGTCCGCGTCACCGCCGAGGCTGACCGCGCGGCCGGGATCCTCACAGGCACGCCCGGCCAGCACCGTGAGCGCCTGTCCCGGGGACGCCTCGACGAAGTGGCGGCATCCGAACTCGAGCAGGGTCTCCATGGCCTCACGGAAGCGGATCGGCCGGCGTAGGTGACGCGCCCAGTGTTCGGGGTCGGTCAGTTGGCCGGGGACCGTCCAGGTACCGGTCAGGGTGGAGACGACCGGCCGGGCCGCCTCCTGCGGGCGTGCCTCGGCGACCGCCCGGGCGAGCCGTTCCGCGCCCCCCTCCATCAGCGCACTGTGCGGAGCGATACGCCCCGGAAGGATCCGGGCCCGCACGCCGCGGTCCGTGAAACGCCGCACCTGTGCGTCGGCGAGCGCGGCGGGCCCGCTGACAAGGGCGCGGGCGGGGGTGTTGTCCCCGGCGAGTTCCATGCCAGGGAGCAGCAGCGCGGCTGTTTCCGCGGCGGAGCACGCGACACTGATCATCCGGCCGTCCGGCGTTGCGAGCATCACCGCTTCGCGTACGGTCAGCACGCGCATGAGGCCGGCGTGGTCGAACACGCCGGCAAGATGGGCGGCCGCGTACTCGCCGATGCTGCTGCCGCACAGCACGGCGGCCGGCGCGCCGAGGTGCTCGCCCAGCCGGGCCAAAGCGACCTGGACGGCCGCGAGGGACGGCTGGTGGGCGAAGGCCCGTATGAGCGGGTCGCGTCCGCTGACCCCGTCCAGCAACTCGGCGCTCGAACAGCCGAGGGCGTCGGCGAACTGCTCGATCTCCGACCGGAAGACGGAATGGCGCCGCATCAACGCGTCGGGATCATAGGCGACTTCCGCGCCCTGGCCGGGGAAGAGGAGTGCGAGACGGCCGGGTTCGGGGTCGGCCGTCCGGACCGGGGGCAGCGAGTCGAGACCCCGCTCCGTGGGCCGGCCACCGAGCACCACCGAGGCGCGGACCGGAAGGGCACGGCGGCCGGCCGCCAGGGTGTGCGCGATCCGGGCCGCGGAGGCGGTGTCCTCGTGCAGTCTTTGGCCCAGCGCCTCGCCCCAGCGGGCCAGCGCCCGCGGGCTGTGGGCGGACAGCGGGAGCACCAGGGGTCGGTCCTCCCCACCGTGCTCGCCCTCGTCCGCCGGATGTCCGGCATCTGCCGGGCGGTGCTCCTCGACGACGACGTGGGCGTTGGTTCCGCCCACGCCGAAGGAACTGACGCCTGCGCGACGGGGGTGCGGGGGTCGCCACTCCTCCGTCTCCACGGGGAAGCGGAACGGCGAGTCGGCCAGATCGATGTCCGGATTGGGCGAGGCGTAGTGCGCCAGCGGAGGCAGGACGCCCTCGCGCACCGTGTGGACGGCTTTGATCAGCCCCGCGGCCCCGGCCGCGCGGTCGAGATGGCCGAAGTTCGCCTTGAGCGATCCCACGGCGCAGAAACCCGTGCGGTCGGTGAAGAGCGAGAACGCCTCGGTCGCGGCCTCCAGCTCGATCGGGTCGCCGATGCGCGTGCCGGTCCCGTGCGCCTCCAGATAACCAATGGTCTCCACGGGTACGTCCGCCACCGCCAGCGCCGAGGCGATCACCTCGGCCTGCCCGTGGACGGACGGGGCCATGAAACCGGACTTCGCCCGACCGTCGTTGTTGGTCGCCGTCGCGCGGATGACCGCGTGCACGGTCCGGCCCTGATCCAGGGCGTCCCCGAGCCGTTGGAGAGCGACGACCGCACTGCCGTGTCCCGGCACCGCGCCACCGGCCCGTGCGTCGAAGGGGCGGCAGTAGCCGTCCGGCGATGCGATCATCCCTTCCTGGTGGACGTACCCGAGGTGCTGGTCGGGATCGACGGAGACACCACCGGCGAGGGCCACGTCGCTCTGGCCCGCGCGTAGGCTCTGGCAGGCCATGTGTACGGCGACCAGCGACGAGGAGCACGCCGTCTGCACGTTGACCGCCTCGCCCCGCAGGTCCAAAAGGTATGCGACCCGGGTGGCGAGGAAGTCGGGCGCGTTGGCGATCATCTGCTGGTAGCGGCCGTTCTCGTCGTCCGCATCGGGAGGGGCCGGACGGTATCGGCTCTGGGCGGCGGCCGCGTACACCGCGACCAGCGTCTCCTCGTCCGGGACGACCGCGGCGTCCTCCAGCGCGGTCCAGCAGTCCTCCAGGAACAACCGGTGCTGCGGGTCGAGCAGTCCGGCCTCGGCCGGTGTCACGCCGAATGCCTCGGCGTCAAAGAGGTCGGGCCCCGTGACCAGACCGCTTGCCGGCACCCGGTTGCTTGCGCCGTCGGCTGCCCGCCAGCGGGAGATCCGGTCCTCGCCCGTACGGCACGCCTCCCAGAAGGAGCTCACACCGTCCGATTGCGGGAAGTGGCCGGCCATGCCGATCACGGCGATGTCGTGGTCCCTGTCCGTCATGGGGTTCCTCCGGGAACGGGGGCGCTCCCTACGGCGGAGGGAGCGGTGAGCAGGGGCGTCAGGATCGCGCCGAGCGCGGCCACGTTGCGGGGTGCCATCAGGCCGTGGTGGGTGCCCGGCACCCAGAGGGTCTCGGGCGGCCTGCCGAGGACCTCGGACCAGCCCAGGTCCTCGGGCGCGTCGTACCAACCGGGCTCGTCCCGCGCTCGTACCAGGACGACGGGTGCTGACGGCGCCCGGAGGAGGGGCCCGCCGCGGGCCGCCAGCAGGTGCCAGGCATACACCTCGGCGAAGGGCTCGAGGTCCTCGGGTGTGACGCCTCTGGTGGCGGGAAGGGCGCGCAGTGCCCCCGCCACGACGCGCAGCGCCTCCGGCGTCGTCGACGCCACCGCGTCCGTGGGGAGCGTGCCGGGGTCCAGCTCGAAGAGCGCCGCCATCTCCTGGAGGGGCGACGGCGTACGGGAAGCGAGGAGTGCGGGGGCCGCGGCGTCCAGCAGCACCAGTACTTCCACAGTTCGTCCGGCCCGCTCCGCGAGGGCGGCCATCTCCATCGCGACGGGCCCGCCGAATGACCAGCCTGCCAGTCGCAGGGGGCCCGCGTGCTGTTCCACCTGCGACCAGTAGTCGGCGGCGAGGGCCGCCACCGAACAGCGTTCCGGCGGCCCCGCCTCCAGGTTCTCCAGGGCGAGGACCGTCCCGTGACCCCCCAGGTGGCCGATGAGCCGGCGGAATCCGGTCGCCAGCCCACTGGCGGTGTGGACGAAGACCGTCGTGGACCCGCTGCCGGAGCGGAGCGTGAGGAGGTTGTCCGTCATCGGACCCCCGTCGTGGATGCAGGTCCGGGGTCGGCGGGCCCCTCCCCCGTCATCCCTGCTCCGGGTTGTCCAGGCTGGTGGCGATCGAGCCGACGGTGGGCCGACGTACCACCTGACGCAGTGACAGGCCGGTGTTGCCCTGCGAACGCAGCCTGTTGACGAGGCGGGCGAGCAGGAGGGAGTGGCCTCCGGCGGCGAAGAACTCCTGGTCCGGGTGGGGCCATCCGCCGCCGAGGATCTCCCGCCAGGCGGTCGCCACAGTCAGCTGGCCGGAGGTGTAGTCCTCGGGAGAGACCTCCGCGTGGTCCCGCAAGGACTCAAGCAGTGCCTGTCGGTCGATCTTACCGGTGGTGGTCAGCGGGAACGCGGGGACCACGGTGACCGTCGCGGGGACCATGGCGGCCGGCAGCCGGGACTCCAGGTGGGCGCGGACCCGGGCGCCCTCGGCGTCGCCGGTGAGGAAGAGGCCGAGTCGGGGGTTGTCGCTCCGGTCGTCGAGCACCACGGCGGCGGACCGCACGCCGGGCGCCGTCTCCGCGGTCCGTTCGATCTCCGCGGGCTCGATGCGCCATCCGCGGAGTTTGACCTGGTCGTCAAGGCGGCCGTGCAGGCGCAGCCGCCCGTCGAGTCCGACGGTCCCGCTGTCACCGGTCCGGTAGGCAGGTACGTCTCCGTCCGGCAGCCGGAGCGGGGCGAACGGGGACGGGCCGTCGGACTGTCCGACGTAGCCGGGGGACAGGCCGGGACCGGCGATCCACACCTCGCCGCGCAGACCGTGCGGCAGGGGGTGGCCGCCCGCGTCGGCGACGACGACCGTCGCATCCGCCACGGCCGTACCGACGTGCGGTTCCTCACCGGGCGACAGGAGTCCGGCGGTGGCGGTGGCGGTGGCCTCGGTCGGACCGTACAGGTTCCACACCTCGGCGCCCGGATGCCGTTCCAGGGTGCGCCGCAACAGGGAGGGGCTGACGGCTTCCCCGCCGAGCAGCAGCCGGGCCAGTGGCAGGGGGTCCGAGTCCGCTCCGGCGGCCTGGAGCTCCGACCAATATCCGGGAACACAGTTGAGCGTCAGCTCACGGCCGTCGGCGCGCAGTTCGTCGTGGACGGCGGTCATGTCGGTGCGGTCCGACGTGAGCAGCCAGACGGGCTGACCCGCGAGGAGCGGTCCGAAGAACTGCTTGAAGCTGGCGTCGAAGATGGGGGCAGACAGCACCGGCAGCGCGGTCGGTCCGGCGAGCAGGTCGCGGGCCACCCAGCGCAGGTAGGTGTTGAGGCTGGAACGCCTGATCGGGACGAGTTTCGGGCGGCCCGTGGTGCCCGACGTCCTCAGCAGGTAGGCCGTTGCACCGGGTGAGCAGTCGGGCTGTCCGGGGTCGGCGGGGGCCGCCACGGCCCGTGCCAGGGGCAGGACGTGACAGGTGTCGGCGACGGTCAGCTCCGGGGTGTCCGGGCCGGTGAGCACGAGTGTCGCCCCCGCCCGGCGGATCGCATCCTCCAGCCTGTCGCGGGGCTCGGACGGGGCGAGCGGCAGGAAGGCGGCCCCTCGCCACAGCACCGCCAGGAACGCGGCTACCAGGTCGGGGTGGGCCTCCCCCACGACGGCGACGACGTCGCCCGGGGCGATGTCGCCCAGTTCCGCGGCCACCGAACCGATACGGCCGAGCAGATCGGCGCGGCTGAGCACGAGGTCACCGTGGCGCACGGCGGGTGCCTCCGGGGCGCGGCGGGCGAGTGAGGCGACGGCCGCGCAGAGGTCCTCGGCCTGCCCGGCGTCCCCGGCGTTCCACACGGCGCGGATGCGGCTCAGAGCCTCCGGGGTGTGGAGACGCAGTGAGCCGACCGCCGTGCCGGGACGTGCGACGAGGTCCTCCAGGAGGGCTGCCCAGGAGGTGAGCAGCGCACCGAGGGCGGCCTCGTCCGAGCCGTCGCAACTGGTGGCGGTGAGACGGTCGCCCCCGGCACCCGATTCCAGACCGACCACCACCGCCCCGGAGCGGACCTCGTGGGCGCCGATCAGTTCCCAGTCGACGGGCAGCTCCCACCGGGTGTGCGGGTCGAAGACGAGGCCGGGGCCCGGGGCCCCCTCGGCCACGGCCATACCGCCGGCAGCCTCGTCCTCCTCGGCGTGCTGGTCGCGCTGTGCCTCCCAGGCGGCCATGGCGTCGATGTCTGATGCGACGCCATGGTGTCCGGGCAGTACCTGCACGAGGGGTCCGGGCTCGTCGTCCAGTCCCATGAGCCGGCGCGCGTCGATGACGCGGCCGGGTCCGGCGGTACCGGGCACGACTCTGCTCAGCAGCACGCGCAGGGCCAGCAGCGCGAGGTCGGATGTCCGGCTGCCCAGGGTCCCGGCCAGGGCGGGCAGTGCCGCGGAGCAGGACGGGGCGAGGGGATGGGACAGCACGCAGGTGGCTGCCGTGCTGCCCGGCTGCAGGCCGAGTGCCGCGCGGGTGTCGCCGGCGGGAGCGCCGTCGGAAACCGCCCTCCAGTACTTCTGCTCCTCGTCGAGTTCTCCCTCGGCTTGCATCAGTCCGTGCTCGGCCGCGACGACGAAGAAGTCGCCCGGACCGGAGGTCACCGCGGGCGTGCCCGCCACGTGGAGCAGGAAGAGTTCGAGGGTGCGGCGGTCGGCGAAGACCGGGTCGGCGTCCAGTTCCACTTCCGTGCCGTCGCCGTGCGGACGGGCGGACACGGTCAGGTTGCCTGCCGACAGGCGCCAGCCGCCGTCCGCGTGCTCCTCGACGACGGCCGGCTGCGCGGCCTGCCGGGGAAGCCGCAGGCCGGGGACGGTCACCAGGGTGCAGCTGAGGACGGGCATCGCAGCGAGCGCCTCGCGAAACCGCGGCAGCAGGTCCGGGGCCGTCAGGTGCGGCACCCGCACCGCCAGGTGCACACGGCGCCGCGGGTGGCGGAGACCGGCGCGCTGGAAGGGCGAGAGCGGATGGGCGGTGTCCCCGTCCGGCACGGCGAGGGTGTCGGCGGTAGTCATCGGCTCAGCCCTTCTGCCCGGCGAGGAACGACTCGCCCATCTTGAGGAGAATGCGTCGGTCGCCGGAGTAGGGGCGCCGTCCGTGACCGCAGAGCATGTTGTCGACGATGAGGGTGTCGCCCCGCCGCCAGTCGAACTGGACCGCGTTGCGTTCGACGACGTCGTTGACCACGTCGATCACCTCGGGGTCGATGTCGCTGCCGTCTCCCCAGTAGACGTTGTTCGGCCAGAGCTGTTCGTCGGTGTCGTCCGGGGAGGTGGACAGCGCCTCGCGGATGCCGTCGTCCATGCGGGAGATGTGGAAGCCATGGGCGTAGTTGAACCAGACCTCCTCCCCCGTGACGGGGTGCCGCAGCAGCGCGGGCCGGCGTTCATGGGTGCGCAACTGGTCGTCGCCGATCCACTCGCAGGTGCGTCCTTCCCGTGCGCACAGGTCCTCCACGTCTTCCCGGCTGTCGGTCTCGTAGGAGCGCTGCCAGGTCCGGTTGTAGCCGTAGCCCCTGGTGTAGAGCAGTTCCCGCTCGGCGAACTGTCGACGGATGTCCGCGGGGATCTGCTCCAGCACGCGCCGGTTGTCCACGAGGGGTGTCTGGCCGCGGTCCTGTGGAGCGACGTCGCAGTGGAAGAACAGCAGCAGGGGCCAGTCGTTGGAGTAGCAGAACTCGCTGTGCAGCCGGATGTCCAGCTCTTGCGGGTACTCGCTGGCCGTGTACGTGTCGTCGTTGACCCGGCTGCGGATGGCGGCTCCGCCCCGGTAGTCGACCGGAGAGTCCGTGAAGGCGTCCACCAGCTGGGCGAAGTCGCAGGGGGCCGGGGAGCGCAGCAGCAGTGCGCCGTACCGGTGCAGTTTCCCGCGCAGCTCGGTGCCGTGGGTGCGCACCCAGGCAACAAGATCCACCTCGTCATCCGATTCGATCAGCAGCGGTAGCCCCTGGTCGTTGATCGTGCTCTCCCGGACCGAAGCGAGGGCCGGCCGCCGGGACGCGGGGGTGCCGAGACGGGAGAACTTACTGCTGGCCATGTCGTTCCCTCCTGCAAAAGGAAAAAGAAAACAGACATCTGCAATAGCGTTTACGGATTTAGGGCAGGGTGCGTGCCGGAAATCATCCTTCCCCCCGCACAGGAAGCCGTCGCTGCAATTCGATGCGATACCGCCCATGTCACTCACGACGACATGGGCGGCTCATTCTTCAAATGATTCAACTCGTTCGATGCAGTGCCATTATGCACACCACAATCACGCTCTTCAACTGCCCAGAAGATAAAAAATTTGACTTGGTGGCTACACCATGAACCTGGCGAAACGGCCAACCAGGTCGTATTCGGATCAAACTCGCGCCAGACTCGCACAAATTCTCCACGGCGGATCCTTGACCTGCCAAATAGGGCCGGACTAGGCTGCGCAGCCATTGCGATTGATTGACTTTCTTTCCAGTGGGAGGGTGAATCGGCTCCTGCCTCCGCTCCTCAACCACTCGCGCCAGGGAGTTCCTGTTGTTCGCCAATACGATGCCCGTGGGACTCAAGGACTTCGGGGACATGATCGGGCAGCACTGCCCGCTGGACGGCCCCTTCATCCTGGACCTGGCGAAGAGCCACGGCTCCCGGCTCGTCGACGCGTCCACGGGGCAGGAGTGCCTGGACCTCTGCGCTTTCTTAGCGTCCGCGCCGCTGGGAGCCGACCGGCCGGGTGCCGTGGAGGACCCGGACTTCATGAGGTTGCTCGCCGCCGTCACAGCCAGCAAACCTGCCCACGGCAATCGTTGCACGGCGCATTTCGCCGAGTTCGTCCGCACCTTCCACCGTCTGCTCGGCGATCCGAGCTGCCCCACCTGTTCTTCGTCGAGGGCGGCGCACTTGCCGTGGAGAACACGCTCCAGTGCGTGTTCGGCTGGAAGAGCCGCCACAACGAGGCGCACGGGCGTTCCCCAGCGCTGGGCGGCAAAGTGCTCCATCCCGAGCGGGCCTTCCATGGCCGCAGCGGATACACCATGTCGCTGACCAATAGCGATCCGGACAAGACCGCCCGATTCCCCGTCTTCGACTGGCCCAGCATCGAGGTTCCGGCAGTGCGCTTCCCGCTGGAGCGCCATCGCGCCGAGGTGGAGGCGGCAGAACGGCGGGCCCGGGAGCTGGCGAAGGCCGCGTTCGCCGCGCATCCGCACGACATCGCCTGCTTCATCGCCGAACCCGTCCAGGGAAAGGGCGGCGACAACCACATGCGGCCTGAGTTTCCGAGGTACCCGCACGCCGGGGACAACGCCCGCGGCCTCGGCCTCATGTGCGCCTTCGACGCTCCCGACCCGCGCAGCAGGGACACTGTCGTCACCCGCGTGCGCGAGGAGCACAAGGTTCTCCTGCTGCCGTCCGGCGAGCGCTCCGTGCGCGTCCGTCCCGCCCTGACGGTGATGGAGGAGGAACTCGGACTCGCCCTGCGGGCACTGGAGTTCGGGCCCTCCACCATGCCCTCAGCCGTGTCATGATCAGCCGGGCGCACCCGGACCATTCCCTTCGCCCTTCGTCAGGAGACGGCATGGCCCAGCAACTGACCTCGCACATCGGCGGCAAGGAGGCCGGCCCCGGTACCTCGGACTGGACCGTCGTGCCATCGGTCAATCCCGCCCGTACGCACGACGTCGTCGCGGAGGTCCACCTGGCGCCGGGAGACGTATTGGCGGACGCCTGCCGGACAGCCTCCGCCGCCCGGGACGACTGGGCGGCCGTTCCCGCGCCGGTGCGCGGGCGGGTGATCGCGTCCATCGGCAGGCTGGTGGAGGCCAACAGCGAACAACTGGCACGCTTGGTCACACGGGAGGTCGGGAAGCCTTACGCCGAGGCGCTCGGAGAGGTCCGCGAGATCGTGGACACCTGCGACTTCTTCCTCGGAGAGGGACGCAGGCTGTACGGCCAGACGGTTCCCTCGGAAATGCCTGACAAGCAGCTCTTCACCTTCCGCGAACCCGTCGGCTCCGTCGCCGTCGTCACCGCCGGCAACTTCCCCGTCGCGGTGCCCAGTTGGTACATCGTCCCGGCCCTGCTGTGCGGAAACACCGTCGTGTGGAAGCCCGCACCGTACGCCGCCGCCTGCGCCGACGCCCTCTACCGGCTGTTCACGGCGGCCGGACTGCCCGTCGGCGTGCTCAACCTGGTGCACGCCGACGGGGAGCAGACGTACGCCGGCCTTGAAACCGCTCTGCGCGCCGGCCATCTCGACAAGGTCGGGTTCACCGGATCGAGTGAAACGGGTAGCAGGATCGGCGAACTGTGCGGGCGGTACCTGCAGAACCCCTGCCTGGAACTGGGCGGCAAGAACGCGATGGTCGTCGCCGCCGACGCCGACCTTGAACTCGCCGCCGAGGGAGCGCTGTTCTCGGGATTCGGCACCGCCGGACAGCGTTGCACCTCGCTGGGGACAGCGCTCGTCCACCGCTCCGTACACGATCCCTTCCTGCGGCTGCTCACCGACGCGCTGGAACGGGCACCGATCGGCGACCCCCGCGAGGACGTACTTCACGGACCGCTGATGAACGCGGAGTTCGCCCGGCGCTTCGAGGAGTACCTGACCTGGGTCCAGCCGCACCACCGGGTCCACGGTTCCTCCGCCACCGGTCGCATCACGAAAGAACGGCCCCGTGCCGGCTTCGTCGGTGACCCTTATGACGGGTTGTACTATCACCCCACCGTGGTCGACGGACTCCGTCCGGACGACCTGCTCTTCCGCGAGGAGACCTTCGGCCCGCTGGTGGGCGTCGCCACTTTCGACACCCTCGAAGAGGCAGTGTCCCTGTCCAACGCACCCGGATACGGACTCTCCGGCGCCATCTACACCAGCGATCCCCGAGCCGTCTTCACCTACTGCCGGGGCAGCCGCGCGGGGATGGTCAGTGTCAACAACTCCACCTCGGGTGCCGAAGCCCATTTGCCCTTCGGGGGGAACGGCAGGTCTGGCAACGGCAGCAGGCAGTCCGGCATATGGGTCCTCGATCAGTTCACTCGTTGGCAGTCCGTCAACTGGGATTATTCCGGCAGGCTGCAGAAGGCCCAGATGGACGTGGCGTCCATCGAGCCGGACGAGTCGTTCCGGCTCGATGACATGTGACTCCAGCCGCCACCGCCCGCGCGGACACCCTCCACTCCGGGTGGTTGCCGGAACTCCCCACGCACGAAAGGACCGACCGAGATGCCGGACGCGACCGTCCCCCCGCGCATCGCCTGCGTGACCTCCACACGCCTGCCCGAGCTGTGCGAGGACGATCAGCCCTTCCTCGACGAGCTCCGGCTTCGCGGGGCGCGGGCGGAGCCGGTGGTGTGGGACGACCCCGAGGCCCCCTGGGCCGAGTACGACGGGGTCGTCGTCCGCTCCCCATGGGACTACCCGGACCGTCCGGCGGAGTTCCTCCGCTGGTACGACCGGGTCGCCTCGGTCACCCGGATCCACAACTCGCCGGCAGCGGTGCGTGGGAACCAGCACAAGGGCTACCTGGCCGACTTGTGGAAGGCCGACGCGCCGGTCATTCCCACCGTGGTCGTCGACGATCCGTCGGAGGCCGTCGCCGTGGCCCGCGCCCACAAGTGGGACCAGGCCGTGCTCAAGCCGGCGACCGGCCTCGGTGGACGTCGTGTCACCCTGCTCACGGCATCCGGCGACGGCCCGCCACCGGTGCCGCACGGCCCGGACGGCGCGCAGTGGTGTGTACAGCCCTTCCTGCCGCGAATCCGGGAGGAGGGCGAGCTCTCTCTGGTCTACATCGACGGAAGGCCGAGCCACGCCGTGCTCAAACAGCCCTCGGGCAGGGACATCCGGGTCCATGAGGGCCACGGCGGCCGCCACATGCCCATGGAGCCGACGGCCGAGCTGGTCGACGCCGGTGACGCTGTGCTGGCCGCCACCGGAACCCGTGACGAACTGTTCGCCCGTGTCGACGTCATCCGGGACCACCGCGGCCGGCTGCTGCTGTGCGAGCTCGACGTCACCAGCCCCTGCCTGTACTTCTGCCACCGGCCGCAGGCAGCCGGCGACCTGGCCGCCGCGACCGTCGCACGTGCCACCGTCCGGGCGGGAGCGACGGCCGGATGACCGCCCCCGGCTCCGCGACGCAGCAAGCCGACAGCACGTCCGCCGCCGTCGGGACCGCCGCGGAACTCACCCACGCCCTGCGCGGCCTGCCGTTCGCCTCCAGCGGTGAGATCCCGGTGCGACCGCTCGTCGTGCCACGCCGGCACCTGCGCGCCCGCTTCGAGGCGGCCCGCCGCTTCGTCTCCCTGATCAGCCGCACTTGCCGGGCCACCGGCAGCCCCGAACACCTCCTGGACCTCCTGGGCGCGGACCCCGCGCTGTACGGCCCCTTCCGCCCCGCCGCGTACGAATGGGCCTGGGCCGATTGCATGTCCCGCAGCGACGCCGTCCTCAGCGGGGGCGTCCCGCGCTTCCTGGAGTGCAACATCGGCGGTGCGATCGGCGGTGTGGTGAGCATGCATGTGCTCACCCGCCACCACCTGGCACGCCTGGGAAAGAAGTACGCCGCGACCGACCCGCTGGACGTGCGGGCCGAGCAGTTCGCGGACATCTGCCGGTCTCTCGGACGAGAACCCGCGGCCGCCGTCCTGGGCACCCTGCGCGAGGACAACGTCGGGGACGCGCGCTACTTCGATCTGGAGATCGGCCACCTGCGCCGGCGCGGAATGGACGCCGCGTTCTTTGAACCCGAGGACCTCCTCGACGGGCTCGGACTCCCCGGCCGTGCCCGCTACCCCGTGGTCCTGCGGCACTTCCTCCCCGTGAACTGGCGCGACTGGGGCATCGACGCCACACCGGCACGCCGCGCCGCCGAGGAAGGCGTCGTGATGCTCGCGCCAGAGAGTGCCTTCCTCCTCCAGAACAAGAAGGTCCTCGCCTGGATGTCAGAGGGCCGCCCCTGGCTCGACGCCGGCGACCGGGCTTTCCTGGACCGCCACCTGCCCTGGACCCGGGTGGTCGCCGACAATTCCGTCCACTACCAGGGACAGCGCGCGGACCTGCCCCGATTGCTGCTCTCCCGACAGAACGACATGGTCCTCAAACCTGCGGACGGCTACGGCGGCCTCGGCGTCGTGGTGGGCCGGGCGACCTCTGCCGCCGACTGGGAACGCGCGGTGGCCGAAGCCCTGGAAGGCCACTGGATCGCCCAGGAGTACGTGGAACCCGACGCGGAGCCCATGGAGTTCATCCTGCCGTCGGGCGAGGCCTTCACCTGCACCGTCCCCGCAGTCCACGGGCTGCTGCTGATGGGCGGGCGCGAGGCGGGCTGCTTGGTGAGGCAGTCGCCCGCCGCGTCCGCTGTCCTCAACGCCCGCCAGGGCGCCTCGCTGAACATCGCTGTCCACCCGCGCTGAACCGCCCGTCCTGACGAGGAGACCCGGCCCATGAGCCCGCACCCGGCCCCGAGCCGCACCCGGGGGGACATCCCCTGGTGATGGAGACTGCCTTCCCCACCGAGCCGCGCGACCCCCTGGCCCTGCTCGACCCCGGTCTGCTGCACGGCCCGGACGCGGCCGGCCATGCTCTGGCCCTGGACCGCACCATGAGCGTCGGCCTGTTCCGCACCCGCGACTCGGCCATACCCCTCAGACCGGTGCTGCTGCCCGCAGCGCAGTACACGGAGCTGATCACCACCGCGCGGCACGCCGCCGACCTGCTCGCCCGGGTCTGCCGAGCCCGGGCCTCATCCCCGGAGGAACTCGCGCGCCTCGTCGACTTCGTCCGCCCCTCCGTCTCGCTGTGGAGCACCTCGCCCCGGCAGGCACGCTGGTCCACCGCCATGTCACGCCCCGACCTGGTGCTGTCGGGAGGCGTCCCGAAGCTACTGGAACTCAACGTCAACAGCGCGCTCGGCGGACTGCACCAGGTGCCACGCATGGACCGCGCCTATGCCGGCCGCGCGGACATCCGTGCTGCGGCGGCCCGTTTCCCCCTCTCGTGCCTCAGCATGGGCACCGCCCTGCAGAGCCTGCTCACCGAGGTCGGTCGCTCCATCGGAGTGGAACGCCCCCGCGTCGCGATCCTCGGCTTCGACCACCCGGAGGACCGCAACGGCCAGGAGGCCGCATACACCGACGTCATCGACACCCTGCGCCTCCACGGCCTGCCCGCCGTCTATGCCCAGCCCCAGGACCTTCGGCCCGTACGCGGCCGGACCCTGGTCCGTGGGACACGCGTCGACATCATCGTGCGCGACTTCGTCACCGCCGACGCCGCCGACGCCGGGATCGACCTCGCCCCCCTGCGTGCCGTGGTCGAGCAGGACGCGGCGGTCGTGCTGGCACCGGAGACGGGCGCTCCCTACGCCAGCAAACGCGTCCTCGCCTGGCTCACCGAGGACGCCCCCGCCATGTCCGCGGCGGACCGGCGCTTCGTGCAACGGCATGTTCCCCCCACCTACGTCGTGCGGCCCGGCGCCCTGGGTGATACCCCCGGCACCGTCCTGCGCCACCTGCTGGAACACCAGCCTCGACTCGTGCTGAAGGGCAACCAGGGCCACAGCGCCGAGCGCGTCGCCGTGGGGCGCGAGTGTCCCGAGGACCGCTGGAGGGAACTGGCACGCGAGGCCGTCGCCCGCGGCGACAGCGTCGTACAGGACCTCGTGCCGACGGACACCGTCGACGTGCCCATGTACGACCCGGGCAGCGGCGCCTCCACCCTGGTGCGCAGCAAGGCGGTGTACGGTCCGCTGCTCCTGCGCGGAGAGTGCGGCGGCATCCTCGCCCGGCACATGGACGCCGGGCGGGGAGACATCGTCAGGACGGAGGGAGGGGGCACCATGAACACCACCATGGCCTGGGAGCCCCCCGACTCCGGTGAGCCCGCGGAGGCTGTCCGTTGACGTCGGGAGACGGCCTCCGGCACCCCGGACCGGGGCGGGCGGTGTGGGCCGACCGCGACTTCCGGCTCCTGTGGTCGGGACAGGCGACGGCCCAGGTGGGCGGGCAGGTGGGTCAGTTCGTACTGCCCCTGCTCGTGCTCCAGCTCGGCGCGGGCGCAGGCACAGTCGGCCTGCTGCGCGCGGCCTCCCTCCTCCCCCACCTCCTGTTCTCCCTGCCCGCGGGACACCTTGCCGACCGCACCGAGGTCAGGCCGCTGATGATGTGGGCCGACTGGATCCGCTGCCTGACCATGCTCACCGTCATGCTGCTCGCGTCGCTGCACATGCTGACGGTGTGGCAGCTCCTGGTGGCCGTGATGGTCCTCGGTGTGTGCACCGTGATCTTCGACATCAGCTACTACTCCCTCCTGCCGGGCATGCTGCTCCGCGAACAGCTGGGCACCGCGAACTTCGCACTTGAAGCGGCCCGTTCCTTCGCCACCCTCGCGGGGCCGGCCCTGGCCGGTCTGCTCCTCGGCCTGCTGCCGCTGTGGGCGGCACTGACCGTCGACGCCGCGGCCCTCGCGGTGAGCGCCGCCACCCTGATGGCGATGCGTCGCGGCCGCCCCGCCGTGTCCGGCGCGCGCAGCGGACCGGTCGACACGGGGAAGCGTGCCCTGGCCGCCGGCTGGCTTCAGGTGTGGCACAGCCCCGTACTGCGCCCCAGCATGCTCTACCTCGGCTTCCGCAATCTGTTCGCCGGGATCTTCTCCACCTACGTCCTCGTCTTCCAGGTCCGCGAGCTGGGCTTCTCCGTCACCCGGGCCGCGATGGTCGAACTTCTCGGCAACGGAGGCTTCCTGCTCGGCGTACTGGTCGGCGGATGGGTCTCCCGGCGCATGGGCATCGGGCCCCAGCTGTGCGGCGGTGCCCTGCTGAGCGCCCTGGGCATCGCCGTGGTGAGCCTTGCGCGGGGCGACGCGGCCATGGCCATGACCGTGGGCGGTCTGATCGCCTACGGACTGGGCGTGGCCTCAAGCAATCTGCAGAACGTGGTCCTGCGGCAGGCGGTGACCCCTCCGGAGGTGATGGGCCGGGTGAGTGCGGTGCTCCGGCTGGCCGCGTACGGCACCCTGCCCGCGGGAGCCGCGCTGGGAGCGCTGACCACATCCCTCTGGGGCCTGCGGCCGTCCCTCCAGTTCGCCGCCGTCGGAGCCCTGCTCACGACGGCGATCCTGGTCTTCAGCGGCATCCGCACTATCCGTGCCCTGCCCCCCACGGAACCACTCTCGATCGCCGGACCTCCGCTCGTCCCCGCCCCGGCGGCCGGCGACATCCCTTCCCCGCCCTCCGCCTCGTCGTAAGGACACTGTGTTGACCACTGTCCCGCCCGCTTCCGGCGCCCCCCTGGTCAGCGCCTGGCACCGGCTGCTCGCCGAAAACCCCGGCGGAACCGCCGAACTCGCCGAAGCGATCGAGAAGCGGATGAGCGTACAGCCCTGGCGTCACCCTGACAGCCCGGTGCCCGTACGTCCGCTGCTGCTGTCCCGTGCCGAGGCGGCCTGGATCACCCGAGCCGCCGCCGCCGTCGTGGGACTTGCCGTCGAGGAGTGCGCCCGACGCGCGGGCAGCCCGGCCGCGCTGGCCGAGGCCCTGGGCTCACCGCTGTCCCCACTCGTCACTGACCGTGCGTCGTGGAACCAGTGGTCCGCTTCCCAGGCACGGCCCGACCTGGTGCTCTCCGGTGGCGTCCCCAAGGTGCTGGAGTTGAACATCGGAAGCGCCATCGGCGGCCCGGAGGCTACGGCCCGTCTGGACGCCGTGTTGTGGTCCATGCCGCCGATCCGAGCGCGGGAGGCGGAGTGGAAGCTGAGCCGTGGCCGCTCGATCCAGGCCCGGCGGGAACTGCTGGTCCGTATGGCCCGGGACCGTTGCGCCAGTGTCCCCAGGATCGCGATCGCCGGGTGGAGCGCCGAGAACTTCCGCGAGACCGTGGCGGACGCTGAGGAACACGGCGTGCCGTGCTCCTTCGTTCAGCTGGAGGAACTGACCGAGGACGGAGGCCTCCGTGACGGGCAGGGCCGGCGCATCGACATCCTGCTGCAGAAGTTCCTCGCTGCGGGCGCCTACCTCGACGGCGAGCCGATGCGGGCGCTCGAGGAGGCCGTGGCCGGAGACTCGACGCTGATCGCGTCCCCGGAGTTGTCGACGCTCCAGTCGAACAAGAAGGTCTTGGCGTGGCTGACCGAGCGGTGCCCCGAACTGCCCTCCGCACAGCGGACCGTGATCGAACAGCATGTCCCGTGGACGGCGGATCTCGCGGACGGTCCGGTGCGTCGGCACGGCCGGCGACACGACCTGCTGGAACTACTCCTGCGTGACCGGAACTCCTTCATTCTCAAGCCGGCGGACGCGTTCGGCGGAAACGGCGTCTTGGTCGGCAGGGAGACCCCCTCGCGGAAGTGGGAGGAGGCGGTCCGGGACAAGGCCGGAACGGGGTGGGTCGCGCAGGAGTACTGCCGCCCCGACAACCACCCCGTGTCCGCGTTCGATCCCGCGTCCGGAGACGTCCTCCTACTGGAACGGCCCCACGTCATCAGCCCCTTGCTGTTCTCCGGCGCGGGGACCGGCTTCCTCACCCGCTTCACGCGGCCGGGGGGCGGCGCGGTTACCAGTGCGCAGGCGGGAGCCATAAACACGGTCTCCGTCCAAGGCTGACACGCGCGGCGTCCACCTGGCCGGACAGCCGGGTCCCAGGCGGTCAGACGACCTCTTGGGGTCCGGGGACCCTCCCCCGCGTGTCTGGCGGATGGCGCCCACGGCGTGGAGCAGGAGCCGGGCGAGGCCGGCGGGCAGCGCCGGTTCGTGCCGCTTGATGATGCGGACCTCCCCCGCGAAATCGGAAGCAGGCCTCCCATGCCGCCGAACCCGATCTGTACGCCACACCGGCTCACCCCCAGGCCTGGTCAAGCGGGGTGGCGGGCTCCAGTCGGCGTACGGGAGCAGGGCGCGGGCGGCGGCGGTCGGGTCGGTGCGGGAACATTTCTGACGGCGGCGGCCGACGCACGGTCGGCGAACCGAACCGAAGCGGCTGCGGCTGCCTCGGGATCTGCCTGTGACAGGCCTCGGATGGCCCGAAGCGGACGATTGTCCGACCGAGGGCGTTCTCTGCCGTGCGGGAACCTCACCCTGGCGCCCTGGCAGTCGTCCTCTTGAGAGTGAAGCGAATCCGAGAGCCGTACGGCGGTGGTGAGTTGGCTGAAGACTGTCTGCGGACACTTCGGAGACTCGGGTAGAGGCGGATGGCATGGGCGACGGGGTAATCCTGCTGGCGATGCGCGAGAACCCGCTCGGCGGAGGGGCCGACGGGGAGCAGCTGCGGCGGATCGGGAAGGAGTTGGAGAACCGCGGCCTCGCGCTGCGGTGGGCCCGCGACGCGCGGGAGGCCCGCGCGGTCATGCACACCGAGACCGGGCTGTCAGCTGCTGTGGTCGCCTGGGACCTCGGGGGCGGTGCGGGCACCGGGGGCGAGGAGGGCGGTGGGGCCGAGGTACTACGACAGATCGAGCGGCGTTTCAAGGATCTTCCGGTGTTCCTGGTGATGGCGGACGAGTCGGACGACGCCCTCGGCAGGCTGCCCCTGTGGGTGTCGGAGGCGGTCATCGGCTACATCTGGGCCCTGGAGGACACGCCCGCCTTCATCGCCGGCCGCGTCGCCACCGCCGCGCGCGCCTACCGGAAGGACGTGCTGCCGCCGTTCTTCAAGGCGCTGCGGCAGTTCGAGGACGCGCACGAGTACTCCTGGCACACGCCCGCCCACGCGGGCGGCGTGGCGTTCCTGAAGTCCGCAGCGGGGCGGGCGTTCTTCGACTACTACGGGGAGCGGCTCTTCCGCAGCGATCTGTCGATCTCGGTCGGTGAGCTCGGTTCGCTCTTCGAGCACAGCGGTCCGATCGGCGAGGCGGAGCGCAATGCGGCCCGGGTCTTCGGCGCCGACCGTACGTACTTCGTCCTGCACGGTGATTCCACCGCGGACCGGATGGTGGGCCACTACAGCGTGACCCGCGACGAGATCGCCCTGGTGGACCGCAACTGCCACAAATCGGTCCTGCACGGACTGGTCATCTCCGGTGCCAGGCCGGTGTACCTGGTTCCGACCCGCAACGGCTACGGCCTGGCCGGACCCCTGCCGCCGGCCGAGATCGGCTCCACGGCGGTGGCGGCGCGCATCGCGGGCAATCCGCTGTCGGAGGGAGCCGTGTCCCGCGAGGCGCAGTACGCCGTGCTGACCAACTCCACCTATGACGGCCTGTGCTACGACGCGGTGCAGGTGGCCCGCGCGATGGCGCCCAGCACCCCGCGTCTGCACTTCGACGAGGCGTGGTTCGCCTACGCCCGCTTCCACCCGCTCTACGCCGGCCGCTACGGGATGGCGGTGGGGCCCGACACCTTCGAAGGGCCGCTACGCCCCACGGTCTTCGCGACGCAGTCGACGCACAAGCTCCTGGCGGCCTTGTCGCAGACGGCGATGGTGCATGTGAAGTCCGCACCCAGGGCCCCGGTGGAGCACGACAGGTTCAACGAGACCTTCATGATGCACGGAACGACCTCGCCGCTCTATCCGGCTATCGCGTCACTGGACGTGGCGACCGCCATGATGGACGGCCCGCAGGGCGAGTGGCTCATCGAGGAGGCGGTCACCGAGGCGGTCCGCTTCCGCCAGGCCGTCGTGCGTACCGGCCGGCGCATCGCCGACGCGGGCGACCGTCCGGCCTGGTTCTTCGGCGTCTGGCAGCCCGACACCGTCACCGATCCGTCCACCGGTGGGCGCAGCGCGTTCGCCGACGCCCCCGCCGCGCTGCTGACGCGCGAGCCCAGCTGCTGGTACCTGGAACCGGACGCCCGGTGGCACGGCTTCCCCGGCTTGAGCAAGGGCCACTGCATGCTGGACCCGGTCAAGGTGACCCTGACCTGCCCGGGCGTCACCGCGACCGGTGAGACCGGCGAGTGGGGCATTCCCGCCCGCATCCTGACCGCCTACCTGGCCACCCGCGGCATCATCGTGGAGAAAACCGACACCTACAGCACCCTCGTGCTGTTCTCCATGGGCATCACCAAGGGCAAGTGGGGCACCCTCATGGACGCGCTCATGGACTTCAAAGCCCTCTACGACAGCGACGCGCCCCTCCACCGCGTCCTGCCCGCGCTCACCGGGCAGTTCGAGCGCCGCTACGCCGGCACCACGCTGCGCGCGCTGTGCCAGGACATGCACGAGCACCTCACCCGCGCCGAACTCATCACCGCCCTCGACGCCGCCTTCCAGCAACTCCCGCGCCCGGTCGCGCCGCCGCAGCACTGCTACCAGCAGCTCATCCGCCAGGGCACCCGGCGCCTGCGTCTCGCGGACGCCACCGGTCATGTCGCCGCGGCGATGGTCACCGTCACACCCCCCGGCATCCCCGTCCTCATGCCCGGCGAGGCCATCGGGGCCCCCGACGGGCCCCTCCTGCGTTACCTGCGGGCTCTGGAAGCCTTCGACCGGTCTTTCCCCGGCTTCCACAGCGAGGCCCACGGCGTCACCGTCGACCCCGAGACCGGCGACTACCTCATCGAATGCGTCCGTCAGAACACGGCATAGAACCCGGTCCCCTCCGACAAGCAAGGCCATTCGCAGACGTCGGCCGACCGGATCTGCCAGATGAACGGCCCGGTCTCAGATTCGGTGGTGACTCTGTTTGCTGAAGGATCATGGACGTCGATGTGCGACGGGTACCGATCAGCTTGTGCAGATGGCCGGAACGGCGAGATCCTTGTACGACGTTGCATCGAAAGCCAGAGGGCCGGCGGTTGTCGGATGCTGGGGCGTGTGGGTGGGCCTGTCCCGCACCTATCGCCGCGTGCACTGGTTCACCGACGTCATGGAGGGCTGGACCTGGACAGCGGTCGTAGCCGACCAGGCTCCCGCCTCGGATATCGTACTCCTAGACGGGGTGCCATAACGGATGTGGCGCCCCCCACGGAGGTAGTCAGCGTATGAGTTCGAAGCGCAGCAAGAATCCAGCCCTGCCCGTACTTGACGACGCGTTCCGGCTCGCGTCGGTCAAGGACACCGAGGAGTCAAGCCGTGACTTGGCCGCGCGGCTGGCCACCACGGAGCTGCGCCGCGTTTCCCACCCGGGCCGGGCCACCTGGGGGCCCACCGATGAGGCGGAGCCCGTTCCGGTTCCGCCGACTGTGGTCGACGGTGACGGGGACCTGTGGCTGCGGGACCGTGGTACCGGCACCTGGACCATGCCGGAGTTCGACCCGAAGGACTTCCCGGCCCGCTGCGGCGAGGTTCTGACGTGGAAGCAGCTTGCCTGCGAGTACGGCCCGCTGACCGGATTGGCCGACGATCGCCGCGTCGGCGGCCGCCGCTGACCGCTCAGCCCGCTGGGTTGACCGCGCCCCTACACGCCCTGGCCGGGAGCTCTCCGGCTCACCGCCGACCTCGACGCCGGCACAGTGCAGGAACGGCGTCGCTGACGCTTGCCGCTCCCGCTGACTCAGCGGTCGGGTCCACGGTCTTCGGACAGCACGAAGGGTCGCCCCCGACTGCACATGTTGGGCTTTGCAACGGGGCCGGGGCGGACCGCGATCAGCTCATTTCGCGAGTACGGTCGGGACCGCCCGGCCCCGTCGTTGAGGCTTGAAGGCTGGTGTTCCTGGTCGGGCCTTCCTCTACGAGGGCGGTCAGACCGGGCCCTGGCGGCCCGGGCCATTCGCGATCACACCTCGCTCGAGATCGATAGGCAACGGCTTCTCAGCTTGTTCTTCATCTACCCGCATGGCCTTGTTGCCGATCTCACGCTGATCGTGCGCTGGGTTCGGGGAGCCTGGCGGGTGGCGGGCGTATCGATGACGACACCGGTTCGGTGCTCGGTGGGGATCTCGACGGTGCCCGTGGAGTAGGCGCCGTCTTCGAGCATGGTCGCGGTAAGGTGGACGCCGGTGAGCTCTTCCGCGAGTGCGACGTAATTCTCCAGGTCGTAGGCACCGGTTTCGAGGTCGAACCCCGTCTGTCGCATGAGGTCGAGGAGACGGTCCGGTGTGCTGCCTTCTCGGTGGAGAGGACCTTCGAAGCGAGTGCGCAGCTCACCCTCCTCCCACCAGGAGAAAAGGGACATGGCGTTCGGGCTGCGGAAGTGCGAGACGCCGCGGGTGCCGCGAGTGGCGTGCTTCATCGCATCGGTGTGGATCTCGATGCCGCCGTTGATCTCGAGGGCCAGGACCCAGTCGGTGTCTTCGGCGTGGACCAGGGCGGCGCCGACGAACATGCGGTCGCCCCAGTCGTCCTGATCGTCCTGGAATTCACGGTCCCGGGCGATGAAGTCATCGAAGCCGTCGCAGTCCTCCTGCGGCTGGGCGCCGATGCGGGCGAGGTACTCACGCGGAGTGAGCCCGCGAACCAGCGTCAGGGTGTAGCCCTCAAGCAGGAAGCCGCAGTGGAAGTCGCGGAGCCAGGAGCGGCCGGCCGATTCAGCGTTCATGGGTGGCCATGGTGCCGGGCACCACCGACAGGCCGGCGAGGTGAGCGGCCCGTCGACGCACAACAGCGCGTCGGTCAGTTCGAACAGTCCGTCACGCCGGGCGGTCAGACACGCGTAGAGCTCTGCTCGGAAGCGTGACGCTTGCGCGAACGTTTCTCTCCGGACATCCGGGCACACCACACTCACGACACCGGCCTTCGGCCGGTTCCCCTCGTGACGGAGCACAGAATCAGACGAAGGCCGCTCTCCTGTCCGGCGAATCCCCAGGTGAGCGACGCAGGTGGAGACGCCGTTCGGATCCGGAAGATGAAAGAACAAGCTCAGGTTGCGACGAGTTCCCGCTCGCGGTCCGGCGTCTTGACCGGGGGCTTCTTGTTCGGCAGGGAGAGGCGGAAGACCTTGTGCCACGCGGAGTACACCTGCTTGGGCAGCGGCCCGGTGACGTATTCCAGCTCGTACTTCTCGAACAGCGCGCGCACCTTCACCGCGACCTCGGCGTACCGGTTGCTCGGCAGGTCCGGGAACAGATGGTGCTCGATCTGGTGCGACAGGTTGCCGGTCATGAAGTGCAGGGCCTTGCTGCCGCTGATGTTCGCCGAGCCCATCATCTGGCGCAGGTACCACTGGCCGCGCGTTTCGCCCTTGATGGACCGGCGCTCGAAGACCTGCACACCTTCGGGGAAGTGCCCGCACATGATCACCGAGTGGGTCCAGATGTTGCGGATCAGGTTCGCGGTGAACGTGGCGGCGAGCGTGGGGAGGAATGAGGGGCCCGACAGCAGCGGGTGGATCACGTAGTCCTTGAGCACCTGCTTGCGGATCTTGCGGCCCACGGCCCTGGCCTGCGCGCGGAACTCCGGATTCTTGCGGCGGCGCTTGTTCAGGTTCTTGCCGAGCTCCAGGTCGTACGCCGCGATGCCGTACTCGAAGAAGCAGGCGTTGATGAAGTTCCACAAGGGCTGGCCGAGGTGGAACGGGTGCCACCTCTGGTCCTCGTCGACACGCATGATGCCGTAGCCGAGGTCGTTGTCCTTGCCGATCACGTTGGTGTACGTGTGGTGCAGCTCGTTGTGCGAGTGCTTCCACTGCGCGGACGGCGAGACGTGGTCCCACTCCCAGGTGCTGGAGTGGATCTTCGGGTCCCGCATCCAGTCCCACTGGCCGTGCAGGATGTTGTGGCCTATCTCCATGTTGTCCATGATCTTCGCCACGGACAGACCGGCGGTGCCGAGGAGCCACGCGGGCGGGAAGAACGAGAACAGCAGCACGCTCCTGCTGGCCAGTTCGAGCTTGCGCTGCGCCGAGATGACCGCACGGATGTAGGCGGCGTCTTTCTCGCCGCGGCCGGCGATCACCGCGTCGCGGATCGCGTCCAGCTCGCAGCCGAGTTCCTCGATCTGCTCCGCGGTCAGGTGGGCGGTGGGGTCGATGGCGGTCAAGGTGCTTACCTACCGTTCGATGGTGCAGGGGCCCGCCGCGGCGGACACGCAGGTCTGGATGAGGACGCCCGGCTCGGCAGCGGTGATCTCGCCGGTGCGCAGGTCACGGACGGCGCCGGCCTTGAGCGGCGTGATGCAGCCGAAGCAGATGCCCATACGGCACCCGGAGGGCATGAGCACGCCGGCCTCCTCGCCGATGTCCAGCAACGGCGTGGCGCCGTCCGCGCTGACGGTCGTGCCGGTGGTGCTGAAGGTGACCTGGCCACCGTCGCCCGTGACGACGATGCCGGGGCGGAAGCGTTCTGTGTGCAGGCGCTCCTGTACGCCGTGCTCGGTCCAGTGTGCGTCGGCGGCGTCGAGCAGACCCGCGGGCCCACAGGCCCAGGTCTCGCGCTCGGTCCAGTCGGGCACGAGTTCTTCCAGACGAGCGATGTCGAGCATGCCGTCCGTGGTGGTATGCACCTCTGTGAGCCGCAGCTTCTCGTCCGCGACCAAGTCGTGCAGTTCGTCGCGGAAGATCACGTCGTGCGGCTGTGGCGCGCTGTGGACCATGACGACGTCGTCGAACTCGGCGTCGCGCAGCATGCCCATCACGGGCGTGATGCCGCTGCCGGCCGTCAGGAAGAGCACCTTGGCGGGCTTGGCCCGCGGCAGCACGAAGTCACCGGTCGGCTGGTCGAGCTGGATCAGCGTGCCCGGTCTCACCCTGCGGACCAGGTGGTTGCTGACCTTGCCGTCCGGGATCGCCTTCACGGTGATCGTGATGCGGCCGTCCCGGCGGTTCGTCGGGGAGGTGATGGAGTAGGCACGCCACAGGCGCACCCCGTCGACGTCGACCCCGAGCCGCACGTACTGACCGGCTGCGTGGCCGCGCCATCCCCGTCCCGGTCTGATCACGACAGTCGCGGCGTCACCCGTTTCGGGGCGCACGGCCTCGATGCGCCCTCGTAGATCTGCGCCCGTACGCAGCGGGCTGACCAGGTCGAGGTAGTCCGACGGCAGCAGCGGCGTCGTGACCATCTCCAGGAGTCTCCACGCCCTGCTGCGGAGGGCTGTACTCGTCATGGCTCCAGCTTGCTGGGCCGCAGGGCGTAAAGTCCTGACCGTAGGACGTAAATCTGGTCGGCTGAATTGTTCGCAGGGAACAAAACGTGAACCATGCAATCCGGAAAGCCAGCGAACTGGCTCTCAACGAGACGACGGTCACCGCACTTCGGGCCGCGCTGAAGACCACCGCCGACGAGGTCGTCCAAGCGATCATCGACGAGGTCCCTCCCTACGCCAACGCCCTTTCGGGCCGCATGGGCGGCACCATCCGCCGAGCCGTCCGTACCGCCCTGGGGCACTATCTGGACCTCGCGAGCGGGAACACCACTGGCGTCGACGCCAGTGACGCCGCCTACGAGCTGGGCCGCGGTGAGGTGCGCGACGGCCGTTCGATGGACGCTCTGCTCAGCGCCTACCGCGTCGGCGCCCGCGTGGCCTGGCGATGCCTGGCGGCGGGTGCCGTACCCGCGGGTCTCGCCGCCGCCGAGGTCGCCAAGTTCGCCGAGCTGACCTTCGCCTACATCGACGAGCTGTCCGCCGCGAGCGCCGCGGGCCACGCCGATGAACTGGCCGCCCGGGGCAGGGCCCATGAGCGCCTCCTGGAACATCTGGCGCGCGACCTCCTCGCCGACGCGAGCCCGGACGTGCTGCGGGCCTCCGTGCAACGAGCCGGATGGCAGCCTCCCCTCTCGCTGACCGCGGTCCTGTTGCCCGCCGACCAGGTCCGGCCGGCCTACCGCGCGCTCGACCCGAGCACCCTCGTCCTCGACGATCTGCCGGACGCCACCGGTGTGCTGCTCGTCCCCGATGCCGACCGATCACATCTCCTGCGGCAGCTGGCCGACCGCACCGCTGTGGTCGGCCCGGCCCGGCCGTGGACCCGTGCGTCCGCCTCGTACGCCCGAGCCGTACGCGCGCGCTCCCTCTCATCCGATGTTCGCGACACCGAAGACCACCTGCCCGAGCTGGTGCTGAGCGCCGACGTGGACGCGTTCGCAGACCTGCGTGCCCGAGCCCTCGCGCCGTTGCAGACCCTGTCCGTCGCGACCGCACGGCGTCTGGAGGAGACGTTGCGGGCGTGGCTGCTGCACCAGGGCAGGCGGGACGAGGTGGCGGCGGCGCTGTTCGTCCATCCGCAGACCGTCCGGTACCGGATGTCGCAGTTGCGAGAGCTGTTCCCGGAACTCGCATCGCCGCAGCGGGTCCTGGAGCTGACACTCGCGGTCGGCCTTCGGGTCGACTGACGCCCTCCTCGGCCGCGTCCGCGAGCAGGCGGTTACCGCTTCCGATCGCGTAGATCATCCACGCTGTGGTGCTCCAGCAGGACCTCGCCGCCGGGCCCCGCCGCTCTCGCCGGGCGGCGGTGTTGTAGCGGGTTGCAGAGAGGTCGGGGGCGGCCGGTTTCGCGAAGGCTGCCCCTCGTACGTCGGCTTCATCGCCGTCGTCCTCATCGTCTTCGGTAGGGGCGGTGCGATCGGCAGCTTCATCGGCGGCCACCGGTCACAGGGCCACGGCGACAAACCGATTCCCCAGTTGGTGCGGGACCCTGCCCCGTGCCCGCCTCGGCTCCGCGGGCCGCACGCAGCCGAGCCAGGACCAGCCGCTGCCCACGTCTGTCGCGAGTGCGTGTTCTTCAAGAGAGAGCAATGGTCTAGGCCAACCCATTGACGTGCATGCGTCATCAACCGATTCTGACCACACCTCTCCCGACAGGAGTCCCCATGAAGCGTCTTCGCGCTCTGCTCTGCGGTGTCGCAACCGCGGCACTGGCCACCACCGGTCTCGCGGCGTTCACCGCCCAGCAGGCTTCGGGTGCGTCCGCCGCCACGACCGCACTCAGTAACCGGTGGTACGCCGCCGCGCCGTATCTGATGCCGCACGACAACAACCCGCCGGACGCGGGCGCCATCATGGACGCCACCGGGCTCAAGGCGTTCCAGCTGGCGTTCGTCCTCGCCCCCAACGGGGGCGGCTGCACTCCGACGTGGGACGGGACGTCACCGGTCTCGTCCGACACGGCGGTGGGGTCGGTCATCAGCGCAATACGCGCCAAGGGCGGTGACGTGTCGGTCTCCATCGGCGGGTACGGGGGAACCAAGCTCGGCCAGTCCTGTCCCGACACGGCGTCCACCGCGGCCGCCTACCAGCAGGTCATCACGAAGTACCAATTGAAGGCGATCGACTTCGACCTGGAGGAGCCGGAGTACGAGAACACGGCCGCCATCGCCCATGAAATCGGCGCGGCCAAGATCCTCCAGCAGAACAACCCAGGACTCTACGTCTCGGTCACCACCGCAGGAACCGCCGACGGCACCGGGTGGTTCGGCAAGCAGATGCTCAACGAGGCCAAGGCGCAGGGCTTCACGCCGAACAACTTCTCGATCATGCCCTTCGACGGTGGATTCAACGGTGCGGCCGCGCAGACGAGCGCCCTGACGAACTTCAACGCCCTTCTGCAGTCCACCTTCGGCTGGGACGCGGCAACCGCGTACGCGCACCAGGGGTTCTCCGGAATGAACGGCCGCAGCGACACCGGTGAGTACTTCAGTCAGGCCGATTTCCAGACAGTGCTGGACTACGCCACCACCCACCACATGGATCGCTTCACCTTCTGGTCCCTCAACCGCGACCGCCCGTGCGCCCCCGTTGACAACAACGGCAAGACATCCGGCACATGCAGCAGCGTTGCCCAGTCGGACTGGGACTTCGCCAAGTACTCGGTGAAGTTCGCCGGAGTCACCCCGCCGACGACCACCCCGACAACCACGCCTCCGACCACTCCCCCGCCGGGGGGCAACTGCACCGCGGCAGCGTGGAGCAGCGGCGCCGTCTACACCGTCGGCAACACCGTCTCGTACGCCAGCCACATCTGGAAGGCCAAGTGGTGGACGCAGAACGAGACGCCCGGCAGCACGGGTGAATGGGGTGTCTGGCAGGACCTCGGCGCCTGCTGACAGAGAGCCGTACAGGGCGGCCGGGCCGAGTACCGCCGGCATGCCGCAGGGCCGCCCTTCCCGGGACGGCCCTGCGGTGTTGTACCCCATTGCCGCCTCGCTGCAACGGCGTTCGGCGTGTTCGGGAGGCCGTCTCGTACTCCACGACATCCCACGGACCGGTCCGGTTCGACATCTGGATCAGCAACACCCGCAGTCTGCGCGACCGCCTCGACCTGGCGCACGCGCACGACTCGGCGACTGGGCATGAGCCCCCGGTCCGGGGGCGGGCCCGCTGTCGGCGGCGGCATCGCCGTCCCGGCTTCGCTCCCTTCGGCGGGAAGGGTGTCCGGCTTCCGGTGGTTCCGGACTTGCGGAGGTCAGGCGGGCAGGAGCTGCCACTGGCGGTTGCGGTGGTCGCCGTCCGTGCCTTGCTGGGTGAGGGCGGTGGGAGCGTTGGTGCCTGCGTGCAGAAGCAGACCGCTGTGGTGGTTGGCGATCTCATAGATCCTGGAAGTGTCGGTCTCCGCGCTCATGGTGATGAGCCGCCACTGCTGGTGGGATGCGTCGCCTCCCAGATAGGCACGCTGCGCAACCGGCGCCCCCGGCGTCTCATGCGCGTCGGTGACTTCCAGGGCCTTGCCGCTGCGCACATTCTCGATCCGGTACAGGATCTCGCCGTCGGCCTGACCCGTAGCGATCAGCCGCCACTTCTGGTGTGCGCGGAGGGAGGCGAGGGACTGGTGGGCTGCGGCGCCGTCCTTGAGAGATTCACGGTAGACACCCATGCGGAGTTTGCTGCGGGTGTTGACCCACGAGACGACCGCTCCTGAGTCGGGCAGTCCGGCCATCTTCTCCGAGGTGATCTTGCGGATCCGATGATTGGCGTGGTCGGAGATGTAGAGGGTGTCGACGCAGTCCACAGCGAGCCCGTAGGGGTTCTGCAGTTGGGCGGAAGCTGCCGGACCGCCGTCCCCGCTGAAGCCCTTGCCTGCCGCGCCGACCACGGTGCTGATCGTTCCGTCGGGTGCGACCTTGCGGATCCGGTGGTTGCTGGAATCGGCGATGTACAGAGCGCCGGTGCTGTCCAGGACAACCCTGATGGGGTAATACAGTTGGGCGGAGGTGGCCGGTCCGCCGTCGCCCTTGACGCCGTAGCCGTTCATACCGGCGACCGTGGTGATCTTCCCGTCGGGCGTGATCTTCCGGATCCGGTGGTTGCCGGTGTCTACGACGTAGAGATTGTCGGCACTGTCGACTGTCACTCCTTGCGGGCCGTTGAGCTGGGCTGAGGCTGCCGGGCCGCCGTCACCAGTGAATCCGGCCCCTCGATGGCCCGCGATCGTGCTGATCTTGCCGTCCGCGGCGACCCTGCGGATCCGGTGGTTCCTGTGGTCGGCGATGTAGAGGTCACCTGCACTGTCCACCGCCACCCCGCAGGGCAGGTCCAGGCGGGCGGAGGTGGCCGGGCCGCCGTCTCCGGTGAATCCGTTCCCGTTCGTGCCGGCGACCGTGGTGATGGTCCCGTCGGGGGTGATCTTCCGGATCCGGTGGTTGTGGCCATCGGCGACGTAGAGGTTGCCCGCGCTGTCCAAGGTCAGTTCGCGCGGGTGGTACAGCTGCGCCGAGGCGGCGGGACCGTTGTCGCCCCGGTAGGTCCCCTTTCCGTCTCCAGCGACTGTGCCGATCTTCCCGTCCGTGGTGATCTTCCGGATCTGATGGTTGCCGAAGTCGGAGAAGTACACCGTGCCGAATGCGTCCACCACCACCCCGAGCGGCCTGTCCAGCTTCGCCGAGACAGCTGGACCACCGTCCCCCTCGCGTCCCGGGGTCCCGGTGCCCGCCACCGTAAAAATTTGAGCAACGAAGTCCTCGCCGCTCGTGTCCCCCGCTTCCGGAGTGCCCATCGACGTCCCTTCCCTGTTCATCACACCCCCGTCCGATACGGAGGGTTGTTTATCAACTCCAGCAAGTCACAGCGGAGTCAGGATGGCAAGATCACCTTCCGGGTGACCGGAACGATGCGCATTGACGCAACGACTGCCTGTGCAACGGCCGGGACAGCCCACGCCGCCACAACGAGAATCGCGGCACCAGGCCCGGTGCTGACGGCATCCGTCCGTTCGTCAGCACGAACACAACCGAACCGAGCACCGCGCAGCGACTGCCTTCGTCCGCTCGGTGACAGACCGCGCCCGGCGTCACCACAAGGGCTTGGCGTCGAGAGTTCCAGGTTGCGGTCCCTGTGGACAGCGCCTTGCAGGCCAGTCGGAGTCAGGTACGCCCGCGGGAACCATGTCGGTCATGCCCCTTCCGTTTCCGTCGCTCATTCGGACTTGGAACGGGGCGGCTTTTCCGCGGTCGCCTGGGGCGCCTGGGGAGCTTCCGGGGCCTTCGGCGTCTCGGGGGTCTTGGGGGGCTTGGTGTAGTCGCTTTTCTTCGGCCTGCTCTGCAGATCCTCGTCCTTCTGGAGGTCCCCTTCCTCCTTCACCGTCGCGCTCGCTTCCTTCATGCCGTCCGAGGCCGCCCTGGTGACCGATCCGGGATCCTGCGCGTACTGGGCCTGGTCGCCGGCGGACGCCTGGGTGATCTGGATGAAGGAGCCGAGGAAGCCCAGGACGGCCCGCGCTTCGGGCGACGTCTCCTGCACGATCTTGGCGCGGGAGGAGGCGCCGTGGATCGCGCTGCTGAACAGGCTGGGGGTGGTGTCGTCGTAGGTGTCGTCGTCGGAATCCTCGAAGTCGACGCCCTCACCCGGCCGGGACTTCGTGCTGTCGGTGGTCACGGAGAAGAGCCCGGCGCCCTTGCCCGCGGAGTTGAAGATGTTGTCGAACACCATGGTCGTCACCTCTGGTCGTCGCTGCCGCGGGGTTCCCGCTGGTCAGGGCTGCTTGTAGAGCGTCTGCTGGCTGACGGCCAGGTTTTCACCGTCGAGAAGGGTGTGGTGGACGTCGAGAGAGGAGACGACCTCGGCAAGCCCCTTCAAGCGGAAGCCGCCGGGCGCCAGGTCGATGTCGGCGATGTCGCGTGCGACCGTCCGGCTCAGGCCGGGGTAGGTTCCGGGCTGCGGCGGAGACAGGACCGCCACCGGCACCGCGTACTGCACCGCGATGAGCCCCGAGAAGGTCACCGGGATCTCGTAGGTGTACTGCTTGCGGGTGCGCCGCTGCGTCACGATGGTCTGCACGCGGGAGTTCGGCGGGACCGTGCCGGAGATCTGCGACTTCGAGGCCCAGCTGGTGGTCAGGGAGCCGCCGACGGTGGCAGCGATACCCAGGGCCAGCTGTGCGTTGAGCGAGGCGTTGCCGGTGGCGCTGCCCGAAGTCGTGAAGCCCACCGAGTTCGTCATCGTGTTCGACGAGGAATTCGTCGCGGAACTGCTGGCTGACGTCTCGGTGTTGTTGGCGTTGTCGACCCCGATGCTGTCCTTGCTGTTCTTGTTGGTCACCGTGTTCGAGTTCCTGTTCGCCGTTCCGTTCTGGCACGACGCCGCGAGCTGCGACTGCAGGTCCAGCCGGAGCTGGTTCTGCAGCTGCAACTGCAGTGATGCGCCCACACTGCCGCCGAAGGTGAGCTTGGCGTCCCCGTGCAGCGACCACGTGACACCGTTCGAGACGGTGAAGTCGACGGAGTCGGTGAACGTCATGTCGGACTGGCCTCGGTTGACGTAGGAACGCGAGGAGAAGGTGTCCGGCGGGGGCTGGCCGATGTCGCCCCGCACCTCGATCAGCGGCTCCCCGAGGTTCATGTAGGCGAGCCACCCCTGCTGGAACGCGGTCCCGGAGAAGGTGCCGAAGCTCGACTTGTTCATGGAGAACCCGACGGGCTGGTGCTTCGTGCCGTTGGGGTCGACGTAGACCAGGTTCGGGTGGTTCAGGATCGCCTGCCAGGTCTGCTCGATCTGGAGTTCCCGCAGGTTCTTCTTCGTCAGCGGCTGACGCTTCGCGTCTACCAGGCTGTACGCGGTGGAAGGCATCTACCCGTCCTCGACTCATTCCGGCCGGACCACGCTCGGCGAAATGTAAACAGAGATTTGCGAACGTTGCGGCAGCCGAAATTATCACAGTCCATATTGCCTAAAAAGGTGCGCTGGGCCTCCTTGCTCAATCGAGTGATCGGTTTTCGGCTACCTTTACCCAGCCGTACCCACGAACGAGGCGGTGAGCTGCCGTTCTGTCGATGAATCTCCCGTAGTAGGCGTCACTGCAAGTGAACCTTGGGGTCAGTCTTTCATTCGTTTTTGGACATACCTGAATCGAGAGCGATTGGGCTCGCTTTGATGCATCGTGATAGACCCCTGCGTTAAGCGTCCGAAGCGTTGTTCTCCGTATTCCAGAGCAGGTGAGGTTTCCGCGATGTACACACAAGAGCGCACGGCGATGTCCAATCTGGTGGTCGGCGGCCCGGTGGCGGTGAACAGTTACGACAACGCGATCGTGGCGGCACTGGTCGAGAACCGGCCGGTCATGCTCGTCCACGCCTTCAACGGCGGCTATCTGCGGCCCGCGGAGTTGAGGGAGGAGAGCCACGACAAGGGCGTCCAGCTGGCCACGGCCCTCGACCCGGCGACCAAGGAGGCGAAGGGCCACCTCTGGTACATCACCCCTGCCGGCTTCTTCGGCCAGCGGCCCCTGTACGTCATCGAGAGCGCCGCGGGGCAGGTCTCGCCCAAGCCCGCCCAAGGCCAGGTACCGGCCGGCACGGGCGGAGGCGATGCCGGCCGCGGTGACGACGGCATGCGGAAGGTGCGGCGCAGGCGTATCAGCGTCCATCAGGACGCCCCCCAGAGCACGGCCGACACCGTTCAGGTCGGTCTGCCCGACAAGGTCGGCGACAAGTGGCGCGGTCGCAACGGTGCGCCCGAGGACACCCAGCTCTGGGTCGTGACGGTGACGCCCTGGGGCGGCATCACCTTCGTGCCGATCACCCACCCCGACGCCATCCTCGGCTTCAAGGACCACGCGGTGACGGCCAACAGCGAGGTCCGTCTCACCTACAACTGGGGCGGGGACTTCACCGGCACGGTCATCAACACCTTCTACCCGCGTCTGCCCAACGAGTGGGACGTCCCCTACCACCACGTCTTCACGTGATCCGCGGCCACCGCCGCACCCCGCACGTCCCGACCTCACGTCCGTACCGCCTGGAAGAGGCACCACGATGCCCGTGCCCACCGAAGAACTGAAACTGGAGATCGTCAACGCCGCCACAGGGGAAACCCTCAGCACCGCTTCCGTGCCGGGCACGGACGGGGCGCTGGTGGTCCGCGACCCGGCCGACGGCGGGCCGAGCCCGGATCAGTGGCAACTCGCCCCCGTGCAGGCCGCGCCGGACGATCAGGGATATGTGATCCGCAACGCGGTCGGCGGCAGAGTCCTCGACAAGCCCGCCGCCGCGGACAGCGGTGTCCGCCAGGCGGCTGCCACCGCCGGCAAGGCGAGCCAGCAGTGGCACGTCGCCCCCGTCGAGGGGAAAGCCGGCCTCTACTTCATCGAGGCGTCCGACGGCACCGTCCTCGACCTCGACCCGGGCGACGGCGGTGCGAACGACACGGACGGCACCCCGGTCGTCCTGCGCGAGTACGACGACGGCTTGGAGAGCCAGCGATGGCGGTTCGTGCCTGCCGAGCCCGAGCGGGTCAGCGACCCCGTCCTGCGCTTCGCGCCACTGGACCACTGGAACGGTCGCCGGTCCTGGCGTCTGGTCCGCTCCTCCGCGCTGCGACCAGCGCCCGGCGCTTCACCCTCGTTCAGCGACATACTGCTGGTCCTCGAACAGTTCGGGAGCGATCAGGACGCCGGCGGATGGAAGAGCGAAGGGCTGGTCCCCGCTCCGAGCGGGCAGCAGGGCCGGTGGGCGGGGCTCGGTGCGCGGTTCGTCGCCGACGTCGCGGGAGCAGGCCGGGCCGACCTCATCGCGATCAAGCCCGCCAAGGGAGTCGAGTCATCGTCCAGCCGGGGTGACGGCACCTTCGACGACGACGGACACGTCCTGCACCCGCCCGCTCCCTCCGCGAACCCCGCGGACCTGTGGACCCTCGCGGACCTGAACGGTGACGGCAAACCCGACGCCGTCACGCTCGCAGCCGACGGCGTCCGAGTGTCGACGCAGGGCGAGGACGGTACGTTCGCGGCCGTGAGTGGCGAACCGGTCCTCAAGGCGTTCGGACACGGCGAAGAGGCCGGCGGCTGGCTGGCCGACAAGCACCCCCGCTTCCTGACCGACACCACGGGTGACGGCAGGCTCGACATCGTCGGCTGCCACGACGACGGTGTCTGGATCTCGCTCCAGGACGAGGACGGGACGTTCGCACCGCTCGCCGACGAGCCCGTCCTCAAGGCGTTCGGACACGGCGAAGAGGCCGGCGGCTGGCTGGCCGACAAGCACCCCCGCTTCCTCGCCGACACCACCGGCAACGGCCGCACCGACATCGTCGGCTGCCACGACGACGGCCTCTGGACCTCCCTCCAGAACGAGGACGGCACCTTCGAAGAACCCCTCTACGTCCTGGACGACTTCGGGACCGACCAGGGATGGAGCTCGGTGAAGGAGCACCCACGCTTCCTGATCAACACCGCCGGGGGCGAAGCGGCGGACATGGTCGGCTTCGGTCCGCAGGGAGTCGTCGTGGCGCGCGGACGCGGTGACGGCACGTTCGAGCCCGCCAAGCTCGTTCTGAACGACTTCGGAACGGACCAGGGATGGACCAGCGCGAAGCACCTCAGGTTCCTCGCCGACGTCACCGGCGACGGCATCCCCGGCATCGTCGGCTTCGGCGACCAGGGAGTCTGGGTGGCACACAGTCTCGGCGACGGCACGTTCGAGCAGGCCCAGTTCGTGTGCCGCGGATTCGGGCATGACGACGACGCGGGCGCCTGGCGGGTCGACCAACACCCCCGCTTCCTCGCCGACATCACCGGCGAGGGACGCCTCGACATCGTCGGCTTCGGCGGCCCAGGCGTGTACGTGGCGCGCAACCTCTACCGCCGCTTCAGGACTCGGTGACCCTCCTCGTTCCCGACGCCGGCACTCCACTCCACGACACAGAAGCGGAACGCAGCACGGCGTGGAAGCGAGTTCCCAGACCACCAGTGGGCAGCTCCTGCCCCCAAGTCCTGCACTCCACGTGAAAGAGGTAACTCCGATGCCCGTGACCGTGTACGCCGATGCCGACTACCAGGGAAAGAGCGCCACGCTCGGCCCGGGACGCCACAAGCTCGACCAAGGTATGAACGATGTCATCTCATCCGTCCGCGTTCCGGCCGGCTGGAGTGCCACGCTCCACGAGCACGCCGACTTCACCGGCCGGCAGGTCACCCTGGAGACCGACACCCGGAGCGTCGGAGACGGCCTCCACGACAAGGCATCCGCGATCGTCATCACGCCCCCGGACAAGCACGACGAGCACGCCCAGTTCGACGAGGACGACGAAGACGACTTCATCGTCTTTCAGGCATAAGCGCCGCCGCCGCTCCGGACACATACCGGCTGTTGGTCATATGGGCTGCAAGACGCGGTGTGGGAAGCGGTCGGCGAATGGCCGGCCGGACGGGCGCCCGCGCGCAGGTTGCAGGCCCGCAGGTTCCCGGTTCCCCAGGCCGGGCCCCGGTCAGGCCACAGGGGCCCGGACGCCGGCGACAGCCGTGACGGCCTCGTCGAGAATCGCCCGTCCCTGCTCCAGCTGCGCGTCCGTCACCGTCAGCGGCGGCAGGAGCTTGACGACGTCGTGCTGGGCGCCCGCGGTCTCCAGCAGCAGCCCCGCCCGGTAGGCGGCGTCGCACACCTCGCGGGCCGCCCCGGGCCGGTCGAAGGGCAGGCCCCACGACAGGCCCCGCCCGCGCGGGGCGGCGAGTCCGTGGCGACGGGCCGTCCCGGTGAGGGAGCGGCGCACCCGCTCTTCCAGCATCGCGGTCGGCCGGATTTTCGGCACCCCCGGTGACCACCGCAATCAGCGGATCGAGCGTCCTGCCCGCCTCGGCCGCCGGGACCGGCTCCGGACCGCGGTCGAAGGCATCGTCCACCAGCGTGATGAACGCCCCCCAGCACGCGAGGAGTCCGAACTCGGCCGGCGACGCGGACGGCACCGTGAAACCGGCCATACGTCCATGTCCAGCGCCCGCCAGCCGCCGCTCCTGGACCGGATCAGTCGCCAGCTTCCACCGCTCCACCTACTCCCGCGCGCCGCGCTCCCCCGCCTGCCAGCCGGCACCGCACACTCCCGACCCCACCGGAGCCCTCGATGCGCCCGCCCAGGGCAGGACCGGCACGTCTCCAGCAGAGCGACCACCATTCATGCCCTGCCCAACCCGCAACCCCTCACCCGCCATGGTGATCCCGGTCGCGTACCGAACCCGCCCGTGAGCCCCCTTTCACCCGTCGCTCTCCCGCCGGCCCCCGGCCCGGGCGGCTGGGTCGTAGCGGGCCGGCATGGGGAGCGTGTGTACCCCACCGACCACTGGACCATCAGCAGATGCGGTTCCCGCCCCGTCGGCGGCGGGGGCCGGTTCGCCCCGGCGGCCACCGCAGCCGTGGCCGAACGGGCCGTCGCTCGATGTTCGATCACGCGCCGTACACCCGCAACTCCGAGAGTTGGCCGGCCGGCCAGCCGGTGTTGGCAGTGAAGATCAGGCGCAGGTAGCGGGTGCTCGTGCCGGTGGGCAGCGTCAGGGTGGCGGTGTTCCCGGTGGAGGGGTCGAAGGTGTATGGGGAGGCGCCGAGCAGGGTGGTGTAGGACGTGCCGTTGGTGCTGCCCTGGACGGTGACGGTCTGGGTGCGGGTGGCCCAGACGGTGGCCGGGGGGAGGGTCAGAACGATGTTGCGGGCGCCCGTGGCGGTGCCCAGATCCACCCCGAACCACTGGGGGAAGGCGTTGTTGGCACTCTCCCAGTACGTGTCGGTGTTGCCGTCGACCGCGTTGCCCGGGCCGTAGGACTGGGTGGAGCTGCTTGCCGTCGTCGGCCGGTACAGCGCGAGGTTGATGCGGGGGGAGCCGCTGGTGGTCACGATGACCTGGACCGACGGCTGAGAGACGGTGCCGGCCGCGTCGAGGGCCTGGATGTCGAAGGTGTAGGAGGTCGAGGCGGTGAGCCCGGTGACCGTGAAGGCGTTGACGTTCGCGGGGGCGGTGCCGATCGGGGTGGCGGTGCCGTCGGTGATCCGGCGGATGCGGTACCCCGTCACACCCACGTTGTCGGTGGAGGCGGTCCAGGTGAGCGCCACCGTGGTGTCGGTTACCGCGGTCACCCGGAAGTTCCCCGGCACCGTCGGCGGTACGGTGTCGCCGCCGAGCACCGGCGGAGTGGGCCGGAGGGGGGTGAGGGGGGTCTGGCCCTTCAGCATCCGGCCGCCGTCGCCGGTCAGGCGCAGGTAGTAGTCGGAGGAGCAGGCAGTTCCGTCCTCGTCGAGGGCAAGAAAGCTCGAACCGGTGGGTACCCAGGCCTGGGACTCGGCGGTCTTGGCGATCTGGTTGCCCTCGTTGTATTCGTCGAACATGGAGATGTAGGCGCTCGGCACCCCGGCCCGTCCCATGTTGTAGAACTGCCGCCACATGAAGTCACCATGAGCTCGCTGGCGTTCGGTGACTCCACCGGGCAGCACGCACGGCTGGTAGTCGATGCCATGTGCGGCGCACTCGGCAGCGTCGGGCACGGTCGCGACGTCGTAGAAGTGGTCGGCGTCTCCCGCGTTGCCGATACGGCCGACCAGCCAGGGCGAGAGCATGTCGAAGGCGTGGTAGACGCCGGAGAAGCCCGGCCGGGAGTCCCTGTCACCCGTCCGCCACCAGGTCGGGACACCGCCGATCACGTAACATCCCTGGTTTTTGAACCAGTTGACGACATCCAGACACTGATCCGGGGTGAAGGGACGCTGGGCGTCGTTGAAGCCGAAGCCCCAGATGCAGACCACCGGCTTGCCGTTCTGCTTCGCGTAGGCGGGCGAGGCCGTGTGGGAGCGCATCTTGGCGGTCCAGTCGGCCTTGATGTCGCCTTGCATGGTCGTCCAGTCCGAGACGTCATACATGATGTAGAACTTCACGCCCTGGGACTCGGCTGCGCTGCGCACTTTGCCGGCCATGGCGTCGCGGGTCGGGCCTTCGCCTCCGGTGGGGTTGAAGCGCTGGAGGGCGGCGGTGTCGATGCCGTACTCCTTCATCCACCGGAAGTGCACGTCGACCGTTGACTGGTCGTAGGAGGAGAACAGGGCGGCCGGCTGCCCGTTGCCGAGATTGCTGAAGGCCGTGCGGTAGGTGGTCGGACAGTCACGTACGTCGGGCCAGGAGACGATGGCCTTGTTGCTCATGGACGGTGACTGGCCCCAGTTCTGGGACCAGTGCCACCAGCCGTTGATCGGGGCACTGTCCCCGGCGCAGGCAAACCATCCCTGGTACCCCACGGTCACCTTGCCTACCACGTCGCCGGGCGGACTCGCCGCGACGGCGGGGCGGGCCAGCGTGGTCTGGCCCAGCCCCAGGGCACCGACGGCCCCTGCTGCGGTGGCCGCCTGCAGGATCGCACGACGTGTAACACCCATCTGTTTCCTCCCGGTATGACGAACTCGCTGCGACCGATTGGATCCGTCCATGCCGTCGGGGCAAGGCGGTGACACGGAGCGTATTGTCATGGACACAAAGACGCAATGGACAGCGGAGAACTCGCAAAAAACCACGGGAACCGAGAAACAGAGAGTCTGGGCCGTCGGGCTGTCGGACGGTAGAGGGGCTGCGGCCGGACGGGAAGTTCGCGACGGCCGAGAGCAGGAACGGCCACCACGCCACCCTCGTGCGGCACGACCTCCATGCCGGCGACAAGTTCGTCGTTGTCGTCGTCTCGGGCGGGACCAGCGCTCCGAAGGCGGCGCCCGCACCGCTCTCGACGGCCGACACCGGTGGAAGCGCGGGGCAGCGGGTTCGTGGTCTGCCCTTCCCCTTCCCCGCCCGCACCCCGCAGCCAAGCCCCCTGAGCGGTACTGGCTCGGACGCGTCCATCGAGCGAACACGTCCGACCTCGTCTCCGTGACCGTGCGGGCTTGCGGGTGAGCCATGCGTCAACAGGTGCGCCTGCGGGCCCGTGGTCGGCTCAGCGCTGGTGTCCCCCCGCTGCGGACGGGTAACGAGATCTCATGCGCTGACTCAGGGCCTGCGGCCGGCCGGCGGAAGCGGCAGAGGTCCCGCCGGCCCGCCATTCGAGTGCTTGCGGGGTCTCGCTGAACTCCACCAGGTGTTCTCCCGCGAAGCGTTCCAGTGCGGTGCGCACCTCGGCGGGAGTGACGCAGAAGAACTCTTTCCTGCTGTTGACGCGGTTGACGCGCCGGTCGGCGAACTTCTGATGGAGTCGGGTTTCCAGGCCGTCGGCGTCCTTGCTGAAGATCAGGGCGTGGACGTCGAAACGGAAAGGGACGGCGGCACCGCTGAGTTCGTGGACACGGTCGAGGGGTTCAAGACGTCGGGTCATGCCGATCTTGACGATGCTGTCCCCGAAAGCGCCGATGTCGGAGACGACGTAGACGTAGCCGGTGCGGATATTCGCCGCCCGTGCGTCGACGTCCTGGAGTGCCTGCTGGATCTCGGCCGGTTCGGCCTCCATGTCGCGTGCCGCCTCGTAGCTGCCCTGGGAACGGAGGCGTTCGAGAGCGGCCTCGTAGTGGTTGAGTTCCTTGTTGAGCTTCTCTCATTCGCGATCCAGCTCACGCTGGGCTGCCGCCTCCTCGCGGGTTCTCTCGGCGTCCTTGGCGACCTGCTTGCTTTCGCTCTTGATGACTTTGACGGCCTGGCGTGCTTCCTCGACGATCCCTTCGGCCTCGGTCCGGGCCCGTGTCAGCAGCACGGCCGCTTCCTGAGGTGTGCGCTCCACCAGCCCGGCAACCTGCGCGGCGTCCACGCCATGAGCCTGCGCGATCCATGCCCTCAGCTCTTCGAGCTCACTGGTGTCATCGTGTTTCCGGCGGCCGAACCAGCCCCGCTTCCGGCCGGCAGACGGCCCGGACCGAGGAACGTACTGGTGGGGCACGGCACCGGTCGCCGGAGCGGTTTCGGGAGACTCAGCCAGCCACAACTGCCAGCCCGGCGGAGGCGGCGGGCCCCGAAGGATGGCCGGACACCCAGGGGCGGGTGCCGAAAACTGGTTTCAGCCGTTTTCCCCCGATGCGGGAGCGTTGGAGGTTTGAGCGGATCACACAATGTTTGGTCCAGACCATTGACCCTCCCTCCCGTGTCTCTCTAGCATCTGCCGCACCAAGGCACCCTCCCGAGGCAGCTGTCCCTCACCCTGGCACGTCCCCTTCGCGGGCCGTGCATGCATGCAGTTTCGGCCATTTCGGCCCTCCGCCCGGCTCCAGGAGCGTCATGCCCGTCTCGGATCAGCAGCCCCGTCCCCCGGCACCCGGAGGAGCCGGGGGGCCGAGAGGGCCCGGAGCATCGGCTGTTCTCCCGGTCGGGCAGGAGCGCCTCTGGTTCCTGGACAGGTTCGAGCCCGTCTTCCTGCGCACCCTGTCCACCCACCGCACCTGTGCCGCCTTCGCCGAAGCGGTGGAGGCCGCTCTGCCGGCCGGGATCGACGCCCTGTCGGACGCGGCCGCCGAAGTGCTGCCGGCCGCGCAGAACTCACCGGAAGGAAGCCGGCCCCTCTCATGAGCGCCGACACCGCCCGCCCGGCGGAACCCGCCGCCGCCCGCCTCTCGGCCGCCAAGAGGGAACTCCTGCGCCGCCGTCTCACCGCGCGTCCCACCGCCCACGCCACCATCCCCCGCCGGGAGCCGGACATGCCGGTCCCGCTGTCGTTCGCGCAGGAACGCCTCTGGTTCATGGAGCAGTTCGCGCCGGGCACCGCCGCGTACAACATCCCGGTCGTCCGGCGGCTGCGCGGCCCGCTGGACGCGGAGGTGCTGCGCGCCTCCCTGGACACCGCCGTGGCCCGGCACGAGACGCTGCGGTCGCGCTACCCGGCCACCGACGACGGCCGCCCGCTGCTGGTCATCGACCCGCCCGGCCCGGCCGTCCTCACCCGGGTGGAGGCGGGCTCCCCGGCGGAGGCCGAACGCCTGGTGGACCGGGAGTCGGCCGTCCCCTTCGATCTGGAGCGCGGCCCGCTGCTGCGCGCCCTGCTGATCGGGCTCGCCCCCGACGACCACGTACTGCTCCTGGTGGTCCACCACAGCGTCAGCGACGGCTGGTCGAGCGAAGTCCTGCTCGGCGAGGTGCTGCGCGGTTATGCCGCACGGGTCACGGACGAACCCGACCCGTTGCCGGAACTGGCGGTGCAGTACGGGGACTTCGCGCTGTGGCAGCGCGAGCAGCTGAGCGGCGAGCGGCTGGCCGCCGAGGTCGCCCACTGGTCGCGTGAACTCGCCGGGGTCGAGCCGCTGGAGCTCGCCTTCGCCCGTCCCCGGCCACCCCGTCAGACCTTCGACGGCGCCGGGTACGCGTTCGCCTTGGACCGGCCCCTCCTCGACCGGCTGGCGGCGCTCGGCCGGCGGCACGACGCGACCGTGCACATGGTGCTCCTGGCCGCGTTCCAGGTCCTGCTCGCCCGTTTCAGCGGCCAGCGCGATTTCGCGGTCGGCTCCCCCGTCGCCGGACGCTCCGAACCGGAACTCGAACCGCTGGTCGGCATGTTCGTGAACGTCATCGCGCTGCCGGCCCGGCTGGAGGGTGACCCGTCCTTCACCGAGCTCCTGCGCCGCACCCGGGAGACCTGCCTGGACGCCTACGCGCACCAGGAACTGCCCTTCGCCCAGTTGGTCAGCGAGTTGAAGGTGCCCCGCGACGTCTCGCGGCCGCCGGTCTTCCAGACCGTCCTGGCCGTACAGAACTACGCCACCCAGCGCGACGCCGGGACGGACGGCGCCCTGACGGCCGAACCGTTCGGGGTGCGGGCCAGTGGCACCCGCTTCGACCTGGAGCTCTTCCTGCAGGAGTGGCCCGACGGGCTGCACGGCTCCTTCAACTTCAACACCGACCTCTTCGACGCCTCCGACATCGCGTGTCTCGCCGACCATCTCGGCAGGCTGCTGGGATCCGCGGCAGCCACCCCCGAGACCCCGCTGTCCGGCCTCGCGGGGCCCACCCCGGAGGAACGCGACACCGAGACGCGGCGGTTCAACGACACCGCCCAGGACCGGCCCGCCACCACTCTCACCGCCCTGGTGGCCGAGCAGATCGCCCGGACGCCGGACGCGGTCGCCGTGGCCGTCGAGGGGCGGGCGGCCCTCACCTACCGGCAGCTCGACACGCTGGCCGACCGGATCGCCGCGCGGCTGACCGCCGAGGGCGTCGGTCCGGGCAGCCTGGTGGCCATCTGCTCCGAACGCTCGCCCGAACTCGTCGCCGGCCTGCTCGGCATCCTGCGCACCGGCGCCGCCTACGTCCCGCTGGAACCGGGCTACCCCGCCGAGCGCCTCGCCTTCCTCCTCGCCGACAGCGACGCGCCCGTCCTGCTCACCCAGCGCGGACTGCCCACCCCGCACGGCTGCACCGCGCAGATCATGCTGCTGGACGATCCGGTGGAACCGCCCCGGTCGCGACGCCGGCCGGTCGGCCCCTCCCCCGACGACCCCGCCTACCTCATCTACACCTCCGGATCCACCGGCCGCCCCAAGGGCGTGCCCAACACCCACCGGGCCATCGCCAACCGCATCCAGTGGATGCAGGACGCCTACCGCCTGGGTCCGGACGACGCCGTCCTGCAGAAGACCCCCCTCGGCTTCGACGTGTCGGTCTGGGAGTTCTTCTGGCCCCTGACCACCGGGGCGCGCCTCGTCCTCGCCAAACCGGGCGGCCAGAAGGACGCAGGTTATCTGCTCGACCTCATCGTCACCGCCGGTGTGACGGTCGCACACTTCGTTCCGGCCATGCTGACGGTCTTCCTCGCCGAGGAGGGCGTCGAACGGTGCGCGGCGCTGCGCCGCGTGATCAGCAGCGGGGAAGCCCTCCCGCCCGACACGGCCCGTGAGCTGACCGGCCGGCTGCCGACGTGCGCCCTCGCCAACCTGTACGGGCCGACGGAGGCCGCCGTCGACGTCTCCTCCTGGGAGTGCGCCGGTCCGCTGGAGACGGTGCCGATCGGGCTGCCGATCGACAACACGCGGCTGTACGTGCTGGACGACGCGCTGCGTCCGGTGCCGCCCGGCGCCCCCGGCGAACTGCACATCGGTGGTACCCCGGTCGCGCTCGGGTACCACCGCAGGCCGGGCCTGACCGCAGCCCGCTTCGTGCCCGACCCGTACGGGCCGCCCGGCTCCCGCCTCTACCGCACCGGAGACCTGGCCCGCCGCCTCCCCGACGGCACTCTCCAGCACCTCGGCCGTGTCGACCAGCAGATCAAGCTGCGCGGGCTGCGCATCGAGCCGGGCGAGACCGAGGCCGCGCTGCGCGCCCAGCCCGGCGTCGCGGACGCGGCCGTCGTCCTGCGCGAGGACCGGCCCGGCGACAAGCGCCTCGTCGGGTACGTGGTGGCCGCTGCGGGTTCCGACGAGCCCGAGCCGGCACGGCTCCGTACCGCCCTCAAGCGGCTGCTGCCCGATCACCAGGTCCCCTCGGTGGTGGCCGTCGTACCCGCTCTGCCGCTGACGCCCAACGGGAAGCTCGACCGCCACGCGCTGCCCGCTCCCCAGTTGCGGCGCGCGTCCGGCGCGACCCGGCCGGCCACCGGTATCGAACGCCTGCTCGCCGGGGTCTGGGGCGAGGTGCTCGGCCTGACGGAGGTCGGCACGGACGAGGACTTCTTCGACATCGGCGGCCACTCGCTCCTCGCCACCCAGGTCGTCGCCAGGGCTCGCGGCCGGCTGGCCGAGGCGGGTGCCCGGCCCGTCAGTGTCATGGACCTCTTCACCCACCGCACCGTCCGCGACCTGGCCGCCTTCGCCGCCCGCGACGAGCACGACGACGCGCCGAGGCCGCTGCTGCACCGGCTCACCCCGCCCGTGTCCGCAGCCCACCGCACCCGCACCTTCGTCTGTGTGCCCTACGGCGGCGGCAGCCCCGTCGTCTACCAGCCCGTCGCCGACGTGCTGCCCCCGGACACCGAACTGTGGGCGGTCGCCGTACCGGGCCACGACGTCGGCGTCACCGAGGAGTCCGTGCCGTTCGGCGAACTCGCCGAGCGCATCGCGGCCGAGGTGCGGGAGCGGACCGAGGGACCCGTCGTGGTCTACGGCCACTGCGCCGTCGGCACGGCCCTGGCGATCGCCGTCTCCCGGTGGCTGGAGGCGGCCGGTCATCCTCTGGAGGCCGTCTACGCCGGTGCCCAGTTCCCCTTCGCCCGGCCGCGCAGCCGCGTACTCAACGCTCTCAGCCGCGTCGCCTCCCTGGAACCGCTCCTCGGCGACCGGGTCTACGCGAACTGGCTCATCGGGCTCGGCGTGAACACCTCCGACCTCGACAAGGAGCAGGCCGCGTTCATCATCGGCAACATGCGCCGCGACACGCAGGCCGCCGAGGAGTACTTCACCCGTGCCATCGCCGATGTCGCCGCCGGTGCCCCCCGGTTGCGCGCCCCGCTCGTCTGCCTGGTGGGCGACCAGGACCCGGCCGCCGACTTCTACCAGGAGCGCTTCCGCGAGTGGCTGCTGCTGGCCGAGCGCTCGGCCGTCGCCGTGCTCGACCAGGGCGGGCACTTCTTCCTCAAGTACCGGGCCGCCGAGGTCGCCGAGGCGGTCACCACGGTGCACCTCGCCGTCCGCGACGGACGGACCGACGAGCTGCCCGCCCGCGATCCGCTGCACTCCTGGTGGTTCCATGGCGACAGCGGGCCCGTCGCCACGGCGTCGGCCACCGCCGGTGACGAGCCCGGGGGGCCACCGGACGCGGGGACGGAACCGGACACGGGGCCCGAACCGAGCATGCGTCGCTTCCTCGCGGTCGCGAGCGGCCAGCTGGTCTCGATCACCGGTTCGGCGCTGACCGAGTTCGCGCTGCCCCTCTGGATCCTGCTGAACACCGGTTCCCTCACCCGGTACGCGCTGTACGCGGTCGTCGCGATGGTCCCGGGCATCCTCGTCGGCCCGCTCGCGGGGGCGCTCGTCGACCGGGTGGACCGGCGCAAGGTGCTCCTCGCCGGCGACATCACCGCCTGCACCACGCAGACCGGGCTCCTGGCGCTGCTCCTCACCGGCAACCTGCACTCCTGGGAGGTGTACGTGCTGCTCGGCGTACTCTCCCTCGCGCTGACGTTCCAACGGCTCGCCTACGCCTCCGCGGTCCCGCAACTCGTACCCAAGCAGTACCTCGGCCACGCCAACGGCATCGTCCAACTCGCTTTCGGAACAGCGCAGTTCGTCGTGCCCCTGGTGGCAGTGGCGCTGATGGCAGCGATCGGACTGCGCGGCATCCTCGTGATCGACGTGGTCAGCTACGCCGTGGCCGTCGGCGTCCTGCTGGCGGTCAGGTTCCCCCGCACCCTGCCGTGGACCCGGCGCGAATCCCTCGTCTCCGAGATCCGGCACGGGTTCGCCCACTCCTGGCGCAACCGGGGCTTCCGGGCGATGCTCCTGTGGTTCGCGGGGCTGAATCTCTTCCTCTCACCGCTCTTCCTGCTCATCACCCCGCTTGTCCTCGCCTTCGACGACCTCCAGGGCGCGGCGCGGGTGGCCGTGGCGGGCGGTGCGGGCGCGATCCTGGGAGGGATCGTCATGGGGTTCTGGGGCGGCCCGCGCCGTCACCGGCTGCGGGGCATGCTCGGCCTCGCGGCGCTCCTGGCGCTGGCCGGAGCCGTCACCGGACTGCACGCCGGTCTCTGGGTGATCGCCACCGGAGCGTTCGGGATGTCCTTCGCGCTCTCCCTCGTCAACGGCGTCTACTCCACGATCGTCCAGGTCAAAGTGGCCCAGCGCTTCCACGGCCGGGTCTTCGCCCTGAACACCCTGGTCGCCTGGTCCACCCTGCCGCTGGGCCACGGCGTCATCGCCCCGCTGGGCTCCTCGCTGCTGGGGCCCCTGATGGAGCCGGACGGGGCGCTCGCCCCCGTCTTCGGCCCGCTGATCGGTACCGGCCCCGGACGTGGCATCGCCCTGATGTACGTGCTGTTCGGTTGCGCCATGCTCGCTCTGGTCGCGCTCGGCCTGCGCCTTCCGGTGCTGGCGCGCTTCGACCGCGACGTGCCCGAGGCCGAGCCGGACGACCTGGTCGGCCTGCGCGAGCGGGCCCGTATCGCCGCCGCCCGCCGTGCGAAGGCGGGCCGGACATGACCCGGACCGCGGTCGCCACGCTGCCCGCCCTGCTCGCCCACCGCGCCGCACTCCACGGGGAGCGCACCGCCCTCGTCACCGGCCGCGAGCGGCTGGACTTCGCGTCCTGGCAGGCCCGTTCGGGGGCGTACGCCTCTGCTCTGCGCTCCGCCGGGGTGCGGCCCGGGGACCGGGTGGTGCTCCACCACGGCACGAGCCGGTGGACGGAGTTCGCCGTCGCCTTCCTCGCGGTCCTGAGCGCCGGCGGGGTGGCCGTCCCGCTCTCCGACCGGTCAGCGCCGGCCACCACCGCGTACGTGCTCGCGGATGCGGGAGCCCGCTTCCTGCTGCACGGCGGCGGGGACCTGCCGCCCGGGCTCCCCCGCGGGACGACCGTGCTGACGGAGTCCGACGCCGACGGCCATGCCTCGCGCCCGGACCTGCCCGACCCGGCGCCCGGCGACCTCGCCCAGATCCTCTACACCTCGGGCACCACCGGAACCCCCAAGGCCGTCGGCGCCCGTCACGCCAACCTCGCGTACGGCTGCACGCTGGACGAGCGACGGCGACCACTGCGCCACTCCGCCGCGTTCCTGCACGCCTTCCCGGTCGGCACGAACGCCGGACAGACCATGCTGGTCGACGCGTTGAACGCGCACGCCACCTGTGTCACCGCTCCGCACTTCACCCCGGCCCGTTTCCTCCGGCTGCTGTCGGAGCACGACGTGGGGAGCGTCTTCCTCGTCCCAGCCATGGCGATCGAGCTACTGGCATCACCGGCCCTCGCCGACGCCGCCTCCGCGGGCGCGCGGGACGCGGTGCGCCTGGTCGGTTCCACGGCCGCCGCCCTGCCCCAGCCGGTCGCGCTCGGGCTCGGCCGGGCTTTCCCGAAGGCGCAGATCGTCAACTACTACACCTCCACCGAGGCCGCGCCCGCGCAGATCACCCTGCTGTTCGACCCGGCCCGTCCCCACTCGCCCGGCCGGCCGGCCTCCCTGGCCGATCTGCGGGTGACCACCGCCGGGGGCGAGCCGGTCCCGGCGGGGCAGCCGGGCGAGCTGTGGCTGCGTTCGGCGGCGGCTCCGCGCGCGTACGTGGGGGAGGCGGAGAGTGAGGTCTTCCAGGGGCACTGGACACGTATGGGCGATCTGGGCCGTGTGGACGACGAGGGTTTCCTGCACCTGCTCGACCGGGAACGCGACGTCGTCAAGTCGGGTGCGCACAAGGTCTCCACCCTCCAGGTCGAGAAAGCCGTACACGCCCATCCGCAGGTCCGCGACGCCGCGGCCGTCGGGGTGCCGCATCCCGTGCTCGGAAGCGTCGTCGCCGCAGTGGTCGTCGCCGACGACGGTCTCACCGCCGCCGCCCTGCGGACCTTCCTGCTCGACCGGCTGGCCCTTCACGAACTGCCCGCCACCGTGCTGTTCCGCGACGCTCTGCCGCGCAACGAGGGCGGCAAGGTCCTCAAGCGCGAACTGCGCCGCATTCTCGCCCAAGACGATCCCGAGGCCACCTAAGTGAACGCGACCCTCAGCTCCGCCCAGCACGGCGTCTGGCTCACCGAGCGCACCCTGGACACCGCCTCCGCCTACCACCTGACCCTGACCGTGCGCTTCGACGGCCCCGTGGACGCCGGCCGTCTGGCCCGCGCGTGCTCGGCCGTCGCCGCCCATCACCCGGTCCTCGCCACGGTGTTCGGCCCCGACGGCACCCCCCGGCCCGGCACCGGACCGGCGTGTCCGCGCACGGTCGAGTGCACCGCCGCCGAACTCGACGCGCTCCTGGCCCGGGAGCGGGCCCTCCCCTTCGACCTCGCCCACGGACCGCTGCACCGCTTCGTCCTCGTCCGGCTGTCCCCCGTGCGCCATGTCCTTGCCCTGACCGCCCATCACCTCGTCTTCGACGGCGAGTCCAAGGACCGGCTGATCGAGGACCTGGCCACCGCCTACCGGGGGGACCCGCTCCCTTCGGCCTCCCCACTGCCGGGGGGTGATCCGTCCGACGACGCGTTCACGGACGCCGAGGCGTACTGGGCCACCCGTTGGCGCGATCCGGCCACGCCGCCGCTTCCGGGGCTGGTGACCTCTCCCCTGCCCGGCACCTCACCCGCACCGGGCGCGGAGTTCGCCTGGCGCCTCGGCCCCGAGCGGAGCGCCCTGCTGGGGGCGGTGGCGCACGGGCTCGGCCTCACCCGCTTCGAACTGCTCATGGCGTCCTGGCACGCGCTGCTCGCCCGCTACGGCGACTCCACCCCCGTCACGGCCGTCGAACTGTCGCTGCGTCCGCGCGGCGCGGCGGTCGGCGTGGGTCCGGCCGTCAACGAGCTGCCCCTCTTCAGCACGGCGGGCGACGGAGTGACCTTCGCGGCCTGGTCGCGGACGGTTCGCGGCGAACTGCGCGCCCTGTACCGGCACCGGGCCGTCCCGCTCGGCCGCTGTGTGCGCGGGCTCACCCCGCGCACCGCCCTCACGCCTCTCTCCGTCAGCTACCGGCGGCGCCCGGCCACCCAGCCGCACCCCGACTTCGGTCCGGCGGTGCGCGCCGGGGTCCGCTGGCTCGGCTTCTGCGGCACCGCCCGCAACCTCCTGCACCTCCAGCTCGTCGACTCCGGCTCCGAGGTGGACGCGAGCCTGCAGTTCCGCGCCGACGCCCTCACCGCCGACGCGGCGCGGCGCATCGCGGACCACTGGACGACCCTCCTCGACGGCGCGCTGGCCGGCCCCGGCACGCCCGTCGGTGATCTGCCGCTGCTGACGCACGAGGAGCGGTCGGCGCAGTCGACCGCTCCGGAGCCGCGCCCGGAACTCGCCCGGAGCACCGTGCCGGCGCTGTTCGCCGAAGCGGTGGCGGCCCGTCCCGACGCGGTCGCCGTGGTCTGCGGCGAGGACGTGTTCACCTACCGCGAACTCTCCGCTCTCGTCGCGCACGCGGCCGCCGCTCTGATACGCCACGGCGCGGGCCCGGGCACCCTCGTCGGCATCGAGCTGCCGCGCGGGCGCGACCAGTTGGTGGCCGTCCTCGCCACGCTGGCCTGCGGAGCCGCCCATCTGCCGCTCGACCCCGGCTACCCGGCCGAGCGGCTGGCGTTCATCCGGTCCGACTCCCGATTCTCGCTCCGGGTCACCCCGCGCCCCGACGGACCCGGCGACCTCGCCCCGTCCGCTCTCGCACCCGACGGCACGGACACCCCGGCACTGCCGTCGGGCCCGACGCCCGCCCATCCCGCCTATGTGCTCTACACCTCCGGATCGACCGGGCGGCCCAAGGGTGTGGAGGTGCCGCACTCCGCGCTCGCCAACGTCCTGGGCGCCCTGCGCGACCGTCTGGGCTGCGGTCCCGAGGACCGCTGGCTCGGACTCACCTCGCTCTCCTTCGACATCTCCGCCGTCGAACTGCTCCTGCCGCTCATCAGCGGCGGCCGCGTCGTCCTCGTGCCGGAGGGCGGCCACCGCGACGGCCCCGCCCTCCTCGCCCTCATCGGCGGCCAGGGGGTCACCCACGTCCAGGCCACGCCCAGCGGGTGGCGGTTGCTCCTGGACGCGGGTCTCGGCGGGTCCGCCGCGGGGCTCACCGCCCTCACCGGCGGGGAGGCGCTCCCGCCGGCCCTGGCCACGGAGCTGGGTGCCGTGAGCAAACGCCTCGTGAACGTCTACGGGCCGACCGAGACCACCATCTGGTCCACCCTGGCGGAACCCGCCGTGACCGACGACGGACAGGTCCTCATCGGCGAACCGCTCGCCAACACCCGCGCCCATGTCCTGGACGGACGGATGCGCCCCGTCCCGTACGCACTGCCGGGCGAGCTCTACCTCGGCGGCGCGGGCCTGGCCCACGGCTACCTCCACCGCCCCGGACTGACGGCGACGCATTTTGTACCCGACCCGTACGGCCCGCCGGGGTCACGCCTGTACCGCACCGGGGACCTCGTCCGGCGCCTGCCCGGCGGCGGCCTCGTCTGCCTCGGCCGCTCGGACACCCAGATAAAACTGCGCGGCCACCGGATCGAACTGGGCGAGATCGAGGCGCGGCTGGCGTCGCACCCGGCGGTGGCCCGGGCCGCCGCGACAGTGCACGGCACGGACGGGGACCGCAGGCTGAGCGCCTACGTCGTCCCGGCCGGTCCGGCGCCCACGGCGGAGGAACTGCGCGCCCACCTCGCCGCCGCGCTCCCCGCCGCCGCCGTCCCCGCCTCGTACACGCTGCTGGACGCCTTCCCGCTCACCCCCAACGGCAAGCTGGACCGGGCCGCGCTCCCGGAGCCGGCCCCGGAGCGCGGGCCCGCGGCCGGCCGCGAGGGGGGTGCGGCGCTCGGTCCCACCGCCGAAGTGGTGCTCGCCATCTGGCGCGAGGTCCTGGAGCTGGACGACCTCGGTCCCGACGAGGACCTGTTCGACCTCGGGGGCCACTCCCTGACCATGATCGCCATCGCCTCCCGCATCCACCGCGCCCTCGGCGTGGACCTCCCGTTCGACGTCTTCTTCGACGCCCCCACCGTGCACGGCATCAGCGCCGCCATCACCGCACTGCGCAAGGAGTGACCCCATGACCGATCCGACTCCGTACCTCGTGGCCGTCAACGACGAGGAGCAGCACGCACTCTGGCGGGCGGGCACCCCGCTGCCCGCGGGCTGGCGGGCCGAAGGTTTCAGCGGCACCGAGGAGGAGTGCGTCGCGCACGTCGACCGGGTGTGGCCGGACATCCGGCCCCTCAGCCTGCGCCGCCGGCTGGCCGACGAAGCCGCCCGGCAGGACGGCGGTGCCCGGTGACCGCGCCCGCCCCCAGCCTCCAGAGCCTCGCCCGGCTCGTCGAGCGGGCCACGGACGGCCGGCTCGCTGCCGCCGACATCGTGGGCGCTGCCGAACCCCTGGCCGCGCTCGGTGTCGGCTCGCTCTCCCTGCTGCGGCTCGCCGACAGCCTGGAGTCGGAGTACGGCGTCCTCATCGACCTCGGCGACCCGGCGCTGTACACCGAAGGACTCGCCGGGCTCGCCGCTCGCGTACGAGGCCTGGTCGCGGAGGGCACGCCGTGACGGCGACGACGGCGGAGGCGACGGCTTCCGTCGCCTTCGCGGGCGGCCGCAGCGGTGAGGCCCCGCTCACGTGGGGCCAGCGGGCGATCTGGCACGCGATCGGGCGCACCGTGCCCAACGATCACTACTTCAACATCGGCCGCTTCCTGACGCTCGCCGACCGGGGCGCACCGGTGGACCTGCCCCGGCTCACGGTCGCGCTCGCCGCGCTCCTCGTCCGCCACGAGGCGCTGCGCACCCGGACCGTGCGCGGTGACGGCGGCGAAGCCCGCCAGGTCCTGCACGGTCAGGGGCTGGTGGACCTCCGCGTCCGCGAGGTGGCTGCCCCGGACGAGGCCGCGGGTGCCGCCGAAGACCTGCTGGCGTCCCTGACCTCCCACCGTTTCGACTACGCGGGCGAGTGGCCCGTACGGTTCGGCGCAGTCCGCCACGAGGGGCGGATCACACACGTCGTGCTGGCGCTGTGCCACCTGGCCGCCGACGGGCATGCCGCGGAGATCCTGGTCCGTGATCTGCGGCTGCTGGCCCGCCGCGGGTCGGCCGGTGCCGCGTGTGCGGCGAACCCCCTGGACCTGGCGCGACATCAGGCGTCCCCGGCCGGGCGCCGCTCGGGCCGGGCCGCGCTCGACCACTGGGAGAAGGGGCTGCGGGCGGCGCCCCCGACCATGTTCCCGGCACCGGTCGCGGAGCCGCGCAGCCCCCGTTTCTGGACCGGCCGGTTGGTCTCCGCCGCGCTCCCCCGGGCCGTCGACGCGCTGGCCGCCGCGCACCGGGTCAGCTCCTCGACGGTGCTGCTGACCGCCTCGGCCGCCCTGGTCGCCGCCGGCCAGGGACATTCGGTGGCGGCGGTCATGCCGATCGCGGGCAATCGCGCGGCCGAGGCCCACCGCACCCTGGTCACCACGTTGTCCCAGGACGCGCTGTTCGTTCTGCGCATGGACGAGGCCCCGGGCCCGGACGCCGACTTCACCGGTCTGCTGGCGGCCGGCTGGCCGGCCGCGCTCGCCGGATACCGGGCCGGGGCGTACGACCCCGCCGAGTGGGACGCCCTGCTGGGCCGGGCGGCCGTCGAGCGGGGCGTCGAGGTGCACCCGTACTGCTGCTTCAACGACATGCGCCTCGTGGAGCGGCCGACGGCCCCCCGCCCGGCGCCGCGCCCGGAGGAACTCGACGCGCTCCGCCGCCGGAGCGTGCTCGACTTCCCCGCCACCCAGGACCTTGTCGCCTGCCGGTACTGCCTGCACGTCAGCGGGGACGACAGCGCGCTCACCGTCACCCTGACCGCCGACACCGCGTTCCTCCCGCCCGGCTCCATCCACGCCCACCTGCGCGCCCTCGAGGAGGTCGTCGTGAACGCGTCGGCCGGAAGACCGCACCGCCTGACGGAGCTGCCGGCGCTCCTGGCGACCGGGGAGGCCGCGCGATGAGCGTTCCGCTCACGCCGCGGCCCGTGGCCCGCGCGGGGACGACGTCCTGCGTGCAGGGCGGGACGATGCGCTTCGGGGTGACCTCGGGCGACGGCGGCCCGCTGACCGGTCACGTCGTCGTCACCGACGTCGTCACCGGGCGCCCGGTGGCGCGGGCACCCGTGCACGGCACCGATTGGGCCCTCGATGTCCCGCATCACTGGCCCAGTTCGCTGTACGTGGCCCGCTTCCACGACGACCGCCCCGAGACGCCGGAGCCGGAGCGGGACGCCGAACACGAGGTGTGGTTCGTCGTCCGCGCGGCGCGGCCCGCGGCCACCTCGTCCGTGCTCGTCTCCATCCCCTTCGCCACCTGGCGCGCCTACCACCGTGCGGGACAGCCGGGCCGCAGCCTCTACTACGCCGAGGAGCCGGGCCGCGCCGCACGGGTGTCCTTCGCCGATCCCGGGGGCGGGCCGCCGCCCGAGCGCTGGGAGGAGCCGCTGCTGCGCTGGCTGCCCGGGGCCGGATACCCGGTCGAGTTCTGCTCCGGTCTCGATCTGGACGAGGGCGACGAACTCCTGTCCCCCTACCGGCTGCTGGTCGTCAACGGGCACGACGAGTACTGGTCGGCCGGGATGCGTGACAGTGTCGAGACCTTCGTCCGCAAGGGCGGCAACCTGGCCGTCTTCGCCGGCAACACGGCGTGGTGGCAGATGCGCCTGGAGGACGGTGGCCGCACGATGGTCTGCCACCGCGACGCGGCCGCCGACCCCGTCTGCGCCGTGGACCCCCGGCGCACCACCGTCGAGTGGTCGAGCTCGCCCGTGGACCGTCCCGAGAACTCCCTGACCGGTGTCAGCTTCCGCAACGGCGCCGGTGCCTGGGGTGAGGGCATGGCGCTCATGGGCCGGGAGTCCTACACGGTCCGGTTCGCCGACCACTGGGTCTTCGAAGGCACCGGCCTCCGCGACGGGGACGCCTTCGCCCGGGGCGCCCTCGGGTACGAGACGGACGCCGCCGAACTCGACTGGTCGGCCGGAGTGCCCCGCGCGACCGGGCGGGACGGCACCCCGCGCTCCTTCGCCGTCCTCGCGACCGCCGACCTGCGCCACTGGCGTGCGTACGGGCAGGGCGGCTGGGCCACCATGGGCGTCTTCCGCCTGGGCGCCGGCACGGTCTTCAACGCGGCCACCATCAACTGGGGGCGTGCCCTGTCCGATCCGGTGGTGGACCGCGTCACCCGCAACGTCCTGGACCGGCTCGGCGGCGCGGCTCCCGGACCCTCCTGGCACACCGTCGGCCGGGCGCCCCGGTTGCGGGCGCTCGCCGCCTGCGAGGGGCTGCTCTTCGCGGTGGCCGAGGACGGCAGGTCCCTGCTCCGGCGCGAGCCCTCCGACCAGAACCTGCCCTGGTCCGCCTGCCCGCCCGCCCCGGGCCCCGCTCCGGAGATCCGGTGCCTGACCGCTCCGCGCGAGGCCTGCCACCCCGTGCCGCTGGCCCTGCTGGCCGTCGACACGGACGACCGGCTCCTCGTACGCGCACCGGTGCCGGGGCCGTCCCCCTGGGTCCCGGCGGGTAAGGTCCCGGCGGGGACGACGGCCCTGGCGATGTGCGACAACACGCTGTTCGCGGTGACCGCGCACGACGACACCCTGCACCACCGGCCTGCCCTGCACCCGGAGGGGTCGTGGACCGCGGTGGGCCCGGCGGGCAAGGCGTCCTCCCTGACCGTGCTCGACGCGCGTCTGTACGCCGCAGGGCCCGACGGGTTGCTCACCCGCCCGCCGGTCACCACCGACGCCCCGTTCGTGCCGACCGGCCCCTTTCCCACCGCCACGGCTCTCGCCCCGTACGCCGGACGGCTGCTTGCGGTGACGGCCGACGATCTCCTCGTCAGTCTTCGGCCGGGGCCCGGGCCGGTGGTCTGAACCCCGGTGGGCGGAGGCCCGGGTACCTGGGCCCGGGCTCCGTGGGAGCGGGAGGCGGCGGGGACCACCGGTCAGGAGGGAGACACGGGCCCGGGGCGGGCCGGGGGACGGGCTGCGGGGCGGACGGTTCCGGCGATTTCGTTGATCTTTCCGAAGGGGACGTGGACGCTGGGGGTGGTCTGCGAGGTGCCGACCAGATGGGTCGTCTGGTCGTCGAAGAAGATGTGCGGTCTGAGGATCTTCATGATCTCGCCCTTGTCGATGCCGCCGAGGAAGAACGCGTCGTTGACCGTCAGTCCCCACTGCTTCAGGCTCGTGATCGCGCGCTCGTGGGCAGGCGCGTTCCGTGCGGTGACGAGGGAGACGTGGAGGCGGAGCCGGTAGTCGGGGCGGTTCCTCCGTTCCTCCTCCTCACGCTGCTGGATGCGGTTCACGCCGGCGAGGAACTCCCGCAGCGGCCCGGCGTCGTGCGGGATCGCGGCGTTCCTCGTCTCGTGGGCGCGGAACTCCTCGATTCCGCCCGTCTGGAACACCTGCTCCGACTCGTCGCCGGCGAGTACACCGTCGAAGTCGAAGGAGATGCGCAAATCGTCGTCCTCGGCGTCGTCCGCGTGCGGGGCGCCCAGGACGTGCCCGGCCGGCAGGCCGGACGAGACGGCCTCGCGGACGTCCCGCTCGTTCGCCGAGAGGAAGAGCGACATGTTGAGCGCGGGCATGAACTTGTACGGTGAACGGCCCTGCATGAATATGGCCCGGCTTATCGGAAGTCCGTGGGACTTGATGGAGCCCATGACCCGCAGGCCGGTGTCGGGGTCGTTGCGGGACAGGACGATGACCTCCACCAGGGGGTCGTCGGCCTCGCTCAGGTCGTTCAGCGACAGCAGGCGCCGGATGAAGGGGAACGCCACTCCCTGCCGGAGCACGTCGTCCCGGTGCTTCTCCTGGTAACCGCGGTAGGCGTCCTCGCCCTGCTCGCGGAAGATGGCGTCCGACTCGGTCAGGTCGAAGAGAGCGCTGGACGCGATCCCGACGACGAGCCGGTTGGAAAGTTCGTAGGCCACAGCAATCCCTCGGTCGGCCCGCTCCTGGTTCACCGCATCTTCGCACCCGGCCCCTTCCGTCCCGTCCTCGCCCGTCCCCTCGCCGCCCGGGCGGGACCGCGACGACCGACCGGTGCCCCGCCTGCTCCCTCGGGAGCAGGCGGGGCACGATGGGGGTCTCTCAGGCGGGGACGGTCACGGCGCGGGCTCCGGGCAGTGCGGCCGAAGCGGCCAGAGCGGCCACGATCTCGTCGCTCCTGGTCTTGGCGTCGCCGAAGAGCATGGCGGTGTTCTCGCGGAAGAAGAGCGGGTTCTGCACTCCGGCGTATCCGCTGGCCATGGAACGCTTGAAGACGACCACGTGCGCGGCCTCCCAGACCCGCAGGACCGGCATGCCGGCGATCGGGCTGCCCGGGTCGTCCATGGCGGCCGGGTTGACCGTGTCGTTGGCACCGATGACCAGCACGACGTCGGTGCCGGCGAAGTCGTCGTTCACCTCGTCCATTTCGAGCACGATGTCGTACGGCACCTTGGCTTCCGCGAGCAGCACGTTCATGTGACCGGGCAGGCGGCCGGCGACGGGGTGGATACCGAACCGTACGTCGACGCCCCGGGCCCGCAGGACGCGGGTCAGTTCGGCGACCGGGTACTGCGCCTGGGCCACCGCCATGCCGTATCCGGGGGTGATCACCACCCGCGACGCGCCGGCCAGCAGTTCGGCGGTCTCTTCGGCGTTGGTCTCGCGGTGTTCGCCCTGTTCGCCGTCGCCGCCGCCCCCGGGCGCCTCGATACCGAAGCCGCCCGCGATGACGGAGACGAAGGAGCGGTTCATGGCCTTGCACATGATGTACGAGAGGTAGGCACCCGAGGAGCCGACCAGCGCACCGGTGACGATGAGCAGGTCGTTGTCGAGCAGGAAGCCGCTCGCGGCCGCCGCCCATCCGGAGTAGCTGTTGAGCATGGAGACCACCACGGGCATGTCGCCGCCGCCGATCGAGGCGACCAGGTGCCACCCGAAGAGCAGCGCGACGGCGGTGACCGCGATGACCGGCCAGAGTGCAGGACGGGCGACGAAGACGACGGTGAGCACCACGAAGGCGAGCAGTGCGCCCAGGTTGAGGAGGTTCTTGCCGGGCAGCACGAGCGGGGCGGACTTGATCCTCGCGCTCAGCTTGAGGTTGGCGACGATGGATCCGGTGAACGTGACGGCACCGATGAAGATGCCGAGCGCGACCTCCGCGTGATGGATGCTCAGGAGGGATCCGGAGAAGCCGCCTTCGCCATTGCGCTCGACCTCGATGTAGGAGGCCCAGCCGACCAGAACCGCGGCGAGTCCCACGAACGAGTGCAGCAGCGCGATGAGTTCGGGCATGCCCGTCATGCGCACCACGCGGGCGCGCCACAGCCCGATGACGGCGCCGACGGCGAGGGAGACCGCGAGTACGAGCGCGGTCGCGCCGCGCACCTGGCTGTCGTGGAGGGTCAGTCCGATGGTGGCGGCCAGGGCGACGGCCATGCCGGCCACCCCGTACGTCCAGCCCTGCCTGGCCGTCTCGTGCTTGCTCAGACCTGCCAGGGAGAGGATGAAGAGCAGCGCGGCGACGAGGTACGCCGCGGTGGAGATCGAGGCTGCGGTCACGTCAGTTCCCCTTGCTGAACATGGCGAGCATGCGGCGCGTCACCGCGAAGCCGCCGACGATGTTGACGGAGGCGAGCAGGGTCGCCAGGCCTGCCAGCGCCTGGATGGCGTGCCCGCCGAGCCCGACCTGGACCAGCGCGCCGACGACGATGACTCCGGAGATGGCGTTGGTGACGCTCATCAGGGGCGTGTGGAGCGCGTGGTGGACCTTGCCGATGACGTAGTAGCCGATGACGACCGCAAGGGTGAGTACGGTGAAGTTCTGCGGGATCGGCGCCGGGGCGAACGCGATCACGAGCCAGAGCAGGGCGATTCCGGTGAGGACGAGCGCGAGCTTCGCGACGGCGGGCAGGGGCTTCCTCGCCGGCGCCGCGGCCACCGTCGCGACCGGCGTGGCCGCGGGGGCGGCGCTGACCTGGACGGGAGGCGGTGGCCAGAGCTTCTCGCCCCGTCCGTCCCCGGTGGCACGGACGACGGTGATGCCGCGCTGGACGGGATCGTCGAGATCGAGGACGGCTTCGCCGTCCTTCCCGGGTGTGAGCAACTTGAGCAGGTTGACGAGGTTGGTGCCGTACAACTGGCTGGCCTGGGTGGGGAGTCGGCCCGCCAGGTCGCTGTATCCGAGGATGGTCACACCGTTGGCGGTGACGACCTTCTGGCCTTCGACGCTGCCGGCGACGTTGCCGCCCTGCGCGACGGCCATGTCGACGATCACGGAGCCGGCCTTCATCGAGGCGACGTCGGCCGCGGTGATCAGGGCGGGCGCCGGGCGCCCGGGGATGAGCGCGGTGGTGATGATGATGTCGACGTCGGCGGCCTGGGCGGAGTAGAGCTCGGCGGCGGCCGTGTCGTACAGGTCCGTGGTGGCCCTGGCGTAGCCGTCCGCGGACTGCTGGGCCTCCTCCTCCACCACCACCGGGAGGTACTCGCCCCCCACCGATCCGACCTGGTCGGCGACCTCGGGGCGCGGGTCCGTCGCGCGTACGACGGCACCGAGGCTGGATGCCGCCCCGATCGCGGCGAGGCCCGCGACGCCGGCTCCGGCCACCAGCACCTTGGCCGGCGGGACCTTTCCGGCGGCTGTCACCTGGCCGGTGAAGAAGCGGCCGAATTCATGTGCCGCCTCGATCACCGCGCGGTAGCCGGCGATGTTGGCCATGCTGGAGAGGACGTCCAGGGACTGGGCGCGGCTGATGCGGGGCACGGCGTCCATGGCCAGGACGGTGATGTCCCGTTCGGCCAACGCGTCCACGAGCCCGGGGTTGAGGGCCGGGGCCAGGATGCAGACCAGGTAGGCGCCGTCCTTCGGCTTGTCGACGTCATCCGGTGAGGGGCCGTTGACGCGCAGGACGATGTCCGCGCTCCACGCCTCGTCGGCGGAGCCCAGGGTGGCTCCGGCCTCGGCGTACGCGAGGTCGGTGAAGGCGGAGAGCTCGCCGGCTCCGGACTCGACGACCAGTTCGTAGCCGAGGGCGATGAGCTGTCTGACGGTCGTGGGTGTCGCGGCCACGCGGGTCTCCCCGGTCGGCTCGCGGGTCACTCCGATGCGCATGGAAAGGGCTCCTTCGGAGAGTTGGGCCGCCGTGCACGGTCTGCGAGGGGGCGGGGGTCTGATGCTGCCCCGTCCGACCGGGGCAACACCAGACCTTGTCCGGGCGTGGATCGGCACACGGGGAGCGGCTTGACGGCCGTACCCGCCGAGCGGTAGATCGCCGACCGCGCGGCGGCCGCCGGGCCTACGGAATCCCTGCTGACGCTCCGTCGGCGCGGCCTGCCACGCGGCCGTGGGGACGATCTCGCGGGTCCGGTTCCGCACGTTGTGCGGACCGTCAACCCCTCCTCCCCGTCGAGCTGTTCGGACGTGCACCCGTGCGGTTGTCGCGGAGCGCGGCGACGACTCCGTGTCCGGCTGCCCGCACCCGCCTTCCACGTGTACACGTCCGTCACGGACCGGTCGCTCGCCTGTTCGTCTCGGGTGATCACTCCGCTGTACGCTTCGCGCAGGCAGTGGGCCGGGGGCGTCATGGAACGCGCTGCGCCGCGGCGCCCCGGCATCGCGGAAGGGCAGTTCCACCCCCGTGCGGGACGCCCCCTGGAGAGCGGAGACGCGCATGGAGATGACCGCGAACGTGCTGGTGGCCCTGGTGGCCGCGCTGCACGTGTACATCCTCGTTCTGGAGATGTTCCTGTGGGAGAAGAAGCCTGGCCGCGGACTCTCCGGTTTTGACGCGGCGATGGCCCGGGCCACCGTGCCGCTGGCCGCGAACCAGGGCCTCTACAACGGGTTCCTCGCAGCCGGACTGGTGTGGGGACTGATCGCCGGGGACCCGACCGGTTTCCGGGTCCAGGTCTTCTTCCTCGCCTGCGTGCTCGTCGCGGGCCTGTACGGCGGTCTCACCGCCAACCGGCGCATCCTCATCGCTCAGGCGCTGCCGGGGGCGTTGGCGCTCGCCGCCGTCCTGGTGGCCGGGTGACCGGTCCGCCGGCGACGGCGACCCTACGCGGGCGGGACGCTCACCCGTGTACGGTCGGCGCCCGCAGGGTGCGGTCCTGGTCGGGGAAGGCCCACGTCCGGGTGCCCGCCGGGGATCCGCGGGGCTGGACGGCCAGTACCGAACCGGCTGTCCGGGAGCCGGCGGTCAGGCACGTGCCGGTGGCGGCATTGACGATCCGGGCAGTGGGTGTCGCGTGCGTCCCAGTCGCCGGGGCACCTGCCCTGCCGGACGGTCTGCCGCATCGAAGGCCCGGGGGCGGAACCAGCTGAGTCCGGTGAGTGCCGATCTTGACGTGTCCGGCGAGCGTGACGTCGGATGCAGTGTCGAGTCCGATGGTCCACAGCGGTACCGCCGCACAGGAGTCCGATGTGTTCACAGCGACAGAGAGCGCCTTCGATCCTGAGGAGATGCTCAGCCTCTACGCCTCCGTGGGCTGGACCGGCTACACCGGTGACGTCGACAAACTCTGCCGAGGGCTGCTGAATTCGCATCTCGTCATCACGGCCGGGGACGGTGCGGGAACGCTCCTCGGACTGGCGCGGACCATCTCCGACAACGAGCACATCTGTTACGTCCAGGACGTCGTGGTCAACCCCGCCCACCACCGGCAGGGCGTCGGTCGGGCCCTGGTCGAGGCCCTCGTGCCGCGCTACTCGCACTGCCGTTTCTTCCTCCTCTCCAAGGACCACGCATCGTCCCCGGAGGGGAAGCGCAACCACGCCTTCTACCGGAGTCTGGGCTTCCTGTCCTACGAGGAGAAGGGGATGGCGGGCTTCGGACTGCCCCGGAACCGCCCGGACCCGCGCGACCCGTAGGTCCGCGCGCCGGCGGATGTCCGTGACCGCGAGCGGGGAACCTCCGTTCACCGGGCAGCAGGTGTCGGCGGGTGTCCCTCGGCCGTCGGCCGCCACGACCGTACGGCGCCGGAGCCCGCGAACCGCTCCCGAACGTCCCAAGGAGGAACCCCGTTGATGACGGAAGACCACGTGGCCCCGAGCCCTCTGCCGCCGGACCGCTTCGGGACCGCGCGTGCGTACGCGCGTCACCGGCCCGGCGTGCCACCTGAGGCGGCCGGCTTCCTCGCCTCGGCACTCGCGCCGGTGGCCGCCCCGGTGTTGCTGGACCTGGGGACCGGGACCGGTCAAGTCCCCTTGTCCCTGCTGGAGTCACTGCCCCTCGCCCATGTGTCCGTGGTGGACACGAGCCCGGAACGGATGGGCGCGGCGCTCGGTGCCCTGCTGCCGGAGCTGGGCGCGCCGCGTGTCACGGGGTTCGTCGGGCGCGCCGAGGACTTCGGGCCGGTGGCCCCGGACCGTCGTCCCCATCTGATCACGTGCTGCCGCTCCTTCCACCGGATGGACCGGCCGGCGGTCCTCGCGATGGCCGATCGGGTGGCCGCTCCCGGCGCGGCCTTCGCGGTGATGGGTGACCAAAGCCTGTGGACGCAGGACGCCGACTGGACGCGTGCTCTGCGGGGACTGGTCCAGTCGTACCTGGGCCCCGTACGTCGTGCCGGTACGGGCGGCGTGTACGTGGAGTCCTCCCGGTCGTTCGACGAGGATCTGGCCGCCTCCGCGTTCAGCCGGGTGAGCGTGCACGCGTTCCCCGTGACGCGGGTATGGACGCCGGAGGGGGTGCTGGGTCATCTCACGACGACGTCGTTCGCCGGCCCGGCGCTCTTCGGTGAGCGGCACGCCGCTTTCGAGGACGACGCACACCGGCTCCTCCACGCCCACGCCGCTCTCGGCCCGCTGACCGGGGAGAGCGTGTTCACCGTGCGTCTCGCCCGGCGGCCCGGAGACCTCGCGTGAGGGCCGAGGCTGCCGGAGAGCAGCCCACCGCACGCCCCACCGTCCTGTCGGCGCACGTGCCACGGACATCTCCCGGGCACGGCGAACACGTGCTGCCTGCGGTCGCGAACCGGGGCCGGAGCCCGGTACCGCGGGCGCGCCGTCCGGAGGGTGTGGCGGGGCGGTCCGCGCAGGCCGGCCCGGACCGGTCCTCCGCCTCCGCCGCCCCCGCTCCCAGGCCCGCCGTCCCCGGGGACGCTGCGGAGATCGCGCGGATGAAGTCGGCGTACGTGTCTTCCGAGCCGCTTTCGCCGGAGCGGCTCGCCGCCACCCGGACCCTGCTGGCCGCCCGTCTGACCGCGGCCGGCAGTGCGGTGGGTTACGTCGTCGACGCCCCTGCGGGCGGTGGGCTGGTCAGTTGCGCGCTCGCCCTGGTCCACCCCGTGTTTCCGTCGCCCGGCTCCCCCGAGGGCCTCGCGGCGCACGTGGACGTCGTCGCCACCGAGCCGGCCCACCGCGGGCGCGGCCATGCCGGGGCGGCGCTGGGCGCGTTGCTGCGGCATCTGGAGGAGCTGGGCGTCTGCGAGTACGCGCTCCATACGGGCGGGGAACCGGCTTCGTTCTACGAGCGTTTCGGCTTCTCCCACGATGCGGCGCTCCTGCGGATGACCAGGACTCCCGTCCGGCGGCCGGTGGACCCGGCGGGTCTGTCGACGGCCCAGTTCGCGGAGACGGTCCTGCGCGCGACGGGCTTCGCGGGGCTCTACTTCACCGACGAGGACGACAACCCCCTGCAGCTCCACGCGGTGTACTCCGCCTCGCACCCGTGGCAGGTTCCCGGCGGGACGATGGACCCGGGCGAGCGCCCTTGGGGTACGGCTGTGCGCGAGTGCAGGGAGGAGACCGGGATGGTCGTGGACGGCCCGCCCCGCCGGCTCCTGGCCGCCGTCTACGGTCTGCCGGGCGCCCAGTGGCCGTACAGCACCTTCGGGTGCGTCTTCGACGGCGGCCGCCTCACCCGCCGTCAGATCGAGGACCTCGTCCTCGATCCGGCGGAGCACGACGAGGTGCGCGTGCTGCCGCTGAAGGAGTGGCGGGACCACATGCCGGACGGTGACTACAGCAGGCTGCTGGCGATCGACGGGGCCCGGCGGTCGGGCGAGACGGCGTACTTCGACACCTGGGACTGGGAAGCCGAGTGAAGAAGAGGCGGTGCACGGGCCCGCGGTGCACCGGGGCGCCGGTCCGCTGCGGTACGTGACCGACGGCGGCCGTGATCGTTCGCAGGGCGTGATCCACCTCATGGACGGGGATCACCTCCCCGAGCAGAAGGACCGGTCATCGCCGCATGAACATCAACACCCGTCCCGTTGTGAGCCGTACGGCAGTCGCACTCGCCGTCACCGCCGTCCTCTCCCTGGGGTCCGTGGCCGCGGCCGACGAACCCCAGGGCTGGAAAGGCGAGGGCGGCCTCGCCCTGACAGCCGACGAGAACAACGAGGTCGACGCCTACCTCGACCACGCCCGGCGGGCGGAACGCACCATCAGCGTCCAGGTGCGCGCCGCCGCCGCGCTCTCGGGCGCGGAGATCATCGGTTTCGACCAGCGCCTGAAGTCGCCCGACTCCCTGAAGCGGAAGGTGGCCACCGCGCTCGTCGAGCACGCCGGACGCAACGTCGACACCGTGCTGGCCGGCATCACGGACGCCGTGCGCTACACCGTGCAGTGGCAGGATGCCGCCTACACGGCCGGCGTCACGGACTTCTCGGACACGCTCGACGCCTTCCGCAACGACAGCACCAAGTGGTCGAACACCTGGGGCCGTGCCAGCGGGTACCGGGCTCTCAACACCGGTTGGCGGGCGCCCCGTTCCGGGCAGCTGTTCGAGATCCAGTTCCACACGCCGGCCAGCAAGCACGCCCAGGAGGTGACCCACAAGCTGTACGAGGAGCAGCGGCTTCCCTCGACCGGTCCCGCGCGCAAGCAGGAGTTGCAGCGGGAGCAGGACGCCGTCTTCGACGCCGTGCCCGTGCCGAGCGGCGCCGAGTCCCTCACTGCCCCCGGGTCCGTACGGACGCTGCCGGCGCCTGTGTGACACCCGCGGCGGGTTCGGCGCACCGGCGCGGCGGAACCGCGGCACGGCTCGGGGCCGGAGGCGAGGGCCCGAGCCGGTGCGACCGGGGCTGGCGCCGGAGCGGGTCACCCGGCGGCCCGGGGACTCACACGGCGAAGCCGTTCACCCGCTCCGGGGTGACCCGGATGATCAGCCGCTTCTCCGTCGCGCTCTCGAGGGGCGGGTCCTCGCCCAGATAGCGCTGCGAGAGCCGCTTCGGCAACACCTTGTCCGGGTCGGGCAGCAGTTCGGCGGTGCCCCGGACTTCGGCGGAACGGTACGGGTTGCCCAGATCGAAGACGGTGAGGCTGACGCGCGGGTCACGCTCGATGTTCCGGGCCTTCTTGCGGCCGGCGGTCACGGAGACGAGCAGCGCGTCGCCCTCGCGCTCGAACCAGACCACCGAGGTCTGTGGACCACCGTCGGGGTTGATCGTGGCGAGGGTGGCGAAGTTCCTGCCGTCGAGAAGTTCGGCGGTGGCGGGGTCGAAGCCCGCGAATGACGTCATGTCTGCCAGTAACCCCTCACCGGCGCCCTTTCTTCCCCGGGGAGCCGGTGGGAACGGCCGCGTGCGCCCCGGGGGCCGTCCCGCCTCCGGAAGTCAGACCTCCGTGGACGCGGCGAGCGAACGGGGGCGCAGGTCGGTCCAGTTGGTCTCGACGAACTCCAGGCAGACTTCGCGCGTGTTCTCCTCGAAAGCGATCGCCCATCCCCCGGGAACGTCGGCGAAGGACGGCCAGAGCGAGTGCTGGCCCTCGTCGTTCACCAGGACCAGGAAACGGCCTTCGGGGTCGTCGAACGGATTGGTGCTCATGCGCCAGCGCCTCCTCGGCGGAGCGGCCGGGTGGCCGTGTCGGACGGGTGGGCCGCGGTCGGACGCTGTTCACCCGGGGAGCTTCATCAGGTTAGGCTAACCTAATCACCCTTGAGCCTAGCCTTTCGACTTCCCTCTCACAAGGAGACGTTGATGCTTCCCGTGACAGAAGGCTTCCGTAGCGGTGACGGAGCCCGGGTGCCCGCGACCGCGTCCACCGCGGAGTTCACGCGGGACGCGGGCCTCGCGGACTTCTCCCGCTTCGGGCTCCCCGGCGGTCCGGGGACGGAGGCGTTCTGGGCGTCGGCGCACAGTCCGGTTCCGGTGCCCCGCCCCGGTGGCGGCTGGACGGCCCTCTTCCTGCGGCGCGGGTCCCCCGCGCGTGTCGTCTTCGAGAGCTGGTCCGAGCCGGTGCCGCTGCGCCGCTTCGCCGACACGGACTGCTGGTACGCCGAGGTGGCGATGCCCGCGCGGCTGCGGGTGACCTACCAACTCCTCGGCGAGGAAGGGGCGTACGCCGACCCGCTCAACCCGGCGGGCGCGGGCGGTGACCGCTCGCTGGCCTCGACCCCGGACGCCCCGCCCCAGCCGCACTGGCCCGTCGTCGGCGCGGACGACGTCCTGCCCCTGCCGCGTACGCGGCTGCGCTGGGCGAGCGAGCGGCTCGGCGGGCGGCGTACCGTGCGGGTGCATCCGGCGGGCGGTGGCGGGCCGGCGGTGCTGCTGCTCGACGGCGACGACTGGCTCCATCTCCATCCGGCCGCCACCGCGTTCGACTCGGCGGTGGCGGCCGGCGACATGGAGCCGGTGACTCTGGTCTTCCTGCCGGTGAAGGACCGGGAGGCGGAGTTCGGGTGCCGGCCGGCGCTGTGGGAGGCGGTCCGGGACGAGCTGTTGCCGCTGGTGGCGGAGTCCGGTGTGCCGGCGGACCCGGGCCGGCTGGTGGTGGCCGGACAGAGCCTCGGCGGCCTGAGCGCGCTGTACGCGGCGCTGGAGTTCCCGGACCTGGTGTCCCGGGTCGCCGTGCAGTCGGGGTCGTTCTGGTGGTCCCCCGGCGCCGTCGGCGCGGCCGACCCGCTCGGTGGCGCGCCCGGCGGCGCCCTGGCCGCCCGGCTGCGTCGGCGCCCCGGACTGTCCCGGCTGCGCGTGGCATTCGACGTGGGGGAGCACGAGACGCGCATGCTCCCCCACTGCGAGGTGGTCGAGTCGCTGGCAGCTGCGGCCGGGGCGACCGTGCGCGTCTCGCGGTCACCCTCGGGCCATGACCGGGTGGGGTGGCGGCACGCACTGCTCAGGGACGTGGCCTGGGCGCTCGGCTGAACCTCCCGCGCCCGGACACCACCCGGGGCCCGGCGGCTTCCTTCGGAGGATCACCGCGCCACGGCCCGGCAGTACGCCTCGTCGGTGGCGAGGAGGTGGCGGTGGGTGGCCTCGGCGGTGACGACGCCGTCGTCCAGGACGAGGACCCGGTCGGCGGCGTCGAGCAGGGCGGGGCTGCTGGTGAGCACGACGGTGGTGCGCCCCCGGCGCAGCTCGGCGATGTTGCGGGCGACGAGTTGTTCGGTGACCGCGTCGACGGCCGTGGTCGGGTCGTGCAGGACCAGGATGTCGCTGTCGGAGGCCAGTGCGCGGGCCAGGGAGAGGCGTTGGCGCTGCCCTCCGGAGAGGTTGGCGCCCCGGTCCCGGACCACGTGGTCCAGCCCTTCGCGGTGCAGGGCGACGACATCCGTCAGCAGGGACGCCTCGACGGCCTCCGGGATCATGTCACTGGTGCCGGAGGGGTCGATGTTGGTACGCAGCGTCCCCGCGAAGATCTCCCCGTCGTACGGGTTCACCAGCATGTGCGCGCGTACCGACTCGGCCGGCAGGTCGCCGATCTCCTGGCCGCCGAGCCGTACCACCCCTTCGTACGAATGAGGCGGCACGTTCAGGGCCAGGATCGCCGCGAACTCGGCCGCCGCGCGCGGCTGATAGGCGGCGATCGCGACGAACTCGCCCGCCGCCACCTGGAACTTCAGCTCGCGCAGTGAGCCGTGGCGGACGCGGTCGATCTCCAGGTCGCCGCCCGGCTCGGGGCTTCCCGTCCCCGGGGTGGAGACCGGCGGAGCGTCGAGGACCAGGGCCATGCGCCGGGCCGAGGCGCGGGCCGTCATCACGTACTTCGGCATCTCCGAGAAGAGTCTGAGCGGTTCCATGATGAACTGCGCCAGTCCCACCGCCATGACGAGTTCGCCGACGGTGATCTGCCGGTCGAAGGCGAGCAGGCCCGCGGTCAGGGTCACGACGGCCGCGAGGAGCGCGTTGAGGGCCAGCGCGACGCCGGCGTACGTGCCGGTCACCCGGGCGACGGCGATCGCCTGGCGCTTCGCCTCCGTGCTGACCTGCCGGTAGGACCGGAACGCGGCGTGGTTGCCGCCGAAGCCGTGGAGCGGGCGCAGTCCGTTGATCAGGTCGGCGACCTTCGCGCCCGCCCGGGCGACCCGGGCCTGCTGCTCCTGGGTGCTCGCGCCGATCCGTTTCGACATCACTCCGAGGACGGAGAGGATCGCGACGGCTCCCACGAAGACCAGCAGGCCGAGCCGTACGTCGGCGAGTCCGAGCGCGGTCCCCGCGACCAGGATGGCGACGACCGAGCTGACCAGCAGCGGCACCACCTCGATGATGTCGGCGGTCTGGTCGGCGTCCTCGGTGGCGATGGTCAGTATCTCGCCGGATCCGAGGTCCGTGTCCCGGGCCACCGGCTGGAGTCCGCAGGCCGCGACGCGGACCCGCCAGTGGTGCGCCTCGGTCGTGTTGGCCTTCTGCAGGATGCGCATCCCGAACCGCCAGGACAGTGAGACGGTCGTGATGATCACAGCCAGCGCGCCGACGGACAGCAGGAGTCTGCCGGGACCGCGCTCCTGCATGGTGTGTTCGACGATCAGGCCGAGCGCGATCGGGAACGCCGTCTCACCGGCCTGGTAGAGGCCCATGAGGACGGTGCCCCGGACCATCGCGCCGAGGTTGCGGCGCAGAGCGGTCCGCAGGATGCCGGCGCCCTGGCGGGGCCGCTGGGGGTCAGCTGTTGTCTTCAAGGTGGCGCGCAATCGCTTCCGGGGTTCGCAGGGTGAGCAGATCACGGATGGTGATCACGGGGCCGTACTCCCGGCGGAGCAGCCCGGTCAGCCGCACCGCCAGCATGGAGTGTCCCCCGAGGGAGACGAAATCGCTCACGGCGCTGACCTCGTCGTCGTCCAGATCCAGTGCTTCGGCGAAGAACTCGCGGACGAGGGTCTCGGTCTTGCCCTCGGGAGCGCGTTCGCCGGCCGTGGTGAGGACGCCGAGCGGTCTGGCTTCGGGCAGGGCTTTGGTGTCGGCCTTGCCGTTGACGGTCAGCGGGATGGCGTCGACCTGCGCGTAGTGCGTCGGGCGCAGGAAGTCCGGCAGCCCGGCGCCGACGGCGGCGGCGACCGCGGCGAGGCCGGCGCCGCGGGAGCCGTCGGGGCCGGCGAGGTCGTCGAGCACCAGGTACGCGGCCAGCCGGTGGGCTCCGTCGGCATGGGGGTCGGGCTGGGCGACCGCGGCGACGAACCGTACCGCCGGGTGGGCGGCGAACGCGGCCTCCACCTCGCCGAGTTCGACCCGGTGGCCCCGGATCTTGACCTGCTGGTCGGTGCGGCCGAGGTACATCAGGTTCCCGTCGGGCCGCCGGAGCACCAGGTCCCCGGTGCGGTACATGCGGGCGCCGGGCTCGCCGAACGGGCAGGCGACGAAGCGGTGCGCGGTCTGTGCGGACTGCCCGAGGTAGCCGCGGGCGATGCCGACGCCCGTCACGTAGAGCTCGCCGGGGACGCCGTCCGGCAGGGGGCGCAGCCACGGGTCGAGCACGTACACCCCGGTGTTGTCGATCGCCACGCCCACCACGGGGTCCTCGCATTCGAACGTGCCGACGCCGAGGGTGTTGATGGTGTATTCGGTGGGACCGTAGAGGTTGTAGCCGACGGTGCCCTCCGTCGCCGCGAGACGCTGCCAGAGCGCGGGGGTCACGGCCTCGCCGCCCAGCAGGACCAGCGCGGGGCGGTGTGCGGGGTCGTCGAGCAGGCCCTCGGCGACCAGTTGCTGGGCGTAGGTCGGGGTCACGTTGATGACGTCGATGCCGTGTTCGAGGCAGTGGGCGACGAGCCGGGGGGCGTCGCGGCGCAGTTCCTCGTCGCAGATGTGCACCTCGTGGCCGTCCGCGAGCCAGAGGAGTTCCTCCCACGACATGTCGAAGGCGAACGACACGGTGTGGGCGATCTTGAAGGTCCGGTGGCCGTGCTCGGCGAGTACCGGCTCGAAGATGCGGCGCTGGTGGTTGATCAGCATGTTGGTGAGACCGGCGTACTCGGTCACCACGCCCTTGGGCTTCCCGGTCGATCCGGAGGTGTAGATGGTGTACGCGGGGTGGCGCAGGCGGTCCGGGTCGTCGGGGGCGAAGGTGGTGAGGGGTTCCGCGTCGGGGAGCGGGCGGTCGAGTTCGATCAGTTCACCCGTCAGCCGGGGTGCGACGGCGCTCACGGTGAGGATGGCCTCGGGCCGGGCGTCGGTGAGGATCGTGGCGAGCCGCTCGTCGGGGTGGTCGAGTTCCAGGGGCACGTACGCGGCTCCGGTGCGCAGCACCGCGAAGAGCGCCACGATCGAGTCGAGGGAGCGGGGCAGGGCGAGGCCCACGGTGGTCTCCGGGCCGATGCCGCGTGCGGCGAGCACGCCGGCCACGGCGCGGCTGCGGTCGCGGAGTCCGGCGAAGGTCATCCTGGCGCTGTGGGCGACGAGTGCGACCCGCTGCGGGTCACGGTCGGCGGCCCGGTCGAACCGGTCGACGACGGTGTCCGTGCCGATGTCCGTGACGTCGGGGGGACCGGGCTCGTCGCCGAGTCCGGGGAGCCGGCCGAGGGGGCCGGTGGAGCGGGCCAGATCGTCGAGCACGCGCAGGTAGCCGTCCAGCAGGCGGCGGGCGCCCGCCGTGTCCTCGTCGCGGTACTCCAGCTTGACGGTGAGCCGGTCGCCGGGGGTGACGACCCAGGTGAAGGGGTAGTGCGTGGAGTCGTCGGCCTCGACCGAGGTGATGCCGTGCCGGGCGTTCATCCGGGCGAACGCCTCCATGTCCAGGAAGTTCTGGAGTACGAAGAGGTTGTCGAAGAGGGTGTCGTGGCCGGCGGCCCGCTGGATCTCGCCGAGTCCCAGGTGTTCGTGCTCCATCGCCTCGACGCGGGCCTCCTGGACGGCGGTGAGGTACTCCCCGGCGGTGTCGTCCGGGCGCGGCCGGGTCCACTGGGGCACGGTGTTGAGGAGCACGCCGACGATGCCGGAAGTGCCCTCGTCCTCGCGGCCGGAGACGGTGACGCCGAACACGGCGTCGGCGCGGCCGGTGTGCGCGCCGAGCAGGAGGCCGAAGGCGCCGGTCAGCACCGAGTTCAGGGTGACACCGTGCGTCCTGGCGGCCTGGCGCAGGAGGTCCGACGCCTCGGTGGTGAGGGTCTGGGTGAGGGCGCGCGGCAGCCGGTCCGGGAAGGACGGTGCCGGGCCCGCGAGCAGGGTCGGGCCGGTGAGGCCGGCCAGGTGGCCGGCCCAGAAGCGGGTGGAGGCGGCGGGGTCCTTGGCCGCGAGCGCGCGTGCGTGCTCCTCGAAGGCCGGCCTGGCGGGTGCCGGGTCGAGTGGTTCGCCGGCGAGGATCGCCCGGTAGGCGTCGAAGAGGTCCCGCAGCACGATCTCGCGGGACCAGCCGTCCCAGAGCAGCAGGTGGTAGCTGAGCAGCAGCCCGTCGCGGTCGCCGGGCCGCCGCACCGCGGTCAGCCGGATCAGCGGCGGTTCGCCGGGGTCGAATCCGGTGTCGCGGTCCCGGGCGCGCAGGGCATCGGTCTCGGCCCTCGTGCTGAGGGAGACCGTGCGGACGTCGACGTGCCGGCCCGCGGCGAGGACCTGGACGGGGTTGCCGTCGTCGTCGGTGGTGAAGCCTGCGCCGACGACCGGGTGGCGGGCGATCACGTACGCCATCGCCTCCGCCAGCGCGTCGGTGTCCAGGCGCCGGTCGAAGGTGAACCAGCTCTGGGCGACGTACTGTCCGGCGGTGCCGGACAGTTGCGTCTGGAAATACAGGCCGCGCTGGAGCGGGGTGACCGGCGCCGTGCGCTCGACGGTGGCGGAGGCGTGCGCGATCTCCTCCAGCGCCCGCCGCCAGTGCTCGGTGATCGTGTCGGGGATGCCGTCGGCGAGGGTGAACTCCGCGTGCAGAGTGCCGGTGGCGCTGTCGGTCCAGGCGTTGACCTCGACCGCGTACGGGCTGCCCTGCTCCCCCGCGGCGAGGCGGAGCGCCTCGGTTTCGCTACCCCGGCCCAGGTAGTTGAAGAGCACCTGGGGGTGCGGCCGGCCGCTCAGCAGGGGTGCGGTCTGCGGATTGAGGTGGCGGAGCAGGCCGTAGCCGAGGTGCCCCTCCTCGTCGGGCCGGCGGGCCGCGGCTTCACGGGCGGCTGCGACGGGGTCGGTGTGCGCGGTGAGGCGCACGGGTGCGACGGCGGTGAACCAGCCGACCGTACGGGAGTAGTCGTGGTGGTCCCGGGCGGGGACCCGGCCGTGGTGTTCGAGGTCGATCGCGAGATCGGTGGGCTCGGGCTGGACGCGGGTCAGTGCTGCGCGCAGCGCGCCGACGAGCAGCTCGGTGAGACCGGTGCCGAGGGCTGCGGGGGCGGTGCGGGTGAGCAGGTCGCTGGTCGCCGCCGGGAGGACGGTCGTGATCCCGCGCAGTGCTGCGGCCGGGGGCAGGGGGGCGGGTGCCCCGAGCGTGGTGAGCCAGTGACCGAGGTCGTCGACCGCTTCGGCGGAGCGGGCGGTCAGCGCTTCGGCGTACTCGGCGAAGGGGGTGGTCGTCGGCGCCGGGGCCTCCCCGCGCAGGGCGGCGGCCAGGTCGTCGAGGAGGATCAGCCAGGAGACCGCGTCGACGCAGAGGTGGTGGGCGGTGACCACCAGGGTGCGGGTGCGGGCCAGCCAGGAGAAGGCGACGACCCTGCCCGCGCCGGGGTCGAGCCCCGCGGCGGCCTCGTCCGCCGCGGTGGTCGGGTCGGTGGTATCAGGGAGCAGGACGGTTGCCGGGCCGGCCGGTTCGGTGCGCAGGGACCACACCCCGTGGTCGGCGCGCAGCCGCAGCCGGAGGGCCGGGTGCGCGGCCAGCAGGGCGTCCGCCGCGCGCCGGACGTCGGCGGGCGTGGTGGCGTCGGCCGCGCGGAGGGTACGGGCCTGGGCGAACCGGTCGAGCGAGCCGCCCAGTTCGCGCTGGCGCAGGACGATCGGCGTGGGGAGGAGCGGCCCGTCCTGGGGGCGGGCGGGCCCGGGGGCGGCGGGGAGCGGCGGTGTGCGGGTATCCAGGTGTGCGGCGAGCGCGCGCGGGGTCCGGTGCAGGAAGACGTCCCGGGGGGCGATGGGCAGGCCGAGCGCCCTGGCCCGGTTGATCACGGTGATGGCGACGATGCTGTCGCCGCCGGCTGCGAAGAAGTCGGTGTCCTCGTCCACGTCCGGTTCCGGCAGGGTCTCGGCGAAGAGGGTGACGAGTGTGTCGAGCGCGGGGCGGCTGCGCGCGGTCGGGGGGGTCGCAGCCGTGGGAACCGCGTCCCGCGCGGCGCTCTCGGCCAGGGCCCTGCGGTCCAGTTTTCCGTTGACGGTCAGCGGCAGGGCTTCGACGGGCCGCACCCGGCCGGGCACCATGTGTGCGGGCAGCTTCGCGGCGAGCAGGCGGGCGATGTCTCCGTGCGCCCGGCCCACCACGTGGGCGATCAGGTGGTCGCCGCTGTCCGCGGGGGTGACGGCCGCGTCGGTGACGCCGCCGAGTTCCCTGAGGGCGGCTTCCACCTCGCCGAGTTCGATGCGGAAGCCCTTGACCTGCACCTGGTCGTCGGCGCGGCCCACGAACTCCAGCTCTCCGCCGAGCGTACGGCGGGCGAGGTCGCCCGTGTGGTACATGCGGGAGCCGTCACCGGCGAACGGGTCGGCCACGAACCGGCCGGCGGTGAGTTCCGGCCTGCCGAGGTAGCCCAGCGACACCTGGTCACCGGCCACGTAGATGGCGCCCACCCGCCCCGGCGGTACCGGCCGGAGCCGGTCGTCGAGGAGGTGCGTGGTCAGGCCCGGGATGGGGCCTCCGATGGGGCTGGTGTCGCCGTCGCGGAAGTCGTCGTCGGTGAGCACCCGGTGGGTGACGTGGACGGTGGTCTCGGTGATGCCGTACATGTTGACCAGTTCGGGCATGGCGGTGCCGTGCCGATCGACCCAGCCGCGCAGCCGTCCGAGGTCCAGGGCTTCGCCACCGAAGATGATCCGTCGCAGCGCGGTGACCGGTTCGCCGGCGTGCCGGTCGGCCTCGGCGAACTGGTGGAAGGCGGACGGGGTCTGGTTGAGGACGGTCACCCCGCGTTCGCGGACCAGCCGGTGGAAGTCCACCGGGGAGCGGGTGAGCGCGTACTCCGGCACGAGCAGTTCCCCGCCGTGCGCCAGCGCGCCCCACAGTTCCCAGACGGCGAAGTCGAAGGAGTACGAGTGGAACTGGACCCACACGTCGTCGGGGCCGAAGTCCATGGCGGGCCCGGTGTTCGCGAGGAGGGCCACCACGGCGGCGTGCGGGACGACGACGCCCTTGGGCCGGCCGGTCGATCCGGAGGTGTAGATGACGTAGGCGGCGTCGTGCGCGCCTGCCTCGGTCGTTGCGGTGTCCGCCGCGGGCGGGTCCGTACGCGGCGGCTCCTCCCCCAGCACCAGCAGGCGGGCGGTCCCCTCGTCCTGCCGGCCGAGCAGGGCCGTGAAGCGGTCGCGGTGGCCGGGGGCGACGAGGACGACCTGGGGGTCGGCGTCGGTGAGGACGTGTTCCAGGCGGTCGTCCGGGTACGCCAGGTCCAGGGGTACGTACGCGCCTCCGGCGGTGACGACGGCGATGAGGGCCACCACCTGCTCGACGGAGCGCGGTAGCGCGACGGCGACCCGGGTGCCGGGCCGGACTCCGGCCGCGCGCAGTACGGGTACCAACGCGTCGCGCGCGGAAGCGAGTTCGCCGTAGGTCAGGGAGCGGGTGGCGCCGTCGAGGGCGCATTCGGTGACCGCGGTGGCGGCCGGGTCGCGGCGTGCGGCGGCGTCGAAGAGCCCTCCGAGTGTCGCCGGTCCCGTCCGCTCGACGGACCTGTGCTCCGGGTGCGTCAGTTCGCGGACCGGGGCGTCCGGCCGGGCGAGGAGGGCCGTGAGGGTGCGGGTGAAGGTGCGCAGGATCTCCCGCGCGCCGCTCTTCCCGAGCAGGTCGGCGTCGTGGATGAGGTGGAAGCGGGCGCGCCCGTCGGGGGTGCGTTCGACGACGAGGGTGAGGGGGTAGTGCGGGGCGCCCTCGTTCTCGACGGCGGTGATGGCGAGGTCGTCGCCGGGCCGCCGCAGCGCGTCCACGTCGGTCGCGACGTCGAACACCACCAGGGTGTCGAAGAGAGTGCCGGGGCCGGCCAGGCGGCCGGTCCTCGCGAGCGAGACGTGGTGGTGCGGCAGCGTCGCGCTCTGGTGCTCACGGACCGAGGCGAGCAGCTCGCCGGCCGTGGTGCTGTCGGACCAACGGGCGCGCACAGGAACGGTGTTGATGAGGAGACCGACCATGTCCTCGATGCCGGGGACGTCCGCGTCGCGTCCGGACACGGTGGAGCCGAACACGACGTCCCCGGCGTGCAGGATGCCGCCCAGGGTCAGCGCCCAGGCGCTGTGCACGGCCACGCTCAGGGGCACGCCGGCCGAACGTACCGCCGCGTCGATGCCGGTCCGGAAGTCCGCTCCCTCCTCGACGGCGGTGTCGGCGAAACGGTCGGGCGCGGTGTGGTCCGCAGCGACCAGGGAGGGGCCCGGGAGTCCGGCGAGTTCCTCCCGCCACACCCGGTCGCTCTCCTCGTCGTCGAGACCGGCGAGCAGGCGTACGTAGTCGGCGAACCCGCCGACCGGGTACACCGTGCCGGGCGCGTGGTACTCGGCCAGCAGCGCGCGGAGCATCGGCGGCACGGACCAGCCGTCGGCGACGATGTGGTGCACGGTCTGCACCAGCAGGGTCCGGCCGGAGCCGGCGAGGATCAGGGTGTAGCGCATCAACGGGCCCTCGGCCAGGTCGAATCCGGCGCGCCGGTCCCGTTCGGCGAGGTCATGGATCTCGGCGTCGGTGATGCCGGGCCGGTCGAGCACCGTGAAGGGCGCCCGTACTCCGCTCTCCAGGACGGACACGACACGGCCGTCCGCGAGGGGGACGAACCGTGCGGCGAGGTTCGGGTGGAGCGAGAGCAGCCGGGTGGCGGCCGCCGAGAGCCGCTCGGGGTCCACCTCGCCTTCGAGGGTGAGCAGTTGCTGCTCGACGTAGGCGCCCGCCGAGTCGTCGTCGAAGACCGAGTGGAAGTAGAGGCCCTCCTGGAGCGGGGTCAGCGGCAGGATGTCGCGGAGCGCCGGTCCGTCCAGGGCGTCGACGTCCGCCCGGGTGAGGGGCACCAGGGGGAAGTCGCTGGGGGTGTGGCCGCCCTGCTGGAGTCCGGCCAGGCCGGTCAGCGCTTCACGCAGGTAGGTGCCGAGCGTGTCGATGTCCTCCTCGGTGAACATTCCGTCGGGCCAGGAGAGGGTGGTGAGGAGTTCGTGGGCGCCGGTGGACGAGGCTTCCGCGATCGCGTTGACCTCCAGGGCGCGCGGCAGGCGCATCCTCGGGTCGCGGCGCTCGCCGAGCTGCCCGGTGCGGCGGGCGAGGCGCCAGTCGCCGGAGGTCTCCGCGTCGAAGCGGCCCAGGTAATTGAAGAGCACCTGGGGCGCGGGTGCGTCGAACACCGTGCCGGTCAGGTGGCGCAGCACCCCGTAGGAGAGACCGCCCGCCGGGACGTCGGCGAGGTCCTCCTTGACCGCCTTGAGCGCGGCGGTGAGGTAGCCGGGGGCGGTGGGGTCGCCGGCGGGGCCGGGGTCCACGGTCACCGGATAGAGGGTGGTGAACCAGCCCACGGTGCGGGAGAGGTCGGGCTCGGGACCGGTCACGAACCGGCTTTCGCGGCCGTGGCCCTCCATCTCGATGTGTGCGAACGTCTGGTCCTGTCCGAGGTCGCGGCGCCACCGGACGAGGGTGACGGCGAGCGCGGTGAGGAGTACGTCGTTGACGCCCGCGTGGAACCGGGCGGGCACGTCGCCCAGCAGCGCGGCGGTGGGGCCGGGGCCGATCGCGATGGTCCTGGTACGTTCCCGTTCGACGGTGTCGGCCTCGGACGTCGCCCGGCGGCCGACCGGTCCGTCCGCTCCCGGCAGGGGGCGTGCGAAGTACGCGCGGTCCGCGTCGAAGTCGGTCCGTGCGAGGAGTTCCGTCCAGTGCCGGAAGGACGCGCGGACGGGGGGCAGTTCGACGGGCGTGCCGGAGGACCACTGGCGCCACGCCGTGGCGAGGTCGTCCATCAGGATCCGCCAGGAGACGCCGTCGATCACCACGTGGTGGACGACGACGACGAGTTGGTGTGCGGCGCGGCGCCAGACCGCCCGGAGCATCACGCCGTCGTCGGGGTCGAGCGCGCCGGTGGCGAGGGTGACGCACTCCTCCACCGGCAGGTCGCTCTCCTGCCATCCGGCGAGGGCTCCGTCCGCGTCGGGGACGTCGAAGCTCCAGTGGCCGCCGCGAACCAGCCGGGCGCGGAGCATGTCGTGGCGGCGGACCAGGGCGGTGAGGATCTCGTCCAGGGCGTCGGGGGTCAACCCGTCCGGGACGTTCAGCACTACGGACTGCACGAAGCCGTCGACGGCGTCGGTGGTTTCACCGAGCCACCGCAGGACGGGCGATCCAGTGATCTCGCCGGTGGCCACGTCGTGCTGCAGGGGCGCGGACACGTCCTCGTGGCTCGCCACGGCGGCCAGTGCCCCGACGACGCTGTGGGTGAAGATCTGCCGGGCCGTGACATGGAGGCCCGCGTCACGGAGCGCACCCAGCAGGGAGATGGCGAGGATGCTGTCGCCGCCGAGGCGGAAGAAGTCCTGGTCGACGCCGACCTCGTCGAGGCGGAGCAGGGTGGCGACCGCCGTGCAGACCGCACGCTCGGCGTCGGTGGTGGGCGGTACGGACGAGCCGGTGGCGACGACGGGTTCGGGCAGGGCCTTGCGGTCGAGCTTGCCGTTCGGGGTGAGCGGGAACTCCTTCACCACGACCATGTGGGCGGGCACCATGTATTCCACCAGGTGTTCCTCCGCCCAGGCCCTGACCTGCTCGCCCCGCAGGTCTTCGGACCCGGAGGCGGGGATGACGTATCCCACCAGGTAGGTGCCGCCGGCCGCGTTCTTCTTCGCGACGACGCAGGTGTGCCGTACTCCGGGGTGTTCGGCGAGGCCGGCCTCCACGTCCTCGATCTCCAGCCGCATACCGCGGATCTTGATCTGGTTGTCGGCGCGGCCGAGGAAGTCCAGTGAGCCGTCGGGGGCGTAGCGGGCGAGGTCTCCGGTGCGGTAGAGGCGGGAGCCGTCGTCGGCGAAGGGGTTGGCGACGAACCGGGACGCGGTGAGGCCGGGCGCGTTGACGTAGCCGCGCCCCAGGAGGAAGCCGCCGACGTAGAGTTCGCCGCCCACCCCGACCGGGACCGGGCGCAGTTCGTCGTCGAGGACGTAGAGGCGGGTGTTGGGGTTGGCCTTGCCGATCGAGGTCGAGAGGCGTTCGGCGGCGCCGCGGTAGACGACGTGGGAGACGCCGATGGTCGTCTCGGCGGGGCCGTAGCCGTGGTAGAGCGGGATGTCGAGTTTGGCGCGGAAGCGTTCGTAGAGTTCGGGTGTGAGCACTTCGCCGCCGCACCACACGTGCCGCAGGCTGTCCAGCCGGCCGGAGTCGCCGGCCATCTCCAGCAGGACGTCCAGCATGGACGAGACCAGGTAGGTGAAGGTGACGCGCTCTCGGGAGATCACGCCGAGCAGGTGGTGCGGGTCGCGTTCGCCGCCGGGGCGAAGGACCACAAGCCTGCCGCCGGTCACCAACGGCAGGAAGATCTCGTTGATGGAGATGTCGAAGGAGAGCGGCGCCTTGAACAGCGAGGCGTCCTCGGGGCCGAAGCCGAGGATCTCGCGGCTCTGCCAGAGGAGGCGTTCGCTGATCGCCTCGTGCCGGATCATCGCGCCCTTGGGGCGTCCGGTCGACCCGGAGGTGAAGATCACGTAGGCGAGTGCCTGGCCCGGCACGGAGACGAAGGCCCCGTCTGTGGGGTGGGAACCGTGGCCCCAGTCGCCGAGGTCGACGGCGACGGCCTCCGGTTCGCCCTCGGGGCGCATCCCCGAGTCGTTGAGCTGGAGGACGACCCGGGCGTCCTCGATGACGACGCTCCGGCGCGCGGCGGGCCACTGCGGGTCGAGGGGTACGAAGGCGCATCCGGCCCGGAGTACGGCGAGCAGCGCGATCACCAGGTCGGCGGAGCGGCTGAGCGAGATGCCGACGACCTCCTCGGGACCGAGGCCGCGACGCACGAGCTCGTGCGCCAACTGGGTGCTGTAAAGGTCCATTTGACGGTACGTCAGGGTGCGGTGCTCGTCGACGACGGCGATGGCGTCCGGCTGGGTGCGCACCTGTTCGCGGAACATCTCCACGAGGGTGGGACGGTCCCGTTCGGCGTCGGTGTCGTTCCACCGGGCCAGCAGCGCCGCCCCGGCGGAGGCATCGGTGGCATCGATCGTGCCGAGGGGCCGGTCGGGGAAGTCCACCAGATCGTCCAGCACGCCCTGCACTCCGGCAGGTTCGACTCCCTCGGGGACGGTGATGCTCCGGCCGCCCGCGCTGTCCATGCCGACCGTCCAGCCGGCGGTCCCGGCGCCGCCGTTGTGCACCTGAACAAGGACGTCGGGGAACAGGGTGGCGGGACTCAGCTCCATTTCCTCGGGGCCGCGGCCCGTGGCCCAGTACGCCAGAGCGATGGCGCAGGCTTCGGTGAGGGTGGTGTCGGAGTAGTCACCGGTCCGCCGGCGGAGAGCGGACAGGCTCTCGGGGGACAGCGTCACGAGGTGGGCGTGGGAATCCGTCATCGAAGACTCATCGTCCCTTCCGGGGTTGGAGAGTTGGCTCGGAACGGGGACGGTCCGGGCAGGGTCGTCGGCTTCCGCGGGGCGGGGCCGGGCCATGGGGCCGGGCCTGGCGCGTTCGTCGGTCCGCTGCGTCGCGGAGAGTTCGGGGGACGTCGTCCGGCGCGCGGGGGCCGGCGGAACGGGGTTGGTGAGGCAGGGACGGACGCGTCGCCCTACCCGGTCATGGTCCGCCGGACCACCATTCAGGTGTCCGGGTCCTGACTTCCTTCGCGCCAGGCATGCCACAGGCGTGCGTACCGGCCATCGAGGGCGACCAGTTCCCGGTGGGTGCCCTGCTCGACGACGCGCCCGGCGTCCAGCACGGCGATCCGGTCCGCCGCCATCGCCTGGGTGAGCCGGTGTGCCACGAACAGGGTGGTCCGGCCGGCGCACGCGGCCAGTACGGCGCGCTCCAGGCCGGCAGCGCCTTCGCTGCCGGCCTCGGCGGTCGATTCGTCGAGTACCACGACGGGCGCGCGGCCCAACGCCAGCCGCGCCAGGGCGATCTGGGCGACCTTGGTGCCGTCCAGTCGTTCGCCGCCCTCGCCGACGGGTGTGTACAGCCCCTCCGGCAGCGCGTCGAGCCACTCTCCCGCGCCGACCGTTCGCAGCGCGTCGGCCAGTTCGGTGTCGGTGGCCGTCGGCGCGGCGAGGCGCAGGTCGTCGGCGAGCGGACCGGAGAAGACGTGTGTCTCCTGCGTCAGAATGCTGACGAGGGCCCGGGCCCCCGCCTCGTCCAGGTCGGCGAGGTCGTGCTCCCCGACGCGTACGGCGCCGGAGTGCGGGGTGCCGATGCCGGCGATCAGCGCGGCCAGGGTCGACTTGCCCGCCCCGGTGGCCCCGACGAGGGCGAGCGAGCCGCCGGCCGGGATCGTCAGAGTCACGTCCCGCAGGACCGGCTCCTCGGCGTCGGGGTAGCCGAAGGTCAGTCCCTCCACCGTGACCGGGTGCGCAACGGCGTCCGCCGGGGCGACCGCGGTGTCACCGACCAGCCGGCCTTCCGCCCGCTCCCCCACCACTCCCACCAGCCGGGTGAGGCTCGCACCCGACTTCTGGGCCTCGTCGAAGGTGAACATGATGGAGCCGAGCGGGGTGAAGAGCCGGTGGAACATCAGCGGGGCGGACGCCACCTCGCCGAGGCTCGCGGCGCCGTTCTCCAGCAGGGCGTAGCCGACCAGGAGGATCAGCACCAGGCCGATGAACTCGGCGCGGTTCTCCCGGCCGACGAAGCGGCCGAAGAATCGGAACACCTCGACGCCCAGTTCGCGCACCCGCCAGGACTCGCCGGTGACCTTCTCGCGTACGGCGCCCTCCAGGCGGTACGCGCGGACGGTGTCGATTCCGTCGAGGCCGCTGATCAGCGCCTGGGCGCGGTCCGCCTGGGCGGCCCGCTGCTTCTGGTAGAGCGGCGCGGACCGGGGAAGGTACCAGCGCAGGGCGAAGGCGTAGGCCGGCAGCGCGGCGGCTCCCGCGAGGCCGAGCCGCCAGTCCAGCTGGAACATGGCGGCCGTGGCGATGACGACCAGCACTCCGGCCGTGAACACCGTCGGAACGGCCGACCGGATGCCCTTGGAGAGCACGGCGACGTCGTCGCCCACCCGGGAGAGCACGTCTCCTCGGCCGACCTGCTCGATCCGGGCACTCGGCATCCCCAGCACCGCGTGGACGGCGCCTTCGCGCAGTCGCGCGAGCAGGTCCGCGCCGAGCCGTCCGACGAGGTAGGCCGATCCGGCGGCGGCCGCCGCGCCGAGCAGCGCGGCGGCCCCCATCAGGGCTCCTATCGTGACCAGGACCGATCGTGACTCGCCGTCGACCACCCCGTCGACCACCCGGCCGAGCAGCAGCACCGGAAGCACCTGAAGGACGGCTCCCGCCACCGTGGTGAGCACGGTGGCGGCGGTCAGCAGAGGTACCTGCCGACAGTGGGCGACGAGCCAGCGGGTGGCTTCCCGTCCGCCCGCCGTACGCAGGGTCGCGGGGGCGGTGCGGGTGTGCGTGGCGCTCATTCCGGCCCCCTGGCGGGACGTGCGGTGCGGGACGGGGCGGGCGGAGTCACTGATCGACCGCGGTGACGAGTCCGTCGAGGGCGCCCGGGAGGGAAGGCCCCTCGGTCTCCGTGCCGAGCGGCTCGGCGATGTGCACAGTTGTGTCCTGCCACGGCTTCGTACCCGTCGTTCTCTGGAGGAGCATCCTGAATCCCTTGCTCTCGCACCGGCCGCTCTTACGCCGGCTGCTCTTACGTCGGCCGCTCACCCCCCCGGTCGTCGGAGCAGCCGAACCGTAACCCGAAGAAGTGAGGCGAGCCTAGCCTGACCAGACGATTTCCTGTGCTGCGGAGGCCAGTTGGAACGGCCGTCGGTGCGGCAGCACGATGAGGGGCCGGGGCACCCACCGGCCCGGCCGGCGTCGGCGGCTCGGCACCCTCGGCCGGGGGCATCGACACCCGGACGCGTCGCCGCTGCCGGCCGGAGAGCGGGCCGGGCGCTCGGCGAAGCCGGACCCGCTCTCGGGTCGGCGCACCGTAGCCCTCGTCGGCCTCAGCGGGCGGCCGCGACGACCTCTGAGGCGATCGCCCCGGCCCCGGCTTCGTCCGAAGTGGCCTTGGCCCTCCGGTCGAGAAGCGAATCCAGGATCTCGCCGACCCGGATCGCGGTGTTGGAGAGCAGCGACGAGGTGATGCCGTGGGTGTGTTCGGTACCGCCCTGCAGGTAGATGCCGCACCGCAGGCCGGGGTCGGTCCCGATGCGGTAGTCGCGCTCGACGCGGACGCGGCCCCGGTCGTCGGTGCGGCATCGGTCCGCCACCTCGCCGAGGAGGCCGAGGGGGTCGACGGGGCTGTAGCCGGTGGCGAGCACCACGACATCGGCGTCGAGGGTGGTTTCCTCGCCGGTGACCAGGGATGTCACGGTGGCGTGGGCCTTCTCCTGGGTCTCCTCGACGCCCACGAGCCGGGACACGTTGAGGAAGCGCAGCCGTTCGGTGCCGAGCACCTTCTCCTGGTAGCTCTGCCGGTAGAGGTCGTCGATCAGGTCGATGTCGACCACGGAGTAGTTGGTGTTTCCGTGGTAGCCCATCAGCCGCTGCTTGATGTCGTCGGGCGCGGCGAAGTACTCGTCGACGGCGCCGGGGTCGAAGATCCGGTTGGCGAAGGCGCTGTCGTCGGCGGGACTGTATCCGTACCGGGAGAAGACCGCGCAGATCTCGGCGTCGGGGAAGGCGCGGTGCAGGTAGGCGACGTTCTCGGCGGCGCTCTGTCCGGCGCCCACGACGATGAACCGGGAGGGGGAGGTTCCGTCCAGTTCACCGACTCTGGAGAGAAGTTCGGAGTTGTGCCACACCCGGTCGCCGCGCTGGACACCCTCGGGCAGGAGGGGGCGCAGTCCCGTACCGATGACGAGGTTGCGGGCGCGGTGGGCGGAGAGCCCTTCCCCCGACCGGACCGTCACGTCCAGGTATTCCACGATCCCGTCCTGGACGGCGGGCCTGACGGCGACGACCTCGTGCCCGTACGAGACCATGTCCGCGACCTGGGCGGCGGCCCACTCGAAGTAGTCGTGGAACTCGACCCGCAGGGGGAAGAGGTTCTTGTGGTTGATGAAGTCGATCAGCCGCCCCTTGCTCTTGAGGTAGCAGAGGAAGCTGAACCCGCTGGTGGGGTTCCGGAGCGTCACCAGGTCCTTGAGGAAGGACACCTGCATGGTCGCGTCGTCGATCAGCATGCCGCGGTGCCAGCCGAAGCGCGGTTGCTGCTCGAAGAAGCGGGCGCCGACCGGCCGCCCCTCGCCGGCGCGGGCGTTGTGCTCACTGATCGCGATGGCCATGGCCACGTTGGACGGTCCGAAACCGATGCCGACGAGGTCGTGGACCTGCGGGGCGTCGGAGGGGGGAACCGGTGACATGTCACTCCCATTCGTGCGGGGAAGCCGCTCATGGCATGGGGAAGGTGCGAGCGTCGGGCACACCGACGGCGCGGCTCGAATTTAGGTGAGCCTAAGCTAATCTCCAGTGGCTGTCGAGGGGGTGCTCGGGCAGCCCGGGCGGCGCACGCCGCGTCAAGAACGTTGCGCCGCACGCCCGTTGCCAACGAAGGTTAGCCTTGCTTTACTGACCCACGGTCCATTCCGGCACAGAGGAGGAACCCCCATGCGGGTCGTCATGTTCGGTTACCAGACCTGGGGTCACCGGACCCTGCAAGCCCTCCTGGACTCCGAGCACGACGTGGTGCTGGTCGTGACCCACCCCAAGAGCGAGCACGCGTACGAGAAGATCTGGAGCGACTCCGTCGCCGACCTCGCCGAGGCGAACGGCGTCCCCGTCCTGATCCGCAACCGCCCGGACGACGAGGAACTGTTCCAGCGCCTCGAAGCGGCGGAACCGGACATCATCGTGGCCAACAACTGGCGTACGTGGATTCCCCCGCGCATCTTCGCGCTGCCGCGCCACGGCACGCTGAACATCCACGACTCGCTGCTGCCGAAGTACGCGGGATTCTCCCCGCTGATCTGGGCGCTGATCAACGGAGAGACCGAAGTCGGCGTCACCGCGCACATGATGAACGACGAGCTCGACGCCGGTGACATCGTCCGGCAGGAGGCGGTGCCCGTCGGTCCGGCGGACACCGCCACCGACCTCTTCCACAAGACCGTCGACCTCATCGCCCCGGTCACCACCGGCGCGCTCGCGCTCATCGCCTCCGGACAGACGGAGTTCACCCGGCAGGACCGCTCGCAGGCGAGCTTCTTCCACAAGCGGTCCGCCGAGGACATCCGGATCGACTGGGCCTGGCCGGCCGAGGACCTCGAACGGCTGGTGCGTGCCCAGTCCGACCCCTACCCCAGCGCCTTCACCTTCCACCGGGGCAAGCGGCTCGAGGTCCTCGCCGCTGTCGTCTCCGAGGCGCGTTACGGCGGCACGCCGGGCCGCGTCTTCTACCGGGAGGGCGAGGGCGTGGTGATCGTCGCCGGGGCCGACGCGCGCACCGGACGCAACCACGGTCTGGCCCTCACCCGGGTACGCACCGAGGACGGCCGGGAGATGCCCGCGACGGAGTACTTCACCTCCATGGGCGGATACCTCACCGACCGTCCCTGACGCGTCGGCGCCTCACCGGAACCGCCCCATCGGCGGCCCCCATGGGGCGGGTGATGTGCCGTCAGCCCTTCAGCGTCGCCGCGAGCGCCGCGAGCCCGTCGGCGTAGATGCCGTGGAAGAGGGCGACCGCCTCCGCCTCGCCGATCCCCTCGGGCGTGAAGCTTCCGTTCCACTCCACCCGGGCGCAGTCCGTGCCCGGCTCCGGGTGGACGGTGAGGGTGGAGAGGTAGCCGGTCACCGGGAACGGTGCGCGGAGGATCGAGTAGCTGTAGGTGCGGGCCTTGTCGTCGAAGGCTTCGAGGCGCTCGACGATCACGCCGCCGTCCGCGTCGGTGAGGGTGCGCACCCGGCCGCCTTCGCCGAGTTCGCTCGTCGGGATGTAGGGCAGCCAGTCGGGCAGGGTGCCGAACCCACCGATGAGCCGCCAGACGCGGTCGGGCGGGAGGGGGACTCGGACCGAGGCGGTGGTGGTGGCCATGAGGTTCTCCTTGTACAGGACTGGGAGGGCCGGCGGGCGGATTCCCGCCGTGCCGCGGGCGGGCCGAGGGTCAGACGGCCGGCACGGGCGCGCCGGGCGCGATCAGTCGCTCCTCGCGCAGCTCCGCCCAGAAGTCGGCCGGGATCCGCTCGCCGAGGGCGGAGACGTCCTCGGCGATGCGGCTGGGCCGGGTGGCGCCGGGTATGGCCGCCGCGGTGGCCCGGTGGGCGAGGGAGAACTGCAGGGCGGCGGCCTTGATGCCGACCCCGTACCGCTGGGCGAGCGCCTTGATCCGCTCGACCTTGGCGATGATCTCCGCCGGTGCCTGCTGGTACTCGAAGTGGCTCCCACCGGCGAGGATGCCCGAGCTGTAGGGGCCGCCGACGACGATGTCGACGTGCCGTTCGGCGGCCGCGGGCAGCAGCCGCTGGAGGGCGCGGTCGTGGTCGAGGAGGGTGTAGCGGCCGGCCAGGAGGAAGGCGTCGGGCTTCGGCTCGTCCAGGTCGAGGGTGAGTTCCAGCGGCTCGACCCGGTTCACTCCCACACCCCAGGCCTTGATGACACCCTCGGCGCGCAGCTTGTCCAGGGTGCGGAAGGCGCCGGTACGTGCGCTCTCGTACTGGGCGAGTCACTCGTCGCCGTAGAAGTCCTGGGCGATGTCGTGGACCCAGACGATGTCGAGCCGGTCGGTCCTGAGGCGGGTGAGGCTGTCCTCGATGGAGCGCATCGTGGCGTCGGCCGAGTAGTCGTTGACCATTCTGTTGGGACGGCCGTGCTCGAAGAGGCCGCCCTTCTCGCCGAGCTCGCGGGCGGCGGGGTCCTCGGCCTCGTCCAGGATCACCCGGCCGACCTTGGTGCTGAGGACGTACGCGTCGCGGGGCTGGGCGGCGAGCACCTCGCCCACGCGGAGCTCGGCGAGGCCGGCGCCGTAGAAGGGGGCGGTGTCGAAGTAACGGATGCCGTGGTCCCAGGCGGCCTGGACGGTGGCGGTCGCCTCCGCGTCGGGGATGGCGCGGAACATGTTGCCGAGCGGGGCGGTTCCGAAGCCGAGCGGTCCGGAGAGGAGCGGGGCGATGCCCATGGTGGAAATCCTTACGGAAAGTGGGGGATGGCGTCGTTCCGTACGGTTCTCCAGGAGAGCCGCGGCGGGCGCCGGTCTGACTTCTCCGACAGTAGGAGCGATACTTGAGACTGTCCAAGACACGCTTGGACTGACTTGAGTCCCCCGAGGTCTTACATGCTTGACCTGCGACACCTTCGCTATTTCGTGGCCGTGGCCGAGGCCGAACACGTGGGCCGGGCCGCCGAGGAACTGCACATCTCGCAGTCGCCCCTCAGCCGGCAGATCGCTCAGCTGGAGAAGAACCTGGGCCTCACGCTGTTCGAGCGGAGCCAGCAGCGCATCCGCCTGACCGCCGACGGACGGGTCTTCCTCGGCGAGACGCGCGCGCTGCTGCGGCACGCGGACCGCCTGGAGAACCTGGGCCGGCGCCTCGGACGCGGCGAGGAGGGCGGCCTGTGCATCGGATACGTCTCCGACGCCATGCACACCGGTGTGCTCCCGGCGGCACTGCGCACGCTCCAGGGGGAACGGCCCGGCATCCACGTCGCGCTCTACAGTCTCGATCCCCAGGAGCAGTTCGTGGGGCTGCGGCAGCGCAGCCTCGACATCGCTCTCGTCCCGCACCCGCCGGCCGAGGACGACCCCGACCTGACGGCCGCCCCGCTGCTGGAGGACCCGCTACTGCTCGCGCTGCCGGCCGGCCACCCGCTGGCGGGCCGGGAGGACATCACGGCGCGGGATCTGGACGGTCAGCCCTGGATCGCCGTCGAAGGTGCGGGTGAACCGGGAACGAGGGACGGGTTCGTCGCCGACTGCGTGGCGTCGGGCTTCACCCCGGACATCCGCCTCAGCGCTCCGGAGCCGCTGACCGCTCTGGGGCTGGTCGCCTCCGGTCTGGGGCTGGCACTCGTCCAGCGGAGCATGGTCCGCGGCGCCACCGAGGGGGTCACGGTCCGTGAACTTCCCTGGCACCGGGCGTCGGTGCAGCTGTGGGCCGCATGGCACCGGATCGATCTCCGGCCGGTGGTGGCGTCCTTCCGTACGACCGTCCTGGACGGTCGCGGCCCGACGCCCATGGGCGGGTGACCCTCTCCGGCGGCCGGGCACAGCGGCCCCGGGCCGGCCTCACGTCCGAAGTGCGGCGTGCGGCGGATGCGGCCTCCGGGCCGGTCAACTCCTGCGCTTGGAAAGGCTGTACAGCAACACCAGAACGGCGATCACCATCACCGCGACGTGTAACCACGCGGGGGCGGCCGTGGCGTCTGCGGCACTCGTCAACGAGAACATCTTCGCTCCATCCCACTCCCTCGACTGAGGGAGGTAGACCGGTTGACGTCCCGCGGTCCGCGGGACCTTGAAGAACTCCTGCCCCCGTCCGGCGGAAGCAGGCCTGCCAGCCCTCCCACTCCATCCTCGCGAAGGATTCGCGAAGGAGCCGGGAGCGGCCCGCGCAAGGCCCGCACAGGATCCGCGCCGGGAGGATGGCCGCCATGGCGCGTGGAGGGCCGGAGGCACTCCGTCCGGTCCCGGACCGTGGCCGACGCCCCGCGTACGCTGTCCCCCGTGTCCGCCTCGCCACCCCCGCACCACGTCGCCGTACTCGTGCTCGAAGGCGCGAAGCCGCTCGACGTCGGCATTCCCGCCCAGGTGTTCACGAACCGCGCGAGCATGCCGTACGAGGTACGGGTGTGCGGCGCCGCCCCCGGGCTGGTGACCGGCGGCGACGGGCTGTCGTACCACGTCGCCGACGGCCTCGACGCGCTCGCCTGGGCCGACATCGTCTTCGTCCCCGGCTACCGTTCTCCCGACCGTGACGACCCTCCCCGGGCCGTCCTCGACGCGCTGATCGCCGCACACGACCGGGGCGCCCGGCTCGCCGCGATCTCGACCGGCGCCTTCGCCCTCGCGGCCACGGGTCTGCTCGACGGCAAGCGGGCCACGACCCACTGGCACTACACCCGGGCGCTCGCGTCGAAGCATCCGCTCGTCCGGGTAGACGAGAACGTCCTCTTCGTCGACGACGGCAGCGTGCTCACCTCGGCGGGCGCCGCTTCGGGCATCGACCTCTGCCTGCACATCCTGCGCGGCGACCTCGGTGTGGCCGCTTCGAACCATGCCGCCCGGCGACTGGTGGCGGCCCCGTACCGCAGCGGTGGCCAGGCGCAGTACGTGCCCCGCAGTGTGCCGGAGTCCCTCGGCGAGCGGTTCGCCTCCACCCGCGAGTGGGCGCTTCGCAGGCTCGGCGAGCCGCTTACGCTCGGCGTCCTCGCCCGTCACGCCGCTGTCTCCTCGCGCACCTTCTCCCGGCGTTTCGTCGAGGACACCGGATACACCCCGATGCAGTGGGTCATGCGAGCCCGGGTGGACATGGCCCGCGAGCTGCTGGAGCGTTCGCAGCGCAGCGTCGAGCAGATCGCCGCTGACGTCGGGCTCGGCACGGGTGCGAACCTGCGGCTGCACTTCCAGCGCATCCTCGGCACCACCCCGAGCGAGTACCGGCACACCTTCGCGCGGGGCGAGTAGTCCCCACCACACGGTCAGAAGTCCTCGCGGATGCTTGGCACGATCCTTGCGGACCGTGGCGATCGAGCCGCTGTCACCGGTCCGCGCGGCAGGCGAACCTGGAAGCGAACCGGAGACCGCACCAGGGACAAGGGACACAGCTCATGACTCGCATCGCCATCAACGGATTCGGCCGCATCGGACGCAACGTGCTGCGCGCGCTCCTCGAACGCGACAGCAAGCTGGAGATCGTCGCGGTCAACGACCTCACCGAGCCGGCCGCGCTGGCACGGCTGCTCGCCTTCGACTCGACCTCGGGCCGCCTCGGCCGCCCGGTCTCCGCCGAAGGTGACACCCTCGTCGTGGACGGCCGTCGCATCAAGGTGCTCGCCGAGCGTGAGCCGGCCCGGCTGCCGTGGGCCGAACTCGGCGTCGACATCGTGCTGGAGGCGACCGGCCGTTTCACCTCGGCCGGCGCCGCCCGCGCCCATCTCGACGCGGGTGCGGGGAAGGTCCTCGTCAGCGCCCCTGCGGACGGCGCCGACGTCACCCTCGCGTACGGCGTCAACAACGACGCGTACGACCCCGCGGCGCACACCATCGTCTCGAACGCATCCTGCACGACCAACGCGCTCGCGCCGCTGGCCGCCGTCCTCGACCAACTCGCCGGTATCGAGCACGGCTTCATGACGACGGTGCACGCCTACACGCAGGAGCAGAACCTGCAGGACGGCCCGCACCGCGACGCCCGCCGCGCCCGCGCGGCAGCCGTCAACATCGTGCCGACCACCACCGGCGCCGCCAAGGCGATCGGCCTGGTGCTGCCGAACCTGGCGGGCAAGCTGTCGGGCGACTCGATCCGGGTGCCGGTGCCGGTGGGCTCGATCGTCGAACTCAACACGACCGTCGCCCGTGACGTCACCCGCGAGGACGTGCTGGAGGCGTACCGCACCGCCGCTGCGGGGCCGCTGGCCGGGGTGCTCGAGTACTCGGAGGACGCGCTGGTGTCGTCCGACATCACGGGCAATCCGGCATCGTCGATCTTCGACTCGGCCCTGACCCGCGTCGACGGCCGCCACGTCAAGGTGGTCGCCTGGTACGACAACGAGTGGGGCTTCTCGAACCGTGTGATCGACACCCTCGAACTCCTCGCGGCCGCCTGACCGGAGGACGGACCGGGGTCTGACCGGGGGACGGGCCGCGATTCCCTCCTGCGAACCACCGCTCCGGGCGCTCCGGCCGTCCTGCCTGTGGGGCCGGCCGGAGCGGGGCGGTGTCCCACGTCGCCTGCGTGGGCCCGGCCCCACGGTCGACGGGTGCTCCGGACACCTCGGTTGCCGTGCCCTCGTCGCCGCGTCCCGGCCACGGCGCCCGTCGAAGGCGGCGCTTGCTCACGTCCGGGTACTCAGGTCCGGGTGCTCACGTCCGGGTGCTCCGCCGGGGGTGCGACCGTCGGCGGCCGGATCGCGAAGAACGCCGGCGCCCCCAGGGCCGCCACACCCGCCGCGAGAAACAGTGCGCCCGGCAGGGAGCGGGTCGCTGCCGGACCGGCGACAGCCGCGCCCAGGGCGTAGCCCGTCTGCTTCACTCCGGCGCCGGTGGTGAAGATCTGGCCGCGCAGACGCGGCGGGGATTCGCGGTGCCGGATCGCGAACACGGCCGTGAGCTGGGGGCCTTCGGCCGCTCCCGCGAGGAGTACGGCTCCGAGGAGCAAGGTGGGCCCGGCTCTGGCGGCGAGGACCAGGGCTGCGGCCTGGACGAGGGCAGCGGCCCAGACGATCGTGTCGGGCGTGAAGGGGAGCGGCCATCTCGCGAGCACGGCGTTGGCCGTCAGGGCGGCGACCGCCACGCAGGTGAGGAGCACGGCTCCTCGGCCGGCTCCGCCCAGAACATGCTCGCCCAGGGGTACGACGCAGGCAGCCAGCATGCCCTGCGCCGCACAGGACAGGGTCGAGGTGAGCGTCGCACGGGCGAGCGCGGGCCTGTTCACCATGGTCGCCGCCCCGGCCGCGAGGTCGCCCCGGAGCGTGCCGTCACGGACGCGGACACGTGGGCCGGGAGACGCGGCAGGTGGCCGGGCTGCGGGCAGTGTCCAGGCAACCGGAACCGCCGCGCCGACGAGTACGGCGGAGACGACGAGCGCGGTCGGCGCACCCAGCACTTCGGCCACCGCCCCCGCGAGCGCCGGACCGGCCAGACTCGCCGCACCGAAGGTCATCGCGTCGGACGAGTTCGCACGCTGCAAGCGGTCGGGGGGCGCCACGCCGGGCAGTTGAGCCGTCCAGCCACCCGAGAGGGCCGGAGCCACGAGCCCCGCCGACACCGCGATCAGGAGGGTCACCGCGAACGGCAGCCGTCCGAGGCCCAGCAGCACGGCCCCGAGGCCGACGGCGTACAGGACCAGGGATCCGGCCAGCATGCGGCCGGGACGCCCCGCCCGGTCGAGCAGCGCCCCCAGCACCGGTCCGCCCACCACGGCCGCGACGGTGATGCCCGCAAGCAGTGCGGACGCCCCGGCGGTGGACCCGGTCAGGGCGTAGCCGGCGAGCAGCAGCGCGGGGCCGGACATCTCGTCCCCCGTACGAGCGACCAACGCCCCGGCGACGAAGAGCGGAAGGATGTAACGCTTGTCCATCCGTCGGACGTTACGTGGGTAACTCAAAACCTCGCAATACGCGTTACATTCGACGTATGCCCACCACTCCCGACGACTGGTCCACCCGGCACTCCGTACGGACCACGGCCCGGCGGACCGTCGCGCTCATCAACGCTCTCACCGAGGAGTGCTCCGACGGCCGTGCGATCGGCTCCGTACTGCGCGACTTCGGCGAGACGGGCTGCGTCGGCCTCACCCCGGACGACGTCGCCGGTATGCGCGAAGCCGCCGGTCTCCTGCGGGAGGTGTTCGCCGCCGAGCACACCGACACCGCCGCCGCGGCGCTCAACCAACTCCTGACGGATCACACCGGGCGGCTCCGGCTGACCTCCCACGGTGGCGGCAGCCCCTGGCACCCACACCTCGATCACGACGACGAGGCCCCGTGGGAGGAGTGGTTCCTCACCTCGTCGTGCCTGGCCCTGACCGTCCTCCTCTGGGACTCCCAACGGCCGCCCGGCGGGGTGTGCTCCTCCTCCGGTTGCCACAACGTCTTCCTCACCCGGGGCAGCGGACCCGACCGCCGCTACTGTTCACGCCGCTGCGCGACCCGCGAACGGGTCGCGGCCCACCGCCGCGCCCGCTCCTCCGTCGAGCGGCTGCCGCCGCGGGTGCAGAACGGGGCGGCGTCCGGGGCCAGCGGGACCGACACGGCCGGCGAGGCAGGCGGGGTCGGCGGGATCGGCTGACGAAGCACCGGCGACGGCCGTTGAGCACCCGCGCACCCGCGCGTCGGGGACGCCGCCGAGGTGAGATCGGGACGGGGATCGAGGCGTGGTCCAGGACGGGGAGACGTACGCCCGCACCTTCAAGGTGTACGGTCGTACGCATGACGACGACGGACTACTTTGCCGACGACCCGCGTACCCAGCTGGAGCGCATGCTCACCGGGGACCTCTACATCGCCGACGACCCCGAGATCGTCCGGCGTCAGCGGCACGCGATGCGGCTCGCCGCCTCCTACCAGGAGGCCTACCTCGGCGACGCAGACCAAGCACAGTCCGTCCTGGCCGATTTGCTCGGCTCCGTGGGCGAGGGCGTCGACGTACGGCCGCCGCTCTTCGTCGACTACGGCAGCAACATCAGCATCGGGGCCCGCACCTTCGTCAACTACCACCTGACCGCCCTGGACGTCGCGCGGATCACCATCGGCGAGGACTGCCAGATCGGACCGAACGTGCAACTCCTCACCCCCACCCACCCGGTGGACCCGCAGCCCCGCCGGGACAAACTGGAGGCGGCCCGCCCCATCACCATCGGCGACAACGTCTGGCTCGGCGGCGGCGTCATCGTGTGCCCGGGCGTGTCCATCGGCGACAACTCCGTCGTCGGAGCGGGCTCCGTGGTCACCAAGGACATCCCCGCCGGTGTCGTCGCGGTCGGAAACCCGGCCCGCCCCGTGCGCACGATCTGATGGCGACCGGGCAGGCGGACCCGCAGCGGCGGGAGCGCATCCTCGCCGCCGCCCTCGATCTGATGGCGGACGACGGGGTCCCCGGCGTCTCGCACCGCAAGATCGCAGCGCGGGCGGAGGTCCCCCTCGGCTCGATGACGTACCACTTCGACGGCATCGACGGACTGCTGCGCGAGGCGTTCACTCTCTTCGCCGGACACATCGTGGCCGTCTTCGAGCGTCATCTCACCGGCGTGAAGACGGTCGAGCAGGCCCGGGAGGCGGTCACCGACCTCATCCATACGCTCTCCGAGGGGCCCCGCCGCGACCTGATCCTCGCCCAGGAGCTCTACACCCTCGCTGCCCGCCGGGCCGAGTACCGAGAGCTGACCCAGACCTGGATGCTGCGCAGCCGTGCCCTCCTGGAGCAGTGCTTCGACCCGGACACCGCGCGCCAGGTCGACGCGCTGATCGAGGGTATGACCCTGCACCGCGCCCTGGACCGCGAACCCCATGCCCGCGCACTGACCCGCGAGGCCGTCGCCCGCCTCACCGCGAACAGCCTTTAGAGGTCATCTCATTTGGGCGAACTCGGTATTCTGTGAGTCATGGTGGGGATCGTTGAGCGGTTGGTGCCGGACGAGTTGTGGAGGTTGTTCC
>NZ_JBIAJC010000022.1:0-107048 GCF_042871745.1 Streptomyces sp. NPDC005576 | reverse complement strand
GACGGTTCGGGGCGGCCGTACGACGAGATGCGGGGGGCGGCGAACGAGTCGTTGACGGCCGCGGTCGCGGAGGAGAACCTGCTGGGGGAGACCACGACGGTGGGTCCGCAGTCGCACCAGGCGGACGGCTACTCCAGCGTGACGCACGAGCTGGCGCACCTGGTGCACGACGCGTTGTCGCCGGAGGAGCGGGCGCTGATCGAAGCGGTGTGGGAGGCGAAGCGGGCGGGTGGCGGCAGTGTGGTGTGGCCCGACGGCGTGCGGCTGGAGCTGCCGGGCGGCAAGGTGCGGGACAACTACTCCTCGACCAGCGCGGATGAGTACTTCGCCCAGCTGACCAACGCCTATCTGGGGACCAACCACGGCAGCGACGCGGCGACCGGTCTGGATCGCAACAACGGCGCGGTGTACGTGCGCCGTCACGAGCGGGAGTTGCTGCCGCTGTTGGAACGGCTGTACGGGACGGACCCGGGCGCCTCCAGCACGCCGGCCAACCCGGTGGCGGCGACCGCCGCCGACGACGCCGTGTACGAGACCTTCCGCGACGCCATGGCCCTCACCGGGCAGACCGGCCCGGCGCCGGACCGTGCCCCGGCATCCACCGTGGCCGGGGACGACCGGCCGGGAACGGCATCCGGAGCGGACGCGACGCCCACTCTGGCTCAGGTCCGTTCCTCCACCGTCGTGCTCGGCTCCTTCGTGGCCGTTCGGGACTTCACCTCCGGCAGAGCCGTGACCCAGGTGTCCGCGGTGCCGCGGACCTACCGGTTGCTGGAACGTCCGACCGGGCTGGACGGGTCGGAGGAGTACGCACCGGTCGGAAACCCGCTCGGTCTGACGTGGCAGTCGGCGTACGCGGTGCACGCGCGACTGGCGCCCGGCCGCCATGACCGGATCGAGGTGTTCGATCAAGAAGCCGACCAGGCGACGGAGTTGACGTTCGCCGAGTTCGCGTCGCTGCTGGCATCGGATCCGTACCTGGCACGGGTGCACGCCGAACTGCCGGTCGCGGTGCTGGTACCGGACGCCCTGTCCCGCGGTCTGGATCTGCTGCGGGCGGTGCGCGACGCGTCGGGCCGCCCCGTCTGGGGCCACACCGGGCGGGCGGTGCTGTTCGAGGAGACGCCGGGTGGCGCGCCGGGAATCGGAGTCCTGCGGGACGAGGGGCGCGCCACCGGTCAGTGGCTGCACCTGCCGGCGGACCCCCCCGGGCAGGAGCCGGAGCCCCCGGAGCCGCTCTGGACCGTCGACGGCGAGCTGGTCGACGCCGCGGATCTGGTCCTGCGTCCGTTCGCCCACCTCGACGGCCCCGTCGCCGGTCACCGGTCCACGACGGAGCGGGAGCGCGGCGGCAGCCGTGCGGAGTGGCTCCACGCGGCAACGGACGCCGGGGAGTCGGCGCACTACTGGAAGCCGCCGGGGGACGGGGTCCCCACCGGCTCCGCATCCGGCGCCCGGTCCGGTCCGAGCCCCTGGTTCCTCCAGGCGTACGGTCGCCCCGGCGCCGTCACGCTGCTGGCGTCGGACGGCCGCACCGTGCGGTTCTCCGGCGAGCGGGCGGGCCGACTGGTGGGGCAACGCCGTTCCTTCGCGGAACTCGTCGCGCCGGACCGCCCGGTCGTGGTCCTCTCCGGCCGAGCGGCCGCCTCCCCGTCCCTCCGCACCACCACCTTCGTCCAGCAGCTCGCGGACTCCTCGGGGCGCACGGTGTTTGCCGCTCCCGAGCGCGCCGTCCACGCGGAGCTGAACCCTCCGCTCGGCGTCGTCGACGACGAGCGGACCGAAGAGCCGGGCACGTGGCGGGTCGCCGCCCCCCGGTCCCGGCGCGAGGCGTTCGACCGGTCCGTCCACGACGGCGGTCCGCCGCTCGGCGGCACGGCTGTGACGGACGACGACCGCATGTGGATGTTCGAGGTACTCCGCACCCACCGTGACCTCCACGGCCCCCACCCGGCGGATCCCCGGTCGGTCCGCCCGCTGGCCGCCGTGGCCCGCCTCCACCGGGCGGCGGCCCCGGCCTCCGGCGCCGTCATGCTGTTCGACAAGGGCAGCCTCCAGGCTCTGGCACGGGCGGCCTTCCGTCTCGACGCCTCGCGGCCGGTGACCGACGGCGACATCGCGCACCTCCTCGACCAGACCGCCGCGTACGGGCCGAAGTCCGTGACGGCGCTGTTCGCGGTCGGCCGCGCCAATCCCCCGGAGGCACCGGCAGGCCGACCCGTGCCCGGGGTGCGGGGCGCTCCCGGTGCGGGGGAGACCTCGCTGAGTCCCGCCGAGGCCCGACGCCTGGCCGTGGCCGCGACCGAGATGGATGCCGTCAGGCTCGCCGGCGGGCCGGGCAGGTACGTCCGCAACCCGCAGCGCGAGGAACAGATCGCCGAGCAGGTGGCTCAGTGGCTCCGCGAAGTCGTGCCCCAGGCCCAGGCCATCAGGCCTTTCACGCCCACCACGGACCTGGCCAGGCTTTTCCTCGGCCACGTCGCGAGGCAGACGGGGACCATCCAGCGGGAGGCGCTGCCGTACCTGGTGCTGGACCGGCCGGACGTGCTGGCCGCCGTGGGGAATTCGGGCCGCCTGCGGGGGGTGGTTCTGACCCAGCCCGGTTTCGCGCAGTTCCTGGGCGCGCATCCGAACCTGCTGAGGGAGCTCCACTCCGCCGAGTCCCTGCCTCCCGTGGCCGAGCATGTGCCGTTCCTGATGCGGTACCAGGAAGTGGCGAAGGCCCTGGAGGCGGATCCCCGGCTGCGGCAGACGGTGGTGCGCGAGCTCGGTCTGATCAAGGGCCTCGGGGGCAAGCTGTCCCTGATCCGTGCGGCCGCCGAGAGTTCGCGGGTCGCGGGCGCCGTGACCTCGGTTCCGCAGCTCGCCGAAGCACTGCGTGCCGCGACCGCTCCGGTGGCCGCCATCAGGGCCCTCCGGAACAACATCAACCTCACCATGGCGATTCGCGCCTACCCCGTGGACACCGAGCAGATCAAGGCCGTACTGGGCAGCGTCGACCTGCTCCGGGCGATGAACCGTCACCCGCAGCAGCTGATGACCGTTTTCCGGATGCCGGAGCTGCTGGCCGCGGCGCGGCGGGATCCCCGGGTGCTGGGGGTGCTGGACAGTGATCCGGAGTTGTCGGACGTGCTGGTGGAGAGTCCTGCCCTGGCGCGTCGGCTGGCGGGGTCGCCGCAGTTGCTGCGGGTGGCTTACGCCAATCCGGGTCTGGCGGAGGTGTTGTCCTACCAACCACGGCGTTTCGATGCCGAGTTGGGCGACGAGGACAGGTTGGCGGAGCTGCTGCGGAGCGCGGTGGCGCAGGTGCCCGAGCGGCAGAACCCGGGGCCCGGTGCACGGCCGGTGCAGCGGTTGCTCGCCGATCCGAAGGTGCGCGCGGCGGTCACGGGGGAGAGCGAACTCAGCCGGGCGTTGCTCGACGCCGACCTCGTGGCGGTCCTGCTGGACCACCCGGACCTGCTGCGCGCACCCCACGAGTACCGCAGACTCCTGGCACCCGAGAACGCCGCACTGCGCGCCCAACTCACGCCCGGTTCCCCGTTGCTGGCCGCGAGCCTCCTGCGTACCCTGCTGCGCGCCGCGAACGCGCCCGGCCTCAGCACCTGGGTGTACGCGCAGGACGGCACCGCCGCTGCGGTGCCGCAGAGCAGGACGCGGATCTTCGCCGAGACGCTGGCCGAGAACCCTGTGATGCGCACCCTGGCGTACGCGGACCCCGCGGTGCGGGAGTTCGCGTACAACAACGCGGTCGTCGGCGAGTTGCTCAACGGCGTCGCCGGGATCGGGGAGGCTCTGCGCACCGAAGGGCGTCTGGCTTCGCTCCTCGCCAGGGACCCCTTCGTGCTGCCCTTCCTCCAGAAGAACCCGTCGGCACTGAACGACCTCCTGAAGAACGAGGGGGCGTTGCTGCAGCTGACCCTGGCGGCCCGCCACGTGACCGCCACTCTGCAGGAGTTCCCGGGCCTGGTCGCCCACTTGGTGGACCGCCCGGCGCTGCTGCGGGCGTTCGCCGCCTACGAGAACGATGTGACGCCGTCCCCGCACTGGAGGAGGCTGTTCACCGATACCGACCTCCTCGCCGCCCTGGACAGTGAGGACGGTCCCGCCCTGGTCAAGGCACTGGCGTCCAGCCCCGACCTGCTGACGGACGCCCTGGCGCGGGACGCCTTCCTCGCGGACCTGAAAGACACCGGCCGGCTCCGCGACCACCTGGCACTCAGCCGGACGTCGGCGAAGGAGTTCGCCCAGGCGGTACGTGCGGCGGGTGAGGTCAGTGTCACCCACAGCGGTATCCCGGTCGAGGCGGGTCCGGCGCGACTGGCCAGGGCGGTCCTCGACGCGCCGGAGCGCATCCCCGACGTGCTCGGCGAGATCGCTGACCCGCTCACCCGTGAGTGGTACCAGCGCACGGCGGCGGACGCACTGCGCGCCCTGGAGCAGCTGAAGGAACTGCGGGGCGCCATCGGGCGGGAGTTCGGCATCCTCCTGGCGATGCTGCAGGACCGGGAGATGACACCCACTCTGCTCAAGCGACCCGGGCTGGTCGGACTCCTGGCCGACCGCACCAGCAGCGCGCTGAAGGCGCTGTACCAACGGCCCCTGCTGACCAGGGGGCTGCGGGAGAACGGCAGGCTCTATCTCTACTTCCTCCGTCAGCCGTCCATGGTGCAGGCACTCGCCAGCCCGTCCTACCAACGACAGGCCGATGCCATGGGGCGGAACCGGGAGTACATCCGCGCCTACGAGGTCCACCGCACCCTGCCCGGAGCGCTGCGGGGCGACCGGTTCGGCGGACTCCTCCTGCTGATGGCCAGTGAAGCGGTCTGTGCGGCCGTCGCGGACGACCAGCGGATGGCGGCCGTACTCGGTGAGAACGAACACCTGGTGGGTGCGCTGGCCGGCCTGTTCTACCGGGGGGAGGGAAAGCAACTCGTCCTGGGGCGGGCAGGACAGGAGGCCGAGACCACGGCGCGAGCCGTGGTGTCCAGTGTCGCGGTCGCACAGGCGCTCGCCGAGCACCCGGCGCGCATCCGCGCCCTGATCGCGGCGCCCGCGCTCGCGCGCGCTCTGGCGGAGTACCCCGGTGAGCTGCGGACGGGACAGGACGCGGCCCGGCTGCTGGACGACCAGCGGCTCGTGGAGGCGTTCCGGGACCATCCGCGGCAGGCCGCGGTGGTGCTGCGCACTCCGGGACTGCTGCCGGTCGTCACGCGGACGCCGGCGCTGGTCAGGGCGATGGAGGACGCGGAGCAACTGGCGGACCTGCTGGAGCGCGAGGAGGGTGTGCGGGCGCTGCTGCGGGAGCGGCCCGAGGTGGCCCAGGACCTGGTGAGCACCCCTGGGCTGGCGCCGGTGCTGGGCGGACTGCCCGGCCTGGCGCGGGCCATGCGGGACAGTGCGGCCGTCGCGGGAAGACTGCGGGCCCACACCGGTCTTCTCACCGTGCTCCGGGCGCGCCGCACACTCGTCGACGATCTGGCGGGCGACACCACGTTGTGGCGGGCCCTCACCCGGGTGCCGACGTTGTCCGAGGCGTTGGCGCAGTCGGCGAGGGTACTGCGGCACCTGCGCAGCCGGCCGGCACTGATCCAGGTGCTGGCGTCCAGCACGGACCCGGTCACCGCGTCCGGTGCCCACCTGCTCGCAGCGCTCTCCGACGACACGCTGACGGCCGTACTGGACGGTCACCCCGAGCTCGCCGCTCTCGTGCTGCGCTCCCCGGAGCTGCTCGGGCGTGTCCTGGCCACTCCCGGATTCGTCGACGGGGTACGGGCCGCCGTCCGTGACGGCAGACTGCCGGAGCTTCTGACCGGCCCCGAGCGGTTGGCCGCCGAGCTGGACCGGATGCGGGAGACATCGCGGTCGACCGGAAGTGCCGGAGGCGCCGGGAGGCAGGGGGCCCGCAGGCAGCAGTCCGCCCCGTCGGACGTGGGCACTGCTCAGGGAGCGGGCGCTCCGGCGACCCGGCAGGTGCCGGACGCCGAGCTGCAGGCGGTGGTCCGCCGGATTCCTGAACTTGGACCGTTGCAGCGCAGGCACCGCGAGGTGCTGGTGGCGCTGGCGCGGGACGAGGAGGTCCCGCAGTTGCTGCGCGAGGGCGCCCTGCTGCCTCGGGTGGTGGCGTCTCCGGAGTTGGCGGCGCTGGTGGCGGCCTTCCCGGACTTGGCGGAGGAGTGGCGGTCGGCGCCGGGGCGGATGGAGGAGTTCGGGTTTGCCGCGTTCCTGGGCCGGGGTGGGGCGAGCTGGGATCTGGAGCGGGACTTCGCGGCGTACGCGGACCATCTCGCCGCACTGGACGTGTCGCTGGAAGGGGGACCGCGCGGGTGGGTGCGGGGTGCGGTGGAGCCGGCCTGGCGTGCGGCGGAGTCGGCGCACCGCGCGAGGGTGGCGGCCGAGCGGGAGGAGCGTGAGGAGCGGCTGTCCGTCTTCCGTCCTCACCTTCCCGGCACCTGGCAGTACAGCGGCCGGGTGGAGTACGGCAACCGTCTGGGTGAGGGGTCGTTCTCGGCTGCGCAGCACCGGGTGCTGACGGCACTGGCGTCGGGAACCAGTCGCCCGCGGGAGTCTGCTGTGCGGGTCAACCAGGCGCTCCACGCGCACCTGGACAGTGGCAGCGGTGGAGTGTCGTTCGCGTACGTGCTCGGTGCGGACGGCCGGGTCGGCGTACTCGTCTACGGGATCAGTACGTCCCGGCAGGGCAATGACTACCGGTGGGACGGCAACGGCAGCGCCTACGTCTCCGGCCCGCTCCCGCTGGAAGCGGCCGAGGACGCGCCGCAGCTGCTCGCCTCCCAGGAACGCGTCGTACAGGCCGACACCCGCCGCGCCGAGAACACCGCCTCCGGCTCCGGCCAGACCGCCGCTACCGCCGCACGGGCGAAGCAGTCGCGGAAGAGCAGCGCCGGAGGCCGCCGGGGCTCGGGCGTGCGCGGCGCGCCGCCCGGTCCCGGGCAGACCATGCCGGGCACCATCGCGCTCTCGGTGGACCAGGTGCGCTCCGTGCCGATCCGGTCCTGGTCGAACGTGGTGGGGCGGGACTTCACCGGGCGCCGGGGCAACCCGTCGCCGACCGGGGTGCCGCAGACGTACCGGATGCTGGAGGAGACCGGCGAACCGGGCGCTCCCACCCCGGTCGGCGGCCCCGGGACGGTCCCGTGGCGTGCCGGCCGACCGCCGTACGTGGTGCACGCGGAGCCGGCCCCGGACACCCGGGACCGGATCCGGGTGATCGACGGTGCTTCGGGTGAGACCCTGCGGCTGACGTTCGACGAGTTCGCCGGGGTGGTGGCCTCGGACCCGCAGCTGCGGGGGCTGGACGCCGACGTCCCGCTGCTGGTGGTGGTTCCGGGCGCGCTCTTCCGTGACCTGGGGCTGCTGCGCGCGGTGCGTGACGCGGCAGGCCGGCAGGTGTGGGGCCACACCGGGCGCGCGGTCCTCTTCCCGGACGCGCAGGGACAGTTGGCCCTCGGGGTGCTCCGCGACGCGGTCCGGATCACCGGCCAGTGGATCACCCTGCCGCAGCGGGCGGGACGGCCGGCCCAGGCGGCACCGGCCGCGCCGGGGCGGATCACCTCCGTGGACGGGGAGGTGTTCGCCGACACCGAGGTGCTCCTACGGCCGTTCGCCGACCACGACGGACGGGTGGCCGGGCACTGGTCCCTGGCACAGCAGAGGTTCGCCGCCGGTCGTGAGGGGAAGCTCGGCGTGGTGGGCTCCGCCACGGAGTCCGCGCACACCACCCAGCTGCCCCATGACCGCCTGAGCGCCACGGCTCCGGAGCCCCTCGTCTGGCCGGGGCTGAACCCGTACCTGCTCCTCGCCCACGGGCACCCCGGGACGGTCGTCCTCCAGGTGGCGGACGGCCGCGAAATCGGCTTCTCCGGTGCCCAGGCGGGGGCTCTGCTGCGCAGGCGCCGGTCGTTCGGAGAACTGTTCCCGGCCGGCCCGGTGGTCACCCTCAGCTGCTGGGCGGCCGCCCCCGACCCCGGCCGAGGCACCACCTTCATCCAGGACCTGGCCCACGCTTCGTCGCGCATGGTCTTCGGCGCCACCAGCCAGGTGAGCATGACCACCACGCCGACGTCGGCCCCGATCGGTCTGGTCACCCCTCCCGGCGGTGCCCGGGGCAGCTGGCAGGTCGCCCTCCCCGACGCACGGACCGCGGCCCAGTTCGACGCCTCCGTCCGCGGATCGGGCCTGCTCGCCCCCGGTCTTCCCGTCACCGCGGCCGACCGCATGACGATGCTCCGCGTCATGCGGGTGACCAGGGACCTCCAGAACCCGAACGCGACCACCCGGCCGACGTTCCAGGACGTGGCCGTCCTCGCACGCCTCCACCGGGACGCCTTCGGCCAGATGGAGAACCCCCGGGCGTTCAGCACAGGGCTCGTGGAGGATCTGGTCCGCGCGGGGTACGGCTGGGACGCCCGCCGGGCAGTCTCCGGTGACGAGATCCTGCACGCGCTGGACGTGGTCCGCACCACGCAGCCGGCCACCCTGCGGGCGCTGATCGCGGCCATGAGAGCGAACCCCCCGATGCCGGAGGGCGTCCCGTCCGAGGGCACCGTCCTGGGAGCGGACGTCCGGCGTTCCGGCCCGGTGGAGCCGCCGGCGCCGGTCGAACCGGCGGAACCAGGCGCTTTCGTCGACGAACTGCTGAGGACGCCGGCACCGGAGCTGCTGGACATCCTGGAGTACATGCCGTCGGGACACCGCCGCTGGCTGGCCCGGAACACCCGCTTCGTGGACGGGCTGACGTCCTCTCTCGCTGCAGGCTCCCTCGCCCGGCAGGACCTCGCCCGGGTCACGGCGCGTCTGCTCGTGGTGGTTCCGGACGGCGTCACCCGACCCGCCTCCGCGAGGCGCGAGGCGTACGCCCTGGTGACCCGGGCGATTCGTGACGCGGACGTGGCCGCGACGCTGCTCACGGAGGCCGCGGTGGTCATGGTGCTGCCCCAGGACACCCCGTTGACCGCCCTCGGCGGCTTCCACGGATCCGGCAGCGGCTTCGACGAGTTCGGCCGCCGCTACGCCCAATTGCGCGGGGCCACCAACGCAGAACTCACCGCGGCGATCCCGGAGGAGAACCTGCTGGGGGAGGTCACCACGGTCCCGGGCGCCGCCCCGCACATGGCCGACGGCTACTCCAGCGTCACCCACGAGCTGGCCCACCTCGTCCACGACGCCCTGCCGGAACGGGACCGCGCGCTCATCGACCAGGTGTGGCGGACCAAGCGCGCTCTGGGCGGCGGCGAGCCCTGGCCCGACGGCGTACGACGGGACCTGGCCGGCCGCGAGGTGGACAACTACGCCTCGACCAGCCCCGACGAGTACTTCGCCCAGCTGACCAACGCCTACTTGGGAACCAACCACGGCACGGACGAGGCCACCGGCCGCCCCCGGGAGAACGGTGCCGACTACGTGCATCGCAGCGCCCGGGACCGGGAGCTGCTCCCGCTGCTGCGACGGCTCTACGGCGAGGACCCCGACGCGGCCCGCGCGGCGTCGGCCAACCCGGTGGAGGCGACCGCCGCCGACAACGCCGTGTACGAGATCTTCCGCGACGCCATGGAGCTCACGGGGCAGCGGGAGCCGCAGGCCCCGGAGGCCTTCGCCAACCCGGCGCGGTCGGCGGAGACGACCGGCGGGAGCGGCACCGGCGGTCTGCGGGGCGCCCCGCAGGCGAACGCCCCACGGCAGACGTACACCGATCCCGACGGCCTGCGGGAGTTCCTGGCGCACCACGCGGTGCCCCCGACCGCGGTCGTCTTCGACGAGAAGTCGAAGACGCCGGGTCCGGCGCAGCGCCAGCAGCTGCTGGCTTACGCGACCCGCCTGGCGCGGGAGTTGCGGGCCTGGTACGAGCAGGGCGACGGAACGCTTCCCACGGTCGTGGTCACGGGTCACGGCAACGGGCGGAACGCGGAGGCGACGGGCCGCCAGCGTGCCCAGGCGGTGGCCGACGTCCTCGCGGCCGCCCTGGAGCGGTTGGGGGTACGGGCCCGGAACACCGGTCCGGTCTTCCGGGTGGCGTCGGCCGCGAGGGAGCTCCCCGAGAGGGCCCTGCTGGCCGGCGGCGAGCAGACGCGGCGCCGAGCCGCGGTGGTGCGGGTGGAGCGCCCCGAGATCGTCTACGCGGAGCCTTCCGGCGACGGGGTACAGGGCGCCGGAGCCTCCGAGGCCGAGGAATGGTTCGCCCGGCGGAACGTCGAGGTCGCCGGGGACATCACACACCTGGCGGCCATGGCGTGGCCCGGCCGGGGTGCTCACAGCAGCCGGCCGGCAGCCGCAGCGGCCACCACCCCGGTCGTCCCGGTGGACCCCCCTCTCCTGCGGTCGGGCATCGCAGGGCCGATCCGGCACCGGACCGACCGCAGCCTGCTCTTCCGGTGGGAGCGCGAGCGTGGCTGGGCGACGTACGAGGACGTCTTCCGTGACGGACTCACCCCCAGGAGCATGGACGTCCCGACCCTCGACGAGTACAAGAGCGCCAACACCCCGTCCGTCTGGGTGAGCACCACGCGTTCGCAGACCGCTCAGCACCCCGAGTGGGGCACGGACCTGCGGTACCTGATCGACGCGCCCGGCGGCGTGGACGTCCGGGCGACGCTGCCCGACTCCCCGCTCGCCGAGCTGGAGGAGGAGGTGGCCTTCCCGGGAGGGATCCGGCCCGAGTACATCGTGGGTGTCGAGGTGACCGACGGGGCCCGGCTGGACCCCGACACCGGCGCCTACACCGCCGAGGTGTACTTCGTTCCCAACCCCTCCTACGACCCCTCCGGCCCGGATCGGACGTACGGAGGACTGCGCGGAGCGCCGCCCGCCCCCGGCGAACAGGTGGGAGCCGGCGTCAGGGTGTCGCTCGGCGAGGTGCGGTCCTCGACGATCAGCTTCGGCACCCAACCGGTCGGCCGGGACTTCACGGACCAGTGGCAGGCACCGCGGATGGCCGAGACGCCGTCCTCCTACCGGCTGCTGACGCGCACCGACAACCCGGACGAGTACCGCCCGGCCGCCGACGCGCTCGGGCTGCCGGCGCTGCGACGGGCGCCGTACCTGGTCCACGCCGAGCTGGAGCCGGGCATCTCGGACCGGATCAGGGTGTTCTCGCGCGGCACCGACTCCCCACAGGACCTGACGTTCGGCCAGTTCGCCGAGCTGCTCGCCTCCGACGCGGACCTGGTAGGGCAGGACCCCGACGTACCCGTGCTGATGCTGGTACCCGAGGCACTGTCCGGAAACCTGAACCTGCTGCGTGCGGTGCGGGACGCCCTGGGCCGCAGTGTCCGCGGACACACCGGACGCGCGATGCTCTACCAGGACGGGCCGGACGGTCCGGTGGGCATCGGGGTGCCGGTCGACCCGGAGCGGGTGACCGGCCAGTGGCTGACCCTGACCGAGGGCGCCGAGGAGCCGGTACCGGTGCCGGGGCTGATCACCTCCGTGGCCGGGGAGGAGTTCCACCCGGACCAACTGGTGCTGCGGGCGCTCGCCGACGAGGAAGGGGACTTCGCCGGGTACTGGTCGCTGCCGGAGCGGGAGTTCGCCACCTCGGTCGAGCGCAAGCTGCAACCGGCCATGCGCAGCTCCGTGTTCGCACAGGTGAGGCAGGCGCCGGAGGGCAGTTGGAGCACCGGCTCCGATGTCGTCCCCTGGTCGCACCAGAGTGCGCGCCCCTACTACCTGCTCGCCCATGGCGTGCCCGGCGCCGTCCACCTGCGCACCACGGAGGGCCGGAACGCCCGCTTCTCCGGGGAGCAGGCGGGGCACCTGCTGCGGTTGCGCCGGTCCTTCACCGGCTCCCGAGCGCAATCCGCCGTCGAACGGCCCGTCGTCAGCCTCATCTGCTCGGCTGCTGTTCCTCCGAACGGCCCGGTCGAGAGGGCTACTTTCACCCAGGATCTGGCGAACACGCTGGAGCAGATGGTTTTCGGCGCCACTGACAAGGTGGTCCTTGTCGGAGAGACCCCGTGGCTCGCCGTCGCCGACGACGAGCGGACCGGCGAACACCGCACCTGGAAGCTCGCCCTGCCCGAACCCGGTGGTGCCGAACTGGACCAGCTCGTCCACGCGGCCGGCCTGCTCCCCGCCGACCGGTCCCCCACCGCCGACGACCGCCGGAGCATGATCCAGGTGCTGCGCACCGACCAGGACCTGCACGGCCTGGGGGCGAGAGACCCGCAGCGGCTGCGCGACCTCACCCGTCTCGCGCGCGTGAACCGGGAGGTCTCCCAGGGCCGCGAGCACGCCAGGCCCTTCGACGCGAGCCTCGTCCAGGACCTGGTACGGCTCTCCGGCGGCCGCCCCCGGGAGACGGACGAGGAGTTCCGCGCCCTGTTCGAGACGCTGTACGCGCAGGACCGGGCGTCGGCGGCTTCCGCACCCGGCGCCCGGTCCGCCGCACCCGGCTCCGGTCAGCGCGCGGCGGAGCAGGCCGAGGCCGCCGCCCAGGCGTCGCCCGAGGCGCCGGCAGCCGTACCCGTGGCGGTACGCCCCGCGGACGCGGAGGCGCTCCTGACCGGTCTGCCGGCGATGACGGAGACGGCGCGGGCAGAACTGCTGATGACCCTGCCGTACGAGCAGCGCCGCTGGCTGGCCGCCCAGCCGTCCCTGGTCCTGGACCTCCAGTCGCGTCTGACGCCGCAGGAGTTCTCGCTGACGGCCGCACGGCTGATGGTCGACGTTCCGGCGGACGTCTCCCGCCCCGCCTCGGCACGTCGGGAGGCGGAGCGGCAACTGGCCCGCATGCTCCGGGACACGACGCTCACCGCGGGGCTGCTGACCGGCGGCGCCCGGGTACTGGTCCTGCCCAGGGACGCCCGGCTGACCGAGACCACGGCGTTCCGGCACTTCCCGCACGGCGCCGATGAAGTGGCCGATGAGCGGCACTCCCTGGACTGGAGCGGTATCCGGGGCGCCCACGAGGGCATGACGGCCGGGATCGGCGAGGAGAACCTGCTCGGCGAGCGGACCTCCGTCGGCGCGGAGGAGCACTACCCGGACGGCTACTCCTCGTTCACCCACGAGGTGGCGCACCTCCTGCACCACAACCTCGGTGAGGCCGACCGCCGACTCGTCACCCGCACCTACCAGGAGCTTCTCGCCGAGGACGCGGAAGAGGAGAAAAGGGGCGTCCCGGTCGAGCTGATGATGGGGCGGTGGCCGGACGGCAGCCGGTACGCCTGGCGCACCGACGACGGACGGACGGACGTCCATCAGAACTACTCCTCCGTCGACGAGCGGGAGTTCTTCGCCCAGCTGACCAACGCCTACCTGGGCACCAACCACGGCCAGGACCCGCGGACGGACGAGCCGCGCAACAACGGGCCCGAGTGGGTGCGGGAGAACGTGCCCGCCCTGGTGCCGCTGCTCGAGCGGCTGTACGGGGAGGCACCCGCCGATCCGTCCGACGGCCGGGCGAACCCGGTGGCAGCGGTCCGGGCCGAGGAGGCGATGTACAGCGGCCTCCAGGAGTTCCTGGAGGGAGTGGACGCACCGTCGGAGCCGGCCGGGACCGCCGAGGCCGTGGGCTCGCTGCGAGAACTGACCGAGGCCGTGGAGCGGACCGTACCGGGCTTCCTCAAGCGCGAGGGCCTGTCGTCGGACCAGGCCGTACGGACATGGCTCGCCCACCAGGTCGTGGCGGAGGACGTACCGCCGGAACTGGAGGCGTTCCCCCAGGAGCAGCAGGAGGCGCAGGGGGCCGACAGGCTCCAGGACCGGGTGGTCCCGCTCTGGGAGCTGAAGGCCGCGGGTGTCGTGCTGACCGCCCGCCTGCAGGCCCGGGCGACTCTGAGCCGTGGGCTCGCGGGGTCGTCGCTGCCCCTGCTCGACCAGGCGCGACTGGCACTGCACGCCGGTGGCGAGTGGAGCCCCGCAGTGGCGCGTACGGCGGTCGCCGTGGCGACCAGGACGCTGCGCCGGCCGGTCCTGGTGCCCGCCGGACCGGGCACCGGTACGGCGCAGGGGCCGGAGACACCGCGGCAGCCCCACGACGCGGGCGCGACCGCCGAGGGACAGGGGCCCACCCCTGCCGTGCTGCTCGACCACGGCAGGTGGACCCCCGCCGTGGGCCGCCCGGCGGCGCCCGTGGTGAGTACGGCCGGGGATCTGGAACTCCTGCCGACCGGGTCGGATGGCCCGTCCACCGGCTCCGAGGGCACCCCGCAGCCGCAGGGCCCCGCCGGGCCCGACGCTGAGGTTCCGCCGGGTGACGGAGATGCCCAGGGGGACATCCCGCCGGGCGTCGAGGAGCTGGGCGGTGGTGACACCTCGCTGGCCGGCCGGCAGCCCGAGGGTGCCCAGGGGGACACTCCGCCCGACGGCGAGAAGCCCGAAGGCGACACCTCGCCCGATGACAGTGGGCCCGACGGCGAGGGGCCGACCGGTGACGGTGGGCCCGGTGACGGTCGTCCCGGCGGCGGGGGACCCCTGGCCTCTCCGGCCGTTCCCGCGGCCGAGGAGACGCTGTCCAAGGACCAGCGTCAGGACCTGGCCGACCAGGGACTCGTCTTCGCCCCGCCCGCGTACGCGACGACCGCGGACTTCCGGCCGGGCATCGGCGCCGAGAGCATGGAGCTGGTGAACCCCGACGTGCTGCGGCTGCTGCACATCCAGGTCGCCGACATGCTGCCGGAGGGTCTGCGGGCGCAGGCCGCGCAGGCACTCGACGCGCACCTGTCGCCCGTGCGGCTGCCGCACAGCCTCCGTCAGGCGGCCGGGGACGCGCTCGTCGTCCAGGTCGGGCGGGGAGATGAGGCGTTCGAGCTGGAGATCGGCATCCGGCTCGGCGACTGGGTCCAGGCGACCAACCCGCGTGGTGAACTGCTGCTGGACGAGGCGGACTTCGCGCACCTGCAGCGGCAGCCCGGCGTGGCGCGGGAGGTCAGGCCGCAGCTCATCACCGACCGCCGTGCGACGACGGTGTCGGTACGGACCACCGGGAGGGTGGTGGACCAGGAGTCCACCCTCTCCCAGGGGCTGTCCCTCGTCGGAGGACTGCTCAGCTCCGTGGGCGGCGCCGCTCGTGGAGTGTGGTCGGCGCACGCCATGACCAGCACCACCACGGCCGGGACGACCGCGCTCAGCTCCAGGGGCAGCAAGGGCACCTCCTACCGAGGAGTGGACTTCCTGACCGATGCCGGCCTCGCCGTCACCGTCCGGCGCCGCGGGACCGAGCCCCAGCAGCGGCACGACGTGGTCGAGCACGCCCTCCTCGTCCGGTACAGCCGCGAGGTGACGAGGTCGCTGCCGCGCCCGGAGGACGGCACGTCCCCCACGACCTCCCGGGCCTGGGCCGACCGGACGGGCGAACACGAGGCGTCCACGGCCGCCCTGACGGCGGATCTGCCGGGAGAGGTCGTCGCCCTGGACAGCGACTCCGAGGACAACGACTCCGAGGGCAGCGGTGAAGCCGCCGGTACCCGCGACGCGGACTCCGGGGGCAGCGGAGTCGGCGGCACCACCGGGTCGGGCGGGATCCAGCCGTGGCGCCCGGTCGACGTCCCGGTGGTCCCCGACCTGGTGGCCAGGGCGGTGGAGATCCCGCGCCTGTCCCGCATCGAGGTGGTGTCCGGCGCGGGCGCGGTACGCCGGGCCGTCTTCGGAGTCGTGGACCCCGCCCTGACGGTGCCCGGCTCGGAGGCCGCGGCCGAGCTGAGCGCCTTCAGCGCTGTCCAGAGCCTCCTCACCGGCCTGCACGACGCGGCCAACGGCACCTTCCAGTCACCGGTCGTCTTCGACGGCCGCACGCGCGACAGCGTCACGCTCCGCGCGGTCTTCGCCAACCCCCAGGTCGTGGTGGAGAGCGACCACTTCTCCCACATGGAGGTGGAGGACGCGTACGTCGCCTTCACGGGCACGGCGCTGACCGGCCGGGACCGACTGGACTTCGGCGTCTCCGCCAGCGGCGCGCTGAACATCGGCGACGCCGCCCAGGCGAGGGCGGGCCTGACCGTCTCCGGAAACCGCTCGGTGGGGTACACCAGGCCGGGTCAGAGCACGGGCGCGTCACTGGGGCAGAAGGTCAACCTCACCCATGAGGAGACCGCGCTGGTCCGGCTCGACGGCCAGGTGACGGCCGAGTCGTCCCGCGGCAAGCGGTCGACGGCACCGATCACGGTGCAACTGCGGGTACTCACCGCGGACCTGCCGTCGCTGGGCGTGGCACGGGCGCACGACGCACCCCACGGCCCGCACGACGACGACGGCCACGACAGCGAACGGCCGGCCAGGACGTCCGACGACCGCAGGCTGACCATCCCCGACATCTTCACCGACTGGCTGCCCGTGACCTTCTGGGTCGGCGACCTGGACGCCAGGCGGCTGAACGACGTGCTGGTCGACGCGTTGCAGCTGGTACGCGCCCACTTCGACGGCTACCTGCCGCCCGCCCACCTGCCGGTGGCCGCGGACATCGCCCGGGCGGGCGAGACGCAGGTGCTGTGGCCGACCACCAGGGACGATCTGGAGCAGTTCGGCAACCACACCAAGCTCGTCGGCGCCCTGGGCCCGGAGGGCATTCCCCAACTGCTCCACGCCATGGTCAACGGCGGCCACACCGTGGTGCTGACGAAGCGCACCCTGCGAGGACCCGAACAGGTCCTGGTGACCGTGCACGCGACCTTCGATCCCACCGGCTTCCGCTACCGGCGGAGCCTGCAGGGGGAGATGGAGACCTTCCAGCAGGTGTTCAACGACCTGTCGATGGCGACCGACCGGTCGACGGTGCTCGGGCTGAGCGGTGACCTCTCCGCCGGGACCAGGAAGCCCGTGGGCGAACTCACCGGACTGTGGGGCAATGTCACGGGTGGCTGGAACGTGACCCGCAGCTCGGTGGAGCACAGCGGGGTCACGGCCCGGCGCACCACCGGTGCCGTCCAGGAGTGGCTGGCGGAGTTCGTGGGCCCCGTCGCCTTCCGGGTGAGCGTGCGGCAGGACCTGCGCCCGGGTACGGCGGCGCGCTCCGGCGCCGTAGCGGACGGTTCCGACCTGCCCCCGATGCCCGGGAGCTACCCTCCGGTCGACGACGCGGCCGCCGCCCTGCCGGTTTCCGCCCCGGCGGCGGGCCCCGCCACCGGCGCGCGGCCACGGGTGCTGGTGAGCGAACCCGTGTCGGTGAGGACCCACCTGATAGCACCCGAGGACTTCCTCCAGGAGCAGGTGGGGGGTGACCGCGTGGAGTGGGTGCCCAACGTCGAGACCGTCCGGGAACCCTCCGGCGGCGTGCGCAGGGCGGCCCGGGACACGGCGGGCGCCGCCGGCGGCCTGACCTGGCGACCGGAGCCGGGCTCCTGGGTGCCCCACGAGTCCCTCCACACGGTCGGAGTCGGCAAGGCGCTGGTCGCCGTGGAAGAGGCGCTGGCCGAACTCGGCGTACGCGGGCTCGACCCGACCGACCACGCGTCCCTGCGGGCCCTGCTCCACGGCCTCCCGGCACGCCTCGGCGACTTCTCCGGCGCCCACCACCCCCTCTGGGAACCGGAGAACTCGACCGGACTCACCTGGTGGGGCGGGACCGAGCGGGTGTCGGTGAGCCTGCGGGCCACGATCGAGGAAGTGACCTCCATCGGTGCCAGCGGCAACTCGTTCGTGTTCGGTGTCTCGGGCGAGACGGCCCGGGTGGGCCGGAGCACCGCCGCGAGCAACCGGCAGCTGGCCGCCGGTATCGGTGTCGAGGGGATGGTCGGGGCGGGGAGCCGCGACTCGGTCCGCCTCGCCCCCGGCCTGCGCTTCGGCTGGGACACACCGGCCACCGACTCGTCCGAGCGCAGTGGCCGGGCGGACTCCGTCGCCATCGCCCTGATCGACCACGTCCTGGCCCGGACCGCGGTGCTGCTGGACTTCGAGGTCACCCGGTGGACGGACACCCCGCTGCCGGAACGGGTGGAGGGCGCCCTGCGCACGGGCAGGCACGGCCGGCGGAGCGTGTCACGGCGGGTGACCGTGCCGGGGATCCTGCTCACCGCCGCCGACGAAGCCGTCCGCCTCGGTCTGCTGCCCGCCGACCATCCGCAGGCGCCCGCCGCGTCCGGAGAGCAGGACTCCGCGCCCGACCGGATCTACCCCCCGTCGAGCGTGTTGCGCAACGACGGGTTGGACCTGGCCTTCGCCCGCAGTGTCCCGGATCTGGGCCGGTTCGTACGCGACGAGGTCATGCCCGTGCTGGAACGGGAGTTGGGCCACTCGTACGCCCAGGCGGCGGCCGGTCCCCTGCGCCTGCTGTCCTCGCCGACCGGTACGGCGGCCCTGCTGAGGGCCATGCTGGCCGGCGTGACGATCGCCGTGCCGTACCGGTCGCTGGTCGCCACCTCGATGATGGAGATCACCTTCCGGGCGAGCCTGGGCGAGCCGACCCCGGCGGGCCCGACTGCGGCGCGGTACCTCGCCGACCGGGCGAACGTCCTGATCGAGACGGCGCACCGGGCGCTGCAGTCGGTGTCCTCGCAGTCCGGGCAGCTCACCGGCACCCACACGGCCTCGACCACCTCGCCGTTCAACCTCAACCGCGACGCGATCACCACTGGGACCCTCGCGGGGACCACCGCGGACCGGAACCGGCAGTCCCGCCGCGACGAGCACTGGGAAGTGGCCGTCCTGCGGAACAAGGAGATCCTGCTGCAGAGCGACCACACCCTGAACGTCGAGGTCACGGTGAAGCTCTCGTCGGCGCTGACGAGTGGGATCCCCGGCGCCGCGTCGCTCCTCGGGCCCCTCGCTCCGGCCGCGGCGCCGGTCGTCGGCCGCTCGCGCCGGCTGTCGATCGGCCCCAAGGCACTTCCGGGGCTGCGACTCGCCTACCCGAGGGAGATCGCGGAAGCGGAACCCACCTCCCCGGTCCAGCGGTCCTCCGCGACGGCGCACGCCCCCGAGGCCCGGCCGTTCGGTGTGCGCTTCGCCCCCGGCCTTCTGCGGGACGCGGTGCTCGGCAGCCTCGGTGACCTGCGCGGCCTGCGCGAGGCGGCCGAATCCCTGTTCACCGGGGTGCACCCGCTGGACGGAGTCTCCCCGGCGGCCAACTCCTGGCAGGGCGGCCTTTTCGCCGTGCGCAGCCGGATAGAGACGGTCTTCAGCGACGCCTATCTGAGCCAGTGGATCTGGCAGGCGCTCCAGGGCGGCGCCGAGCACCGGTTGACGATCCCCGGCGCCGCCTTCGACGTCACCGGCACGCTCAGGGTGACCGCTCACGCGAACGGGTTCGAGCACTCCGACGTGGTTCTCGGCTCCCGGGTCCGCAGGAGGATCCACCGCTCGGCGACCAAGGCGTGGGGCGACCAGGACTCCGCGACGGCCTGGCGGGCGAGCGCCTCGGCCCGGATCACCCAGCAGTTGGACGGCTCGCCGCCCAGCGCGTCGTCGACCGGCTCGCACAGCGCGTTCGAGGGCCTCGGCCTGGTCGGCCAGACCACCGACAGGCGGGGAGCCGAGACGTCCGGCGACCGGCTCACGACCGAAGCCGGGGAGAAGGCGAGCGGCCTGGAGTTCGCCCGGCTGCACGCCGACGAGATCCAGTGGCACCTGGAGTGGCACGCGGAGAACGTCCTCCCGGTGGAGCACACCACCGGGGCGGCACGGCTGCTCGACTTCATGCGCAGGCCCGGCCGGGACGTGGTGCACACCGTCACCGGCGAGGCGATGACCCTCTACGTACCGCTCGCCAAGCGGCAGCAGTTCCTGGACCTGGACCTGGCCGACGGGACGCAGCCGGGCAGCGGCCGGGACGACGGGGGCGAGGAGGAGTCCCCCGACCGCGCGCCGGTGCCACCTCCTGCCGGAGACCCCGAGCAGCCGACGGCCACCGGGACGGCCACGGGGGTGACCACGGCCACGACCGCCGGGGCGGGCACGGCGACCGCCACGGCCCCGACCGCAGCCCCGGGCCCGTCGGTCACCCCGGACCCCTCCGCCGCGCGCGTCTCCCCGCCGGGGGCCACTCCCCGCAGCGCCGCCCCGCACGCCCGCACGCGTCGGGTCACGCGGAGCGGCCCGGACCGCGTCGTCGGGGGCGGCACCGCGTCCGGCGCGGCGGCTGGGGTGGACACCTCGGCCGCCGGGGACACCTCCACGCCGGAAGCGCTCCCGGAGCAGCCGCCCCAGTCCGTACCGCCCGCGCTGCCCGTACCTCCCGTACGGCCCGGGGGGAGCACTGCCCAGCACCCGTGGTACCTCGACCGAGGAGCGCTCGGCGAGCTGACCGTGACCCGCGCCCCGCAGCCGGTCGACGATCCCGCGGCGGAGTTGAACGCGATCGCCGGCGCCGTCCCGGTCCCGGAGGTGCGGGACGACGTCCGCACCGCCCTGCGGAGCATGCTGGAGACCACCGACCCGAAGGCGTGGAAGGAGCTCCTGCTCAAGGGCCGCATGGTGGTCAGCAACGGCCGGCTGGTGTGGATCAGGCCGGCTCTGCGTCGGGTGCGCCCCGAACCGGAGACCGCGGAACCGGAGCGGCCGGTGCGCGAGTACGAGGTCGGCTTCGCGTCGACCAAGGCCGCCGGCACAGCGGAGCGGAGCCGCGGCTACGGGTGGGACTCCAAGCTCTTCAGCGCCTTCAGCCTCGCCTCCGCCGCGGCGTCCGCGGTCGTGCCCGGCCTGCCGTTCTTCGGCGCCTCGGTGTCCCGGACGAGCACCGTCGGGTGGGGCCGCAACGTCGTCAGCGGGCGCAAGCTCTTCGTCGACGGCTCCACCCGCTTCGACGCGGACCTGGGCTTCCGGGTGTACGTGGACGGCTTCGAGCACCCCACCGACACGACCGTGCCCGTGGCCATGGGGGTGTCCGTCCCGACCGCGTACACCGCGAGTCGTACGGCCCCGCCCGACACCCTCACCGCCGCCCGGACGGGGGACGACGAGCCCGCCCGCCGGGCCGCCCCGCCCCGGCTGGTGCTCAACGCGCTCGACCTCGGCCCGGCGGTCGCCGCACTGCAACGGGATTTGCTGGGGGTCGGGCTGGACGCCGCAGCGGTCGCCGACATCGTCCGCCGCACCCAGGGCTCGCTCAACGAACAGAGCGCCCGGAACCGCGCCCAGTGGTTGCTGACCAGCGGTGACGTCGGCACGCGCATCTCCGCGGGCGCGTCGACGGTACGGCGCGGGCCCACCGCGCTCCGCGCGGTCCGGGCTGCCACGGACAGGGCGCTGCGAGCCGGCGCGCAGGGCGCCGGTCTGGCGCCCGCCGCCGTCGAGGACGTCAGCCGGGCGTTCCAGACGGCCGTCGAAAGAGTGCACGCCGCCCATGGGTTCCCGGGTGTCCGGGGACTGCGCGACAGGGTGGCGCCCACCCTGGTGTCCGCCCTGGAACTCCGTGGCCTGACCCCGGACACGGCCCGCCGGATCGGCGACGCGGTCTGGGCGGCGGGCGGTGAGGCGGCCGGGCGGGGGAGGGCCCTGCTCGCCCCGGCGTTCTCGGGTCACCCCACGGTGCGGCTGCGGATCGTCTCCGCGGAGCTGGTCGGAGTCACCGTGGGAGCGAAGGTCCGCGACGACCTCGGCTCCGGCCTGTCCGCGGCCGTCTCCCAGGACGTGGCGAGCTCGGCCGTCTACGGTGTCGGCTTCAACATGTTCGGTCTCACCGACGGCTTCGGCAACGACTTCACCGACGCCGAGGGCACCGGGCTCGCCGCCGGGCAGAGTGGCCCGTCCGCCGGAAGCGGCAAGGGCGTGGCGCCCTTCCTCGGCCTGTCGTACCACCCGTCCCGGTCCACCGGCATGTCGTTGACCACGCAGGCCGTCAACCACTACGTGCTCAACGAGCAGGGTGACCACGCCCGGTACGACGTCTCCGTCGAGACGGAGCTCGACTTCGCCTCCACCAGCCACCCGGCACTGGGAACCGTGCGGGCCCGGGTCGTCGGTGAGGTCGGCGTACCCGTCGGCGCCGACGGGCGGGGCGCGCGGCGGTTCGAGCAGTCGGTGGAGACGGTCGTCCGGCCGCAGCGACAGCCCGTACCCGTGCCCGAGCAGCCGCACGTCCGCAGGCTGCTCCGCCTCGCCAGGCAACTGATCACGCGCCCCGCGACCGCGCCCGCCACCACCCGGCCGGCGGAGCTGGACGAGGCCCTGCCGCCCCAGCCCGGGGAGCCGCTGCACCTGGCCGCCCGTCAGGGGCCGGGGTTCGCGGTCCTGCTGTCGCTGCCCGGGGCCGAGCGGGTGGTGGAGCACTTCCGTACGGAGTTGGGGCACCTCGCGGCGCGCCCCGGGAGCGGTCGCGTGGACTGGTCGTCCGTCGACCGCGAACTGAGCGTCTTCTTCGGAGTGCCCGCACTCACCACCGACCTGGCGCAACTGATGCACGGCTACAGCCACGAGGTGGCTCTGGGCGGACGGAGCCTCCGGCTGGCCGTCCGCGCGCACCTGAGGGAGCGTCTGGACACCTCCGACGCGGCCGGCTCCATGACGCTCAACGCCCGGACGACCTCGGGGCAGACCTTCACCAGCCACCGAGGCACCCGCTGGGAGGGGGAGGCGTCCCTGGGCGGCGGTGCCCGGGTGTCCCTGGGCGGCGTGATGCGGTTCCAGGCCGGCGGTGTCCGTCTGCGCGGCAGCCACGGCCGCGGCGCCACCCAGAAGCTCACCGGCAACAACAAGCACTACAACCGCATGGAGACCTCCGGCCCGGTCGATCTGAGCCTCTACAAGGTGATCTGGCAGACCGAGATCGACGAGACCACCACCTACCTCGGTGAGGACGGCACCACCACCGCCGAGGTGGCGCTCTCCCGCGAACACGCGCCCGCCGCCCCGGTGACCGCGGCCGAGGTGGCCGCGATGCGTGACAGCACCGTGGTCAAGGCGCCGCAGCCCTCCGACGGCTCACCGGCGCTCGACTTCCACCGGGCCGGCACCGCCGGTCTCTACCCGGCCTTCGCCGCCATGCCCCGGCTGACCCGGCTGGTCGCGGAGCTCTACGCCGAGGTGAACGGCCTGCCGCCGGAATGGGCCCGGACCTCGGCGCACTGGCCGTCCGAACTGCTCCACCTGACCAGCCCGCGCGTCCTCGACGCCCACTTCGCGGAGCTGACCGGGCCCGACGGCTGGAAGACCCTGCTGAGCACCCGGCAGGGCCGCAAGCAGGAGGTGCGGCTGCGCCTGCGCGTGCCCCGGCCCGACCGCCTGCCGCAGCCCGCCGACCACGTGGAGATCGAGCACTACCTCCAGGCGAAGACCTCCTCGGGCGCCGAGCTCTCCCGGGAGTCGGGCATCGGGGTGTCGGGCGGCGTGGGCCCCCAGGCACGGCTCGGCGACGACCACGCGGGCGGGACGACCGGCAGGATCACCGCCCTCGCGGAGGCCGAGTTCGGCCGCTCGTGGTCGTCCGGACAGGGCACCGAGATCGGCAGCGTGGAGATCAGCCGGTCCACCTACGACGGCGCCTGGCGCATCCTGCTGGACGCCGACATCGAGGCGACGGCGGTGTCCTGGCAGGGCAAGGACCGCCGGCAGGCCGTCGGCTCCTCCGCCACCACCGGCGCGCTGGAACTGCTGGCCGCGCGACGCAGGGCCGAGGACCTGGGACTGCTGGCGCCCCTCGACGAGGATCCGGCCCCCCGCGCGCACCTCGACTCCGGTCTCCTCGCCACGGCCGCACACCCCGAGGTGCTCCGGGCCGACACCGTCCTGCCGAGCGTCATGGACCGGCTGCGCCGGCGCGGGGTCCTGCGTGGGGGCGAGGACGACCCGCACCGCGATCTCCTCCAGCGCCAACTGCGGGCGTTCCTCTCCTCGGAGAACCTCCAGGCCGAGTTCACCGGCCTGGTGGGCGGCAAGGACCGGTGGCGGGTGTTCCCGCTGCCGCGCTTCGGCGGTGGCACCGACTACCTGGTGGTCCGGGTCACCGTCAGCGAAGTGGAACCCGCGCACAGCCACCGCCGCCGCCCCGAAGTCCGACTCACCCTGCGGGGCGAGGGCCTGAGCGCCGACAGCACCGAGCGGTCCGTCACGACGTACGGCGGCGGCGGCGCGGTCCTGCGCGGCCGGGTGGGCAGCGGCACGGGATACGGCGGCATCGGCCTGGGTGCCACCTACCGCGCCGGCACGACGGACACCGAGGAGAACAGCCGGACCGTCCTCGACATCCACCGGGGCTCCACCAGGGACACCTCGGAGGAGTTCGAACACCAGGTGCGGTTCCAGGTCGCGCTCGGCCGGACCTCGGAACTGCCCGAAATCCTCGCGGCAGCCTCCCGGGGCCTGCAGCGGACGATCATGGGCATGGGGGCGCTCCTCGGACGGGAGGACGGCGCCGCGCGCCTCTGGTACGGGAAGAAGCGGTGGGACTGGTACGACGACGGTGCGGCCCACCGGTCGTCGGGCACCGTCCGACTGCTGGTACCGACCCACTTGACGACCGAGGCGTCCGCCGCGCCGGTGGCCCCGGTCGCGCCCACCGCCTTCGGCAGCAGCCCGAGGTGGGAGACCGGGGACCGCGAGGCCACACCGGTGCCGACGGAGTTCGTCACCCACTTCCATCCGTGGGACGTGCCTGCCGCCGCTGCCGTCCAGAGGTGGGCCAAGCTCGCCGCCGCTCCTTCCCGCACCGCACCCGACCTCGGTCGGGACCGCGTCTGGGAGGTACCCGGTGTCGACTTCACCACGCCGGCCGGCCAGTTGTACGAGCTCCGCTCCTCCGGCAACGTGCTGCGGCCCCGGGTCGACCAGTTGCTGAACGGCACCTACCGCGTCCCGGTGGGCGACCGCGAGGTCGCGGTCCGCTTCGAGCTCACCGGCGCCCGCGTCCTGGCGAAGGGAGCCGCCTTCAAGGCGCGGCGCTACCAGCAGCACGACGACGCTCCCCAGAGCGCGCGCGGGCGCTTCCGCGGCTGGGAGTTCGAACTCGGCCCGGAGGCGGGAGGCAACGCCGGCGAGCACCAGGAGGACCACCTGGTCGAGCGGCTGCCCGGAGCGTTCGAGACTGGGACGGGCGACGAGCGCAGCGGCGAGATCAGCCAGGTCGACGAGAGGAACCAGGAGTCCAGCCGCCGGTTCGACTACTACGGGCTCGGCATCGACGTGATCCTCCAGGGCCCGGCCCGCACCCTGCGGGTATCGGTGCCGGACGGGCTGGTCGGCATGCTGCCCCTCGACCCCGACGGCTCGCTCGCCGGAGGGCTGACGGAACTGCTGCCCGACCTGTTCGGCCCGGCCGCCGCCGAGCCCGTCGTCGGCCCCACGGCCGAGCACCTCATGCAGCGGTCGCGGACGGTGTGGCACGAGGACCGGCAGCTCGCCGTCGCGCTCCCCGACGTCACGGCGGCGGAGCTGGGCATCGGCCCGCGGGCGATGGAGCGGATGCCCGAACTCGTACCGCAGGACGCGGTGCTGGTTCTCGCGGAGCAGGACGGCGACGGCCGGCTGACCGTGGACGGCCTCCCGGTACGCACCGAGGTGCTCGTGTCGCTGCTGAACGCCACCGTGCCCGGACGGTCGCCCCTCCTGATCGGTGCGGGCGCCGACCGGTACGCCGCGGAGCTGGCGGAGGCCCTCGGAACGCCCGTCATCGCCAGCGCCCGCGGCATGGCGCTCGACCCGGTCGCCGGCACCCTCGGCGAGGCCGCCCCGGCCGGCGACGGCCGGGAGGCCGGCTTCCGGCTCTTCGACGCCGACCACAGGGACGGCGTACCGCTCTTCGGGACGCGGCACGCGGAGCCGTGGGCGGAGCCGGAGCCGACCGGGGAAGAGGCGCCGGCGGGGGAGCAGCCACCCGCGCCGGGGCAGCGGACCCGGGAACCGCAGCCGGAACCGCTCAACCGGCCCGCACCGGGACCCGTCTTCGTCTCCCCGTGGGGCGAACCGGTCGTGGTGGAACCGGCGGCCCGCACCATCGGCATCCCCCGGGCCGGTCTGCCGCACCTCCCCGAGGTGATCCGGACCCTGCGCCATCTGGTGGAGCAGGCCGGGCACAGCGTGCCGCAACCGGTGTGGGACGCGCTGCCGCAGCGTCTGCTGAGCAACTACCGCTACCTCGTGCCGAAGCCGGGCGAGACGGTGGACGGGCTGATGGTCCCGCTCGGAAGCGTGGAGGCGCTGATCACCCTCGACCCCCAGGACCCGCGCGAGGTCCGCGACCCGGCCGGCCTGTACGACGGCCGCACCGTGCGGGCTGTCGCCGCGAAGGCGGCCCAGCCCGGGGCGGCGTCCGGGGCGGCCGGCGGTGCCCGGTCCGCGCAGCGCGCGAGCCGCCCTGCCGGCCCCGGCAGCGGCCGTACGGTGCTGGAGACCATCGAGGAGGAGGAGCCGCTGGCACTGGTGCCCGAGAAGGCCACCGACCGGCGGTTCCACGCCAACGAGGCGATCAACTCCTCCTACCTGACCGGTGCGTTCGTGCGGACCCACTCGGGCCCGACCGGCGCCACCCGAGGCTCGCTGTCGATGTCGTACGGCGTCGGGATCGCCCCGGGCGTGTTCCAGGTGCTCAGGGCGGGCGTCGGGGTCTCCGGTACGGCCAACGCCTCGCGGCGCTCGACCAACTGGGTCGGCGACGCCGAGGGCGGCCACGTGCTGCTGGCCAAGGGCGACTCCCGGATGATCGCCTACCGGGGCGACTGGTCGGTGCGCATCCGTACCGCCGAGGACCGGGACTGGACCGGTGTCGACCCCACCCCGGTGGAAGCGGCGGACGACCGGCGGCTGCTGCTCTACCTGCCCGAGCACTATCTGGAGAAGGCGCCCGAGCAGGTCTCCGCGGTCGGCACCGGCGGGCTGGAGCACCGGCTGCCCGCCCTGTACCACGCGTCCGGCCTCACCGGCCTGCCCGCCCTGTTCGACCGGATCAGCGCGTCCGTACGGGAGCAGGGACTGGCGCTCCCGGTCGGCAGCGTGACCCGCGAGGAACTGCTGCAGAAGCTGTGGAACCTGGAGTCGCACCTGGACGCGGCGCTGGACCCGGAACGGGGCTACCCCTTCTCGCTCCACGACGAGCACGGCAAGCCGGTGGCGACCGTGCAGGTGCGCACCAAGCGGGACCGGCGCGCCGTCCGGGTGGGTGCCACCAGCGACCAGGCTCCCATCGAGAACGTCCGTACGGCGATCGACGGCACCGGCGGAAGCCACACGATCAGCAACTCCACCACGCTCAGCCTGCCGGTCGAGTTCAACCTGTTCCCCCTCCCGTTCCAGAATCCGGGACTGGGGCTCGGCGTCAGTGCCGCCCTCGCCATGACCTGGTCCAGGTCCGAGACCGTCAGCGCCGCCCGCACGGGTCTGTGGGTCGTGGTGCCGCGCGACCTCGGCCGCAGCAACGCCTACCTGATGGGATTCACGCACAGCGCCGTCTCCGCGGTCCGCGGCCACGAGCCGGTCCTGACGGCCGACGTGCCGGGCGAGGGCCTGGTACGGGTGCCGGAGCGCGAGGCCCTCCGGTACGGCCTGCCGGTGGACGAGGAAGCGCTGCGGGCCACCCCCCTCACCGCTGCTGACCGGGCGGCCGGCGGCCCGGCGGACCCGTCCGAGCGCACCGTGGCCGTCCACGAGGGCCCGACCGGCCGCCTCGTGCGCTACGCCCCGGACCTGGTCCGGGGCACGGGCCGCCGCCCGGGTGACCCCGAGCACGTCGACGCACCGTCGTACGTCCGCGACGGGCGCGGGATCGGCATGGGCCTGGTCGAGGTCCGCGACGAGACGGTCACTGAGCTGTACGGGCAGGTGGCGCGGGAGTTGCGCAGGCTCGGCTTCCTGCCGCCGGATCCCACCGTGCCGCTGACCGGCGGCCGCTGGTGGTCGAACTCCGGCACCCTCGACACCCAGGTGAAGAACCAGGAGCAGCTGCAGAAGTTCTTCTCGCCGCGCGGTATCGAGTCGTTCTGGGACCAGTTGCACCAGGAGCCCGGTCTGCAACTCGTCATGGACCTCCCGCGCGGGGCCCTCGGCGTCGACGTCGACATGGACTCCGTACGGATCACCTTCCGGGCGAAGGCGTCCGAGGGCCTCCCACCGTGTTTCGAGGGCACCACCGAGGACATGGCCGCGGTCAACCTCGCCATGGGCATGGACACCGCCGGGATGGCAAGCGGCGACGCCCGCAAACTGGCGCTCGGCCTCCGGTTCAAGACCCTGTTCCACCAGCTCAGAGGAGCGTCGGCCGGGGTCGAGGCGAGTGTCTCGGCAGGCCGCACCGACGCCGTCTCGTTCCTCAACAACCGTCCCGAACTGCTGGAGCTCGCCGGAGTCCTGAGGCGGTTCACGCTGTTCAGCGACTACACCGTCACCCTGGAACTGCAGCACAGCGGACTCGCCGGGCGGCTCCGGCCGGGGGCCCGCGACCCGCGGGCGATCCAATTGCGGCGACAGGAGGCCCTCGCCCTCCTGCCCCCGTTCGACGATCCGGCGCCGCGCCCCGCCCCGCAGCGGCGGCCCACACCGGCCGCGGTGCTCGACCGGGCGGTGGTCTACTACGTGGACTCCTCCGGACTCCACGGCGCGGCGGCAGGGGCGCTGGGCGAACTGGTCGCGACACCGCAGGGCGGGGCGGTCCAGGAGCTGGCCTCCTTCACCGGCACCACGCAGGTACGGGCGCATCTGAAGGAGATCCTCAACGGCCGTTACACCACCGACCAGTTCTTCGAGAGCGGCTTCTTCCGCGACACCCACGGCGCGCTCGACATCCACGGGGAGATGGGACCGTCCTCCTTCGCGGGCGTCACCCAGGACCCCTTCGTGCTGGGCGCCATCACGCTCTGGATGAGCCAGACCAACACCACGGCCGGCAGCTCACGCGGCGTCAGGGCGATCCCGGCCGACGTCGCCCTGGGCGGTACCACCCCGGACGGCGGCGGCTCCCTCACGGGTGGGGCCGACGCCTCGTGGAGCAGGCAGTGGAACCAGTCGTCCAGCTTGGGACGGACCGGCGCCAAGGAGGAGATCAAGCTCAGCTTCACCCGGGCGTACCTCTTCCGGACCGGGGTCACCTACCAGGTGACCGGCCGTCTGGAGAAGCACGCCAAGCTCCTGCCGGACTCCTACGGTTCGCACAGCCGGCAGGTCGACGACCGCACCATGCTGTACCTGCTGGCCGAGCCGGAGGCACTGGAGCAGTACACGCGGGGCACCGTACCGATCCCCGACGACCAGCTCGTCGACGTGATGAACCGCTGGCGCGCCGGGAAGGTCCGGCTCAGCGGGGACACCGTCGCGGGCGTGCTGTCCCGCTGGACGGGGGACGTACCCGACCCGGACGGCCCCCTGCCGCGCAGCGCGGCGGACCAGGCGGTGGCGGAGGCGCTGGACGGTCTCACCGAGTCCCGCCACGAGCTGGCCGCGCTCCTGGCGGAGCTGCACGGGAGCGGCGCCCTGACCGTGCCGGACCCTCGGCTCCGGGCCGACTTCACCGACCGGTTCGGCCTGGACCTGCGGGACCCCGAGGGCGGGGCCTTCCCTGGCACCGGGCTCCCCGACTACCTGACCCGCCGTGACCCCGGCGGCCGGTTCCTGGGCCACAGCGGGGTCCATTCGATCAGTTACGAGCGCGGCTACCGCTCGACCTACGACATCGTCCGGGAGCAGGTCGACCGGGTCGCGCCGGGTCTGCTGGCCGCGCAGCCCGAGCTGTGGACCGGCGACGGCCGCCGGATCGGACGTCTGCAGGGCTCGGTCAACGCCTTGCAGGCCCTGCTGGCGGAGGGCCGCGACATGGCCATGTGGGACGACCTGCTGTCGCCCAACGGCCACACGTTCTACCTGGTCAACCCGATCGGCTGGCTGCTCTCGGACATCGTCGAGATCAAGCTGAGCGACACCCTCGACTCCGAACCGGAGGTGGTCGGCTTCCGCCCCCGGACCGGTCTTGAGGTGTACGGGCACGGCTATGTGAGCACCGCCACCGGTACCTCCCGGGACACCGCGCTGGGGCTGACCGCCGGCAAGCTGGGCGGTGGTGGCGCGAACGGTTCGGGCAGCGGAGGTCTCGCTGTGGGGGAGGCCCGTCACCAGGGAGTGAACCGGGCCGAGACCGCCACCACCGAGCAGACCGTCTACAGCTGGAACGGCACCTATCTGGTGCGGGCCGCCCACACCATGACCGTCCGGGTCGCCCGGCTCGACATGGCCGGCCGGCCCCTGAACAACCTCCTGGCCGGCTGGTACCGCAGCCTGGACCCCGCCAGGTCCACCCCCGCCGTCATCAGCGTCCCGGGCACCATCGAGCTCCAGGTGCCGCGCGGCCTGGGCGAGTTCCGCACGGCCGACAGGCGTACGGACGTGCGCGACCCGCGGCCGCTGCCCGAACTGCCCGGCGACGCGTACATCACCGGCACCATGCTCGACGACGCCCTGCCGGCCGCACTCGAACTGATGACCAGAATGTTCGGCCCCCAGGCGGACGGCGCCCGGACCCGTACCAACCTCGGCATCCGCCAGCTGATGAGCCGTGACCACCTGACCAACCACCTGGTGGAGGCGTCGGCGGGCCGGTCCTACGAGCTCACCGACATGCTGTTCGTGCCGGGGCACGCGTCCGACAAGCACGCCCGGCTCATCCTGCGCGGCGACCTGTTCGACCTCGAGATCCTCGGGCAGGTCGACGGCACCGGAACCGGCCGCTACACCAAGCACCAGAGCGGGACGTCGGCAAGCTCCGGAAGCGACCGGGTGCGCCCCGCCGCGAGCGCGGGCGTCTCCGGTTCGGGCACCCTGCACGCCCACGACCCCGCGCAGTCGGCGCAGGGCCACCCCTTCCCCCCGTACACCGGCGGCGGTGACACGGGGGCGTCGCGCTCCACCGGCGCCGGGACCGCTGAGACGGGCACCGAGAACTACCGGCGCGAGCAGCACATCAAGCAGCAGGGCCCGGTCCTCCTGGTCCGGCTGCGGGGGCGCTACCGGCTGGAGGCCGAGCTCTTCTCGAAGAAGAGTCTGCCGGGAGCGGGGTCCGAGACGCGGAACCTGCGCAGCGACGCCTTCAGCGGCGACGTCTACGTGGAGCTGTTCGAGGCACAGGTCGGGGAACTCCGGGCCAGGCTGGCCCAAGAACCCGTCCCGGCGACCCCGCAGGGGGAGTGGGAGAACCTGCACGGGGCACCTCGGTTCGACCTGGCCGAGCCGCTGGAGCAGACGGTCGGCGAGCCCGGGTTGACCGCCGCCCGCCTGCACCAGTCGCTGGCCCGCCGGATCAGGACGGCGGCCCGGGCCACGCCCGCGACGAGCACCGGGACCCCCACGCCCGCCCGACCGACCGGGGTCAGGGAGGACGGCCCGCTCGGAGCGGCCGTGGTCACCCTGGACCGGGCACACCTGGCCACGGTGGCGCACCGGGCCGTGCTGAGGTGGGCGGTCGACACCCTGCGGGCGGACCTGGCCGAGGTGCGGACCGTCACCCCGGATCACCCCGCGCCCGAGCGCCTGGAGCGGTACGAGCGGCTGCTGGACAGCCGGGAACTCGTACTCCCCGAGGACGGCCTCCGGATGGACGGCGGCCTCGCGGACGCCCGCCTCGCGGGGGACGGCTTCGAGGCCACCGTGGTCCGGGAGGTCAACGAGGCGCGTCGGCGGCTGACCGGAGAAGCCTCGGCACCGGCCCGGTTCCCGGGGGCCGTCCCCTACGCGGAGGTGCCGGTCGACCGTCTGATCCAGGGCATCCGCCACGAGCTGGACGTCCCGGTCCGCGCCGAGGTCACCGAACCGGACGGCTGGGTCTCACACATGTGGCCCGACCCCTCCGGCCGGGTACGTCAGGTGCGCGTGGCCGCCGCGGACGGGAACGGCCTGGCCCCGTTCCAGGTCTTCGAACACGCCGAGGGCGCGCCGGGGGCCGCCGACCCGGACCACATGGCGGAACCGGCCTGGGCCTTCGAGGAGGTCGCCACCCCGTACCTGGTGGCGCCGTCCGCCGACGCGGACGGCGGGGCGGCCGGCTTCGGCGACGGTTCGCTCGCGCCCCTGCTGGCGGACGGCGCGGCCCTCGCCGGCGTCGACCGCGGCACTTCCCTGGTGCTGCTGTCGGGCGCTGGGGGCGACGGCAATCTGGAGCTGGCCCAGCGCGTGGCCGACGGTACGGGGCGGCGGGTCTGGGCGATCTCCCGCCCGGTGGGTCTGCACACCGACCGGGACGGCACGACCCGCATCACCTATCTGGACCGGCCGGAGACGCCCGAGGGCAGTGCCTGGGAAGTGAGGGAACCGCGCCGCGGCGGGCGCGGGTGACGCGGCGCGGCCCCGGCGCCCCGCCCCGGTCGTCGGCCTCGGCGCCCCGCCCCGGCCGTCGGCCTCGGGTGTCGGCCCCGGCCCCGGTCAGAACGAGGCGGACATGCTTTCGTCCGACACGTCGCCGGACGGCTGCCCGGTGTCCGCCAGGGCCGCGAGCAGGAACTCCGTCTCGACGAGTGCCGGAACGGGCCCGCCGGGGTTGAGGTACAGCTGGTGACCCTCCGGAAGCCGCTCCAGCAGCCGGTCGGCGGGGAGCACTTCGAACGCCATCCGCCCGGCCGCGCTCAGGTGTGGTTGCGCGGTGTACACCGGGACCACCGGGGTGCCCTCCGGGGTCGAGGCGGTCACCGGACTCCCGTCCGGGTGGACCAGCACGGCGACCTCGGCCCCGGCGAGCGCGCGGGCGAGGTCCTCGCCCGGCCCGTACCGGGTGGCGGCGAGCTGCATCGCCGTGTCGACCGGGTCGGTGGGCTCCGGCCAGCCGAGCATCACGGGGGACGGGCGGTACTCCGGGTTGTCGCGCCACCCGACGATCTCGCCGTCCGCGTCGGACCTCCACTGCCCCATCACCGCCCAATGCGGCGGCGTCTCCGATCCGGCCCACCCAGGGTCGACCAGGCCGAGCCAGTGGTCGGGAACCAGCCGCCCCGCCTCCCGGACGTTCTCCGGCGGCTCGGGCATCTCGGTGTCGAGGTCGTCCCCGGCCGAATCCGCGTCGGCCGGTGGCCCCACGACCGCCGCGGATTCGGAGTCTTCGGGCAGCGGTACCCCGGGCAGTGACTCCCCGGAAAGGGGCTGAGGGGCGGCGACCACACCTGGCAGGGCCATGAAGGCATCGTCCGACGTCTCCATCGTCATATGTCCAGACATTTCCGCAGCGGGCTTTTCCATGGGTCTTCCTCTTGCCGGGGAGCTGTTTTCGGCGGGACAGTAACCCGCCCGCAGGGCGAACCGCCTCGGCTAAGTCGTCCATATGCGTCACGAGGCCCGGAAGTTCAGTCACCTTTCAGTAACCGGGAGCATGGGCGCGGCCGACGGACCCGGTGATGATGTTGTTTCGATGCTGTCCGCGTGGAAGTCCCGCAGGTGGCTCAGGGCGAGGGAGGTCGGTTCGTGACGCGCCAGGTACTCACCGTTGACCAGAACGGGTCCGGTGGTTTCGCGTCGATCGGGGAGGCACTGGCGCGGGCCCGCTCGGGTGCGGTCATCAGCGTGCGTCCGGGCCGCTACGCCGAGAGCCTGGTCATCAGCACCCGGGTCACCCTGGTGGCGGACGGCCCGCGCGGAAGCGTGGAGATCTGCCCGCGCCGCGACAGTGCCCTGACCCTGACGGCCGACGGGGTGAGCCTCACCGACCTCCTGCTGCGCGGCGGCGAGAGCGACGTGCCGGTCGTGTTCGCGGCCCGCGGCCAGGTGGCGATGGACGGCTGCGAGGTGGTGGGCAACGGCTGGGCCGCGGTGCTCAGCAGGGCCGGGGGATCGCTCGCCCTGCGGCGGAGCAGGATCACCAACTCCGCCGGTGCGGGCGTGGTCGAGACCTCGTCGGTGGGCAGCGTCGTCGAGGACTGCGTCATCGAGCACCTGGGTACCTCGGCACTCGTTGTGGGGGAGCAGGGGCGACTGACCCTGCGCAACTCCCGGCTGAGGGACGCGCGGGGCAACGGGCTGCTGGCCAACGGCGAGGCCCGCGGCATCGTGGAGGACTGCGAGATCTCCTCCACCGACAAGCCGGCGATCGCCCTGGAGGGCGCGAGTTCCTTCGAGGTGTCCCGGGTCGCGGTGCACGGGGTCACCGTCGGGGCGTACGTGACCAGCAGTTCCCGGACGGTGCTGGAGGACGTCCGGATCGGCGACAGCACCGGACACGGCATCGTCATCACCGGAGGCGCCGATCCGGCGCTGCGGCGCTGCACGACGGAGAGCACCCGGGGCAGCGGACTGCTGGTGATGGGCCGCTCCCGGGGCACCTTCGAGGACTGCGCGTTCACCTCCGCCGCACAGGCCGGAATCCGGATCGCCGAGTCGAGTTCGCCCGTACTCACCGGGGTCAGGGTCCAGGACGGCCAGTCGCTCGGAGTGCAGCTGACGGAGGAGTCGGCCGCCGAGTTCGACCGCCTCGAGGTGGCGGACGCCAAGGGCGTGGCGGTCTCCATCCGCTCGGGCGCCAATCCGCTGCTGCGGAGGCTCCGGGTCCTGCGCAGCGGCGGCCACGGAGTGGAGGTCGCCGAGGACGGACGCGGGCGGCTGGAGAACTGCGAGATCGACTCCGCCGGTGCGTCGGCGCTGCGGATCGAGGGCCACGGCAACCCGTTCGTGGGCGATTCCGTCCTGACCGGCGCCACGCGCGCGGGCGTCTCGGTGGGTGCTCGCGGACAGGGCTCCCTGCGCGACTGCACGGTCACCGGCAGCGGGACCGAGGGAGTCTCGGTGGAGGACGGCGGCGAGTTGTCCCTGGCCCGCGTCGAGGTGCGCGACTCCGGAGCCCACGGCATGCTCATCGCGGCCGGCGGCCGGGCCGCGCTCAACGGTTGCGCGTTCACCGGCAGTACGGGCGACGGCATCCGGATCGACACCGAGGAGCAGGTGACCGTCACCGGCTGCTCCGTGCGGGACAACCGCGGGGCCGGACTGCGGCACTCCCGGCCCGGCCCCCGACTCGTCGTCGAGGGGCTGACCAGCACCGGGAACCGGGCCGCGGACCGTTGGCAGGGCGCACCGCCGCCGGAAGCCGGTATCTACGGCGCCCCGGGTGAGGGCCGAGCCGCGACCGGGACCGAGGGCCGCCCGGCCCCGCCTGAGGGGCCCCTCGCCGACCTCCAGGCCCTGGTCGGGCTGGACGGGGTCAAGCACCAGGTGACCACCCTGGTCAACCTCAACCAGCTGGCCCAGCGGCGTGCCCGGCTCGGCATGCCGGCCCCGCCGATGAGCCGCCACCTCGTGTTCGCCGGCCCGCCGGGAACGGGCAAGACCACGGTCGCGCGGCTGTACGGCAGCATCCTCGCCGAACTCGGTTCGCTGCGTTCGGGACACATCGTGGAAGTCTCCCGAGCGGATCTGGTGGCCCAGGTCATCGGCGGTACGGCGATCAAGACCTCGGAGGTCTTCGAACGGGCTCTGGGGGGAGTGCTGTTCATCGACGAGGCGTACACGCTGCTGTCGGACAGCAAGGGCTCCGGAGCGGACTTCGGCCAGGAGGCCATCGACACCCTGGTCAAGCTGATGGAGGATCACCGCGACGACGTGGTCGTCATCGTGGCCGGCTACTCCAAGGAGATGGAGGGCTTCCTCTCCGCCAACCCCGGTCTCGCCTCCCGGTTCACCCGCACCATCGAGTTCGTCAACTACACGGTCGATGAACTGGTCACCATCGTCGAGACGATGTGCGCCGCCCACCGCTACGAACTGGACCCGCTCACCCGCGAAGCGCTGGCGCTGCACTTCACCCGCATACCCCGGGACGCCACCTTCGGCAACGGCCGAGCGGCCCGACGGGTGTTCGAGGAAATGGTCGACCGGCAGGCGTTCCGGCTGTCCGCCCAGGAGGAGGTGGGCGAGTCCGACCTCACGCTGCTGCTTCCCGAGGACGTCGGCGAGGACGAGGCCGCGAAGGTACGCGGCGCGGAGGAGGTGGCCCCCGCGGATTCCGACGTCCTGGCCCAGCTGAACGGCATGATCGGGCTGCTGGCCGTCAAGCAGGAGGTCAACGGGCTGGTCAACCTGCTCACGGCCACCCGTCAGCGCCAGGCGCTCGGCCTCCCCACCCCCCGCATCAGCCACCACCTGGTCTTCGCGGGCCCGCCCGGAACCGGCAAGACCACGGTGGCCCGGCTCTACGCCGACCTTCTGCGCTCCTTCGGCGTGCTGCCGAAGGGGCAGCTCGTCGAGGTCTCCCGGGCCGACCTCGTCGGCCGGTACGTCGGACACACCGCCCAGCTCACCTCCGAGGCGTTCGAGCGGGCGCGCGGCGGTGTGCTGTTCATCGACGAGGCGTACGCCCTCACCCCGGAGAACTCACCGTCCGACTTCGGGCGGGAAGCCGTGGACACCCTGCTCAAGCTGATGGAGGACCACCGTGACGAGGTGGTGGTCATCGCCGCCGGCTACACCCACGAGATGCGGCGCTTCCTGGAGTTCAACCCGGGTCTGGCCTCACGCTTCTCCCGCCAGGTCCTCTTCTCCGACTACACCACCGAAGAACTGGTCACCATCGTCCGCCGGAACGCCGAGAACATCGGGTACCTCTGCACCCCGGAGACCCTGGAGGCGCTGAGCGGATACCTCGACGCGATGCCCCGCGACCGGTCCTTCGGCAACGCCCGCCTCGCCCGCCAGATCGTCGAGTCGATGATGACCCGTCAGGCCGGGCGCCTCCACAGCGTCGCCAACCCCGACCGGGAGGCGCTCACCCGGCTGCTCCCCGAGGACCTGCCCTTCATCCGGACACCGGCCGGCCGGGACCCGGTGGTGGCCGAGTGATCAGACTCGGGGACCGCTTCAGGGCGCAGCACGCCGCCCGCTCCTCCGTCGCCGCCGGTGCTTCACCGGCCCGCCGGGCCAGGAACGCGCCCCGGGTGACCCCGACCCGGGTCCGGGTGACCCCCGATCCGGCCACCGACGACGGCAACATCTTCCTCTTCCACCAGGACCCCGAGACGGCCGGTCACTTGGCCGAGGTGGCCCGCGGCCTCCGTGACCCCGACCCCACACAGGTGATCCTGCTGGTGGGCGCCGGAGCGGAGGACGCGGAGAACCTCCGGGAGCAGTTCGCGACGGTGCTCACCGACGGACCCCGGAGGGATGTCCGGCGTGCGGTGCTGGTGATGGAGGGGGCCGCACGCGAACGGGGCGGCCGGCCCGCGGTCGCGGCCGGCATGAGCGACGAGTGGGCGGTGGAGGTCGTCGCACCCGAAGGGCGACCGCTGATCGTGCCCGGCGGACACCTCTTCGCCGGGCACGGACCGGACGCCCCGGAGGGACCGGCCCGCTGGTGGCGTTTCGCGCCCGGGGCCGCGCCGAGGGCGCTCGGCTCCCGCTACCCGGCGCCGCGCTGGCAGAGCGCGCTGGCCAGGCTGGCGCCCGACATCGCGGCGGACCATCTCCTTGAGGAGATTCCGGCCGGGCTGCTGATCCGGCACACGGGCGCCCGCCCCGCCGACGCGCGGGGCATCCGCCACTCCGTACCGGTCGACGCCGACCGCCTCTGCGTCCTGGTCGGTGCGCCCGGTGCGCCGGACGCGCCGGAGGTGTCCGCGGAGGCGCTCGCCACCCTCCTCGCGGCGCTGCCCGCGCCGGTCCGGCAGGGCGTGCGCCTGGTCCCCGGAGCCGGGGGCGACCTGTTGCCGACGGCCCAGGCGACCGCGGATCTGCTTGGTACCGAGATCGAGGTCACCACGGGGCTGCTCGTCGTGATGGAAGAACCCGCCGCCGCCGACCGGGACCAGATCGTGGTCATGACGTCCGACGGCAACCCGGCCTGGCAGCCCTACGCGGGGTCGGTGGTCTGTGTGCCCGCGGGCGCCCCCGGCGCCCCCGGACCCCGGCTCGGCCGGTGGCGGAGCCCCGTCGCCGGACTGGAACGGGCGGCCGGTGAAGGTGTACTGCGGTGGGACGAGTGGCACCTCGCGGTCACCCGCGCCGGACTGTGGATCGGCCCCGCGGACGTTCCGAGGCCCCCGCTCCGGGAGCACCCCGTCCACCCCGACGTCGTCGTGATCGACCTCGGTCTGCCCGGCCGGTACCTCGACGACACGCTGTGGCCCGCCCTCGACCGGCTGGTCGGCTCCCTGGAGAGCGCCAGCCGCGTCCGCGCCGAGATCCACGTGCGCGGCGGGATCGGCGCCGAGGGTCTGCGCACCCTGCGTCGGCTGGCGGTCCGCCACGGTGGCACGGTCATCACACGGGCGGCGCACACCGCCGCCCCGGCCGCAGCTTCCGCCGCTGCCCCGGCTGTCGCTTCGACCGACGCGGTGGCCGCCACTCCGGCCACCGGTACCGCCGTCGTGGCACCCCCGCCCGTCCTTCCCGTGTGGGAGTACGAGCCCGGCGCACCGGTGCCGGGCACCCCCGGACATGCTCTCCCGCCCTACGAGGGCTCGGAGCTCCCGGACATCTCCGCAGGGCCCGTACCGGCGGGCGAGGACGTCCCGGCCGCCGAGGAGTTGCCGACAGCCGCGCCCGCCGCAGCCGCGCCCGCCGCAGTCGCACCCGCCTTCGCAGCCGCGCCTCCTGCGTCGGCCGCACCCGTCGCCGCGCCTCTCGCCGCAACCGTGCCCTCCACCCCCGCCGCGCCGCCCGCCTCGGCCGCAGCCCCCACACCGGGGTATGCGCTGGAGAGTGCCGGAGAGCCCGCCCTGACGGCGGTTGCCGCCTTCCCCGCCCGTGACGACGCGACCACTGCGGCGCCCCGCGGTCTTCCACCGGACCCGGCGCCCGGGGGAGCCGGGCCGTTCACCGCTTCGTCACCGGCTGCTTCCCCGGCTGCTTCAGGGGCCGCTTCACCGGCCGACCCCGTCGTCCCGGCACCGGCAGCCGGTACGGGTCACGGGCGGCGGAGCACCGAACCGTCGCGGCCCGCCTTCCCCTTCACGCCGACACACCGCAGCACCCCGGCCGACCGCGAAGCCCTGCGGGGTCTGGTCGGCGACCAGTGGGATCAGCACTCGGCCGCTCTGACCCGCGCTCTCTCCCGGCTGCCCGCGCTGCGAGTCCAGGCGCAACGGGAGGACGCGCGGGCGGACTTGATTGCTGTGCGGGCCTACCTCACGTCTCCAGAAGGGAAGTTGAGCCACCGGGGAGTCGAGAGGGCGTTCGCCGACGGTGACCGGGACATCATGCCGTTCGTCGCCTGCGCGGCGTCCGGGTTGCGACGGCTGCCCTCGCACCGGGGTCCGGCGGCCCGCAGCGCGGGAACGGAGAGCGGCGCGGCCGACGGCCTGATTGCCGGTCAGGAGCTGTGCCAGGCGGGTCCGATGAGCGCGCTGGTGCTGGAGGGTATGGCACCCTCCGCGACAGTCGACCGCTACCTCATCTGGTCGGTGGTCGGCCGACGGGTGCGTCCGCTGCTGGAACAGTCGACCGCCCCGGACGTCCTGGAGGAAATCGTCTTCGGTCCCGGTACCCGGTTCCGGGTACTGGCCGTGGACGACGCGGCCGGGTCCCGGCTGATCCTGCTGCGGGAGCTCGGACCGAGCACACCTCCCGGCCGGCCGGGACAGGCTCTCGACAGTCAGGACGTCGCGATCCTCGACCGGCTCCGTGCGGCCGCCCCCGCTCTGGAAACCGGCAGCGGCGCCGCCCCGGAGTGGCCGGACCGCTGCACCGGCGCACTTCCGCGGAGCACGAGCGACCTCGCCCGACAGTGATGACGCGCCCGGTTCGACCGGGACGGCAACCGGGACCCGACCGGTACGTGGAGTGCCGGCGGTCGTCGTCGCCGGTGCTCCGCCGGCCCGCGGCCGCCGTACCGGGTACTCACCGTGTCCTTGTGTGCAGAGTCGGCCCCAGGTGGGACGGGGCCCACCTCACACCCGTCAAGCTGAAGGTCCGAGGCCCCCCGCACATGGGGAGAGGGGCTCGATGGTCGTAGACGTGTAGTGGTGGCGCCGGACCGGACGACGGTGGCGTCACCGAGTCAGCTGTGGAGGGCGGGGCGATGCCGGAATCCTCAGCCGTGGCGACGGAGACCGCGTACGTGAGTCTCGTCGTACGGGAGTTGCCGACCGCCGGGCCGGGGTTTCCCCGGCCCTTCGAACCGGAAGGACTCGTCGGGGGCGCGCACTCCGCCGTGTCGATGTCGACAGCGGCAGGCCGGGCTCCCGCCGTGCTGTTCGGCCGCGCCACCGAACTGGCGCTGCTCGACGGCATGGTGGACGCCCTCATCGGGGGAGGAACCCGGCCGGTACTGCTCCGGGGGGCGTCCGGGGTGGGCAAGAGCTCACTCCTGGACGAGACCGCAACCCGGGCGCGGGCGAGGGGTGTTACGGTACTGCGCGCCGCAGGGGCCCAGTCGGAGGTGCGGCTCGGCTACTCCGGCCTGCACCAACTGATGCACAGCCTCCGCGGCACAGGTCCCCGGCTGGCCGCCGCCCAACAGGAGGCGCTGGACCGCGCGCTCGGCGTCACCCACGGTGCGCCGCCCGACCGGTTTACCCTCTCCGCGGCCACACTGGCACGGCTGTGCGAGGTGGCCGACAGCGGCCCGGTGCTGCTGATCGTGGACGACGCCCAGTGGATGGACCGGGCGAGCGCCGAGGTACTGGAGTTCGTCGCACGCCGTCTCGGCCGGCAGCCCATCGGGGTGCTGGCCGCGGTACAGACGGGCTGGGACGCGTTCCTCGACCGCGGCAGCTTCTCCGAGACCCTGGTGGGACCTCTCGACGCCGAGGCGGCGGCCGCACTGCTGGAAGCCCGGTATCCCGCTCTGGCGCCGGCCACGCGGCGACGGCTGCTGTCGGAAGCCGCCGGGAATCCGCTGGCGCTGCTGGAACTTCCGGCGCTCCTGAGCGAGGAGCAGCTGGCGGGCCGGGCGGAGCTGCCGGACTGGCTTCCCCTGAACGAACGGCTGGAAGCCCTGTTCGCGGCGCGGATCCGGGACCTTCCCGACGAGACCAGGGAACTCCTGCTCCTGGCCGCCCTGGAGAGCACCGGCAGTGTGCGTACCATCTGGACCGCGGCCCGGGGCGGGTGGGCCGACACCGACGCCGCCCTCGTGCCCGGGGAACGCGCGGGTCTCGTCCGCGTCGACACCCGGGGTCAACTGGTCTTCCGCCACCCCCTGGTCCGGTCGGCGATCGTCCAGGCGGTCCCGCCCGACCAGCACCGCGGCGCCCACCGGGCGTTGGCCGACGCACTCGTCGCCGAACCCGAGCGCCAGGTCGGACACCTGATCTCCGCCGCCCTGGGACCGAGTGAGGTGACGGCGCGTGCTCTGGAGAACGCCGCGCACCACGCGTCACAGCACCACGCCCCCATGGTCGCCCTGACCGCGCTGCGGCACGCCGCCGAGCTGAGCACCGGAGCCGAGGACCGCTCCCGCCGACTGGCACGGGCTGCCCTGATCGCCGGCCGGGCCGGTCGGATGGGGGAGGCCGTGGAGATTCTGGCTTCGGCGCACTGGGAGGGGGCGAGCCCCGAGGACGCGGCGCGCGCCGCACTGGCGGACGCCTATCGGGCGATCGAGGGCGACGGCGACGTCCGGGCCACGTACCGGATGCTCACGCACGCACTCGACGAACTGACCGCCGCAGAGCGGCCGGAGACCGGGCGGCCTCCGCTCGGCGACCTGGCCGACGAGCTCCTCCACGTCCTCATGCTGGCAGCCGCGCACAGCGGCAGGGCCGAGCTGTGGGAGCCACTGGCCTCCCGGGTGGCGGGCGCGTCGGAGTTCACCAGACTCTGCTTCGACGCGGCCGGCGATCCGGCACGGCACGGCCGCACGCTCCGGCGGCGCCTCGACAGCCTTCTGGGCGTGCTCGCCCAGGACTCCGAATCCAGGCGCTACACGCGGTTGCGCCTGGCCGCCGGAAGCCCCGGTACGGCCGCCGCGCACCGGACCGGATGGCGTCGCACCCTCGAACCCGCTTCTGGGAGCGGTACGTTCAGCGACTGGGCCACCGCGGTGACCCTGAGGGGTGTGGAGGACTTCCACGCCGGCCGGTGGGACACGGTGGAGTCCACGGTCCCGGAGGCGGTGGCCAGGGCCGAGGAGCTCGGCCACCGGACGGTCGCGGGCCGGCTCAAGAGCCTGCTGGCCCTCGTTCACGGAGCCCGCGGACAAGTGGATGCCCTGGAGCCGCTGTACGAGGAGCTGAAGAGCTGGACGGCGGCTCGCGGACTGGGGACGGCGGAGCAACTGCTCTGGCAGGCGCAGGGCTTGGCGGCGCTGGCACACGGAGACCACGACCGTGCCTACCGCTGTCTCGTCCGCATCACCCCGGCGGGCACCTTCCGGCCGTACACCCCCCTCGCGGTGGCGTCCGTCATGGACCTGGTCGAGGCGGCCGTACGGTCGGGCCGCACGGGAGAGGGCCGCGCGCACGTGGCGGCGGCCGAGGAGGCGGGCCTTGCCGAGATCTCCCCCCGGATTGCCTTGCTGGTCGCCGGTTGCCAGGCTCTGATCGCTCCGGCCGAGGGAGCCGCACCCGCGTTCGAGGCGGCACTGTCACTGCCCGAAGCGGAGCAGTGGCCCTTCGAACACGCGCGGTTGCAGCTCGCGTACGGACGCGTCCTGCAGTCGAACGGCAGCCCTGACCGGGCCACGACCCAGCTGCGGGCCGCGCGGGAGGCGCTGGAGCGTCTCGGCGCAGAGCCGTGGGCCGAACGTGCCCGCGCCGAGCTGCGGGCCGCGGGCGCGGTGCCGGACCCCGACCCCGGGGAGGAGACCGGACCGGTGGGCCTGACCGCACAGGAGATGCAGATCGCGAGGCTCGCGGCGACCGGCCTGAGCAACAAGCAGATCGCCTCCCAGCTCTTCCTGTCGCACCGCACGGTGAGCACACACCTGTACAACCTCTTCCCGAAACTCCGGATCACGTCACGGGCCGCGCTGCGGGACGCGCTGAAGCAAGCCGGACTCCACTGAGGGCCGTCCCACGGACCTGGCGCGGGACAACCCTCAGGTGCACAACTCGTGCACCAACGGACCCTGTCCGGCCCGATCACGCATGCCGGTCCAGGAGCATCCCTAGCCTGTCCGGCGTACCGCCGATTCGACGGCGCCGGGCCCTCGGGACGGCGCGCCGCCGGTCCCGGGCATCCACATCAGCCGCCCTCTGGAGCCCGACATCATGGCTGCCCCCCGAGTCCTCCACGGGACCCGTCCCACCCGGTCCTCCCGTCCGGCGCGCCGTCCCGGGCACGGAAGCCGGCCCCGTCCGGCGACGCCTCCCGGCGGGCTCCTCCCGACCCCGCCGGACGACCGCGAGAAGTACACGTACGTGGTGCGCCGCACCTGGCTGCTGACCGCCACGTCGTTCCTCGGCTTCGGGTGCGTCCTGTACAGCCAGGTCGACTCCGCCCGGCACGGACCGTGGATCTGGTTCTTCGCGCCCGTGCTGCTGCTCTCGGTCGTCGGGGTGCTCATCTCGCTGCGGCTGGACCTGTTCAGCCCCGACTTCGACGTCCGGGCCCACCGCGCGCTGGTGCGCCGGTGGGCGCCGGACGCGTATCCGGCGGTCGACGTGTTCCTGCCCGTGTGCGGCGAGCCCCTGGAGGTTCTCCACAACACGTGGACATATCTGCGGCGGATGGCGGACGCGTATCCCGGGCGGGTCGTACCGCTGGTCCTCGACGACTCCGACAGCGAGGAGGTCGCGGCGATGGCGGACGACTTCGGCTTCGGCTACCTCGTGCGGCCCGATCGCGGCTGGTACAAGAAGGCCGGCAACCTGCGGTACGGATTCGCGCGCTCGGACAGTGAGTTCATCCTGATCCTGGACGCCGACTTCGTTCCCCGCACCGACCTGCTCGACGAACTGCTGCCGTACATGGACGCGGACCCGGACCTCGGGATCGTGCAGTCCCCGCAGTTCTTCCGGGTGCTCGACCAGCAGAACTGGATCGAACGGGGCGCGGGCGCCGTACAGGAGTTGTTCTACCGCTCCGTGCAGGTGTCACGGCAGCGCAGCGACGGCTCCATCTGCGTCGGTTCCTGCGCCGTGTACCGGCGTGCCGCGCTCGCCGAGGTGGGCGGAACCAGCCTGATCGAGCACTCCGAGGACATGCACACCGGTTTCGATCTGCGGGCGCGCGGCTGGGACCTGCGCTACGTGCCGCTGGCGCTCGCGACGGGTCTCTGCCCGGACACCGTCGGCGCGTACTACAACCAGCAGTACCGCTGGTGCATGGCGTCGATGAGCATGCTGGGCAGTGTCGAGGACTTCTGGAAGGTACGGATGCGGCTCGCGAGCCGCCTCTGCTACGTGTCCGGGTTCGTCTACTACATCGAGTCCGCCCTGGTCCTGTTCACCGGCCCGTTGATCGTCTCCGTGCTGCTGCTGTTCTTCCCGGAGCAGGTGCAGGTCACCGACATGCGGCTGCTGCTGCCCGGGGTGCTCTACCTCGTGGTCGTCTACCCGCTGTGGCACCGCACCCCCTACCGCCTGGAGGCGTGGGCGGCACGGGTGCTCTACAGCTGGTCGCACGTCTTCGCGATCTGGGACGTCCTGCGCGGTCGTCCCATGGGCTGGCAGCCGACGGGCTCCGGCGGGGCGCGCCGCAACAACACCCGGCGCCTGTGGATCGGCGTCTGGGGGTGGACCGTCCCCGCCACGGCGGTGTGGATCGGTGCCGCGGTGTGGCGGATGGACACGATGGTGCCGCAGGACTTCGCCCTTCCACTCGCCTCGGGACTCTTCTACGCGGCGGCCGTCCTGCGCGTCCTCGTCCTCCCCAGGCCCGAGGAGCCCGAGCCCGCGGAACCCGAGGTCCGGTCCGCCACCGCCACCACCGGGATGGACCCGTCCCTCTCCGCCCCGGTCGCCGAGGTGGTCCCGGCATGACCGCGGTGGACCGCAGGGGCGTGCTGCGCTGGGTGACCGGGGCCGCGGTCGCGGCGACCGCGGGATGCGCGCCGAGCCGTACGGCGCCGATCGGCGCGGGCGGCGAGGGAGCCGAGAAGCGGACGGCGCCGTACGTCCCGTTCGACGTCACCTGGCTGATCCGGCCCCGGGAGGGCCGCAAGTACCTGGGGGTCTCGTTCTCCGGGGAGCCGGTGACGCCGGGCTACCTCGCCCTCTGGTCGGGAAGGACCGGCAAGGCGCCCACCCTGCTCGCCCAGCGCTTCTCCTGGGACGAGGACTTCCCCACGGACAGGGTCCGGGCCGTCTGGGAACAGCGGATACTGCCGTACCTGACCTGGGAACCCCGTAGCACGACGCTCCGCCGGATCGCGGAGGGCGGAACGGACGGCTACGTGCGGCACGTGGCCGAAGCCGTACGCGACCTCAACGTGCCGATCGCCCTCGCCTTCGCCCCCGGCATGAACGACGGCCGGCAACCGTGGGGGGCGGGCCGGGCGAGCCCCGAAGAGTTCGTCGGGGCGTGGCGCCACCTCCACGACCTCTTCCAGGACACCGGCGTGTCGAACGTCGTCTGGGTATGGAGCCCCACGGTGGCCGTGCGGCCGTCCGTGCCGCTGAAGCCGTACTACCCCGGCGACGCCTACGCCGACTGGCTGGGCCTGACGGGCCGTTACACCGACCGCGGCGCGCACACGTACGACTCGTTGTTCGGTCCCTCCGTCAAAGAGATACGGTCCTTCACCCGCATCCCCGTGCTCGTCGCCGGGACGGCCGCCCAGCCGGGCGCCGGCAAACCCGCGGCCATCGCCGACCTGGTGCGCGCCGTGACCACCCGCGACGATGTCGTGGGCTTCGTCTGGCTCGACACGGACGAGGGCCCCGGGGGGACGGACTGGCGGATCGACAGCAGCCCCGGGGCGCTCGCCGCCTTCCGGCGCGGTGTCGCCGACCCGCGGTTCGGCTTCGACGTGAGGCGCCCATGACGACCACCGAGAACCCCGCCACCGAAGACCCCGCGAGCTCCGCCGGGTGGTACGACGCCGAGTCCACCCTGCAACTGCGGGTGCCGTTCGCACGCGGCCCCCAGCCGGCCCCCGGCTACACCTTCGACGAGATCAGCCGCGCGGAGTGGGTGCTGGGCCGGATGCCCGACGCGGGATGGTCCGCGGAACCGGGACAGCGCCGGACCCGGGTGAGCCGTGCCCTGCTGGTGTGCCTGCTGCTGGCCCAGGCAGTGCTGTCGCTGCGCCTGCACAACAGCGCCTTCGAGGACGAGGCGTTGTACGTCTACGCCGGGCACGCCATGATCGACCACCTGTTCCACGGGGCCCCCGACTACGGCGGCTTCGCCTCCTACTTCTCCGGGTCACCCGTCCTCTATCCGGTGCTGGCCGCGTGGGTGGACTCTGCGGCGGGACTGACCGGCGTACGGCTGATGAGCCTGGCGTTCATGCTGGGCTCGACCGCGCTGCTCTACTCCTTCACCCGCAAGCTGTTCAACGAGCGCACCGCCCTGCTCGCGGCCGGCGTCTTCTCGGTCACCCAGTCCACCCTGTTCCTGGGCAACTTCGCCACGTACGACGCGATGGCGATCTTCCTCCTCGCGCTGACGGCCTGGATCCTCGTACGGGTCGCCCCGGGCCACTGGGCGCTCCCGCTCGCCGCGGCCCCGGTCGCGGCCCTCACCGTGGGGGTGAAGTACGCGGCCGCGCTGTACCTGCCGACCTTGGCGGTGCTGCTGGTGCTCGTCGCGCACGAGAGGCTGGGAGGCAGGGAGGCGCTGCGGCGGGGCGCGGTGTTCACCACCGGAGTGGGCATCCTGCTCGGCCTCGGTGTGCTGACCACCGACTATCTGCAAGCGATCCGGAGCACCACGACCGAACGCGCGCACGGCACCGCCCCGCTCGGGCAGTTGCTCTGGGACTGCGCCCGGTGGGGCGGGCTGCTCTTCGCGCTGGCCTGCCTCGGCACGGTGCTGTACGCGCGGCGGGCCGGGCTCGGGGAGGTCCCGGGAGGCCCCGGCGCCGCGCCCTCCCGCCGGTGGCGGCTGGCCCTGGGAGCCGTCCTCAGCGGGACGGCGCTCCTCGCCCCCGCCTACCAGATCCACCTCCAGACCAGCATCTCGCTGCACAAGCACATCGGTTACGGGCTGCTGTTCGCCGCTCCCATGGCGGGGGTGGCCCTCACACGGCTGATGGGGGCCCACTTCCGGTTCCCCCAGGCCGTCATCGCGGTCGGGGTGCTGGCACTCACCTTCGGCATGTCGCAGTCCGCGCAGAACTACGGGGTCTGGCCGGACACCGGCCGGCTGATCCCGGAACTGGCGAAGAACGTGCGTCCCGGTCAGAAGTGGCTCGGCCAACCGCACGAAGCGCCCGTCTACTACCTCAGCAACCGGGGGCTGACGGACTACACCCTGTGGACGTCGATCTTCTACATCGACTACACCGGGCGCGAGGGCCGGCATCTCAGCGGGCCGGAGGGTTACCGGGCGGCGATCGAGGACGGCTGGTTCGACGGCGTCGTCCTCGACTGGTCCGACCAGCCCGGGGAGGTACAGGCGCTCATCCGCGACGAACTGCGCCGCAGCGGCCGGTACCGCCTGGCCACCGCCCTGATCTACCGCACCTCGGTCGGATCGGGCCACTTCGAGATCTGGCTCCCCCTCCCCGCCGCACGCACGCGCTGAACAGGCCTGCGGTTTCCCATCACGTCGGCGGCCGCCGGTAAGCGGCGCGGTGCCCGATCCCCGCCGGGCCGCCGGGACCGGTCCGGCTCGTGTGCCGGACCGGTCCGGGCGGGACGAGCCCGGCCGGTCGTGTCAGTGGGCCGTCCCGCTGACCCACAGGTCGGTACCGTCCTGCTGGATCACCACGTCTCCGTCGCTCTGCAGCAGCAGTTCGGCACCGTCGTGCCCCGCCGTGCCGGAGGACCAGGCCGTCTGGTCGTCGCTGGTGTAGACGACGAGGTGGCCGTCCGCCTGGAAGACGGCCCGGGAGCCCCGGCCTTCCGTGTGCGAGGACCAGCGGACCGTGCCGTTCTCGTCGGTGACGACCAGGTTGCCGTCCTCTCCCATGGACAGGGTGGCGCGGGCCGACTCGATCGACTGGCCCGTCTCCAGCACGCGGGTCGCCCGCACGACGGTATCGCCCGCGGTGGCCGGGGCGGTGGTCCCCTCCTCCGGTCCGCCGGGCTCCGCGGTCGGGGTCGGGGTCGGTTCGGACGGTGTGCCGGGGTCCTCCGTCGGGGTGCCGGGGTCCGTGGTGACGGTCGGGTCCGTCGGGGTGCCGGGATCCCCGGGGTCCCCGGGGGTACGTCGGCCGTCCGGACCCGGCGGCGTGGCGGGGTCCATCGGCGTACCGGGGTCGGTCGGCACGTGCGGGTCGGTCGGTGCGCTCGGGTCGGCAGCCGCGTGCCGATCGGGCGAGGGGGCCGGCCCCACCGGATCGACCGTCGCACCCTCGGAGACCGAAGGTTCCCCGACCGGGGCCGGTGCCGGTGCCGGGGGCGCGGGCGGCGTCGTCTCCGCCGTGCCGGGCGCACCCTCATGGTGCGAGGCCGGGTCCGAGGGGTTGCCGGGGTCCGCCGTCCGCGCGGACACCGCCACGGGTTCGGTCACCGGGGTGCCGGGATCGGCCGACGGGTCCGTACTCGGCCGAGTACTCGGCTCCGTGCTCGGCGCCTTGGTGGGCACATCGGCGACGTGGGTGGCCCGGACCGGGGAAGGGGTGGACCGCGGAGCCGCCGGTCCAGCGGCCGCGGCGGACGGGTGCGCACTCCTCTCCCCGCCGGGGTGGGGGGCCCGTATGCCCGCGCCCTGGAACGTCTTGTGCGGAGAGACTTCGATCGTCGGAGAGGGAGACGGAGACGCCGACTGCGACGCGGAGGGCGCGGACGAGTGCGACGAGGGACCGCTCGACGGGCTGCCCGTCGTGTCGTAGTGGACGCGAGAACCCTCCGTGGCCGGGGGCGTCATGACATCGAGGGTGTAGTTCGGCCCCAGGTCGTGCGGGGAGGGGGCCTCGCTGCCCGAGGCTTCGTAGTCGAGCTCGTGCTCGTTCTTGTCGTTGCCGCCCAGCACCAGTGGCAGCGCGACCAGAACGGCGCCCGCCACTGCGGCGGCGGCGAGCATCGGCCGGTGATTGGACCTGGGGGAGGCGGGCACTCCTTCTTCCGCCACGCCCTGGGTTCCACCGGGCCTTCCCCCCCTGCGTCTGCCCGGCCGTTCGGCCCGCGCCTCCTCCTCCGGGCCGGGGGCGGAGGACTCCCAGTTGCCGATGGCCAACGCGCCCTCGGGTTCGGCGGAAGGCGCGGACAGGACGACGGCCCGGCGCATCCTGAGCTGCTCGGTGGGCTCCGGTGGTGGTGTGCCGCCCCGCGGCGGCCTGCGCTCAGCGGACATGATCTTCTCTTCTCCTCTGTGGGTGTGTGCGGCCGGCTCGGCGGGAGCCGACCCGCGAAGTCAGGCGTTGCCGTCCCCGTGCGGGCCCCGTTCCGGCAAGGTCCCGGAGAACCGCGGGGGCCAGGGTGCGGCGCCCTCGGCCAGGGGGAAGCGGGCCGCGGCCCGCACCAGCTGTTCCCGTACCCCTCCGTCGGAGGCGACCTCGCCCCCGGCGCCGGTGGGCGCGCCCCCGGAAGCCACTTCACGCAGCAGCACGGTCGTGGCCCCATGCTCGCTCCGCGTGCCGAGAACCTGGAAGCGGGTGCCGGGGCCGAAGACGACTTCCTCGCCCCGCTCCGCGCGGGAGGCGCCGCCGGTCAGGATGCGCACCCTCCGCCCGGTCGTCGACCAGATGAGGTACCGGTCGCCCGCCGTCGCCGGCGCGCCCTCCAGCACGTAGGCGGCGACCGGTCCGGCATGGCACAGCTCCCTCCCGGCCGGTACCGCCCGCGCCTCCGCCGGGAGCACGCCCGCGCCGCGGACCACTACTCCCCGGTACGACGGAAGGCGTCGCAGACCGGACGCCAGCCCGACCAGGGAGGGGTACGCGTCGGCCGACCCCGCGGCGAGTTGCCGCTCCAGCCACCGCCACCCCGTCGGGGCGTCGTCGAGGGTGAGGAAGGAGCGCACGGCGGTCAGATCCGCCAGCACGGCGTCGTTCTCGTCATGACCGCGCAGCCCCGGCATCACCGTCAGGGTGCGCGCGACCGACGCCTTCTGCTGCCACCACTGCTCACCGGCCAGGGCCCGTAGCGCCTGCTGATCGGCGGGGGTGCTCCGCTGGAGAGGGCCGACCCGCACGGGGAGGGCGGTCGCCGGCACGGGCGTGACCGGCGGCTCCGGGGCCGGGACCGGGGGCACGGGCGGGGCGACGGCCGGAACCACGGGGTCGGCAGGAGCAGGCTCCGGCTCGTCGGCCGGTTCCGCGCGGGGCACGGGAGGCTGCGACGGACCGACCGGGGGACGGCTGGCCGCGAACGCCTCGGCGAACCCGGGTGGCACCCCGGCCCCGGCGGCGGACGCGTGCGATGTGCCGGTGCGGACGGCGGGCGCGGCGGAGGGGCGGGGGCGGTCGGCGCCCGTCGCGGCCGATGTGTCCGGCCCGCCACCCGGCCGGGAGGAGACGACGGCCGGGCTCCCGGTTCCGGGCGCGCCCGACAGGCCGGACCCGACCACGGTGGCCGAGAAACCACCGGGCCTCCCCGCGGCGAATGACGCCGGCCCACCGGCCCACGCCGGGGCGGGCGAGGCCGGACCGGCCGCGCGCGCGGAGGAGGAGGCACTCCGGCCGACAGGCGCCGATGCCGCGGAGGCTGCGGCGCCGCCGGACGCGGAGGGGGAGAGCGCCGCCACGTGCCGGATGCGCACACTCATGGGCGAGGCGTGCCACGGGACTTCGGGAGTGCTCTCCACCCGCGTCCCGGCGGGCGCCGCCGCCCTCTCCCCGGCGTCCTCGCCGCCGCGGTCGGTCGAAGGCAACTCCTCGAACACCAGGGACAGCCCCCGCCGATCGGCGAGGCGTCGCACCTGCCGTCCGCCGTGCGCGGTGCATCCGCCCCTCACGTGCAGGGTCGTACGCTCGATCGCGGAGGGCTCCAGACGGTCCAGGAGCGTGTCGAGCACCTGCCACACCTCGTCGTCCAGCCGTTGCCCGGGCTCGCCGACGTCGACCACCATCGTCGCGGGATCCAGTACCCACCCGAAGGCGCCGGGCCGGACGCCCTCCCGAGGACCCACCCACAACCCCGCGCGAGTGACGGCGACTTGCCACTGATCGTCCAGCGGCGACGCCCCGCTCTCCGGGGCGCCCCGAGAGCCGGGCACCGGGGACCGCCACTGAACGATCCGGGGCGCGGGAGCGCGACCGTCACGGGCGGGGCGGCAGGCGACCGTCTCCGCGTAGGCCCGCCACGACGGCTCGCCGTCCGGCCCGATGAGCACCACGGCCTCTTCGGCGGGTGTACCGGTCGCCGACTCCAGCAGGGCCGGCAGACCGCTGACGACCTCCACCTCGGTGCCGAGCAGGTTCGCGGTCTGCTGGCCGGCCGCGAGCAGGTCGCGCCCGTCACCGGGGACCAGGCGTGCGGTCGACCGCGCCCGCGGGGTCATCCGGGTCAGGAGCTGCGTCACCGCCCCGGTGGCGACCGGGGGCGTGCCGGGGATGCCGACCACGACCGCGAGCCGGTGCTCGTCCACCGGTATGGATGCGCCGACGCTCGGCGCGGGGTCCGGCAGCGGTACCGCCCTGCGGATCAGCACACCGGCGGGCACCGACTCGACCACATGGCCCTCGATCGCCCCGGAGAGGAGGTGCGCCGCCGCGTCCTCCCAGCTCGGCACGGGGTGGCGCAGACCCAGAGGGCGGGGCGCCACGCCGGGAGCGAACCGCCACCAACCACCGGTACCGCCGGAACCGGACGGCACGAACAGTGAGCCGCCGGGAGAGATCACCACCGGTCCGGCGGGGGCGACGACCTCCAACTGCCAGTCGTCGCGGATCCGCCGGGCAGGAGCGGGCCGACCCGGCTGATCGGCGGCGGCGCCCGCCCACACCAGCCGTACGGTGGTGATCCCGGACTTCCTGAAGTCGTTCAGTGCCGGTGTCAGCTGCCGCCACAGGACTCTCGAACCCTCGAAGCCTGCGGGCACCAGCACCGTCGCGTGGCTGCGGTCCTCGTGCCGGAGGGCTTCGACCGCCGCCGCGAGGTCCGCCGAATCGTAGGCCTGCGGGGCAAGCAGTAAAACGGGGCCGAAGTCGTCGGGTCCCGGCGCGCCCCCGATCCTGGCGGCGAGCGTCCGCAGGGGCCCCCGCCCGCCGGTCCACCGGCTCACGGGGTGACACCCCTGGCCGTCGGGCACTCCGTGCCCCCGCTGCCGTGGGCGCCGCAGCGCGGATCGGTGGCCGTGCCGGCACGGCGCGGGAGCCGGCCGCCGGCCGTCCCGGAACCGGTGAGCCGGTCAGGAGTCCCGCTCATGCCTTCTCACCGCTCGCCGTCTCCACCCTGCCGCGTGCGCGTGCCCCTCCACCGGGAGGTCGCATCCGATCGGACCATCGCAGCAGAGATCCGCGAAGACCCACAAGGGAGGTGGCGCCGTCCTGCCCCTTTGCGGCCCGCCGTGCACGAGTGGTCACGGTGCGGCCCCGGGTGAAGCGCCCCGGTGGCCTCGGGCGTCGGCCGCCGCGCGGTGGCCGAAGAGGCGGAGTAGGTGGCTCACAGGGCAGATGCTCGGTGGTTCGCCGCCGTCCGGGGCCCGCGGCTCCCATGATCTGCCTTGGCACGGCATGAACTGCGCCCGGCCCCACACCGTCGGGGCTTCCGCGGCACGGTGCAGAGCCCGCGGGTCGCCCATGCCTCACGCCTGCTCGCGCGCCCGCCCCCGCGGCCGAACCGCCGACACATCAGAGCGTCAGGAGAAAACGTGTCCCTCCGGAACCGGATCATCGCGGGCGGCGGAGTCGCCCTGCTGGCCGTCACGTTGGGAGGTGTGTCCCTGGCTCTGGCCGACGACCCGGCGAGCAATCAGGAGATGACCGGCCAGATGACGTACTACAACGCCAGCGGCTACGGCGCTTGCGGTGACGTCGTCGACGCCGCCACCGAGGACCTCGTCGCGGTGTCCCACGAATGGTGGACGACCGAGGACCCCAACGAGGACCCGATCTGCGACGGCGTCTCCGTCGAGGTCTCGTACAACGGCAAGTCCATCACCGTGCCCGTGAAGGACGAGTGTCCGCCCTGCGACGCGGACCACATCGACCTCAGCCAGCCGGCGTTCGAGAAGCTCGCGCCCCTGGCGGACGGTCTCGTCAAGGGCATCACCTGGAAGTTCGTCACCGATGACGGCAGACGGATGACCCGCCCGGACTCGCCCTCGTCCAGTCCCGACGACGCGGAAACCCCTGCCGCCGGATCTTCGGGCGGCAAGGGGTCCATGGGCTTCCCCTCGCGTTACGCGGCCCCGTACATCGAGACGTGGGGGCCGTCGTCGGCGCTGGGAGAGGCCCGGGCGGCGGGGTTGCGGTACGCGACGCTGGCGTTCGTGCTGGACGGCGGCGGCTGCAAGGCGACGTTCAACGGGAACACCCCGCTGACGGACGAGGGTTGGCTCTCCGCGGTGCAAGGGCTGCGCGGGTCCGGAGGCGAGGTGATCGCGTCGTTCGGTGGGGCATCGGGGACCGAGCTGGCCCTGGGATGCGACTCGGCCGACGCCTTGGAGGAGCAGTACCGTGCGGCCGTGGACACGCTGGGGCTGTCGCGGCTGGACTTCGACATCGAGGGCAGCGCGTTGGCGGACACCGGGGCGAACCAGCGTCGCGCCGAGGCGTTGACGGCGTTGCAGAAGGACATCGAGGGCAGGGGCGGTCGGTTGGACGTCCAGTTCACGCTGCCGTCGGGAACGAGCGGCCTGGAGGCGGACGGAGTGGCAATGCTCCAGGACGCGGTGAGCGCGGGTCTGCGGGTGTCCCTGGTGAACATCATGACGATGGATTACGGGTCCGCGGTCGAGGACATGGGGCAGGCCGCGATCGATGCGGCAACCGGTCTGCACGGGCAGTTGGGCCAGATCTGGCCGGAGAAGTCCGATCAGGAGCTGTGGGGGATGGAGGGCAACACGCCCATGATCGGGGTGAATGACACCGAGGGAGAGGTGTTCACCACCGAGGACGCGTCCAGGCTCGCCGACTTCGCCGTGGAGAAGGGGATCCAGCAGCTCGGCTTCTGGGCGGTGGGCCGGGACAAGGCGTGCCCGGCCGCGGGCACCCTCTCCGAGGACTGCAGTGGCACGGAGCAGAGCGACTACCAGTTCCTGAAGACGTTCAGCGCGGTGAACACGACCGCTCCCGGTTCGGTTCCCGTGACGTTGCCCGAGGGGGTCGCCGATCCGCTCCCGGCCTCCACGTCGAAGGGCGCGACACCGTCCGCCACCCCGGCCGGCGGCCGTGCGGGCGAGGTGCCGGCGGCTGCGGCGGGCTCGGGCAAGACGATCAGCAACGCGTTCACCACGGGTTACACATGGTTCGACAACACCCCTCGGGGGAGTGCCGAGATCTCCGCTCCGGTGATCCACGACGCGGCGGGCGGAACGGGGACGTGGGAGGACCCGATCACGCTTGCGGTCGGCCACACGATCGAGGGCGGGAAGGACACGCTCGACTACCCGGCCGGTACACGTTTCTACATGCCGAAGTTCCGGCGGTACTTCATCGTGGAGGACGCCTGCGGGGACGGCGGAAGCCCCCAGAACGGGCCCTGTCACAGCCTGGAGAGCGCGCCCGAGGGCGCCACGACGTGGCTGGACATGTACCTGGGTGGGGGGAGCGGCGACAGTGACTCCGCCGCGCACGCCTGTGCGGACCAGCTGACCGGGCTGAGCACGGTGATCCAGGACCCCGCCGAGGGACTCCCCGTCACCGAGGGCCCCCTCTTCGCCGACGACACCTGCACGGCCACCTACGACGACTGACGGAGAGAGGTCCGGCCCGTCGGGCCGACCGGGGTCGCGCGACCCCGGTCCGCCGGACACCGGCTGGGGTGTACCGCGTGGTCCGCGGCCCGCGCCCCGGTCGATCGACCGACGACACCCGCACCGCTGAGCCGGCGGTGCGGGTGTCGTCGCGTTGCCCGCGGGCGGGAGAACGAGGGGGAAGCGGCCGGTCCGGCGCGGATTGCGGCGAACCGGCGTCCGCGAACGGTGCGTCGGTCGAGCGGCACGGTCGTCAGGACCTGAGGCCGGGGTGCTCTTCCAGCCCGGCGGGTCCGCACCTCGCTGTCCTCGCGCACCTCGCTGTCCTCGCGCCCCTCGCTGTCCTCGCGCCCCTCGCTGTCCTCGCGCCCCTCGCGCACTCGGGGTCCTCGGCGTCCTTGCGGAACGCCGCCGCGTGTCAGCGCACCGCGTCCGCCCGGTACCGGCGCACCTCACGAGCGGCGGAGAGGGTGGCGAGGGCGGCGGCACCGGCCACCGCCGTCACGCCGAACACGACGAGCATCCCGGCGGGGGGAAGGTGGGCGAGCCCGCTGCCCAGGCCGGTCGAGCGCCCCTGGGCGTCGATCAGCCACCTGGCGAGAGGCAGACCGCAGACGAGGGCGGCGAGAAGGGCGGCCACGGAGGTGGAGAGGGTGGCCACCGTCGCGGAGGCGGTGATCTGGCGGGGTGTCAGTCCGATCGCCTTCAGGACGAGTACGTCGCGGGCCCCCTCCCGGACGCCGGCCCCGACGGAGGTGAGCAGCTCCACCAGACCGATGAGCGCGAGGACCGCGATCAGCCCGGCGATGACCTCGCGGAGAGGGGACAGTCCGGCGACGGGGTTGGCGGCGGTGTACACGTCGAGCCTGCCGCCCGCCAGTCCGGCCAGGTGAGCGGCGACCGCGGCGGGCTCCGCGTCCGCACCAAGCCTCAGCCCGTAGACCGAGGGGCGCAGGCCGGAGTCGTCGGCGCGCAGGTTGTCCAGGGAGGTGGAGACGACCCGCCCCGCGTTCTCCGGCTCGATGGAGCGGCCCACGAGGTGGAGGACCTGCGGTCGTGCGCCCACCGTCATGCGTACCCAGTCCCCGACCCGGACGTGGAGGAGGTCGAACAGCCCCTGGCCGGCCACCGCTTCGTGCGACCCGCGCGGAGCGCGGCCCTCGGCGACCGCGAACGGATAGGGGTCCTCCCGGGTGCCGACACCGCGCAGGGCGATGGTGGCGGTCTGCCCCGGCACCAGGGCGCTCATCTCCACACCCGGGTAGACGGCGGTGACCCGCGGGTCGGAGCCGAGTACCGTGCGGACCTCGGCGTCACCGAGGCCGTCCGCGTGTGCCACCAGCGCCGCCGGCCGGCCGGCCTGTTCGGGATGGTCGTGGAGGCGGTCGATCGTGGTCCACGCGCTCATCGCCACCACGATCAGCAGCAGCGGCAGTGCCAGCCGCGCCGAGGTGGCCAGCGAGCGGGCCCACCGGGCCGCCACCCGGTGCACGCCCAGGACCAGAGCGGGGGTCAGCCCCCGGCCGAGCGCGAAGCGGGCGGCCCCGGACAGTGAGGCTCCCGGCTGCGCGGCGTACCGGGGCGACGGTACCGCGGGGACCCGCCCGGCGCGCCAGGCCGCCAGCGCCGTGGTCGCACCGATGAACACCACCGTGCCCGCGACCACGGCGAGCAGCCCCGTCGCGGAGTGCGGCAGCCCCTGCCACAGGGCGATCGCCTCGCCGAGACGGCCCGGGGCTCGGTCACCGAGCGCTGTGACGAGCAGCGCAGCGCCCGTGGCGCCGAGCAGCGCGTAGACGAGATGCTGGAGCACGAAGGCCCCCACGACCAAGCTGGGGGTGAAGCCGATGGTCTTCAGTACCGAGATGTTGTGCAGGTGTCCCCGGACGCGGGTGCTGATCGCACCGTGCAGGGCGAAGCAGGCGGCGACGAGAGCGGCCAGACCGAACAGCCCCAGCACCTGCCCGAGCAGGCGGTTGTCCCCCTGCGCCCGGGTGCGGGCCTGCTGCCAGGTCGTCACCTCGTCGACGGCGCCCGCGCCGAGCACGGTGACCGCCCGCTGGACGGTGTAGTCGGTGGCGCCCGGATTCCTCAGACGCAGACCGGTGATCTGCCCGTCGGGTGTCGCCACGGCGCTGGGCAGCGCCCACACCGCACCGGGCCGCTCACCCGGGCTGTAGCCGGGTTCGGCGCTCTCGGCCACACCGAGGACGGTCAGGGTCCGCCCCGTGCCGGGCAGGTCGAGGGTGTCGCCGGGCCCGGCCAGCAGCGCACGGGCGAGTCCGCTCTCCACGACGACACCGTCGGGCTGGGTGGCACGCAGCCAGGTGCCGGCGGTCAGGAGCGGCCGGCCCACCGACGGCATCGCGGTGGTCCCGCGCAGTTCCGCCGAGGCACGGGCGCCGTGGGTGGTGAGCGTCACCGACTCCGTCGGGTAGGGACCGGACACCCCGGTGACACCGTCGATGGCGGCGAGGGGGCGAGGGTCCGCGGAAGCGCTCGTACGGATCCAGACATGGGCGCCCTCGGACTGGCTGAACACCCGCTGCCAGGGGTTGGTGGCGTACGCGAACAGCGCCGTGGCCAACAGCAGGGAGACGACGATCCCCACCGTGGAGAGGACCAGGAAGAGCGCCTCGCCCCGATGCCGGCGAAAGTCCGCCCGCGCCCACCGCACCATGGCCCGCACCGCGTCACCGCCTCCGCTCGACCGCGCCGGAAGAAGGCGCGGTCGTCCGCCTCTGGTCCACCGCTGCTCAGTCCCTCAGTTCGAGTACGCCCGAGGTACCGCGTGCGCGCGTCGGACGGGCGCTCAACTCGGCGTCGTCCGTGATGCGCCCGTCGAAGAAGCTGATGACCCGGTCCGCCGTACTCGCCAGCCGCGCGTCGTGGGTGACCAGCACGATCGTCTGGCCGCGCGCGTGGAAGCGGGTCAGCAGGCGCGTGACCTCGCGCGTCCCCTTGCTGTCGAGGCTGCCGGCGGGCTCGTCCGCCAGCAGGAGGTCCGGCTGGTTGACCAGGGCACGGGCCAGTGCGACCCGCTGCTGCTCACCGCCGGAGAGTTCACCGGGCATGTTGCGCTCCTTGCCGGCCAGCCCCAGCTCGGTCAGCAGCTCCGCGCGCCGCGCGCGTGCCGCGCGCGGCGAGGCGCCGGCCAGCAGGGCGGGCAGTTCGACGTTGTCGGCGACGCGGAGGTCGGAGACCAGGTTGAAGAACTGGAAGACCAGGCCGATGCGGGTCCTGCGTGTGACCGCCCAGCGGGCCTCGTCGTAGGACCCGGTGCACTCGCCGTCCAGCAGGATGCGTCCGGCGTCCGGCTGCTGCAATCCGGCGAGCAGGTGCAGCAGCGTCGACTTCCCCGCCCCGGAGGGGCCGGTCACCGCCAGGAACTCCCCCCGGCGTACGGTGAGATCGACTCCGCGGACGGCGTGGGCGGGCGCGCCCTCGCCGTGGTGGGTCTTGACCAGGCCCTCGGCACGCAGCAGGGGAGGGGGGACGTCGCTCACTTCTGATCCTCCCATTCCTCCTGGCACCGTTCCAGCCAGTCGAGGTCGGCCTGCAGGTGCAGCATGGCGCCTTCGATCAGGATCTGGGAGACGCGGTTGCCACGGTCTTCCTCGGCGGCCAGCTTCGACAGGGAACGCATGGTGTTCAGGTACTGCCGCCGCTGCTTGTTGATGAGGCCGATCTCGTCGACGAGGCCCGTGTGCGAGGCCAGCGCGAACTTCATGAAGAAGCCGTCCCTGACCCGGGGTTCCTCCGAAGACTCCTCGAACCAGGCGAGCACCGCCTCACGTCCGGCGTCGGTGAGGTGGTAGATCTTCTTGTTGGGCCGACTGGACTGCTGTACTTCCTCGCCGTCGATCAGCCCGGACTTCTCCAGGCGGCCGAGGGTGACATAGATCTGGCCGATGTTGGTCTTAGGGTATGCGGCGCCCAGGAGTTGTTCAAGATCCCGTTTGAGTTCGTACCCGTGGGCCGGCCCTTGCGCCAGCAAAGCCAGGAGAGGCAGCCGCACTTGCGCTCTCCACCTCGTCTCCGTGTCGGGTCAGTAGTTCCGGGGGCCCGATGGCAGTGCGTTGGGGTACGCCGGGCCGCAGCCCCTAGTATTGCGTATGCCTAACAGGTATACATGCGGGTGCCGCCGCGGCGAATGGGGCCCGGTGCCGTCGAGCGGGAGGGGCCATGCGAGGGGCACGCGCCGCCGGCAGGGGGCTGCTCGTACTGATCGTGCTCCTCGCCGCACATGCCTCCGCCGGTGGGGTCACCCGGGGAGGCGGTGCCGGCCGGGGTCCGCTCACCCTGGCGACCGCCGGTGACCTGACCGGATACCTGGGTCCGCTGCTGGGGGGCTGGAACCGGAAGCACCCCGGCGAGAAGGTGACCCTCGTCGAACTGCCCGATTCCGCGGACGAGACCCGGGCGCAGATGGAGACCGATCTGCGCGACGGGGACGGTGGCCGGTTCGACGTCCTCAACATCGACGTGAACTGGACCTCGCAGTTCGCCGCCGCGGGGTGGATCCGCCCGCTCTCCCGCACGCGCTTCCCGCTGGACACCTTCCTCCCGCCCGTCGTCGACACGGCGACGTACGACGGGCGGTTGTACGCCGTCCCCTACGTCACCAACGCGGGACTCCTGCTCTACCGCAAGGACGTCCTCGCCCGTGAGGGCCTCCCCGCGCCCACCACCTGGGCGGAACTGGAGCGGGACGCGGAGACGGTGGCGCCGAAGTACGGACTCGACGGCTACGCCGGACAGTTGATGCCGTACGAGGGGCTGACCGTGAACGCCGTCGAGGCGGTCTACTCGGCCGGCGGCTCCATACTCGACGACGACGGTGCGCGCGTCACCGTCGATTCCCCCGCGGCACGCGAGGGCATCGGGTTCCTGGCCCGCGGTGTGCGGGAGGGCTGGATACCGAGGGAGGCCCTGACGTACACCGAGGAGGAGTCGAGGCACGCCTTCGAGGACGGCGGTCTGCTCTTCCTGCGCAACTGGCCGTACGCGTACGTGGCCGCCGAATCCGCAGGTTCGGCGGTCGCCGGCAAGGTCGGGGCCGTACGGCTGCCGGGGCCGGACGGGCCCGGCACGAGCGTGCTCGGTGGCTCTGACCTCGCCGTCGCCGCGCGTGCCCGGCACCCCGACTCGGCCCAGCGGCTCATCGCGTACCTGACGAGCGAGCCGGTGCAGCGCCAGGTCCTGACCTCGGGCGCCCTCCCGCCGGTGCGTGCCGCGCTCTACGAGGACCCCGCACTGGTGCGGCGCTTCCCGTATCTTCCGGTCCTCCGTGCCGCCGTGCTGACGGCCGCCCCGCGCCCCAAGAGCCCACGCTACGACCAGGTCAGCCTGGTGGTGCAGGCGATCGTGCACGACTGCCTGACCGGGCGTCAGTCGCCCGACGCGGCGGTCCGCCGTCTGGCGGCCGAGCTCGCCGCCGTCGCGAAGGGGCAGTAGCGGCGTTCGGCCCACGAGCCGTACGTGCCGCAGGCGTTGAACGCGTGGTGCTCACGGTGGCCGGCGTACGGGACTACCCCCTTCTACCTAACTGTTAGGTAACTGGTCACTTCCCCGTGGGCGAAAAAATGATGACATATCGCCTTGAATTTTGTGCACCTTCGGGCAGTGGCCGTCCGGTCCATTGACACATGTCTGTCATCGATACCTAACATGCATGCATAACAACTCCGCCTCACAGACAGGTACATGAGGTGATTCCCCAGCATGATGTCGCGCACCGCTGGTGGCGCGACGCGGTGATCTACCAGGTCTACGTCCGCAGTTTCCTCGACAGCACGGGGGACGGGATCGGAGATCTGGCCGGCGTCCGGAACGGTCTTCCGTACCTCAAGAAGCTCGGCGTCGACGGGATCTGGCTCAGCCCGTTCTACCCCTCGCCCCAGCACGACCACGGCTACGACGTCGCCCATTACAGCGACGTGGACCCCCTCTTCGGTGACCTCGCCGAGTTCGACCGGCTGGTGGCGGCCGCCCACCGCATGGGCGTCAAGGTCCTGCTCGACATCGTGCCCAACCACTGCTCCATCGAGCACCACTACTTCCGGGAGGCGCTCGCCTCGCCGCCCGGAAGCACGGCACGGGCACGCTTCCACTTCGCCGACGGCCGCGGGCCCGACGGGGCGGAGCCGCCCAACAACTGGTACGCCATGTTCGGCGGACCGGCCTGGAGCCGCGTCACGGAGGCGGACGGCACACCCGGTCAGTGGTACCTGCACATGTTCACGCCCGAGCAGCCCGACTGGAACTGGCGCCACCCGGAGGTGCCGGCCTCCTTCGACGAGGTCCTCCGCTTCTGGCTCGACCGGGGTGTCGACGGTTTCCGCATCGACGTCGCCGCCGGGCTGTTCAAGCACCCGGACCTGCCGGACTCGCCGGACCCCGAGGCCGACGCGCGTACCCGGGACTCCGTCAATCCGCTGGCGTGGAACCAGCCGGAGGTCCACGACGTGTGGCGGCACTGGCGAGCGGTCTGCGAGGAGTACACCGCCCGCGACGGCAGCGAACGGCTCCTGGTGGGCGAGGTCTCGGTGCCCACGGCCCGGGAGCACGCCCGCTACGTCCGCCCGGACGAACTGCACCAGGCCTTCTTCTTCGACCTGCTCAGCGCACCCTGGGACGAGGACGCCTTCCGCAAGGTCATCTCGGAGGCGATGCAGGACATCGCGGGCACCGGCTCCACCGTCACCTGGGTCCTCAACAACCACGACCAGATCCGCACCGTCACCCGCTACGGCGAGCCCGCCCCCGGGGGTACCGGAGTGGGGGCGGCCCGCGCCCGCGCCGCCGCGCTGCTGATGCTGGCGCTGCCCGGCGCCGCGTACATCTACCAGGGTGAGGAGCTGGGGCTCCCCGAGGTCGTCGACCTGCCCGACGACGTCCTCACCGATCCCATCTTCCGCCGCACCGGCAGCCGCGCCCGCGTCCGTGACGGCTGCCGGGTGCCGCTGCCCTGGTCGGGGCAGGCGTCACCGTTCGGTTTCACCGCCCAGGTCGAAGGGGTCAAGCCCTGGCTGCCGCAACCCGAGTGGTTCGCCGAGCACGCCACCGACCGCGCGCTCGCGGACACCCGCTCGTTCTGGCACCTCTACCGTGACGGCCTGCAACTGCGCTCCACGCTGCCTCAGTTGGGTGACGGATCGCTGCGATGGCTGGACTCCGCGCCCGGCGTCCTCACCTTCTCGCGGGGCGACGGCCTGATCTGCGCCGTCAATTTCGGCACGGCTCCCGTGCCGGCCCCGGTCGAAGGAATCCCCCTGCTCACCAGCGGGCCCTGCCCGCCCGGAGTGCTCGCCGGTTCGACCGCCGCCTGGTGGGTCACCGACGCCTCCGACCTCGACTGACCTGTCCCACCCGCACCCACCCGGACTCCACACCGTCCTCCTGAAAGGCCATCAATGATGATGCGACGACGTTCCGCCCTGCTCACCGGCTGCACCTCCCTCGTCCTGGCCCTCGGCGTGACCGCCTGCGGCGGTGACCCGGTCGCCTCCACCGGCGGCAAGAGCCTGGACGGCCAGACGGTCACCGTCGCCGGTGTCTGGTCCGGCAGCGAACAGAAGAACTTCCAGGAAGTGCTCGACGCCTTCACCGCGAAGACCGGTGCCAAGACCGAGTTCGTCTCCACCGGCGACAACGTCTCCACCGTCGTCGGCAGCAAGATCGAAGGCGGCGACGCGCCGGACGTGGTCATGGTCCCGCAGGTCGGTGTGTTGCAGCAGTTCGCGCAGAGCGGCTGGCTCCAGCCGCTCTCCCCGGACGTGGAGAAGCAGGTCGACTCCGACTTCGCGGGCGTGTGGAAGAAGTACGGCAGCGTCGGCGACACGCTCTACGGCCTCTACTTCAAGGCCGCCCACAAGTCGACGGTCTGGTACAGCCCCGACGCCCTCGCCCAGGCGGGCGTCGAGCCGCCCACCACCTACGAGGAGATGCTGAAGGCGGGCCACACCCTCTCCGACTCCGGCCTCGCGGCCTTCGCCGTCGCCGGCCAGGACGGCTGGACCCTCACCGACTGGTTCGAGAACATCTACCTCTCCCAGGCCGGTCCCGAGAAGTACGACGCCCTCGCCGCCCACGAACTCAAGTGGACCGACCCCAGCGTGGTGACGGCCCTCACCACCCTCAGCCGGCTCTTCCAGGACAAGCAGTTGATCGCGGGCGGTCAGAAGGGCGCGCTCAACACCGACTTCCCGGGCTCCGTGGAGAAGGTGTTCGGCCCCGAGCCGGAGGCCGGCCTGGTCTACGAGGGCGACTTCGTCGGCGGTGTCGCCAAGGACCAGTTCGGCAAGACCATCGGTGAGAACGCCAACTTCTTCCCCTTCCCGGCGGTCGGCGGCGGCAAGGCACCCGTGGTCAGCGGCGGCGACGCCGCCGTCGTCCTCAAGGACGGCAAGCACCACGCGGCGGCGATGGCGCTCCTGGAGTACCTGGCCACGCCGGAGGCCGCCGAGGTGTGGGCGAAGAAGGGCGGCTTCATCTCGCCCAACGAGAAGCTGAACCCCAGCTCCTACGGCGACGACGTCACCCGGGCGACCGCGCAGTCGCTGATCGCGGCGGGGGACTCCGTCCGCTTCGACATGTCCGACCAGACTCCGGCGGCCTTCGGCGGCACCAAGGGCACCGGTGAGTGGAAGGCCCTGCAGGACTTCCTCCGCGACCCGTCCGACCCCAAGGCCACGGCCGCCGCTCTGGAGACCGCCGCGGCCAAGGCGTACAAGGGCTGATCCGGGATGACCGCCACACTCCTCAAGGAGTCCCCCCGCCCGGCGCCCCCGGCGACCGGCCCGGACCACCGGAAGCGGGCCAAACGGCGGAGCCGGATGATCGCCGTGCTCTTCGTCCTCCCCGCACTGCTCCTGCTGGGCGCGTTCGTCGTCTACCCCGTCCTCTTCTCCGTCGGCCGCAGCTTCTTCGACGCCTCCGGGGACCGGTTCGTGGGCGCGGACAACTACACCGAGATGTTCCGGGACCCCGCCACGCTCAAGGCGGTGCGCAACACCGTGGTCTGGATCGTGGTGGCGCCGGCGCTGCTGACCGGCCTCGGGCTGATCCTCGCGGTACTGGTCGAGAAGATCCGCTGGGCCACAGCGTTCAAGCTGCTGCTCTTCATGCCCATGGCCGTCTCCTTCCTCGCCGCGGGGATCGTCTTCCGGCTGGCCTACGACGAGGACCCCGACAAGGGCGCGCTCAACGCCGCGGCCGTCGCCGTGCACGACACCTTCGCCGGCACCTCGCCGTATCCGACCGCCCGTGCGCGCGACGGCCAGGACCTGGTGCACGCGAAGGACGGCTCCTACCGCACGGGCACAGCCGTACCCGCCGGCAGCACCGTGGCCCTTCCCTTGATCGGCGTGCTCCCTGGCGACCTGCCCTCCGGCGCAAAACCCGCCCGCGGGAGCTCCCTGGAGCGGGCCGAACCGGGCGAACTGCGGGGCGTCGCCTACCTCGACTTCGTCCCTGGCGGCGAAGGCGCCCCCGGCACGGTGGACCGTGACGAGAACGGACTGCCGGGGATGAGCGTGCAGGTCCTCCGCGACGGCAGGACGGTGGCCACCACCACCACCGGCGCGGACGGCTCCTTCGCCTTCGAGGGCCTCGGCCCCGGGCGGTACACGCTGGCGCTCCCCGCCTCCAACTTCGCCCAGCCCTACGACGGCATATCCTGGCTCGGTCCCGCCCTCGTCACCCCGGCCATCATCGGCGCCTATCTGTGGATCTGGACCGGCTTCGCCATGGTCCTGATCGGCGCCGGCCTGGCCGCGCTGCCCCGCGACGCGCTGGAAGCGGCACGGATGGACGGGGCGACCGAGTGGCAGATCTTCCGCCGCATCACCGTGCCGCTGCTCGGCCCCGTGCTGACGGTCGTCTTCGTGACCCTCGTCATCAACGTCATGAAGGTCTTCGACCTCGTCTACATCATCGCGCCCGGGCCGGTCCAGGAGGACGCCACCGTGCTCGCCACCCAGATGTGGCTGGTGTCCTTCGGCGGCGGCAACAACCAGGGCCTCGGCAGCGCTCTGGGCGTCCTCCTCCTGCTGCTGGTCGTCCCGGCCATGATCTTCAACGTCCGCCGCTTCCGAAGGAGTCAGCGATGACCGCCGTCCGGCGCCTGCTGAGCAGTGGTCTCGTCCAGGCATTCCTCGTACTCGTCGGCCTGGTCTGGCTCACCCCGCTCGCGGGACTGTTCCTGTCGTCGCTGCGCTCCTCCGAGGACACGGCGAAGGGCGGCTGGTGGACGGCGCTGACCGACCCCCAGCAGCTCTCCTTCGACAACTACTCCGCGCTGCTGCGGAATACCGGGATGACGCGGGCGTTGTGGAACACCGTGCTCATCTCCGTTCCGACGACCGTGCTCGTGGTGGTCGTCGCGTCGCTCGCCGGCTATGCCTTCGCATGGCTGGACTTCGCCGGCCGGGACACCGTGTTCCTGATCGTCGTGGCCCTGCTGGTGGTGCCGGTGCAGATCGGCCTGCTCCCGGTCGCGAAACTCTTCGGTCAGCTCGGCCTGTTCGGCTCCATACCCGGGGTCATCCTGTTCCACGTCGCCTACGGGCTGCCGTTCGCGGTGTTCCTGCTGCGCAACTACTTCGCCGAGTTGCCGAAGGAGATGCTGGAGGCCGCCCGGATGGACGGCGGCGGCGAGTGGCGGATCTTCGTGCAGCTGGTCCTCCCGGTGGGACGGCCGGCCATCGCGTCGCTCGCCATCTTCCAGTTCCTGTGGGTGTGGAACGACATGCTGGTGGCGATGTTGTTCGCCGACTCCTCGTCCCAGCCGCTCACGGTCGCGCTGCAGTCGCAGATCAGGCAGTTCGGCAGCAACATCGACGTCCTCGCACCCGGGGCCTTCCTCTCCCTGGTCGTACCGCTGGTGGTGTTCTTCGCCTTCCAGAGGTACTTCGTCCAGGGCGTGATGGCCGGTTCGGTGAAGTGACAGGTGGTACGCCCGGGACACGTCCCGGGCGTACCACGACGATCCGGAAAGACACAGGACTGCCCACCATGCACCATCGGCCCGCTCAACGGCAGGACACGGCGGGACGACGCTCCGCCTCCTCGACGTGGCGGGCCCGTTCCTCCGCGCGACGCCCCATTGTGAAGAGGGGATTCCTCACCATGATCGACCAGAGAAGCCCGAGCCCCCGTGCGGTCATCGCGCCGCCGAACGTGGTCGTCCTGACCGACGACCCGCTCACCCGCGACGGGACCTATGCCTTCATGGCGGCCGGCGGACGCACCACGGTGCTGCCGCAGGACCGGCTGGCGGAGGCCGACGTCGTCGTGGTGATCACTTCGGAGGTGACCCGGGACACGCTCGCCGCCATGAGCCGGGTCGGACGCAGCACCGGTCGGCGCGCCCGGATCGTCCTGGTGGCCGACCAGGTGGCCGAGCCCCACCTGTCGCTCGCGGTCCGGCACGGTACGGTCGCCGTCCTCCCACGGCTGTACACGAGCTTCACCCAGATCGAGACCGCCGCGGTGGCCGCCCACCGCGGCGAGCCGGCCCCGGGGCCGGTGACGCCCGGGGGACGGCCCGGCCGGCCGCGGACGGAGGGCACGGAGCGCCCTGCGGCCGTGCGGCCCCGGAGCGACCTCGAACCCCGCGAGGTGCACGTGCTGCGCCTGCTGGCCGAAGGGAGGGACGTGGCCGAGATCGCGGCCGAACTCAGCTACTCCGAGCGGCTGATCAAAAGCGTCATCCACACCGCGGTCAAGCGGCTGGGACAGCGCAACCGTACGCAGGCCGTCGCTCACGCGATCCGGATGGACATCCTGTGACCCCCGGCGGTGCGGTGCGCAGCCGGCGACCTGACGAGTACGACCCGGGACGGCGCGAGGGGAAGTGATGCTGTCGGTCCGGGCACGGTACGGACCGAAGGCCGGTCCTCCGGCGTGATCGCTCGTACCATCACGCCTGGCGACCGACCGGGCACCCCGGAGCAACCGGGCTCCACGGTGCGCCGCACCACGGCAGAGCCGACGGAATCGGTCCTGCCGCCCCGGCTCGCGCCTCGCGACGGAGAAGGGCCCGCACGTGGCAGAGGAACATCGGGGCACCGGGCGTGGGTGGGGGCCCTTCGGGGAGGAAGCGGGGGAGCCCCCGCAGGGGCGGCGACCGCTCTGGCGGCACGCCCCCTCGACGCCCCCGGACGGAGGGCGGGCCGGATCACGGGCCGCCGGATTCCGAGCCGTCCGGGGCGACCCCGAGAACGCGGAGAACGCGGACCAAAGCCCGGACGGCAGCCCGGACGACCGCGTGCACCTCACCGGGCACCTGCTGACCGGGGCCGTCGGGCTGTGTCTGCTGGCGCTGGCCGTACCACCGCTGCTGCTGAACGACGAGGGCCCCGTCCGGCGCCCCGAAGCGACTGCCACACCCCCCGCCGACCGCGGGTCCGCGTCCCCGCACCCGTCCTCGGACTCCGGTACGCGTCCCCCGCCCGGTCCCGGGCCCGCACCGCGCCCGGAGGCACCGTCCTCCCCGTCCGCCTCGGCCTTCCCTTCCGCGCTCCGCGGCCCCACCACTGCTTTGCCGGCCGCACCGGTGGGCGCGACGGAGCCGCAGACCTCCCCGAGGTCCTCGCCCACCGCCGGAGCGCGGCGCGCGAACGCGGTCGTGGTCCACGGCACCAGCGTCCTGGAACCCGGGCAGAGCTGGACCGGCGACCGGGTCGTCCTCACCCTGCAGGGTGACGGCAACCTGGTTCTCCACGACCGGGAGGGCCGCCCGACGTGGGCATCCGGGACCACCGGGCTGGGGGCCATGACGGTCTTCCAGGCCGACGGGAACCTGGTCGTCTACACACGCGACATGCGGCCGGCCTGGTCCTCACGGACCGACGGCCACGACGGCGCCGAGCTGGTGCTGGGGACCGACGGCAACCTCGTCGTCCGTCACGGCGACGCGACGTTGTGGGCCGCGGGCACCACGGGGTGAGGCGGCCACCGGCGACCGCGGAACGGACGGGGGCTCCAGGCCTTCCGGCGTGGGCCCCCGTGCCGTGTCCCGCGCGGCCGGTCAGCCGTGCGAGACGTCCAGGGCGTAGAACGCGACCTTCGCCCCCTGCGTGGTGCTGTCCGACGCGGACTGGTTGTACGCGCCGGCCTTGAAGTACTGCTGGTACGACTTGAAGGAGTCGGCGATGGGGTAGTGGGTGGTGCTGCCGTCGACCGTGAGGTCGATGGTGTCGCCACCGGAGACCCCGATGGTGTAGCTCCACTTCTCGCCGACCGGGACGTGTCCGATCGTGTGCGTGGTCTGCCCCCCGTCGGGGGAGTTCTCGGTGCCCAGGACGATGTCGCCGCCGGAGCGGTAGTACAGCTCCAGAAGCGGTTTGGTGGACCCGCCCCCTTCACCGAGGTGGATCTGGCCGACGCACACGCTGGACGTCACGGAGACCACGCGCAGGGTCGCGCTCATCCGGTGGGTGCCGGAGAGCGACCAGTTGGCGCTGCCGCCGCCCGGCTCCGTCTCCCGCAACTCCGAACGGGGATAGTTGGAGTTGGGGGTGGTGACACCCTTCTCGGGTGACCAGAAGGTCATGGCGCCATCGGTGTCGGTGAAGAAGTACGGGTCCTCGAAGCCTCCCTGCAGCTGCGAGGACGAGATGGTGGTCGGGGACCCGGAAGAACCGATCGGCTCCTGGAGCTCCCAGCGCGACAGGTCGATCGCGCCGCCGGGTCCGGCGGCGAGGTCCGCGGTGGCCGGGCCGGTGCGGCTGCCGCTGTCCGGGAGGCCGGTCATGGCGGTGGCCGAGGCCGACGGAGCCGGGCTGCCGCCTGTCGCGAGTCCACGGACCGGCTCCTTGGCGGTCCGGGTACCGGGGGTCGTCGTGGTGACGGTGTTGAAGGTCTTGAGGAACTGGTAGTCGCTCTGTTCGGTGCCGCTGCAGGAGTCCGAGAGGCTCCCCGCCTCGGGACAGGCCTTGTCACGTCCCGCGGCCCAGAAGGACAACTGCTGGATCCCCTTCTCCGCGGCGAACTTCGCCAGGAGTTCGGCGTCGGCGGTGGTGAACACCTCGCCGGGAGTGTCGTTCACCCCGATCATCGGCGTGTTGCCCTCCATCGCCCACAGCTCCTCCGGAGTCTTCCCCGTCCAGATCTGGGCCAGCTGCTCATGGAGGCTGGTGGCCGCGTCGACAGCGGTCTGCCCCATGTCGTCCACCGAGGACCCGTAGTCCATCGTCATGATGTTTACCAACGTCACGCGCAGGCCCGCGCTCTCCGCGTCGCGCAGCAGGGCCACGCCGCCGGCCTCCAGCCCCCGCGTTCCGGAGGGCAGCGTGAACTGCACGTCCAGCGGGTGGCCCGCTGCTTCCGACTCCTTCTGCAACGCGGCCAGAGCCTCGTTGCGACGGTGGTTGGCCGCCGTGTCGGCCAGCGCGGCGCCCTCGATGTCGAAGTCGATCCGCGTGAGGTCCAGTGTGTCCACGACCGACCGGTACTCGTCCTGCAGGGCCGTGACGGAGTCGCAGGCCTGCCCCAGCTCCGTACCCGACGCTCCGCCGAACGACGCGATCACGTCGCCGCCGGAGGCACGCAGCGCCTTCACCGCCGACAACCAGCCCTCGTCCGTGACCGGCGTGTTCCCGTTGAAGGTGGCCTTGCAGCCCCCGCCGTCCAGGATGAAGGCCAGTGTCGCGTAACGAAGGCCCGCCTGCCGCGCCTTCTCCAGCTCGGAGGGCGACCCCCACGTCTCCACGTAGGGAGCCGCGTACCGCGAGGGCCAGCCCGTCCCGCCCGACGTCGGTGCCGCGCTGCCCTCCGGCCCACCGGACGGGGACGGGAGCGCGATGGCCTTGCCGTCATCGGTGAGGAACTTCCAGGAGATACCCGTGACGAGGCCCTTCTCCAGAGGAGCGAGTTTCTCGAACGCCGTCTGGCTGAGGTCGAGGTGGCCGGCGTCGCAGGACGGGCACATGTCCTTGACCGGCACCGTGATCGACTTGCCGTTGTACGTCACTTGTACCTCGACGCCGTCGCAGAGCCGGTCCTCATTGGGATTCGCGGACGTCCACCATGTGTGGGAGACGGCGACGAGGTCCTCGGTGGCCGCGTCGACCTGCGTGCCGCAGGCGCCGTACCCCTTGTCGTTGTAGTACGTCATCTGACCCGAGATGGTCTGGGTGCTGAGCGGATCGTCGGCCAGCGCCCATGACACGCTTCCCAAGGTGACGGTCACCAAGGCGACTGCACCGCCCGCCATGATCCGATTACGGATGGACACGCAATCTCCTGATCGCTCTCGTGTGATGCGGATCGGCTTGCGGCCGGGAAGCCCGGGCGACGCTCCGCCCCGTCCGGCGCGCCCCACGGGGTCCCGGTGGTCCAGGACGGACACGGACGCCGCGCTGGGCCGATCATCGGAGAAGCGGAACGGCAGGGCGGCGATGGGCGGGAGCGTCTGCCCCACAAGCCATTCACTCCGCCTCTTCGGCCATTGGTGGCACGGCCGGGTGGTTGAGGACCGGCGCTTCGGCGGGGGAGGCCCCGCTCCCCTCCGCTCCCCGCTCCGGCGGGCTGCCGGGGGAGCGGGCGCCCGGGCGTGCGTCCGGTGGGGTACCCCTGTCGGGCGCCGGACCGCAGCGTTCCACAAGCGTGTCCGGGGCAGGGCCGAAGTCCTCTGGTGCAGGGATCCCCGATCTGCCTCGCCCTGCCCGGAGTAATAAGATGATCATGAATTGGCGCGGTCCGGGCACTGTCGGGCGGCGCCCACTTCCCCTCGAAGCACCCACCCGACACCCGCCCCTCCGGGGCCCGCGGGATCGCGTCCGCCAGGAGCCACCCCCATGCAACCGACCGTCCCGGCCCAGTCGTCCCCCGGTGAAGCGCGCGACCCCTACGAGGCGCACCTCCGCGCCTGTCGGCAGTGCGCGGCGGACACGACGCCGTGCGCTGCGGCGAAACACCTGCGACGCGCCTACAACAACGCCCTGCGCGCCTCGCGCGCCGACTCGACCGCCGACACCCCGCCCTCGCCCGTGCCCGTGCGGCGAGCCGTGGGGAGTCCGCAGGTACCGCCCCGCGTACCGCCGCTGACCCCGCCGGTCCGACCGCCGGCCGACCGGCCGTAACGCCTCCGTCGGGCCGATCTCACCGAGCGGTGGGTGCTCCCAGCGCGACGTTCGTCCGGCGTGAAGTGGCTTGTCCGACAGTGCACTGCTTCTGCTTGATCGTGCATGGGCAAGCAGGTTGGGCGAAAACGCCTCCGGAGAGCTGTGAAGATCGGAGTCGAGAGAAGGAAAGCGCGCTCTCCGAGGCATGGTCCGTCCTTGACAGGACGGACCCCTCCCCGATCGGCAATGGTGCGGATGCCGGGCCGTCTCGCGCTCCTTCCGCGCGGTGTCGCGCCCTCGACAAGGAGTCCCATGCCCGATCACACAGACGAAGTGCGTCCCGTCCCGAGGGTCGTCGTCCTGGCCGACGACCTCCTCACCCGCGACGGGACGGCCGCCTTTCTGGGCGCGGACAACCAGGTCACGTTGGTGACGGATCACCAGATGGAGGATGCCGACATCCTGGTGGTCCTCACGGCAACCGTCAGCGGCAAGACGTTGTCCATGATGAGCCGGGCGGCTCAGGCCACCGGCGGACGGCTGCGCATCGTGCTCGTCGCGGACCACATCACCGAGCAACAGCTGGCACTCGCGGTCAACCACGGTCTGGTGAGCTTCCTGGTGCGGCCGTACACCAGCTTCAGCCAGATCCTCGCTGCGACCGTCGAGGCGCATCGGGGGCGTGCCGTTCTGCCGCCGATCCTGATGAACATGCTGCTGGACCGCATGCGCACCATGCAGAAGGACGAGTGCCCCACCGGACTGCTGCCGGTCGAGCTGTCCCAGCGCGAACTCGACGTACTCCAACTCCTCGCGGAGGGGATGGACACCGTGGAGATCGCCAACAAGCTCAGCTATTCGGAGCGCTTGATCAAGAGCGTCATCCAGGCGGTGATCAAGCGTCTCGATCTGCGCAACCGCACGCATGCCGTCGCCTACGCCATTCGGATGGGCATTCTCTGACCGGCGGTCACCTGTCGAGAAGGGTAGGAGTGGTGTGCGTCCGTGCAGGCCCGCATGGTCGGGCCCGCATCGACCACCCGTCCTCCCTAGGCTGCCGAGAGGCCGTCGGGGCGCGCCGTGTGGACCTCTCGCGCGACCGGTGCCGGTGAGGTGGGTGGAAGCTCCCCGGCCGAGAGACACGGGTGACGCCGCGCCTGCCCCGTCGACACACGGGCCGGGACGGACCCGGCAATGACCGACGGCCCATGGCCGATGACCGACGACCTCACCCGTGGTGAGGACCGGGAGGGCGTGGAGATGAACCACCGCGAGCCGCAGGCCGGCCGTTCCGACGAGTTCGCCGGCGCACCGGGCGGAGAGGCGGTCTGGGAGACCGAACTGCCCTGGCAGCTTCCGCCGGTGGAGGAGCCGACGGTGGGGGACAACCTCCTCGCGGGTCCGGAGGCGTTCCCGCACTCCCTCGCCCCTACCGATCCCGCCGAGGGTTTCCACGCCGCAGGCCCGGAGACGGGGACCTGGACCCCGCACCGCCCCGGCACCCCCCGCGGTGCGGGCGAGGCGGGTGCCCCGGGGGCCGGACGGGACTTCGGTTCCGCCGGTGCCGACACGCCTGGCTCCCCGCTGCGTACGTCCGCGTCCGGGCCGGCCCCCGCCGACGAGGGGGGACGGCGGCGGGACCGCCGCTCAGTACGCGCCGGAAGCACGAGCAGCACCGACCGTCCGAGCGGCACCGACCGTTCGGGCGGCACCGACCGTTCGGACGGCGAGGGCCGTTCGGGTGGCGGGCGTTCGGGCGGAGCCACCCGTGGCCCCGCTTCGCGCGGCCACCTGGCCAAGCCGATCATTGCCGGGGCGGGGCTGCTCAGCGCGCTGCTCTTCCTTGCCCCCCACCTGTTCGGTGACGACGCGCCGCCCCTGCCCGCGGTCCAGGCCGGGGCCGAGGACCGACAGCCGGATGACGGAGCCGGGGCCGCACCGGCCTCCGGTCGTCCGGGCGCGCCGAAGGTGTCGCCGAGCCCGGGCGCGTCGGGAGCGTCACACGGCAGGGCCACCGGCCAGGGTGGACACGACACCATCGTCGAGGTGGCGGCGACCGTGCCCGCGAACGCGACGGCGACCGCGACCGCGCCGTCCCTGGAGCCCGCCTCCCCCTCCCGCCCCACCGCGACGGCCCGCGCGAGCGCGCAGCCGGGCACGGCCCCCAGGACCAGCGCCCCCGCCCAGCAGTGGACGACCACCGTGGTGAACAGCACCAGCGTGCTGGAGGCCGGCCAGTCCTGGTCCACCAACCGGGTCGTGCTCGCCTTCCAGGGCGACGGCAACCTGGTGCTCTACGACAAGCAGGGCACCCCGCTGTGGTGGTCCGGGACGGTCGGCCAGGGCGCCAAGGCCGTGTTCCAGGCGGACGGAAACCTGGCCGTCTACACCCAGGACTCCCGCACCGCCTGGTCCTCGCGGACCCAAGGACACGACGGTGCGTCGCTGGTGCTGAGGGCCGACGGCAACATGGTCGTCCAACAGGGCGGCACGGTGCTGTGGTCCAGCGGCACCGCGATGTGATGTCCTCCCGGCGATCCTCTGCCACCGTGCCCCGGTACCGCACGACTCCGGTCGTCGACGGCCTCCCGCGCGGGTGTACGGGCGCGGGCCGACCGAGTGCCAGGACATGAGCCGAGTGCGGGCGGCAGCCCCCGCCCCCGCCCGAGCGGTGTCCGCCGCGCCCCCGCCCGGGGCGTGGCGGACCCAGGTTCCGGCGACGCCCGGCCCGCCCTCCGGTATCGGTGCGCCCGGGCCCGCCCGTGTGCCCGCAACCGGCCGCCCGTCCGTGCCCGCAAGCGGGTCCGGCCACGGCGGCCCGGTCTTCACCGCACGCCGCGCGGGCACCGCATGGTTGTTGGCCACGGCGGGCCCCGCGGATCCACGTGCCCTGGAATTCACGGCCCGGATCGCACCGGACACCGCTTGCACCGTCCTCGTCGTCGACCTGCCGGACGGAGCGGACGGTGCGATCCTCGACCGGCTCGCCCGGGTCGTCCCGGCCGGGACAGGCGGTCTGCGGCTGGTGTTCGCAAGACCACCGCTCCAGGGTGCGGTGGCCGTCGCCCGGTACCTCGCCGAACACCTGGGCCGGACCGTGATCGCGGCCGAGGGCATCCCCCTGCCGACTCCGGGGGGCGGCCTCCACATAGGTCCCGAGCAGGGCCCGGGATGGGTTCGGTGCGTACCGGGGGCGCCCGAGGTGCCCGATTCACGGGCTTTCCCCAAGCCCGAGTGGGAGCCGGTCGTGCCCCCGGGCCCACGGTCGCTCGGGCGGAGCGTGGTGGAACCCGTCCCGGCAGGTGTCTGGCTGCGGCCGGCGGGGGAGTACCCCGACCTGGACCTGCACCGGACGCGCCTCACCAGTGGGATCGCGGTCTCCGCGGATCTGCTGACCGTGGCGGTCGGAACCCCGGCGGGTCCGGCCCCGTCGGTGGCGGACATCGCCCGGTTCTGGCAGAGCCTCCCCCCGGCTTCGCGGTCGGCGGTGCGCTTCCTCTGCTACGGCCCCGCACGGCTGAGCGGCGGGCGCCACCTGGGCGACGTCCTCGCCCAGGCCGTCGGCGAGCCCGTACGGTTCCACGGTGGCATGGTCCAGGGTTCCGGAGACGACGACGTGCTGCTGGTGGGAGCCGACGGCAGTCCGGGCCGTCCGTTGTGGGCGCACGAGTTCGTCCACGTACCGCCGGCCGAGTTCCCCGGTCCGCCGCCCGTGCCGTACGCGGCGGTGCACCGGTGGCCCTTGGACGGTCTTCCGGAGATCCGGCCCGGCGTTCACCGCCTCGCCGAGGACGTCCTCGTGGAAGTGGTCCGCAGCGGCCTCTGGATCCGTCCGTCGCCGGCCCCCGTACACGCCCCGCAGGTGCGGGACGCCGACCCCGACCCCGAGCGGGAACGTGTGCTCTGCGACGCCGGCTCGGCAGAGGAGCTGCCCCGGCTCCAGCGGCTCGCACGGGAGCTGGTGCGCTCCTTCTCCCCTGAACTGCGGGACCGCGTACGCCTCGGGGTCTGCCGCCCCACGCCCCCGGCCCGGCGGGTCGACCGACCGGGGGCGTGGCCGCCGGCCGCCACCGGGGCGGCGGGGCAGCTTGGCGTGGAGTCCCGCGCCGCCCGACTGCTCGGCGCACACCCGGAACTGGCCGACGGGGAACCCGACCCGGCCGCCGCGTTGGCGGCGGTACTCCGCCGTCTGGCGGGACACGGCGTACCGGACGGCCCCGGAACGCACGCGGACGGTCGTACCGCCCCGCACCCCCCTCCCGATCCCGGACTGCTCGACCGCGGACTGCGGATGCTCCCGGTCCACCGTGGTCCTACCGGCCTGCGGGCCACCCTGGACGAGCGGACGCGCCGGTGGTACGAAGGCCGGGCAGCGGTGACCGACCCGGACGCCTGCGAGGCATCGACGCTGGGGCCCGCCGACGTTCCGGGCAACACCGATGTCCTCATCTGGTCCGTGAACGGCCGCCGCACCGGGCTGCTGGATCCCGACGGTCCGGACCGGGTGCTCTTCCTGCCCGGCACCCGGTTCCGGGTAGTGGGACACGACACCACCCCGGGACTCCTCATGATGCGGGAGACGGTTCCGGGCGAGCCGGCCGCCGACGACGATCTCGACAGGGCGGCGGCGCGCGACCTCCGCGCCTGGCAGGAATGGCTGTCCCGCCCGCGCACCTGAGCGGACCGGGCCCCGAACCGCCGGGGCCGGACGGCCCGCGGCGCGGTGGAGGCGCCGCGATCCCGCCGGAGGCAGCCGTGCCTCGTGTCATCCGAGCCGCGTACCGGCCCCGGCACGGGCCGGTGTGCGAGCCCGGCCGTTCACGCCGTCCCGGTCGCCCGGAACCTCCGGCATCGGCGGAACCGCGAACGGGTCCCCCACCGGGCCGCGCACCATGCCGCTCACCTCGTCCTGACGCCAGATCCGCAGCGCCGCATCGAGGTCGCGCAGAGCCGGCGCACCGGTGCGGCCGGTACCGCAGAACCCCGTCGGCGGAAGCTCGCCCAGCATGACCACCGCCCGCTCGCCCGGCCGCACGCGGACGTCGAGGACGTCGAACCGTGTCCCCGGTGGGAACAGCACCCGGTCCGGCACCTCGGGCTCCAGCAGGGCGGTGCGGCGGCCGGTGGCCGAGCTGATGAGGACGTCCGTGTTGCCCGGCCGTCCGGGCGTGCCGGTGAGGGAGGCCGCACACACGCTGTTCGCGGTGGCCACGCGTTCCTCCCGGTACCGGCGGAGCGCCGAGGGGGCGAGGTCCACCCGGAGCGCCACCACCCCGTCGTAGAAGGGAAGCAGGGAGAGAGCGGCCAGCGCCGAGGGTTCGACCTCGTGCGGGGCGGCCGAGCTCCCTGCCCCGCCCACGCTCCCGGCGACGGTGAGCCGGAGCCGCACCGCGGTGAGTCCGGCCAGGACGGTCTCCCGGGGCAGCAGGCCGCCGATCCCCGGTTCCTGCCACAGCGCCCGCGCGACGAGGGCGGTGTCCCGGCGCGAAACCGGGCGCGCGGGCATCGGCCCGGCCGTTACGGGCGCGGCCGCCTCCGGCCGTATCGCGCCGACCGCCGCGGTTTCCGCACCCTCCGCGATCCGCCACGGTCGGGCGCCGCTTCGCACCCGGACGGGCGGAGCACCCCCCGTCGGCAGACGGCGCAGGACGTCGTCGGCGATCCGCCGCAGCCTGGGCAGCGCCTCGGGGACGCCGTCGTCGCACAGGACCAGCTCGTGGTGCGGATGGGCGGGGGCCTGGCGTACCTCGTCGGCGTGCGGGGGCTCGGTGGACGGCCGGATCCACAGCCCCCAGGGCAGTACTTCGAGCACCGTGCCCGACCCGCCGTGGTGCAGGCCCTGACGGAGCATGGGCAGGTGGTCCAGGGGCCAGCGGTGGTCGGTCGCGAGCGGGGGGTGCGAGGGCCCCAGCGTTTCCGGGGGCAGGTGGAGGAACTCGCGCGCGAGGACGGGGCGTCCCGGTGTTCCCTCCGCCGTGAGGAGCAGGACCTGGTCCGCCGAGGGCCGGCCGACGAGCGGATCGCCGGTGGGGAAGCCATTGGTGACGTGCACGGGTTCGCCGGTCAGGGCGGCGAGCACCCCTGCCGGCGGCGGAGCGCCGAGGGGCTGCGCAGGGCCGTAGAACACCAGGCGCGGCGCGGCTGCGGTGCTCTCGGGCGACCCCCGCAGCCCGCGCAGGAAGTGGGCCAGGTCCGCCGCAGCGGGCATCGGCGAGCCCGGGGTACCGACCACGACGGTGGGCGCGTCGCTCCGGCACCGCAGCCTGGACGCCAGCAGGCCGCGGTGCCGGTGCTGGGAGGCGTCCTCGAGGACCGGGCGCACCCACACCCCGGCGCCCACCGGCTCCGCGACGGCGGCCGGGCCCACCGGCCGGGGCCGTCCCGGCACGTTCCCGTCCCAGCCGGGGCGCGGGAACCGGCGGGAAACGTAGTGGACCTGTCCCTCCGGTGTGCACAGCACCCATCCCCGGCCCCGGTCCGCGCCGATGAAGAGCACTCCCCCCGCGGACGGTCGCACGAGGCCGTCGGGCACGACGACGTGCTGCCCCAGCCGTCGGGCCAGCCGGATTCCTGCCGGGGTGGCGCCCCGCGCCGGCGCCCGGCCGAACACCACCCGCAGACCGCGGGGTCCGACCGGCACCGCACGGGCCACCGCCTCCTCGACCGCCTCCGGCGGCACGTTGTCCGGAAGGTCCACCACCACCAGGGCGTACTCGGGGTCGGCGGCGAGACCGGCGGCGAACAGCAGGGAGCGGCGATCAGGGACGGCTGTCGGGTGGACCAGCCAGGCGTGGTTGACCCGCCGGACCCCGAGTCCCTCCGCACGCGGTGCGGAGGGCGTGGGTGCGGTGGCGGGGGATGCGGCGACGGGGGTTACGGCCGACGACGCCTGACGGGCTTTCGACGGCAGCCATGGGCGTTTCCTGGCGGCCCCGCCACCGTCAGCGCTCCGAGACGTCAAGTGCGGTTCCTCGGGAGCGCGCGGTTGGCCCGGCGACACCGTGCGGCGCGTGCGCGACCTCCGGGACCGCCGTCGACGACGGGGCCGGAGCCGAGAGGCGCGGACGGACCGTCCGGGCCGTCTGACTGCGTTTCATCCGCGGTATCTCCGTGGTCGTGCCTGAGCGGTGTCCGGCGTCCTGCGGACACCGCACCGGACGGGGGCGTGGTGTCCGGGGCGGTACCCGCAGGAGTCCGGAGCGGCCTCGCACTACCGACGCGGGCCCCTCGGGCGACGTAAGGCGCCGACTGCCGTGCAGGCGTCGCGCCTTCAGCCGGGCCGGCCGGGCACGACCGAGACTCCGCGTACCGCGCCGACCCCTGTCGCCGCTCGGTGGTGTCCGGGCCGATAGTAGGCGAGAACGAGTGGGAACGACCCTCTCGGAGCTTCCGGGGAAGGGGTTGTGCCCGTCCGTGCGGACTCTCTCCGCCCGGCTTGCCACCGCCTCGCGCACCTGCCCGTGCGATCACTGTGCCCCCGGTGCTTCCCCGCGCACCGGGAGTCGGGGCAGCCCCCGTGTCCGACCAGGCACGACGCCGCGCAGACGCTGGATCGTCCGAGCTCTCCTTCCTAGGTTCTCCCCGTCGGAGGGCCGCCGCCGAGTCGCACCGGGCCGCGCGAGCAGCGTCGGAGCGGAGGGTGGGTTCCACGACCGCGATCGACCGCTCCCACCGGACGCCTGATGTCCGGCGAGTGCCGGCAGGGGCACTGGGTGCCCCGCGGTGCGAGTCCGACCCCGTGTATCTCCCCGTACGCGGGGGCGATCGCACCGCGAGGCACCTCAGCGGGCGAGCTCGCCGACGGGCCGGGCGCGGCACCAGCGGTCGTCGGCCCTCCGGCACACGTGACGGCGCGAGCGTGGATGCGGCGCCCGGCGCCCTCCGCGCGTTCCCGCACGACAGCGCTGCGGCTGACATCCAACGCAGGAGCGGTAGGGGCACCGCCGCCGTCCCCGGGCCCCCTCCTGCGCCCGTCGCCGCCGAGCGGGGACCGCCTACCCGTACCCCTGAGCCGGGTCCGGCCATTCCCGCCAGGGCCCGGGCGTCGCGAGGCACCGCACCTCGCGGCGTCATACCGCCCGAGTGCATCTGTTTTCCCGGGCGGCCCGGCCCCGGGCACGGTCGCGGCTGCCCGGGGAACCGGTACGTGGGCGTCGGGTCCGGCGGCGGGCCGGGACGCGCGCCGTGGCACCCGTCCATCCGGGCCCCCGGGTACCGGGTGATCGGGTCACGGGGCCCGCCCGGTCGCGGACGGCCGGGTGGGCCCACCGGGCAGACCCGATGGCGCTGGGCGTAACCCCGCGTTCGCCTCTGGGTCACAGGGGCAGGGGGTGTGTCCCAGCGTGCAGGCCGAACCCGTTGAGCTGTCACCGTCTCAGAGGTGCGGGCAGGATGAATCGTGCGGAGCGAAAGCTCCGTCAATCCTACCCATTCATACGGAGGGCCCGAAATGTTCGCAAGTTCGGGAATTGAGGCGTGCAGCCTCGAAAGTGCCCATGAGCCCGGCGGGATCCACCTGTCGGCTCTGGAGAGCCACCGAGCGACATTCACGCGCATGCAGTCGCTGGCTGCGGAGGCGGGGGCCGGTTGGGTGGGAGAGGCGGGCGCCGACTTCAAGGCCGCGATGGACGCGTGGCTCGGTAACTACTTGGTCGTGGGCGGCGTGCTCGACCAGATGCGCGAGCACGTCGTGGCCCACCGTGCGGCCTCGGTGGGCACGCAGGCGGCCGCCACGGTCGCCCGGCAGGGCGGAACGGCCGTGGCGGACTCCGCCGGGCTCGCCGGCGCCTGAGAGCTGTCCGGCGGATCAAGGTCGGACCCCACCTCGATGGCTGCCGCGCGCCTTTGAGGGATCACGGGACTACCCGCACCACCACGACCGGCGACGCCCGCACCGCGACGAGCGATGTCGAGCGCGTGCGACCGCCCGGCGGTCGGCGGGCCCGGTGGCGGACGTACGGGGGCGGGGGGCGGCCACGCGGCAGACGTGTGGGCCGAACATCACGACGGGGCAGGGCTTGCCGGAGGTTCCCGGGCAGTGTCCGGCGGATCGGGCCGCACGGTGTTCCCGGGCGTGGTCCGCCAAGCTCCCGCAAGCGACTTCTGTCGGCTTCGCGTCAACGGTCGGCGGGACAGGACCGCATGTCACGCGCACTCACCTGAACCGGAGGAAGAACATGCCGACTTACATGATCAACTGGGGCGCCGTCAATGAGGTGCTCGACCGACTGGCGGTCGTTCAGACGGAGATCAAGGCACTGGGCGAGCAATTCGCATCGGACCACACCGTGGCGGTCAGCGGGTGGGACAGCTCCGTCAAAGAGCTCTTCGACGCGAACAAGGACCAGTGGAACCAAGCCACCGCGAACATGCGGTGCTTCGCCGCACAGGCGCAGAGAGTTGTCTCGTCCTACCGCGACGACTACGTCACCGCCGTGTCCCACGGTACCCCGCTGTGGAACAAGTGACCTGATCCGCCGACCGGTCAGCGGCCCGCGACCGGCCGGGGGCAGGTCACAGCCGTCGGGTGACGGGGTGACTGGGTGACGGGCAAGCCGCAGAAGGCCGGGGAGACAGAGGGGGGCGCGCACCGCGGTCGCCGGTCGGGGCGACCGGAACGCGTGGGCGGGCAGCGTCCCCCGGCGGAGGGGCAGAGTTCGGCCGGAGCCGTGAGGGCTGACGTTCGGTGCCTGTGGAATGTCCGGGCAGGCGGCGGACAGGCTGTGCCGCGCAGCCGGTGGTGACGGAGTCCCTGGAGCCTACGTTCCGGGCACGCGCCGACCGGCCCCTCGGTCCGTCCCCGCCGCGATCTCATTCCTCCGAAGTTCAGGAGCACCAGGTGCTTTCGCCTTTCCTCAGACGCTCCCGCAGCGTCGCCGCCGTCCTCGGCCTCTCCGCCGTACTGCCCCTGTGCGGTGCGGTGTCCGCGCAGGCGCGGGACGCGCACGCGTGCGACCGCATCGGCATCGAGTACACCGCGGACCGCGGGCAGCACTGGCTCAGCGGTGGGTCCATCGCCCAGGAGGCCCCCGCGACCAGGATCGACGTACGCCTCAAGGGGCAGCCGGCGGAAGGATGCCAGTACGCCATCTCTCTCGCCTCGTACAGCACCGAGGGGCCGGACTGGAAGAGCTCGGGGACCCAGGAGTTCCTGGGCTGGGACACCACGGTCCTCACGAGGGACCTGGCCCGGACGGCGCTGGAGGTGACCGTTTTCGCGCGCGAGTGCTTCGGGCAGATCGACCTTTACAGCGGCGACCGCAAGTACGACGGCAAGGACGCCCCCGTGCCGCACTACCCGGACTCCCAGATAGGTGACCACCTCATCGCGCACTGGAACGGAGGCACCGCCTGCGCCCCCACGCCCCCCACCGACACCCCTCCTCCGGTCCCCACGACGACCACCCCGGCCACACCCCCGCCCGCGGCGACCACACCCCCGCCCGCCGGCACGCCGACTCCGAGCGAGACCCCCGGCACCGTCCCCCCGGCGCCCACCCCGAGTGAGACCCCCGCCGGTGGCACGCCGTCCCCGTCCGCCTCCACGACCCCTCCCGCGGCCACCACCCCGGACGAGCCGCCCACCAGCTCGACCGTCCCCGGCACGCTGGCGGAGACCGGCAGCGACAGCACCACCACCCTGGTCACTGCCCTCGCGGCGACCGTACTGGTGGCGATCGGCGTCGGGCTGTTCGTGTTCACCCGTCGGCGCCGTCAGAGCATCGCCAACTGACCACCTCACGCGAGGAGTCGTGACGACATGACCGCAAGAGCCCAACGGTGTAGTGCCGTTGGGCCCTTGTCTTTCGATCCGGCGCTCCCCCCCGTCGTCCGGCGCGTCCAGTGGCGCGGAACCGGGCTCGCTCCGGTGCGCGTTTGTGGCAGCGCGTCACCGGCGACATGTCACAGGCGGCTTCCACCGGGCGAGCCGGGCACGTTCAAAGGGTCACTTGTTCTTCTTGCACGGAGCACACGCGGCGGCCCCGCCGGTGGGCCGAGTCCCTCGGCCCTCACCGGCTGCCGCCTTCTTGACCTGCCCGGGCGCGAGGTGGCTGGCACCCGGGCCAGGGCCGCCCCGCGTTGCCGCCGCTGGAGAAGTCGTCGCAGTCCCAGTCGCTGCCGTCCCTGCAGTCGCCGCCGCTGCCGTCGGCGTATCGGAGGCGCGGTCCCCGCGTCCGGACTGCTCCGCTTCTGTCCCCGAACCGTCCCGGTCCGCGCGTTCGGCGGGGCCCCCGCCAGGGGGACGGGGAGCGGAGGGCGGTGCGGGTGCCGCGTCCGCCTTCCGCGGCTCGGCCCCTTCGGACGACTTCGACGTCCCGGTCGACGCGACGGCGTTCCCGGCCGGGCTCCGCCCGGCCTCCTGCGGGCCGGAGTTACCGGTGACGGTGAACGCTGTCGCCACGACGGCAGCCATCACGACACCCGCTCCGGCCGTCACCAGCCGCCCGCGCCGCACGGTGCGCCGGAGACCGGTGGGTGAGCCCGGTTGCCTCGGCGCACTCCCGAGCGTCGGCGCGTGCGCGGCGGGCGCCGACGACACGACCCCGACGGGCGCTCCGTCGGCCAGTGCCGACAGTGCGCGGGCGCACGTCCGGGCCGTGGGGCGTTCCTCCTCGTCCGGGGACGTCATGTCCCGCAGCAGCAGGAGCAAGGGTTCCGGCAGCCAGGCGGGGAAGACGGGAGGGCGCAGTACCCGGGCGATCGCCGCCTCGATGGGGGCTCCGTCGTACTCCACCCGGCCCGTGAGGCATTCCAGGAGCACCAGCCCGAGGGCGTACACATCGCCGGCCCTGCCCACGGGACGGCCCAGGACGTGCTCGGGAGCAAGGTAGGAAGCAGTGCCGACGATGGGCGCGCGATCGCTGCGGGCGGAGGCATCCGGAAGGCCGGAGATGCCGAAGTCGACCAGACAGGGCCGTTGCGTGGCATCCAGCAGGATGTTGGACGGCTTGACGTCGCGGTGGACTATGCCCGCTTCGTGCACGTGCGCCAGCGCCTCGGCAACGCCGGCGCCGATCGCGGCGGTTGCCGCCGGGGACAGGGGACCCCTGGCGACGCGGTCCCGCAGCGTCTCGCCCTCGACCAGCCGCATGACCAGGAAGGCGCGGTCGTCGTGCCGACCGGTGTCGTACGCGGTGACGAGCCCCGGATGGTGGAGTCGGGCCAGTATCGACGCTTCCTCGTGCAGGTTCTCCTCTGCGTCGACGGCGGTATCGGGCCGGAAGATCTTGATCGCCACAGGTCGTCGCAACCGCAGGTCGAACCCCCGGTGGACGTACGCGGTGGCGCCCGAACCCAGCAGCTCCTCCACCCGGTAGCGTCCGCCCAGGACCTCGGCGGAGCATTCGGGGGGCGTGGCCCGAACGGAGTCCTCGAGCGGAAACAGGTCCTGATGAAGTGTCATTCCCTCTCCCCTGCGTCGCAGCCCCGGCCAGGAGCGCGTCGCCGCCGACCCGCCCCGAACGCGCGTACCCGCGAAAGACCCGAGTACCCCGCACTCCGCCGGACCGTAACCTCCGGGGTCCAGGCGTCCACGTGCGTCGGCGCGTTGACGGGGGAAGCCGAGCGCGGCATCGTGCGCGCCCGACCGGATCGACGAAGCCGTCGCCCCGTGGCAGCACGGCGGCCTTCCCCCGACAGCTGACGGGGCTGCACCGGGCCGGGCGGCGGGGTCAGCCGCCCACCACCGCGGTCGTCGTGAAACGGTCGCCGCAGACGAGGGGTTGTGCGGTCCGCAGGGTGAGCGCCCGGGTGGAGCCCGGCGGATAGACCTTGAGGTAATCGGGCCGGCCCCAGCACGGCGAGTCGGAGATGCCCTGGTTGGTGGTGTGCAGGGTGACCTCTGCCGTTCTGCCCGGGCCGAGCGCCGTACTCGTTCCGGCGGTTCCCTCGTGCGTGGCCGGCACCCCGATCGCACTGCCGTCGCGCCGGATCAACGAGACACCCGGGTAGCCCTTCAGGGTGCACGCCTTCGCGGACGTGTTGGTGAACGTGAGCCGGTAGTAGACCTGGCCCGCGCCGGAGTCGGCGGGGGAGAGGCTCAGGGTCAGCGCCTCGGCGGCGCACCGCTGCACGGCGCTCGCCGCACCGGCTCCGGACGTGGCGGAAGGCTCGGCGGGATCGGACGGAGTGGAGGGGGAGGGGCCGGTGGCCGATGCCGAGGGGCTGCCCGCCGAGGGTTCGACGGACGTGCCGGGCGCCTCGGGTGTGGCTCCGCCTGCCATGGAGCTGCTCGCACCGGCCGGATCGGTCGAGGTGGAGCCGCCGCCACAACCGGCCACGGCGAGAGTGATCGAAGCGGCCAGGACCGGGACGAGGCCGAACCTGCGGAATCCGCCGTGCCGCGGGGCCCGCGCGCGGGACCTCGGGGCGGCCGAGTGGACGGTTGGAGGTACGGGGGTGTGCGAGGAAGAGTCCATGTCTCCCGCCTGCTCGGTCCTGCGCCGTCCGAACCTTCCGTCGTGGCTTCCGTGGGGGAACAGCACCGGAATCGGGACCGGACCGGGAAGTGCCCGTACGGATCGGGGCCGGTACGAGTCCGACGAGCGCGCGCCCGGAATCTCCGAATCGCGGGGCGCCCCTGGTGCTGGGACCATGGACCGGTCGGAACAGCAGCCTCCCGACCATCCCGATACTGCTGGAGGTGGCCATGTCATCGAAGCGTCGGCGGAAGAAGCAGGCCCGTCGCAAGCACGCGGCGAACCACCGCAAGAAGCCACAGACCTGAGGGGCCGTTCTTCGTCCCTCGCGCGCACGGTGTAGGCCGTGTGGGCCGGCGCACCGGGCGATGCCGTGACGACCCGCTGATACGCCTCCTCGTGGCCGCGGGTGGCCGCGGGTGGCAGCGGGTGGCGGCGGCACTCCCGACTCGCCCGGCCTGCCGGACCCTGCTCCGGCCCCGTCACTTACGTGGCGGGGCCGGAGCCGCTTCGGCGCCGCCGCGTGGGTGCGTCACGGGCCGCTCGTCCGGTTGGTCGTCTCCGGACGGTCGGCGTCCATCAGCACACTGCCCGTACCCACCAGGCTCAGGACCGCGAAGAGCAGCCAGACGTCGGTGGCGGAGCCTACGGCGAGGGGGGCGGTCATCACGGCGGCCAGCAGGAGGCAGGCGGTGATCAGAAGAGGGCGACGGCGTACCCGGTCGGCCAGGGTGCCGATGAGCGGGCCGGCCATCGCCGGGACCCACGCGCAGAAGGTGACGAGGGCCGCGAGAGCGTCGGAGCCGGTGAGTTCACCCAGATTCCGGCGGCCAGGAACATGGCGGAGTCGCCGAACCCGGAGACGAGGACCCCCGCCAGACAGACGCGTGCGTTGCGGTGCTTCAGCACCCCGGCCGGACCCCAGGCCATGGCCATCCCTTCGGCGATCCCGTGATCGGAGGGGCACCCTACCCCCCACCGTGCGAAGGGCGGGAAAGCGCCGACCGCCCCCTCAGCCGACCAGCCGCAACGAGGTCGGGGAGATGCCGAGCCGCACCGACTGGCCCCAGGTCAGTTCCAGCGCGTCGGACTCCATTCCGTCGCCGAACACCACCATCCGGTCCGACTCCACGGTCAGCCGCAGTCCCTGACCCCGCCCCAGCTCACCGGCGACCAGGGAGGTCCCCGTCACGGGCGACGGCCAGGCCTCGCGTACGAACCAGAGCAGACGGGGGTCCGAAGGGGCGGGCAGCCGCAGGGCGCTGCCGCGCTCCTGCCAGAGGGATCGGAGCCAGCCGGTGGCGCCCGTACCGGTGCCGACCAGCACGCCCGAGGATGCCTGCGCCTCACCGGCACCGGAGGCACGGGGAACGGAACCGCCGACGCCGGCACCCGAGGCACCGGGACGTGAGACACCGGAGGCGCCGGGAACGGGAGCGCCGGAGCTTCCCGGCCCCCCGCGCGCGGGGCCGGCGCCTGGCGCGTCCGGCCCGATCCGGTAGCGGGCGGTCTGGTGTCCCGGGGGGCCGAGGTAGATCTCGTTGAGGGCCACCAGCCGCTCGCCGTCGTCCGCGACCGCCTCCACCATCGTCAACTCGTCCACCCGGCGACCGGCCGCGGTTGCGGTCGTCGCGCGGAGCAGGGCCCCGGCGTCCGCGACGCGGTGGCGCACGAGGACGCCGGGATTGCGCCCCGGTTCGGTGTCGATGCCGATCACGGGCTGGCCCGAGAGGTACTTCGCCACGTTGGCGACGAGCCCGTCCTGCCCGGCCACGATCACCACGTCCTCCGGCGCGAAGAGGAAGCGGTCCAGGTCCGCGCGTTCCACCCGGGAGCGCCGCCAGGTGAGCGGCACGGCGGACGCCACGTCGGCCAGGGCCCGCTGCGTCCGGTGGTGCCGTTGAGCCACCTCGTCCAGGGAACGCCCGCGGGTGGAGAGGAAGAAGGCGGCCTGGCCGTGCGTACCGTGCCGGGCGAGCAGCTCCTCGTACTCCGTGGTCCGGTGGACGAGGACGGCACGGGGGGCGAGGCTCACGCCGGGGTCCCGCCGCCGGGGCGGCCGAGGCGGGAGAGCAGCCCGGTCAGTACGTCGGGGGAGAGGGTGAGGCTGTCGATGTGCGGCAGGTTCTCCGCCAGTCTGGTCGCCGCGAGGGCGTGCAGGGTGGCCGCGTCGACCTCCGCGTGGACGCGCAGCCAGGCCGCCTGGGCGTCGGCGCGGGCCGCGCCCGTCTCCCGTACGGCCTCCGCTTCGGCCCTGGCCAGCCGCACCGAGCGGGACGCCTCGGCGCCGGCCCGGACGTCGTCGGCCGCCGCCTTCTCCTCGGCCTCGCGCCGGGCGTTGGTGCCGCGCTGGTCGACCAGCTGCTCCTCCCGGCGGGCCAGTTCGATCTGGCTGGCGAGCTCGTTCTCGGCGATGGCGCGTTCCCGCTCGACCGCCACCGCGCGGCGTTCGTAGGTGGCCCGGTCGGCCTCCTGCTGGATCTGCTCACGGGCGGGGGTGCGCAGGGCGCGCTCCACCTCCGCCTCGGGGCGGATGGCCACGACCCGCGTCGCCACCACGTCGATCCCCGTCGCGGGCAGCCGGGGTTCGGCCGCGAGTCCGGCCGACACGCGCTCGCGCACCAGGGCCACGCCGTCCACCAGAGCGGTGGCCAGGGGGGTGCGGGCGAGGGCGTCCAGGGTGTGCTGCTGCGCGGTCTCGGTCAGCAGGGTCGCGATCTGTTCGAGCGGGGAGCCGCGCCACACCCCGGTGTCCGGGTCCACGGAGAAGTCCAGACGGGCCGCTGCCAGCGCGGGGTCGCTGACCCGGTACGTGACGGTGGCCTGCACGGTCACGTCCTGGAAGTCCGCGGTACGGGCGTGGAACGCCATCGCCAGCTCCCGGTCGTCCACCGGCACCTCGGAGAGCGCGGCGCTCAGCGAGCGGTACCAGAAGCTCAGCCCGGGCCCGTCATGGGCGAGTGTGCCGCGCTTGTGGTGACGGATGTGTGCGGTGGGTGCGGAGCGCAGATGGCGCCAGCCGAAGCGCCGTGTGATGTCGGCCATGGGAACGGCCCCTTCCGTTTCTCGTCAGGATGACGACAAGTAGGACGATAGGGCCTGTCAGGGGATATCGTCAAGAGGACGACAAGGGGAGGGCAAGGGGGTGCGGATGGATGGGTCGGAGGGAGAGTCGGAGGGGAGCCCCGGAGCTCTCCGGGCACACGAACGGCCGGCGGCTTCGGTGGAAGTCGCCGGCCGTCGGAGTGCGCCGCCCCCGTCCCCACGGTGCGACGCGAGCGGGCCGTTCCCTCCGCTGGGATGGACGGCCCACGTTCTGTCAGGACTCGGTCGGTGATGTCTCCAGACCGAGGCCGGGAAGAATGACTCTCTCGGTGAAACGCGCGAGGTACTCCTCGTCGGCGTGCAGGCTGTCGAGGAGCGGCCGTACGCGGACCAGGCCGAACAACTGGGCCGCGACGTACTCGGCGGTCGCGCAGTCGGGGGCGATCTCCCCGCGTTCGCGGCCCCTGCGGACCATCGCTTCGATCGCCGCGATCTCCGGCATCACCAGCGACTCACGCATCGCGCAGAGCAGCTCGGGACTTTGCAGGGCGGCGTGGCTCAGGGCGTGCACCAGGGTCGTGTCGAGGCCGGAACGGGCGCCGATCGCCCGTGCCGCCGCCAGCAGGTCCCCGGCCAGGGTTCCGGTGTCGATGTGGGCGAGCGATCCGCGCCGGGTGCTGTGGAGCGCGGCGACGACCAGCTCGGGCTTCGATCCCCACTGCCGGTAGAGGGTCGACTTGCCGCAGCGGGTCCGCGCGGCGACGCCCTCCATGGTGAGGGATTCGTACCCGCTCTCGCGGAGCAGCTCCAGCACCGCCGCGTACAGCTCCTGGACCCGCTCCGGGGTGATCTTCGAGCGGGGCGACCGGGGAGAGGGCGCCGCGGTCTCCGGCGCCCCGGCGTCCGGGGGTGCCGGGATTTCCTGAGTTCCCTGCGCGGAGTCCCGGGTCGGCACGGTTCGTTCCTCCTGGGGCTCGGCGGTAAAGCGCTTCGATACGCCAGTGTACCGATACGTTTGCGTATCGGTACACTGGCGTATCGATTGGGTGTGGACTGGACCATGCCCGGTGTATCTCCGCAACCGTCAGTTAGGGGCACGGGTGATGTACGCCCGCAGAACGCCTGGGGGACGGGAGTCGGACGCCTCGGCCCGCCCGCCCCTCGTCCGCGAGTTCCTGCTCGTCGTCGGGCTCTTCCTCGTCTACAAGCTCGGCCGCCAAGCGGCCAACGGTCACGTCGACGAGGCTTTCCACAACGCCGGACACGTCTGGAACTTCGAACGCGCGCTCGGCCTGCCCGGAGAGGGAGACGTCCAGGGAGTCCTGCTGTACAGCGAGACCCTGATCCACCTGGCGAACACCTACTACGCGTGGGTCCACTTCCCGGCCACCGTGCTCTTCCTGATCTGGCTGTACTGGCGGCACCCCCACCACTACGTCTGGTCCCGCCGAATACTCGCGGCGCTCACCGGCGCCGCCCTCGCGCTCCACCTGCTCTTCCCGCTGGCCCCGCCGCGCATGCTGGCCGCCGCGGGACTCGTCGACACCGGCCAGGTGTACGGACCCACGGTCTACGGCGCCACGCCCACCACCGACACCATGGCCAACCAGTTCGCCGCCATGCCCTCGCTCCACTTCGGCTGGGCCCTCATGGTGGCGATCGGACTCGTCGCCGCCGGCCGCTCCCGATGGCGCTGGCTCTGGTCGGCGCACCCCCTCGCCACCCTGCTGGTGATCGTCGGCACCGCCAACCACTACTGGCTCGACGCCCTCGTCGTCACGGCCCTCCTCGCGCTCGCGCTGGCCGCGATCCCGCTGTACCGGCCCTCCCGGGCGGTACGCCTCCGAGGTACGTGGCCCTCCGTGACCCCGGCCGGATTCGCTCCCGCCGCAGGCCACCCGCCCTACGACCCCGGCATGCCCGCCCCGGCCGGCCCCCGGGCCTACGCCGGCAGCTCGTCCGCCCAGCAGCGGACCCTCGTCGCACCGGGAGCCGGACGGTGAACGCCACGCTCGTCGCCATCCTCTTCTGCCTCGTCTCCGCCGTGGCCTACGCCGCCGCGGCCGTGGCTCAGTCCCGCCTCGCCGGACGCACCGAACCCGGCGCCGGTGGTCTCCGGCTGCTCGGGCGCGGCGCCTGGTGGGCGTCGGTCGGGCTCAACGCCACCGGGGCTCTGCTGCACGTCGCCGCCCTGAGGTACGGACCGCTCACCCTGGTCCAGCCGCTCGGTGCGCTGACCCTGGTGGCGGCCGTACCGCTCGGCGCCCGTACCGCCGGCCGGAAGGTCAGCGGCACCGAGTGGCGGGGCACGGTCCTGACCCTCGTCGGGCTGGCCGCACTGCTGACGGCGGCGGGCGGCGCCGCGCCGCACGAGACCCTCGGCCTCGCCGAAGCCCTCGGCGTCGGGGCGGTCACCCTGGCCGTGGTGTCCGCCCTCGGCCGCCCCGGAGCCCGCCCCGGACTGCGGCACGCCGCAGCCTCCGGGATCACCTCCGGTGTCGCCTCCGCGCTGACCCAGACCCTGACGGTCGCCCTCACCCACCATGCCTCGGGCGCCCTGTTCACCCCGCGCACCGTGGTGGTGACCCTGCTGGTCGCTGCCTTCTCGATGGGCGGGCTGCTGTTCTCCCAGACCGCGTACCGCGACGGTCTCGGCGCGCCGCTCGCCGTACTGACCCTCGCCAACCCGGTGGCCGCCGCCGCGATCGGGATGGTCCTGCTCGGCGAGCGCCTCCAGGGCGGCCCCCTCAGCCTGATCCCGGCGGTCGCGGGCGTCGTCCTCTCGGCGTACGGAGTGATCCTGCTCAGCAGGGCGCAGTCCAGGACCGCTGCCGGGGAGCCGGTGGCGCCGGCAGCGCCACCCAGGCCGTCGGCGCTCCCGGAAGCGCACGGTCCGGCACACCCCCTGCCCGCGTCCTCCCCTGCGTCCGCACCCGTGCCCGCGCCCGTCGCCGTGCCGGGGCGCCACCCGGCCTCTGCGGTGCCGGCAGCCTCGGGCATCCGCCGCAAAGCCGGGGTACGGCGGCGCACGGTCATCGGGAGTCCCAGAGTCCGGGAGCGCCCGGCGGCCGACAGCCCCGAACCCGCTGCCGCGGCCGGTAGCTGACCGGACACCGGGAACGCGTCCCTCCGGGCCCGGCGTCCTGCGGGTCACGGGCTCTGCGGACGCCGGGTCACGGGCTCCCCGGACTCCCGTCGACGGGGGTCGCGGCGGGGCCTTCGACGGCACTCATGACGGGGCCCCCGACGGGCCCGTCGAGCTCATCGAGCGCCCCGGTCAGCCAGGTGATCCAGAAGCTCTCCAGGTCGATGCCGCCGCGCAGAAGGAGGTGGCGGAGCCGGTCGTCCTGGCCCGTCCGGCGTTCCGGCGGGAAGTCGCGCCTCTCGATCTCCAGGTACTCCGCCCGCTGCCGCCGGTGCAGCTCCAGATGGCGGCGCAGCTCCGCGCCGAGCCCGGGTGCCCCGACGACCGCCGCCGCCCGCATCCGGAGCAGCAGCGGATCGCGGACCGGCTTCGGGGCCTCGGAGAGCGCGACCCAGGCCGCCAGCTCCTCGCGGCCCGCCGGCAGCACCTCGTACTCCTTCCTGCTGCCCCTGGCCGGCTGGTCGGGCAGCAGGGCCCGGATCCGCCCGGCCTGCTCCAGCCTGCCGAGCTCGCGGTAGATCTGCTGGTGCGTCGACGACCAGAAGTAGCCGATCGACCGGTCGAAGCGGCGGGTCAGTTCGAGCCCCGACGACGGTTTCTCCAGCAGAGCGGTGAGGATCGCGTGCGGCAGTGACATGGGGTGCATCCTACGAACGCGGGCACGAGGACCGGGTTCAGAGCGCTGCGGCCAACTCGGTGCCCTGGCGGACGGCCCGCTTGGCGTCCAGTTCGGCGGCCACGTCGGCGCCGCCGATCAGATGCACCGGCCGGCCCGCCGCGCGCAGTTCCTCGTACAGGTCGCGGCGCGGCTCCTGCCCCGCGCAGAGCACGACGGTGTCGACCGGCAGCACGTGCTGCTCACCGTCGACGGTCAGGTGCAGTCCGTCGTCGTCGATGCGGTCGTAGGTGGCACCCGCGATCATGGTGACGCCGCGGTGACGCAGTTCGGTGCGGTGGATCCACCCCGTGGTCTTGCCGAGCCCGGCCCCGACCTTGGTCGCCTTGCGCTGGACCAGATGGACCGTGCGCGGCGGCTTCGGGCGCTCCGGCAGGCGCAGCCCGCCCCGGTGCGCATAGGTGGTGTCCACGCCCCAGCCGCGCAGGAACGCCTCCGGGTCCCGGCTCGTCCCCTCCCCGGAGTCGGTCAGGTACTCCGCGACGTCGAAGCCGATCCCGCCCGCCCCGATGACCGCGACCCGGTCGCCGACCGGCGCCTTGTCGCGCAGCACGTCCAGGTAACTGACCACGCTGGGGTGATCGACCCCCTCGATGGGAGGGGTGCGCGGCTCGACCCCGGTGGCGAGCACCACCTCGTCGTACCCCTCCAGCGTCCCCGTCCCGGCGCGGGTGGCGAGTCGTACGTCGACCTCCAGCTCGCGCAGCCGGGTGCGGAAGTAGCGCAGCGTCTCGTCGAACTCCTCCTTGCCGGGCACCTGGCGCGCCACGTTGAGCTGCCCGCCGATCTCGTCGGCGGCGTCGAAGAGGGTGACCGCGTGGCCTCGTTCGGCGGCCGTGACCGCGCAGGCGAGACCGGCCGGGCCGGCGCCGACGACGGCGACGCTCCTGCGGGTCCGGGTGGGGGAGAGGACCAGCTCGGTCTCGTGGCACGCCCGGGGATTGACCAGGCAGGAGGTGATCTTGAGGCTGAACACGTGGTCCAGGCAGGCCTGGTTGCAGCCGATGCAGGTGTTGATGGCGTCGGAGCGTCCGGCGGCGGCCTTCGCCACGAAGTCGGGATCGGCGAGGAAGGGACGGGCCATCGAGACCATGTCCGCGCGGCCCGAGGCGAGGATCTCCTCGGCGACCTCGGGGGTGTTGACGCGGTTGCTCGTCACCAGCGGTACGGAGACCGAGCCGCGCACCTTCTCGGTCACCCAGGTGAACGCGCCGCGCGGCACCGAGGTGGCGATGGTGGGGATGCGGGCCTCGTGCCAGCCGATGCCGGTGTTGATGATGGTCGCCCCGGCCGCCTCGACCGCGCGGGCGAGGTGCACGACCTCCTCCAGCGTCGATCCGTCCGGCACCAGGTCGAGCATGGAGAGCCGGTAGATCAGGATGAAGTCCTCGCCGACGGCCTCGCGCACCCGGCGCACGATCTCCACCGGGAAACGGACGCGGTTCTCGTACGAGCCGCCCCAGCGGTCGGTGCGGTGGTTGGTCTCCGCCACGATGAACTCGTTGATGAGGTAGCCCTCGGAGCCCATGATCTCGACCCCGTCGTAACCGGCCCGCCGGGCGAGGGAGGCCGCCCGGACGAACTCCTCGATCGTCTCCTCGACCTCCTCGTCGGTCAGCGCGCGCGGGGTGAACCCGCTGATCGGCGCCTTGAGCGCGCTCGGCGCCACCAGGTCCGGGTGGTGGGCGTACCGGCCGAAGTGCAGGATCTGCATGGCGATCCGGCCCCCCGCCGCGTGCACCGCCGAGGTGATCCGGGCGTGCTCCTCGGCCTCCGCCTCCGTGGTCAGCTTGGCGCCGCCGGGCACGGAACAGCCGCGCTCGCTGGGCGCGATGCCGCCGGTGACGATGAGGCCGGCGCCGCCGCGGGCGCGCTCGGCGTAGAACGCGGCCATCCGCTCGAAGCCGTTCTCGGCTTCCTCCAGTCCCGTGTGCATCGACCCCATGACCACCCGGTTGGGAAGGGTGGTGAATCCGAGGTCCAGCGGGCTCAGCAGCGTGGGGTAGGGGCTCATCGGGGTCTCCTCGCACGGTGTCGTCACGCCAGTTGTAGAGGACCGGAACGCTGTTGTGCAACAAGTTGCACAATGACCTGCGTCGCATTCGTGCGGTCCGGACCCCTCCCGGACCCGCCCGCCCTTGCCCGGACACCCTCCCGGGCATCCTCCGTACGGCCCAACCGGTCGCGCCCCCGCTTCGGCGCCGGGCGACAGTGGAGCGGTAGCCCGCCCCCTCGTCCCCGGGAGTTCCCATGGCCTGCATCAACCGGCGTGACCTCGGCCTGCTCGTCCTGCGCGTCGGTACCGGCGCCGTCCTCGCAGCCCACGGCTCCCAGAAGCTCCTCGGCTGGTTCGGCGGCGGAGGCGTCGAAGGCACCACCGCGGCCATGGAGGCCATGGGCTTCCATCCCCCCAAGCACAGCGCCGTCGCCGCCGGACTCGGCGAGATGGGCGGCGGAGTGCTGCTCGCGCTCGGCCTCGCCACGCCGGCTGCCGGCGCAGCCGCCGCCGGCGCGATGGCGGGCGCGGTCGCGGTCCACGCCCCGGCCGGCTTCTTCGCCCAGGGCGGCGGGTACGAGTACCCGGCGTTCCTCGGGTTCACCGCCGCCGCGATCGGCCTCACCGGCGCCGGTGACTACTCCCTCGACCACGCCACCTGCCACGTGCTCGACAAGCCGTGGGCGGTGGCGCTGGCCTTCCTCGGCAGCGCCGTCGCCGCGGCTGCCGTGGTTGGCAAGCGTGCGAAGGCGCAGGCCGCGGTACCGGACGGGCCCGAAGCGGTCTGAGGGCCCGGGGGCCGGAGCCCCGATAGGCGATCCGTCGGCATTGATCCGCCGAACTGGGGCATCCGTCGGTCCATGGAGACCAGTGCGATAGCGGAACACGGAAGAGGCCAGGCACGGAGTGCGGCCAACGGAAAAGCGGTCGAGACGGCGGCGCGTGCCGGATTCGTGGCGCGCGGTGTCATCTATCTGCTCATCGGAGTGCTCGCCCTGCGCGTGGCGTTCTCGAACAACGGTGACGGCGGGAAGCAGGCCGACCGGGGCGGCGCGCTCAAGCAAGTGGCCGAGCAGCCCCTCGGCGGGGTCCTCCTGTGGCTCCTCGGCATCGGACTCGTGGGCATGGCGCTCTGGCGGCTCTCCGAGGCGGTGTTCGGCCAGGCCGGTCCGGACGGGCACAAGCCCACGAAGCGGATCATGGCCGGCGGACGCTGCGTGTTCTACGCGTTCGTCGCGTACTCCGTGATCTCCTACGCCGTCGGCGACAAGGGCAGCGGCAGCGGGTCCAGCGACAAGCGGACCGACGACGTCACCGCCAAGGCGCTCGACTGGCCCGGCGGTCAGTGGATCGTGGGGCTCGCCGGGGCCGTTGTCGTGGGCATCGGGCTGTGGCTGATCTTCCGCGCGGTGACCCTGAAGTTCCGCAAGCACCTCGACATGTCCGGCAGCAGCGAGAAGGTCCGCCGTGCCGTCGACGTGGTCGGTGTGGCCGGAGGTGTCGCCCGGGGCGTCGTCTTCGGCACGGCGGGCGGGTTCGCCATCGCCGCGGCCGTCCAGCACGAGCCGGGCCAGGCCAAGGGCATGGACGACACCCTGCGCTCCTTCACCGACACCCCCGCAGGACCCTGGCTGCTCGCACTGATCGCCCTCGGCTTGGCGGCCTTCGGCGTCTTCTCCTGGGCCAACGCCCGCTGGCGCAAGGTCTGATTGCCCCTGACTTCCCCCGCACCCCTCACACGGCCCCGCCGGGCAACCGAACCCCCGGCGGGGCCGTCCCGTCTCCCCGGCGCGGGCGCGGCCGGGAGGGGTCGGCGGCGGGTGCTCAGCGCAGGCCGCGCGCCAGTTTGAACCGGGCCAGCGCGTCCGGGAGGTGGATCACCGGAGCGGGGTAGTCCAGCGCCACGCGATCCGGTTCCGGAAGCCGCCACGGCTCGTGCACCGCCGCACCCCCGATGCCGGCCAGCTCCGGCACCCAGCGTCGTACGTACGTCCCGTCCGGGTCGTAACGGTGGCTCTGGAGCACCGGGTTGAGCACCCGGTTGGGGCGGCTGTCCGTCCCGGTGCCGGCCACCCACTGCCAGTTGAGCTGGTTGTTGGCGATGTCGCCGTCCACCAGCAGGTCCAGGAAGTGCCGCGCGCCGATCCGCCAGTCCACGTAGAGCGTCTTCGCCAGAAAGCTGGCGGTGAGCAGCCGGCCGCGGTTGTGCATCCATCCCTCGTGGCGCAGTTGACGCATCGCGGCGTCCACGACGGGATAGCCGGTGCGTCCCTCCCGCCATGCCTCGATGTCGTCCCGGGCCTCCTCCTCGTCCCGCCAGTCGTCGTCCCGCGAGCGGTAGTTCTCGTGGGACGCGGACGGACGGGCCGCGAGGACCTGGTAGTTGAACTCCCGCCAGCACAACTGCCGTACGAACGCCTCCGCTCCCGTCCCGCCGGCCTTGCGGGAACGCTCGATCAGCTCCACCGGTGAGACGGTGCCGAAGTGCAGGTGCGGGGAGAGACGGGAGGTGGCGTCGCCCGCGAGGTCGTCGTGCTGGTTGTCGTACGACCCGAGACCCGACCGCCGCCATGCGGCGAACAGGGCGCGGCCCGCGTTCTCCCCGCCCTCCGCCAAGCCGGGCGAGATCCCCGACACCTGTGCCCGGGAGGGCAGTTCACCGGAGCGCGCGGTGTCCGGCACCCGGACGGCGCGCGGTGGTGCGAGGGGGTCCCGCAGCCGCTCCTGGGACCAGCGCCGGAAGTACGGGGAGAAGACGGCGAAGTGGTTCGCCGCCGACCCCGTGGGCCGCACCGTGCCCGGCGCCACTGCGGTCACCACCCCGTCGTGCACATGCAGTCTCCGCCCCTGCGACTCCAGCTCGGTGCGCAAGCGCTCCTCGCGGGCGTGGGCGTACGCGCTGGCCCCACCGGACATGTGGACGTCCCGGGCACCGGTCTCGGCGGCGACCCGGCAGACCTCCTCGGACACGTCCCCGGTACGGATCACGAGCCGCCCGCCCCGGTCGCGCAGCCCCGCGTCCAGGTCCCGCAGGCAGTCGGCGAGGAAGGCCCGCCGGTTGGGCACCGCGAAACCGGCCTCCTCCACACGCCGGTCGAGGACGAAGAGCGGCACGATCTCGTCGCCCGCGGCCGCCGCGGCGCGCAGCGGCGGATGGTCGTGCAGCCGCAGATCGGCGGTGAACAGGACGACCGAGACGGTCATGGCGCTACTCCTGGACGGGATCGGAACGGGGACGGGGACGTCTGGTGCGACGGGTGTAAGGGGTACGGCCGGTGCTTCCGCACCACCCGGCGGTCCGGATGCGCCGCGCACCGCGCGACCCGGACACCGGCCGCCCGGGTCGCCGCGGTGCGCTTTTGGCTCAGGTCTGTTCCCGAGGACGCGGGCGCACGGCCGCGGTCTCCTCCCGCGCACCGGAGGAGGCGGGATCGCGGGAGGCGGCGCGCGCGATGTTGCGGGCCATACCGCCGAAGACGATCGCGTGGAAGGGCGAGACGCTCCACCAGTAGGCGTGGCCCAGCAGCCCGCGCGGGTGGAAGAGCGCGCGCTGGCGGTAGTGGGAGCGCCCGTCGGCCCGCTCCTCCGCGTACATCTCCAGCCAGGCCAGACCCGGCACCCGCATCTCCGCCCGCAGCCGCAGCAGCCTGCCCGGCTCGATCTCCTCCACCCGCCAGAAGTCCAGTGAGTCCCCGACCCTCAGACGGGCGGCGTCACGGCGGCCCCGCCGCAGCCCCACCCCGCCCATCGCCCGGTCCAGCCAGCCCCGCACCGCCCAGGCGAGCGGGAATGAGTACCACCCGTTGTCGCCGCCGATGCCCTCCACGACCCGCCACAGCGCGGCCCGGGAAGCGTCCACGTCCCGCTCCCGGACGTCCTCGTACAGGCTGCCGCCCGCCCAGTCCGGGTCCGTGGGCAGCGGGTCGCTCGGAGCGCCCGGGAGCGACGCGGAGGACCACCGGGTGGTCACCTGCGCCTCCCGGACCCGCCGCAGGGCGAGGGAGAGCGCCTTGTCGAAGGGGAAGGGCTGCCCGGGCCCGTCCGGCACGTACCGCGCGATGTCGTGCTCGCGGCAGACCACCTCGTACTTCAGCGACTCCGCGAGCGGCCGGGCGATGGACCGGGGCACCGGGGTGACCAGCCCGATCCAGTGACTGGACAGCCTGGGCGTGAGCATCGGGACGGGCAGGATCAACCGCTTCGGCAGGCCCCCGACCTCGGCGTACCGCTCCATCATCACCCGGTACGTGAGGACGTCGGGCCCGCCGATGTCGAAGGAGCGGTGCACGTCCCGGGGCATCCGTGCACTGCCCGCGAGGTAGCGCAGCACGTCCCGGACGCCGATCGGCTGGATCCGGGTGGACACCCAGCTCGGGGTGACCATGACCGGCAGCCGCTCGGTGAGGTAGCGGAGCATCTCGAAGGACGCCGAACCCGAACCGATGATGACGGCGGCCCGCAGCACGGTCGTCGGCACCCCCGAATCGAGCAGGATGCGGCCGACCTCCGCGCGGGACCGCAGATGCGGGGAGAGCTCCTCCTCCGGTACGCCACCGGGGGTGAGGCCCCCCAGGTAGACGATGCGGCCCACCCCGGCCGCACGGGCCTGCTCGCCGAAGATCCGGGCCGCCCGGCGGTCGGTCTCCTCGAAGCCCGGACCGGTGCCCAGCGCGTGCACCAGGTAGTACGCGACGTCGATGTCCCGCATGGCCGCGGCCAGGGACTCCGGATCGGTGACGTCCCCGCGCACCACCTCCGCCTCGGCGGCCCAGGGGTAGTCGCGCAGCTTCTGAGGGGTCCTCGCCAGAGCGCGCACCCGGTGGCCGGCCGCCAGCAGCTCCGGCACCAGGCGGCCGCCGATGTAGCCGGTGGCCCCCGTCACCAGACATCGCAGGCCTTTCCCGTCGTCCCCGGTCCCGCTGGCCGTCTCCCTGGCCGTCTCCATGCCGCCTCCGCCTCGGGTCGATTCCGGTCGTCTTCTTCCACCGTCCCCGCCCGTACCGCATTCCGCCCGGCGGGGCCCGGTGGATGCACCGTGACACGGTCGGGGCGGCCGAATGGGTCGCGGGGCCGCTCAGGAGCCTCGCCACCGGCCCCGGCAGCCACTGCCCGGCCGGTCGGCGTGGTCCCCTCGGAAGCCTGGGCCCGCGGCACCGGCACGTCGCCGGCACGGATCGGGGCCCGCCCGCATCCGCCGGACGAGGGACGGCGGAAGAGACGCGACGGGCCCGGACGACACGGGTCCGCGACGGATCCCGTACCGCCGGCACGTCGGCTCGGCGGTACGGGACCCGCCCGAGCGGTACGGAGACCGATGCGACCAGAAGGACCTGTGATGCGCCTCACCCGGGCGGCGGTTTCCGCCTCTGCCGACCCCGACCACCGGCGGCCCGAGCGGTCCGGCGGGGGCGCGCAGCCACCCGACCGGACCCACCCCGCCGAGGGGGCCCCGGCAGGTCCGGACGCCCGGGAGCCGCACGGCGCTGCGGTCCGCGCGCACGAGGACCCGGCGGCCGGCGGCCACACCCGGGCGCACGACGGGCCCCGGCGGGCGGCCGACGGCTCCGACGAGACCCGCGGCGGCCGCGACCCGGACGGCCCCGCCGCGCCCCGGCCCGGCACGCCATCCGTCGAACCCCTCGCACGCGTCGAACCCCGTGAATCCGTCGAGCCCGTCGAGCCCGTCGAGCCCGTCGAACCCGTCGAGTCGGTCGGGTCCGTCGACGCGGACGTGGCCGGCGCCGTCCTCCGTACCGCCCGCACGGTCCTGGGGGAGCACCTCGCCGAGGCCTCCGCCATCGACACCGTCTTCACCCGGGACGTGGCCCGGCGGGTCGCGGACTTCACGCTCGGCGGCGGGAAGCGCGCCCGGCCCCGCTTCCTCTGGTGGGCGATGCGGGCCTGCGGCGGCGGCGCGGACACCACCGGCGCGGCGCTGCGCCTCGGTGTCGCGCTCGAACTCATCCAGACCTGCGCCCTCGTCCACGACGACGTGATGGACGGCTCGCCGCTGCGCCGCGGCCGCCCCGCCGTCCACGTCGAGCTGGCGGGCGTCCCCGGCGGCCCTCCGGACACCGCCTTCGGCACCTCGGCCGCCGTCCTCGTCGGCGACCTCGCCCTGGCCTGGGCGGACGACACCGTCGCGGCGCTTCCGATGAACCCCGCCACCCGGTCCCGGGTCCTGAGGATCTGGCGGGCGATGCGCACCGAGATGGTGGCCGGCCAGTACCTCGACCTGCACGGGCAGGCCGCGTCCACCCGCACCGCCGCGCACGCCCTGCGGACCGCCTGCCTCAAGAGCGCCCTCTACTCCGTGGAGCGCCCCATCGCGCTGGGGGCGGCGCTGGCGGGCGCCGACGAGCGTACGACCGCCGCTCTCTGCGCGGCCGGCCGCAGCGCGGGCACCGCCTTCCAGCTCCGCGACGACCTGCTCGGCGCGTTCGGTGACCCGGCGGTCACCGGAAAGCCCTCCGGCGGCGATCTCCGCGACGGCAAGCCCACCTATCTGGTGGCCGTCGCCCGGGAGCGCGCCGAGGCGGCGGGCGACACCGCCGTGCTCGCGGTCCTGGACGCGGGCGTGGGCGACCCCGGTCTCACCGACGAGGGCCTCGCCCGGGTACGGGACGCGCTCACCCGGAGCGGGGCGCGTACCGCCGTCGAACACCGGGCGGACCGGCTCGCCGCCGAGGCGGACGCCCGCCTCGGCCTCGCCGGACTCCACCCGGAGGGCGCCCGGCAGCTGCGCCTGCTGCTGCGGGAGGCCGCGGGCGGGCGCACCCCACCACCCGGGCCTCCCGCCCCACCGTCCGCACCCGGCCCCGCTCGTGAAGCTCGTGAAGGAGACACCACCCCATGAGGACCGTCCCCGGGCGCACCGACCACGTCGTGGTGGTCGGTGCCGGCCTCGCCGGCCTGTCCGCCACGCTCCACCTGCTCGGCGCAGGCCGGCGGGTCACCGTCGTCGAACGCGACCTCACGCCGGGCGGACGCGCCGGCCTGCTGGAGCGCGGCGGCTACCGCATCGACACCGGCCCCACCGTGCTCACCATGCCCGACCTCGTCGAGGAGGCATTCGCCGCCGTCGGTCACCGGCTCGCCGACCGGCTCGACCTGATCCCGCTCCACCCCGCCTACCGTGCCTGGTTCGCCGACGGCTCCACCCTCGACGTGCACACCGAACCGGCGGCGATGGAGGCCGCCGTGGAGGAGTTCGCGGGCGGCGACGAAGCGCTCGGCTACCGACGTCTGCGGCAGTGGCTGGAACGCCTCTACGCCGTGCAGATGCGCCGCTTCATCGACGCCAACTTCGACTCACCGTTCCAGCTCCTCCACCCCGACCTGGCACGGCTCGCCGCGCTCGGCGGTTTCGGCCGGCTCGACGCGCGGATCGGCCGCTACCTCCGCGACGAACGGCTCCGCCGCGTCTTCTCCTTCCAGGCCCTGTACGCCGGAGTGCCGCCGGCCCGCGCGCTCGCCGCGTACGCCGTCATCGCCTACATGGACACGGTCGCCGGGGTGTACTTCCCGCGCGGCGGCATGCACGCCCTGCCGCGGGCCCTGGCGGACTCGGCCGCCGAAGCCGGTGCCGCGTTCCGCTACGGCGAGTCCGTCAGCCGGCTGGAACGTTCCGGCGACCGGGTCACCGCCGTCGTCACCGACCGGGGCCGCATCCCGTGCGACGCGGTCGTCCTCACCCCGGACCTGCCCGTCAGCTACGAGCTGCTCGGCCGGACACCCCGTCGGCCCGGCGGGCTGCGGCACTCGCCGTCCGCCGTCGTCCTGCACGCGGGAACGGACCGCACCTGGCCCGGACTCGCCCACCACACCCTCTCGTTCGGCCGGGCCTGGAAGGGCACCTTCCACGAACTCACCCGCACCGGCTCACTGATGAGCGACCCTTCGCTCCTCATCACCCGCCCCACGGCCGGGGATCCCACACTCGCCCCGCCCGGCAAGCACCTCCACTACGTGCTCGCACCCTGCCCCAACACCGACATCGGCCCGTCCGCCCTCACCTGGGACGAACTGGCCCCCCGCTACCGGGACCGCCTCCTCACCGAACTCGAACGCCGGGGCCTCGCCGGGCTCGGCTCCGCCATCGAGGAGGAATGCCTGGTCACCCCGGTCGACTGGACCGCCCAGGGACACGCGGCCGGCACCCCGTTCTCGGCCGCCCACACCTTCCCCCAGACCGGCCCCTTCCGCCCCCGCAACCTCGTCCGGGGCACCACGAACGCCGTACTCGCCGGCTGCGGCACCACCCCGGGCGTCGGCGTGCCGACCGTGCTGATCTCCGGGAAGCTCGCCGCCGCCCGGATCACCGGTCCGCTCCGGCCCCGGCCGGCCACCGCGACCACCCCGCGCCCCGTCCCGAAAGGCACCTCCGTATGACCGCCCGTGAACTCGACGCGGCAGCCATCCACGACCCCGCCCTGCGCGCCGCGTACGCCACCTGCCGGAGGCTCAACGCCGCCCACGGGAGGACGTACTTCCTCGCCACCCGGCTGCTCCCCGCCGACCGCCGGCCCGCCGTGCACGCTCTCTACGGCTTCGCCCGCCGGGCCGACGACATCGTGGACGACCTGACCGGCGACCCCACCCCCGGGGAACGCGCGCGGGCGCTGCTCGCCTTCGAACAGCGGCTCGCCGAGGGCCTCGCCCACGGCACCGCCGACGAACCGGTGATCCGGGCACTGGTCCACACGGCTGCCGTGTACGGCATCGACCACCGCCACTTCACCGACTTCATGGCCTCCATGCGCAGCGACCTCACGGTGACCGGGTACGCCTCCTGGGCGGAACTCGGCGGCTACACCCACGGATCGGCCGCCGTGATCGGACTCCAGATGCTGCCCGTCCTCGGCACGGTCGGACCACGCGAGGAGGCCGCCCCGTACGCCGCCGACCTGGGTGTCGCCTTCCAGCTCAGCAACTTCCTCCGGGACGTCGGCGAGGACCTCGACCGGGGCCGCGTCTACCTCCCCGCCGACCTGCTCGCCGCACACGGCGTCGACCGCGAACTCCTGGTGCACAGCAGAGCGACGGGCCTGCGCGACCCGCGCATCACCTCCGCGCTCCGGGCAGCGGCCGCGCACAACCGGGAGATCTACCGGCGGGCGCTCCCCGGCATCGCGCTGCTCGCCCCCGAGTCGCGCCCCTGCATCCGCACCGCGTTCGTGCTGTACGGCGGCATCCTCGACGCCGTCGAGGCCGACGGCTACGCCGTGCTCCACCGGCGCGCGGTCGTCTCCCGTGCCCGCCGCGCCACGGTCGCCCTGGACGGCCTGGTGCGCGCACTCGCCGCACGCTCCGGGGCCCGCACCGCTCCTGCGCCGCGACGGAGAGTCCCGCCGCGCGCCCTGCCGGTGACGGACGCTCAGCGGGCCGGTCTGCCCCACCGCGACCCGGCCGTCACCCGGGCCGGACGGGAGGACGTGGCATGACGCATCCCCACCCCGGCCGGCCCGGCCGCCGCGGACGTGTCCCACTGCGGCTGCGCCGCGACCCGGTGCCGTGGGAGAAGCAGCGCCCCACCTGGCGCGACGCCCGTCCCGCCCTCATCGCGGGCGCCCTCAAGCACGCGCTGAGCCGACCCTCCGGCAACTGGTACGTCATCGGCGCGTCCCGCCGCATCACCCCCGGCCGCTCCTTCGGACGGACCGTCCAGGGCACCGAGGTCGTCGCCTGGCGCGACGCCTCGGGCCGCCTGCGCGCCGGCCCCGGCGCCTGCCCGCACCTGGGCGCACCGCTGCGGGACAGCCCGGTCCGCTGCGGCACCCTCGTCTGCCACTGGCACGGACTCGCCCTCGACGGCGGGCCCTTCGCCGGCTGGGAGCCCTACCCCGCCTTCGACGACGGAGTCCTCGCCTGGGTACGGCTCGACGAAGCGGGCGGCGAAACCCCGCTGGACCGGCCCGTCGTCCCCGAACGGCCGGTGGCCGCGACGGCGGTCGACGCGGTGTACGAGGGATTCGGCACCTGCGAACCCGAGGACGTCGTCGCCAACCGCCTCGACCCCTGGCACGGCGCCTGGTTCCACCCGTACTCCTTCGTGGACCTGACCGTGCTCGACGTCCCCGGCGGCGAGGCCGGGGACGGGCGGGACGGGTTCGCGGTCGACGTCTCCTTCAAGGTGGCGGGCCGCGTCGTCGTGCCCGTACGAGCCGTGTTCACGGCGCCCGAACCCCGTACGGTCGTCATGCACATCACCGAGGGGGAGGGCCGGGGCTCCGTGGTCGAGAGCCACGCCACCCCCCTCGGCACCGACACCGCCGGCCGGCCGCGCACCGCCGTGGTGGAGGCGGTCGTCGCCGCGTCCGACCGGCGCGGATTCGCCGTCGCCCGCGCGGCGGCCCCGCTGCTGCGCCCGCTCATGAGGGCCTCGGCGGGGCGGCTCTGGCGCGACGACCTCGCGTACGCCGAACGCCGCTGGGAGCTGCGCAGCAGCGGGCGGTTCCCGGGGTGAGCGGGACGGCCCCGGCGGATCAGGGGCGCACGACATCCTTGAACGTGTAGCCCCCCGAGGGTTCCATCTGTACGAGCGCCATCGCCTTGTTGTCGGGATTACCGTCCGAAGCGAAGGAGGTCGGGCCGCTGAGCCCCGACACGGCGAACTTCCCGCTGAGCTGGAGCAGCATCTGCAGGGTGGAACCCGTGTTGACCTGGCCGTTCCCCTCCGGTCCCGCCGCGTTCCGCACTGCGACGCCGAGTGCCCAGACGGCGTCGTGTCCCATGATGACCTGACCGTCCTGCAGGGCCTTGAGCGCGGCGGCGTCGTCGCCGCCGAACTCCGTGCTGTACAGGGTGAGGAAGCCGGGAAGCGGGTCGTGCTCCTTGTCGTAGAGCTTGGTGGCCAGAGAGGGGTGCGCCAGTGAGGAGTAGAGGACCGTCACCTTGCTCTCGGTCCACTCGGTACGGAGCTTGTCGTGGAGCGCCTCGCCGTCCTGGGAGCCGAAGTACGCGCCGACCGCGTCGTCGCCCGTGATCAGGGTGACCGGGCAGCGCCGCTCGCTCGCGGACATTGCGTAGATGAAGTTGCGTACGTTGACGCCACGTCCGGCGAAGAACACCGCATCGGGGTTGAGCGCGCACACCTTGTCGGCGACCGACGAGAAGGCGTTGGAGATGCCGTCCACCCCGGAGAGGAACTCCAGCGGACTTCCCACCGTCTTCAGGCCCTTCACGGAGGCTGCCGTCGCGAAGGAGTCGAACATCGAGGTGTTGTAGATGTCGTCCTCGTTGCGGTCCCGGATGACGGCGACCGTGTAACCGGGGACGTCCTTCTGCCGCTTCACCAGGTAGTTGACCACGGCGGCGGCCTGGTCGCGGTTGGGCGGTGAGGTCCGGAAGAAGCCGGGACGCGCCGCTTCCGCGAGGCTGTCGGCCGTCACCGTCGCACCCATCATGGGGATGCCCGCGTCGCGCAGGGCGTCGACCGCGTTCTTCGTGCCGCCCCGGCTCTGTCCGAAGCCCGCGACCGCGATCAGGTGGTTCTTGTCCTTGGACTTCGCCACGAGCTCCTCGGTGAGGGGCCGCCACTGTTCCGAACGGAGCCCGAGATTGCCGACCAGCAGGCGTACCCGCGGCAGGTCGCCGTGTCCTCCGAGGCTGGCCTCATTGAGCTCGCGCTGGGCGAGGTAGGCCCCCTCCAGTTCGGCTCGCAGTCCGTACTTGGTCTCCTCCTCCCCTTTCGCGGTGGTCAGCGGCTCGACATAGGCGAGGGAGACGAACGGTTTGCCGGACGCCCGGACACGGTCGTTCTCCTTCTTGATCTTGTCCATGACCACGTCCAGTGAGGGTCCGAAGGAGAAGGAGCCGTCGCTGAGACCGATGCACTCCTTGCGGTCGCCCCTCTTGAGGATGTGCGGCGCACACTCCTTCGCGTTCTGCTGCCATGCCTGGTACGCCACGACGCCGCCCGTCACCGCTCCTGCCAGGACGATCGTGGCGGCCGCGATCCACGGCGCCTTGAGCCGCCGTGGCGCGCGGGGTTCGAAGGAGCCGTCGCCGAGTGTCACCACCAGGGTTTCCTTTCGTAGCGTTGGGCCATCTGCAGCAGCACATGGCGGTCGTGCTCGTTTCCGATCGGCCGCCGGAGTGTCAGGAACTCCTCCACGATGTCCGGGTACAGCTCCGCGTACGGATCACCCAGCGGATCGCCGTACGGCTGGGCCGACCCGTCCGGCCGCGGATGGGGAGTGATCCACCCGGCCGCGAGGAGACGGGTGATGGCGCGTTGGGGGGCATCGCCCTCGGCGACACCGACGAGACGCTCGTAACGGTCGCGGGCCGCCTCCGGCAGCGCGCCGCTCCAGCGGCAGGGGGCGCGCTGCAGCCAGGCGAGGTCCGCACACCACTGGTCGGCGCGCACCTCGTCGAACCGGTGCCGGAGATAGCCCACCGCGGAGTCCAGGTCGTCCAGCGCCAAGTCGTGGTAAGCCACGGCGCGCAGGTCGCCCCGTGCCGCCGCCTCCGCACGCAGTGCGCGATGCGTGCCCGTCCACGAGCCGGGCCCGCCGTTCTCCGGCGCGCCGTCGAGCCGGCGCAGCAGCAGGAAGCGGGTGAGCCGGTGCAGCGCGGGGAGGCCCTCGTCGGGCTCGGGCACCGTTCGCAGTTCGTCCGCGCAGTAGCCGACGAACTCCCGCAGCACCGGCTCCTGTCCCTCCCACAGGGACTCGCAGGTCTCGGCGCGGCCGAGCGTGACGGCGGCGGCGGCCCGCGGCATCAGCCGCGCGAGCTGGGCGGAGCAGTCGCGGAGCAGTAGTCCGAGCAGCCGCGGCCCCACGGACAGGCGGGGCACCGGCTGGACACTGCCGTCGAGTGGTGCCAGGCACTCGTGCACGCGGGTCTCCCACGGCATGTCGGCCGGCGTACGCCGCAGGAAGTCGAGCACTTCGGCCGTGCCCGCCGGGTGGCCCCGGGTGATCTCGTAGACGAGCCAGCCGAGCCACTGCACGGCGTTGTCCGTGCGCGGAAGGACGGAACCGGCGGGCAACTGGTCCAGCAGGGCGGCGGCATGCGCCTCCACCTCGCGGCGGCTGAGGTCCCGCAACTGGCCGACCAGTACCTGGGGCCCCGCCGCCAGCGGCTGGAAGAGGGAGGGCTGGGGCCAGCTCTCGCGGTAGTCGGGGCGATGGCCGCTGCCGGTCTCGGCGCGGACCAGTGTCTCCGGCCGCTTGCGCGCGGTCGTGATGACGAGAAGCGGGTCCGGGAGGCCGGAGCGCTCCCGGGATTCGAGCAGCAGCGTGAGGAAGGATTCACCGACGGGGGAGTCCACGTTGTCCAGGAGCGCCGGACAGAGCGTGGTACGCAGCCGGTCGGACCTGCCCGAAGCGTAGGCACCCCGGAGGTCGGCGAGGAAGGAGTCCAGCAGTACCCGTTCCGCTTCGGCCCGCTGGGCGGGATAGCCGTGATAGAGCTGATTGACGCCGACCAGGAAGTCCGCCGTCGTGCCCCGCCCCGGTCCTCCCGCCGTCGTCTCGGCGAACCTGCGACGCAGCCGCAGGTTGAGCCGCAGGCGTATCCCGCCCTCGACGAGGGTGACGACGACGGGACCCAGTGAGGGCAGTCCCGGTATCCCGGCGATCTGGACGACGCCGTCGACGACCTGCTCCAGCGCCTCGTACGAATACTCCCGCGCCCGCCCCGCTCGCAGGGCGTCCGCCATCTCGCGAACCGCCCGCTCCCGGCTGCGCACGTCGACCGCCGTCCCGACCGCGGCGAGCAGTGCCCCCAGCGCCGGGAAGCCCAGTCGCGGGATGCCGTCGCGGTGCGCGCCGAGCTGGAAAGCCATTTCGATCAGCACGTCGATGGCGGTCCCACCCCGCTCACCGACCGGCTCCACGTCTATTTTCGCCAGCGGCACGCGGTGCGCCCACTGGCCCAGATGCCTCGCGAGGGAGGTCTTTCCGCTGCCGCGCGTCCCGAGCAGCACCAGTGCGGGAACCGGTCGCAGCGGCCCCTGAGCCCTGCTCAGCAATCCGGCCACGTACCGCCGTACGGCGGCGTCGCGCTCCGAACTGCCACCTCTGTCGTCGGGCATCCGGCCTCCCCGTTATCTTTTTCGCGGTCCTGCAATGGGGCCGCTGGCCTCCGGGCCCGGCATGACTGTGTCCCCCTGTCGATCTTGATGACCTGGGGGGTG
>NZ_JBIAJC010000021.1:0-124671 GCF_042871745.1 Streptomyces sp. NPDC005576 | reverse complement strand
TGTCAGCGGAAGTGGGGGTGAAGCGGTCCGACATGTCTGCCTCTTGATCGACGGGCCCGGACGGCTGCTCTGCCGACCGACCAATTTGTTCAGTGCCATTACTAATATGGCACCCAGAGGCCCGGAAGCGAAACCCTCGGGCACCAAAAAGTCCTCGTGCCCCTGTTCGCACCCCGTCCGATCCCGTAATTTGTTTGCCGAACGAGCAAATCCCGCAGCACGAGAAGAGGTAGCCATGCCGCCGCGCACGGTCGTCATCGGTGTGGACAGTTCCACCCAGTCCACCAAAGCAGCCGTCACCGATGCCGTCACCGGCGAGCTCCTCGCCGTGGGCCGTGCCCCGCACGTGGTGCTCGGCGAGGGCGGCGCCCGCGAGAGCGACCCCGAGGTGTGGTGGCAGGCGCTGCGCGACGCGGTGGCCGCCGGGATGAAGGAGGCCGGGGTCCCCGCCTCGGCCGTCACCGGCATAGCGGTCGCCGGCCAGCAGCACGGTCTCGTGGTGCTGGACCGCGGCGGCCGTCCGCTGCGCCCCGCCCTGCTCTGGAACGACACCCGCTCCGCTCCCCAGGCCGCCGCCCTCACCGCGGCGCTCGGCGGACCCGAGGCGTGGACGTCCCGGACCGGCTCGGTGCCGGTCGCCTCGATGACCGCCGCCAAGTGGCAGTGGCTGCGGGAGAACGACCCGGCGAGCGCGGAGGCCGCCGCGGGCGTCCGGCTCCCGCACGACTTCCTCACCGAGCGCCTCACCGGGGTCGCGGTGACCGACCCGGGCGACGCCTCAGGCACCTGCTGGTACTCCACCGCCACCGGCGCGTACGACCCCGAGCTGCTCGCCCTGATCGGCCTGGACCCCGTGCTGCTGCCCGGGGTCGCCCCGACCGGGGGAGCCCGCGCGGGGTCGCTGACGGCCCAGGCGGCCGAGGCACTCGGCCTGCCCGCCGGGATCGCCGTCGCGGCCGGCACCGGCGACAACATGAGCGCCGCCGTGGGTCTCGGCCTCGGCGCGGCCGGGCTCCTCGACCACCCCGTACTCAGCCTCGGCACCTCCGGCACCGTCTTCGCGGCCTCGCTCACCCGGCCCGCCTCACCGGCGCTCGCCGGATTCGCGGCGGCCGACGGTACATACCTCCCGCTGGCCTGCACGCTGAACTGCACCCTCGCCGTGGACAAGGTGGCCGCCCTGCTGGGCCTGGACCGTGACGACGCGTCACCCGGCGGCGAGGCGGTCCTCCTGCCGTACCTGGACGGCGAGCGCACCCCCGACCTGCCGCACGCCGCCGGGCTGCTCACCGGCCTGCGGCACGACACCACCCCGCAGCAACTCCTCGGCGCGGCCTACGAAGGCGCGGCCTTCACCGTGCTGCACGCCATGGACGAGCTGCTGCGCGCCTGCGGGCTCGACCCGGCGGACCCGGAGGTCGCCGCCCGCCCGCTGCGCCTGATCGGCGGCGGGGCGCAGGGCGCCACCTGGATCGAGACCGTGCGCCGGCTCTCCGGCCGGCCGCTGGTGCTGCCCGCCAACGGCGAGTTGGTGGCGCTCGGCGCCGCCGCGCTCGCGGCCTCGGCGGCCGGCGGCGGCGACCCGGTCGCGCTGGCCACCGAGTGGAACGGTAACGGCACCGCGGGTACGGACCGTCAACTCGACCCGATCGAACGGGACACGGCGGCCTGGGAGCGCATCGGTTCGGTCCTCGACCGGGCCTCGCAGCCCCTTCTCGGCGGCTGACCGCACCCGCGGGAGCGCTGCCGGTCCCCATCGGGCATCTCCGAACCCGCCTTCGCCCAGCGGGTTTGGGGATGCGAACCGATGTTCAATAGGATCCGGCGATGATCACAACCAAACGGCTGAGGACCGGGGTGGGCCTGCTGCTCGCCACCCTGGCCGCCGGAATCGGCACCGCCGTGCCGGCCGCCGCCGACGAACCCTCCACCGCCTCCTCGCCCAAGGTCGAGCTGGTCCTCGACGTCAGCGGGTCGATGCGCACCCGTGACATCGACGGCGAATCCCGTATGAGCGCGGCCAAGCAGGCGTTCAACGACGTGCTGGACGCCGTACCCGGGGAGGTCCAGCTCGGCATACGCACGCTCGGTGCGAACTACCCGGGCGACGACCGGCAGGTCGGCTGCAAGGACACCAAGCAGCTGTATCCGGTCGGCCCGTTGGACCGCACCGATGCGAAGACCGCGGTCGCGACCCTCGCACCCACCGGCTGGACCCCGATCGGCCCGGCACTCCTCGGCGCGGCGGACGACCTGGACGGGGGCGAGTCCACCCGGCGGATCGTACTGATCACCGACGGCGAGGACACCTGCGGCCCGCTCGACCCGTGCGAGGTGGCGCGCGACATCGCCGCCCGCGGGGTGCACCTCGTGATCGACACCCTGGGCCTGGTGCCCAACGCGAAGATCCGGCAGCAGCTGACCTGCATCGCCGAGGCCACCGGCGGCACGTACACGGCCGTCCAGCACAAGGAGGACCTGTCCCACCGGGTCACCCAGCTGGTGGACCGGGCCGCCGAACCGGTCGTCACCCCGGTGGCGGCCGAGGGCGCGAGCAGTTGTGCCAAGGCCCCCGAGCTCACCGCCGGCCTGTACACGGACCGCGCGAAGCTCGGCGAGCACCGCTGGTACCGGGTGAACGTCCTGCCCGGCCAGGAATTGCGGGCCTCCGTCAGCGTGTCCGCCGACCGGGCCGTCAACAACGACTACGGCATCCTGCTGCGGGCGGTCACCACGCACGGGCGGGAGATCGTCCGGGGCTCCGAGTCGGGTACCGGCCGCACCGACGCCATCTCCACCGGGCTGCGCTACCCCAAGGCCGAGGCGGACGACGACACCGAGGCCGAGACCGCCGAGGCCGTCTGCCTCCAGGTCAGCGACTCCTTCTCCTCTCCCACCTCGGCGAAGTCCGGCCCCGGCATGCCGGTCGAGCTGACCATCGACGTGGTGGACTCCCCCGACGACGCGGCGGACGCCGCGGCCTTCGGCCTGGGCCGCGGCTGGTGGTTCCTCGGCCTGATGCTGCTCGCCGGTCTGGTGGCGGGGCTGCTGTTCGGCTGGATCTCACGCTGGCGCGTCGCCGTATGGAGGACCAACTGATGCGTACGACCCTGATGCGCTCGACCCTGACGCGTACGTCCCTGATGCGTCCGCCTCTTCGCACCCGGACCACCCGGACCCACCGGGCGCTGCGCGCGAGCGCGGGCGCCCTGGTCGCGGGTCTCGCCCTGTTCTCCGCCGCGGGCCCCGCCCTGGCCGACGACCCGTCCGCCTCCGCGAGCCCCGGCGGGGACGGTTCCCAGGACGGTCCCACCGAGGCCGGCACCACCTTCCGCACCGCGACCGCCCTCCAGCAGGACCAGGCGGGTACCGCACAGGCATCGGCGGGTGACTACCTCTACTGGGTCTTCCCGGCCGACGCCGGGCAGCGACCGACCGTACGGGCCACCGTGACCCTCCCCGAGGCGTCGCTCCGGCACGGGACGTCCACCTGGCAGATCGACGTCTACGACGGGCTGCGCCGCCGCCAGGCGTGCATGTACGGCCACCAGACCCGCAAGGCGGCGGCCGACGCGGCGACGGTCGAGCTCGACTGCGTGCTGCGACCGGTGCGTGCCTGGTCCGAGCCGTGGGCCAACGACCCGCTGCCGGGCAGCTACTACGTACGGCTGACCGTGCTGGACCTGCCCGACAGCGATCTCGGCCGGCCCATCGGGGCCCGGGTGGAAGCCACCTCGATCGACGTGGGCAGCGCGCACGACGTGGACGGCACCCTCTCCGAGCCGCTGGTGCCGGGTTCCTCGGCCGTGCGCGCCGCCGCCGGCTCCACCGCGTCCGCCTCTCCCACGGACGGCGCGACGGACGAGCCGGTCGTGGTGGCCGGCAGTGAGCCGGACGACGGCTGGTCCTCCGGCTGGTGGACCCAGCGCTGGCTGTGGAGCGCGGGCGGTGCGGTGCTCGCCGCCCTGGCCGGCGTCTTCGGCTACACCGTGACGCGTGGCCGGGGCCGTCCGTCCCACCTGCCGCCCGGCGTCTGACGGGTCTCCCGGCGGGCTTCGACCCACCGTGCCCACCGTGCCGCCGCCCTGTCCGGGACGGCGGCACGGTCGTGTCCGGGACGGCTGCGCGGTGGGCGGGGTGCGGCGGCGCGATGGGCCCCGGACGGCGCACGGTCGTGTCCGGCAGGGCTCCCGTGGCGCGCGCCGCCGAGTGGCGGGCCGTCCGGGCCTGCCGGAAGCTGCCTCCGACAGTCCGGTGCTGGACGCAAACCAGGAGGCAGCGCGCGTGTGGCAGTTCTTCGCGGACAACCCCTGGGTGGCCGTGTTCTCGGTGATCACGGTCGGGGCCCTGCTCGGCATGGTGCGCTTCGGCCCGGTCAGGCTCGGCGCGGCGGGCGTGCTCTTCGTCGGGCTGCTGGTGGGCGCCCTGGACAAGGACATCGCCGCCGCCCTGCCCGCGGGCGTCTCGGCCCTCGGCCTGGCGCTGTACGTCTACACGGTCGGGCTGGAGTCGGGACCGGCTTTCTTCCGTGAACTCCGGGGCCAGCTCGCGGTGATGGCCGGCGCGATCGTGGCGCTCGCGATCACCGCGGTCGTGGTGGGCGCGCTCGGTCACGGGGCCCTCGGGATCAGCGGCCCGTTCCTCGCAGGCGGTTTCGCGGGCATCGGGACCACCACCCCCGGCCTCGCCGCCGCCCAGGCCGCGTCCGAGGACCCGGCGCAGCCCGCCGTCGGGTACGCGATCGGCTACCCGTTCGCCGTCGTGATCACCATCCTGTTCATCGCCGCCATCGCCGCCCGCCGCCGGTGGACCGCCCGGCGCGACCCCGACTCCGGCCTGCCCGCCACCCTCGTCACCCGTACGGTGCACGTCACCCACGAGATCGCGTGGGCGGACGTACCCGGCGTCGCCGAGCACCGCGTCCTGGCCAGTGAGTACCGGGCGGTGGGTGCCGCGCCCCGGGTCGCCACCCGTCTGGACCGGCTGCACCCGGGGGACCTCGTCGAGGTGGTGGGCGGCGAGGAGGACGTGTCGGCGGCGACCGCCCGTCTCGGCGAACCGGCCGAGGCGCATCTGCTCGACGACCGGTCCACGGTCGACTACCGCCGCGTCCTGCTCACCAACCCGGACCTGGCGGGCCACACCGTCGCCGAACTCCGCCTGGCCGACACCTACGGAGCGGCCGTCAGCCGGGTGCGGCGCGGCGACTTCGACATGCTCGCCCACGACGGCCTCGTCCTCCAGCTGGACGACCGGCTCCGCGTGGTGATGCCTCGTGAGCGCTCCGGAGAGGTCACCCGGTTCCTCGGCGACACGGAGGCCGAGGTCAGCGAGGTCAGCGCGGTCAGTCTCGGCCTCGGCCTCGCGCTCGGCTTCCTCATCGGCATCCCGTCGCTGACCCTCGGCGACACCACCCTGGCCCTCGGCACCGGGGCGGGCCCCCTGGTGATGGGCATGATCCTCGGCTGGCGGCGGCGCACCGGCCCCCTGGTGTGGACGCTGCCGACCCGGGCCAACCTCACCCTCCGCCAGATCGGGCTCCTGCTCTTCCTCGCCATCGTCGGCCTCAGCTCCGGCTACTCCTTCCGGGAGAACGCGTTCTCATGGTTCGGCCTGAAGCTGCTGGCGGTCCTGGTGGTCGGCGCGGTCGTCAGCTACGCGCTGATGGTGCTGGTGGCGAAGGCGCTCGGCCAGAGCCGGGAGCGCACCATGGGGCTGCTCTCGGGTTACGTGGGTAATCCGGCGATCCTCGCGTACAGCAACAGCCGGGTGAGCGACAGCCGGGTCAACAGCGGCTATTCGACGCTGTTCGCGCTGAGCATCCTGGTGAAGATCGTCTGCGTGCAGCTCCTCGTGGGGCTGTGACCCGGGGGTGTTACGGAAGGAGCGCCCTCGCCCGGAGGGCTCCGGGGCCTCTGCCGGGTGACCCGCCGGCGCTCGTTCGGGTGCGCCGGCCGGGGATCGGCTCCCTCGCCCGCGCAGGCCACCGTAGGGTGGCCCCTCGCGTCCCCGTCCCGGGCATCGGGGCGGCCTCGGCAGGTGGGAGGAGTACCGGATGGCCGACAGCGGTTACGTCAGGTTCCAGGGAACGGCCCGCGACCGGAGGGGGCGGTACCCCGGGGTGTTCGGTCTCGCCAACGGGCTCGCCCGGGAGGGCAGGCTGGACGAGGAGCAGTTCCGCTTCTGGCGGGCGGCGAACGACTGGTACGACGCCCACTACCCGAACCCGTCCGAGACCGATCCGGAGGTCTACGACCCCGCGGTGAACCCCGGGGCGGTGGCGTGGTTCAAGGCTTCCGCACTCCACCTCATCGAGCGGGTGGACGGCTATCTCGACCTGCTGGCCGCCCACGGGGTTCCGTGTGTCCGGGTGGAGTCGGCCCATCCCGGCCGTGTCGTCTACGAGGACGAGGTCCAGGTCGTGGCGGTCCCGGCGCCCTGACCGGGCGGTGGTGGCTCCGCCGGCACGGCACGGGGGCGTGCAGGGGCAGACCGGGGCGTGCCGGGGAGGGCGGAGGCTCGCTCCCCGGCACGCCCGCCCCCGCGTCAGCCGAGGTGCGGCACCTCCACCGTGCCCGTCCCGTCCGCCGTGGCGCGGGTCGCTTCGACGGTGACGCGGAAGGGCCGGCCGCTGCCTTCGGCGGTGACCCGGACGCCGTGCTGGTCGCGGGTGACGTGGAAGGCCGCGGCGGGGGCTCCGGTCAGGCCGGGGACGGTGACCGCGGTCGTGGCCGTCCCGGATTCCGGGGCGGGGCCGTAGACCCGGAGGGTGAGGTCGGCGAGCCAGTCGCCGTCCGGGCGCTGGTCGTCGCTGCCCCAGGGGAGCACCGCGCCGGGCCTGACGTACAGCGGGAGGCTGTCGAAGCCGTGGGTTTCCCGGCGCCAGACGGGTCCGGTGACGGTCTCGGCGGTGAGCAGGTGGGTCCAGGTGCCCTCGGGCACGTAGTACTCCACCTCGCCCTCGGCGGAGAAGACCGGGGCGACGAGCAGGTCCGGGCCGAGCATGTACTGCCGGTCCAGGGTGCGGGTCGCCGGGTCGTCCGGGAATTCCATCAGCATCGGGCGCATCACCGGGACGCCGGTGCGGTGGGCCTCGGCGGCGGCGCCGTAGAGGTACGGCATCAGCCGGTGCTTGAGGAGGGTGAACTGCCGGGTCACCTCGACCGCTTCCTCGCCGAACTCCCACGGCACCCGGTAGGAGACGTTGCCGTGGAGGCGGCTGTGCGAGGAGAGGAGGCCGAAGGCGAGCCAGCGTTTGAAGACGGCCGGGTCGGGGGTGCCTTCGAAGCCGCCGATGTCGTGGCTCCAGAACCCGAAGCCGGAGAGGCTCAACGACAGTCCGCCGCGCAGGGATTCGGCCATCGCGTTGAAGGAGGCGAAGCAGTCGCCGCCCCAGTGGACGGGGAACTGCTGGCCGCCGGCGGTGGCGGAACGGGCGAAGAGGACGGCTTCGCCGCTCCCCCGCTCCTTCTCCAGGAGTTCGAAGACGGCCCGGTTGTAGATCTGCGCGTAGTAGTTGTGCATCCGCTCGGGGTCGGAACCGTCGTGCCAGACGACGTCCGTGGGGATGCGCTCGCCGAAGTCCGTCTTGAAGCAGTCGACGCCCTGATCGAGCAGGACCTTCAGCTTGCTCTGGAACCACGCGGTCGCCTCGGGGTTGGTGAAGTCCACCAGGGCCATGCCCGGTTGCCAGAGGTCCCACTGCCAGATGTCGCCGCCCGGCCTGCGGACGAGGTAGCCCTTCTCGGCACCTTCGGCGAACAACGCCGATTTCTGGGCGATGTAGGGGTTGATCCACATGCTGATGCGCAGCCCGCGCTCCTTGAGGCGGGCCAGCATCCCCTCCGGGTCGGGGAAGACGTCCGGGTCCCAGAGGAAGTCCGACCACTGGTACTCGCGCATCCAGAAGCAGTCGAAGTGGAAGACGGAGAGGGGGATGTCGCGTGCGGCCATCCCCTCCACGAAGGAGGTCACCGTCTCCTCGTCGTACGAGGTGCAGAAGGAGGTGGTGAGCCACAGCCCGAAGGACCAGGCCGGGGGGAGCGCGGGGCGGCCGGTGAGGGCGGTGTAGCGGGAGAGGACGTCCTTGGGGGTCGGGCCGGCGACGACGTAGTACTCCAGCGCCTGGTCCTCGACGCTGAACTGCACCTGGCCCACGGATTCGGAGCCGATCTCGAAGGCCACCTTGCCGGGGTGGTTGACGAAAACGCCGTAGCCGCGCGAGGAGAGGTAGAACGGGATGTTCTTGTAGGCCAGTTCGCTGCTGGTGCCACCGTCGGCCTGCCAGACGTCGACGACTTGGCCGTTCTTCACGAAGGGGGTGAAGCGTTCGCCGAGACCGTAGACGTTCTCCCCGACAGCCAGGGCGAGTTGGGCGACCATGTGGTGGGCACCGTCGGGGGTGGTGGCGAAGGCGGTGCCCTTGCGGTCCGCGCCCGTGAGCCGGCGGCCGTCCGCGTCGAGGAAGGTGAGGCCCCAGGGTCCGTCCCTGTCGAGCCTCAGGGTCAGCGGTCCGCTGGTGAGTTCGGCGACCGGGCCGTCCAGCGTGGTACGCACCGACGCATGCGGTGTCGGGTCTGCCGACAACTCGAAGTCCGGGCCGTGGTTGATCTTCCCGGCGTGGTGGGTGGCGCGGACGCCGATGATTCCCTCGGCGGGGGTGAAGCATTCGACCGTGATCAGCGGGGTGTTGAGGGTGTCGCCGCGCCCGGTGACACGCATGACCGCCGCGTGGGCGGTGATGCGGTCGGCGTCCACCCGCAGATCCCGGATCTCGGTGGCGTAGGAGGCGCTGACCCCCTCCCGCATGAGCCAGAATCCGTCGGTGAACTTCATGAGGACTCCTCGCCGGGGGCGGTGGTGAGTGGGGGCTGGGCTGCTGCGGTGCGGAGCGGGGTCACTCGGACGTTCCCGAGGGGGCGAAGGTGAGGCGGGCCAGGCGCACGGCCCCGCGCAGGGTGACCCGCAAGTCCGCCACCCCGTCCGCGGCGAACGCCGCGGTCACGGAGCGATGGTCGTACGGACCGCCGGTGGTGGTGACGTCGACGGTCACGGCGGCTCCGTCCGTCTCGATGCCGACCGTGCCCCCGCCCGCCGCATGGACGGTGACACTGTGCACGCCCGGCCCGAAGTCGCAGCGCTCGAAGACGAGCAGTCCGCCTTCCGGGCCCGCGTCGGCGGCGGTGACCGCGTCGCCGTCCGTCTTCGTACGGTCCACGATCTCCGTGCCACGTTGCTCGTCGTAGTCGGCGGCCCCGATGCCCGCGGCGAGGACGGGGCGGGGCCCGGAGGGCTCTCCGGCGATCTCCACCGCGGCGGTGAGCCGGATGTCCGCGCTGGACGCCCCCGCCAGGAGCTCGTACGCGCCCGGCTCCACGGTCCAGCGGCCGTGGGCCACGTCCCAGTGGCCCAACTCGGCCACGGGCACGAGGAACTCGACGCGCTCCGAGGCGCCGGGAGCGAGGTGCAGCCTGCGGTGTCCGACCAGCTTGCGCAGCGGCAGCCGGGCGGCGTCCGGCCCGGTGCGGCGTACGTAGAGCTGGGCGACCTCGTCGGAGGCGGCGCCGCCCGTGTGGGTGACGGTCAGGGCGACCCGGAGCAGGTCGTCCTCGCGGGCGGCGGTGAGGTCCTCGTACCCGAAGGAGGCGTAGGAGAGCCCGTGTCCGAACGGGTAGAGCGGGGTGCCGTCGAAGTAGAGGTACGTCTGGCGGGACCCGATGACGTCGTAGTCGAGGAGGTCCGGCAGGTCGTCGTCACCGGCGTACCAGGTCTGCGGGAGCCGTCCGGCCGGGGAGACGTCTCCGGCGAGGACCCGGGCGAGCGCGGTGCCGGCGGCCTGGCCTCCGTGCGCGGTCCAGAGCAGCGCGGGGAGTGCGGCGTCGGCCTCCGGTACGGCGTACGGGTAGGCGGAGGTCAGTACGAGCACGGTGCGCGGGTTCGCGGCGTGCGCGGCGCGCCAGAGGTTCTCCTGCTGGGCGGGGAGGGCGAGGGAGGTGCGGTCCTCGGTCTCCCGGCCGTTGATGTGCGGGTCGTTGCCCGCGACGACGATGACGGTGTCGGCCTCGGCCGCGACCCGCGCGACCTCGTCCGCACCGCTCTCGACCGTCTCCACGCGGAAGACGGTCGCGCGGCCGGCCGGAATCTTTTCCCCGTTCTCGGCAACCTTTGCGCCGTCGGCGGCGACAGACACGTACCCACCCGTACCGATGTGCAGAAGGCGGTGATCCCCCTCGTGTCCCTCGACCGCTTCCAGGCGGAACGTCTCCTGGACGACCCAGCCGCCCGGCTCCTCGGCGGAGGCGCGTACATAGCCGTCCTCGGCGACGGAGAGGTACAGCCCCTCGCCGGTGCGCAGGGTGAGGACGCCGTCGCCCCAGTCGACCAGGGCCAGGGCGGTGCCCTCGGGAGCGGCGACGAGCGGCGGGAGGTCGGTGCGGCCGGTGAGGAGTGCCGGGTCGAGGGCTCCCTCCTCGCCGCGCGCCGCCCCGGTCTCCACCGGGGTGGGCGGGACGTGCAGTTGACCGCCGTCACAGGTCAGCAGGACCCGGTCGACGCCCTCGGCGTACAGCACGTCGTCCGCGCCGTAGCGGGCGCGCACTCCGTCGAGCGGGGTCGAGCGGTGCAGGAGCGTGCCGCTGTACCAGTCGAGCTTGCAGGCGTCGGCGAGCAGGCCGACGACCGCGATCTTCCGGCCGGCGCGCGGCGCGAGGGGCAGCAGACCGTCGTCGTTCCTGAGCAGCACCACGGCCTGTTCGGCTGTCTCCAGGGCGAGTTCGCGGTGCGCGGGGGTGTCGAAGTCGTCGGTGTCGGCGTAGGGGTCGAGCTCCGGGTCGAACTCGCCGAGTGCGAAGCGCAGCGCGAGCAGCCTGCGCACCGCCCGGTCGATGTCCTCGGGGTCGAGCAGGCCCTTGGCGAGCGCGTCGCGGATGCGCCCGGTCATCACGGAGGAGTCGGTGCCGTGGTCGGTGAAGCTGTCGACGCCCGCCTTGAGGGCGGCGGCGGTCGCCTCCTCGTGGGTGTCGAAGTAGTGCTCGGAGTCGACCAGGTTGGAGGGCGCGCCGGCGTCGGAGCAGACGACGAGCGGCTGGTCGGTCCACTGCCTCAGCTGCTGGGCGAGCAGCGGGGAGACGTGGTTGGGGCGGCCGTTGACGAGGTTGTAGGCAGGCATCACTCCGGCGACCGCTCCGGCGCGGACCGCGTCGCGGAAGGCGCGCAGGTCGTACTCGTGCAGGACGCGGGGGCGCACGGAGGAGGAGGCGGTGTCGCGGTCGGTCTCGTTGTTGTGGGCGAGCCAGTGCTTGAGGACCGGGGCGGTGCGCCAGTAGCGGGGGTGCTCGCCGCGCAGGCCGCGGGTGTAGGCGGCCGCGATGGCGGAGGTGAGCGCGGGGTCCTCGGAGTAGCCCTCCTCGCCGCGTCCCCACAGGGGGTGGCGCAGGAGGTTCACTGTCGGGGCCCAGACGTTGAGCCCGACCCGGTCGTCGCTCCGGCGCTTGGCCCGTACCTCGTTGCCCACCGCTTCGCCGACGCGGCGTACCAGGTCGTCGTTCCAGGTGGCGCCGAGGCCGACGGCCTGGGGGAACACGGTCGCGCCGCCCATCCAGGCGACACCGTGCAACGCCTCCTGGCCGGTGCGGAAGGCCGCCAGCCCCAGTCGCTCCACCGGCGGTGCGAACTGGTGCAGCATCGCGACCCGTTCGTCGGTCGTGAGGCGCTGGAGCAGGTCGTCGACGCGCGCCCGGAAGGACAGCTGCGGGTCGCGGAAGGGAAGCGGAAGGTCCGTCACGTGCGGGTCCCCTTGGAAAGGTGGGAGGTCTGGCGGAGCCATGGGCTGCCGCAGGTCCTTCGGAACATCAACTGGTGATCTTTCGAAGCGCTTCGATGCTCGGTGCCCGACCGGCCAAGTGTCAAGAGCACAGGGGGTCGACTCGGCCTGCCCGGCTCACGGGAGCCGCCCGGGCGTGCAGGAAACGTTACGGAAACAGCTCCGAGGAATGTGCGGGCGAACTCTTGTGCGGCTGGCCCCCTTCACTTAACCTCGCTGCAACATCGAAGCGCTTCGACAGCGCTTCGAGGGTGCTCAGCCGGTGTCTCCGGAAAGTGCCTCGGGTGGCCTGGTCCCCCGCGGTCCGTTCCCGGTCTCGCCGCCGGCGGTGACCGCCGACCGTCACCGCCCGGTCGTGTACCGCTCGTTCCGGGCGGTTCCGTCCAGTTACGCCCACCTCAGACTCAGGAACCGAACGGCGGTCACCCGCCGTGTGTCGTCCTGGTGCGCCATGAAGGGTTGACGCAATGACGCCGAATTCCTCCCCCGCCACGAACCGGTCCGAGAGCGGTGCTCCGGGCCTCCGCGCCGTAACGCCGAACCGCCGGAGCTTCCTCGCTTCGAGCGCCTTCGCGGCGGTGGCCGTGGCGGGCGGCGTACCGCTGCTGGCCGCGTGTGGCGGTTCCGGCTCCGACTCGGGGACCCGGGAGGGCACGACGACCGGCAAGGCGCTCAACAAGGTCGTGCCGAGCTACGTCCCCTCCAACCTGGTGCAGCCCGACGTGGCCAGCGTCAACGGGTCGAGCCCCGGTTTCGCCAAGCTGCCCGATCCACTGGCGAAGTCGGTCAAATCCGTTCCCGGCAAGGGCTCTTCCTTCCGGGTGATGACACCGCTGTGGGGCACCGTCCCGAAGAAGGACAACCCGTACTACACGGCGGTGAACAAGGCGGTCGGCGCGAAGCTCAACTTCGACCCGCAGGACGGCAACACGTACCAGGACAAGATCGGTGCCGTCCTCGCCGGTGACGACATCCCGGACGCGGTGACCATCCCCGGCTGGAACATGCAGGGCCAGATCCGCAACGCGATCACGGCGAAGTTCGCCGACCTCAGCCCGTACCTGGCCGGCGACGCGGTGAAGAAGTACCCGAACCTCGCCAACATCCCCACCGGCGCCTGGCAGTACTCGGTCTTCGGCGGCAAGCTGCGCGGTCTGCCCATGCCGTCACCGGTCATCGGCAACGCGCTCTTCTACCGCAAGGACATCGTCGGTTCCGGCGCGGTCCCGGCCAGCGCCGACGACCTGCTCGCCTTCGGCAAGGAGTACACCGCCCCGAAGAGCAAGGTCTGGGCCTTCGACGACCTGTGGACCTGCATCCAGAAGATCTACGGCGTACTGCCGGACGCCCCGCACTACTGGCAGCTCCAGGACGGCAAGCTCGTCCACAAGATCGAGACCAAGGAGTACCGCGAGGCCCTGGCCTTCGCCCGCAAGCTCCACGACCTGGGCTACGTCCACCCGGACGCCGAGGCGAACAAGGACGCGGACTCCAAGATCCGCTTCACCAGCGGCCACATCGTCATGTACAACGACGGCACCGGCGGCTGGAAGGGCATGGTCACCGAGCAGAAGACCGCCAACCCGAAGTTCGACATGCAGGCGCTCGACTTCTTCTCGGCCGACGGCGGCAAGCCCGTGCTCTGGCAGGACGACCCGGCCGGCATCTACACCTTCCTCAGCAAGAAGCTCCCCAAGGCGAAGATCGAGGAGTTCCTCGCCATCGCCGACTTCGCGGCTGCCCCCTACGGCACCGAGGAGTTCATGCTCACCAACTACGGCGTCGAGGGGACCCACTACAACGTGAAGGACGGCGTCCCAACCTTCACGGACCAGGGCATCCAGGAGGCCCAGCCCTCCACCTTCCTCTTCCTCGCCTCCCCGCCGCACACCATCGCCTTCCCCGACGAGCCCAAGTTGGTGCAGGACTACGCGGGGTGGATGGCCCGCCAGGCGCCGAACATCAAGAAGCCGCTCTTCTTCGGCATGCAGATCGTCGAGCCGCAGCGGTACGCCTCCCTCTACACGCCCTTCGACGACCTGCAGAAGGACATCCGGCGCGGCCGCAAGAAGGTCGGCGACCTGGAGGCAGCGGTCTCCACCTGGAAGCAGAGCGGTGGCGACGAACTCCGCACCTGGTACCAGAACATCCTCGACAAGAACGGCTCCGGCAGCTGACCGCACGCGGCAGACGGCAGGACCCACGCACACACGGAAGTGGCCGCCGGGCGCAGTGACGCCCGGCGGCCGGGGCGGAGCAGCACGACATGGGGAGCTCACGGTGAAGCCACGGGCCACGGCGGCGGCCGGCACGGGCCGCGCGGCGGACGGGACCGACGTCCCGGCCGGCGGGGACGGTCAGCACACCGCGCGGGACGGCGGGATACCGGACGGCGGCGCGCCGGACGACGGTGCGGCGGGCGGCGAGGTCAAGGACGGTACGGACGGGCCACGGGCCGTCGGCGGGGGTACGGTTCCCCGTGCACGCGGCGGCCGTCCCGGCAAGGCGGCCAAGGGCGGCGGCCGTTCGGCCTCCGGCCTGCCGTCCGAGGGCGTCACCTGGCGGCACCGGCTGCGGCGGGACCGCACGCTGGTCCTGATGACGCTCCCCGCCCTCGTCCTGCTGCTGATCTTCAACTACATTCCGCTGCTCGGGAACATCGTCGCGTTCCAGAACTACGACGTCTACGACCTGGGCATCACCGGAAGCCCGTTCGTCGGCTTCGACAACTTCACCCGGATCTTCGACGACTACCGCTTCTGGGAAGTCCTGATCAACACGCTGGTCATCTTCCTGACGCAGCTGATCCTCTTCTTCCCGATCCCGATCGCCATCGCGCTGCTGCTGAACAGCGTGATGAGCTCCCGGGTCCGCGCGTGGGTGCAGGCGATCGTCTACCTGCCGCACTTCTTCTCCTGGGTCCTCGTCGTCACCGTCTTCCAGCAGATGTTCGGCGGGGCCGGCCTCGTCGCGCAGTGGCTGCGCGAACACGGCCACGAGGGCTTCGACCTGATGACCAACCCCGGCTTCTTCAAGTTCCTGGTCACCGCGCAGGCCGTGTGGAAGGACGCGGGCTGGGGCGTCATCGTCTTCCTCGCCGCGCTCGCGGCCGTCAACACCGACCTGTACGAGGCCGCCGCGGTGGACGGCGCGGGACGCTGGCGCCGCATGTGGCACGTCACGCTGCCCGCACTGCGCCCGGTGATCGCCCTGCTGCTGGTGCTGCGGGTCGGCAGCGCGCTCAATCTGGACTTCGAGCAGATCCTGCTCCAGCGCGACCAGGTGGGCGCCGGCGCGTCCGAGATCCTCGACACCTACATCTGGTGGACGGGTATCAAAACCGGCGACTTCGGCTACGCCGCCGCGGCCGGGATCTTCAAGGGACTGTTCAGCGTCGCCATGGTGCTGGGCGCGAACAAGGTCGCCCACATGCTGGGCGAGCAGGGGGTGTACTCCAAGAAATGACGACTCTCCTGGACCTCGAAAAGACGCCGGGCGGGTGGCCCGTGGACACCGCACCGGCCCGCACCCCGCTTCAGCGCCTCCTCGGTACCGAGCGACGCCCCGCCTGGGAGGACGAGCCGACGAAGGCCGGTCTCGCCTTCAAGGGCTTCGGTCTCGTCGTGATCTGCGCGGTGATCCTCATCCCCATCTGGGTGGTGGTCGTCACGAGCCTCTCCGACACCAAGGCCATCAACGACGCGGGCGGACTGGTCGTCTGGCCGAGGAGCATCACCTTCGTCGCGTACAAGGAACTCCTGAGCGGCGGCGCCGTCACCCGGGCCGCGATGGTGAGCATCGGACTGACCGCCGTCGGCACGGTGTTCAGCATGGTGATCTCGATCCTGTGCGCCTACGGCCTCAGCCGGCGCGACTCGATCGCCCACCGGCCGCTGCTGATGACGCTCATGGCGACGATGTTCTTCGGCGCAGGACTCATCCCCACGTATCTGCTGGTGACCGGGATCGGTCTGAGCAACAGCTACTGGTCGATGATCCTGCCGAGCGCGATCTCCGTCTTCAACATCCTGGTGCTCCGCGGCTTCTTCATGGACACCGCACCCGAACTGATCGACGCGGCCCGGATCGACGGCGCCGGCGAGTGGCGCATCCTGCTCCAGATCGTCATGCCGCTCTCGCGCGCGGTGGTCGCGGTCATCTCCCTGTTCTACGCGGTGGGTTACTGGAGCCAGTGGTTCAACGCCATGCTCTACATCCAGGACAGCGACAAGTACCCGCTCCAGATGATCCTCCGCCAGCTGGTGCTCCAGCACCAGGTTCCGCCGGGCGCGATGGGGGCGGCGGTGAGCAGCGGCCAGATCAACAGCCTCTCGGTGCAGATGGCCGTGATGGTCCTCGCACTGATCCCGGTGGCGGTGCTGTCGCCCTTCGTCCAGAAGCACTTCCAGAAGGGGATGCTCACCGGGGCCGTGAAGGGCTGACGCCTCGGCACTCCCCAGTGTCCCAACGCCGTATGGCGTACGTGCCGCGCGCCGGGTTCCCGGGCGCGCGGTTCGGAGCATCCCCGCCCGCTCCCGCCCTGCTCTCCCGCTCTCTCGCCACCCGTTCCGGAAGGACTCCGCCATGCCCGCGTTCCGTTCCGACGCACGTCCCGACTCGCCTGCCCAGGGAACCGTCCCGGCGCCCGGCCGCCGTTCCGTGCTGGCCGGGGCGGTCGCCGTCGCGGCCACCGCGGGCGTCCTGCCCGCCGCCGGCACGGCCTCGGCGGCCGAGCGCTCTCCGGTAGGTGCTCACCCCTCGGGCGGTGCTCACCCTTCGGACGGGCCGAAGACGCAGGCGTACCGCTGGCGCACCGCCGCCATCGGCGGTACCGGGTTCGTCACCGGGCTGCTGTTCCATCCGTCGGTGCGGGGCCTGGCCTACGCCCGGACGGACATCGGCGGCGCGTACCGGTGGGACCACGTGAAAGCACGCTGGACGGCGCTGAACGACTTCACGGGCTGGGACGACTGGAACCTCCTCGGCGTCGAGGCGATCGCCGTGGACCCAGCCTTCCCCGACCGGGTCTACCTCGCGCTCGGGACGTACGCCCAGTCCTGGGCCTCGCCGGGGGCGGTGCTCCGCTCGGAGGACCGTGGCGCGACCTGGAGCCGTACGGACCTGACGGTGCGGCTCGGCGCCAACGAGGACGGCCGCGGCACCGGTGAACGCCTGCTGGTCGACCCGCGGGACAGCGAGACCCTCTGGCTCGGCACCCGTCACGACGGGCTGTTGCGCTCCACCGACCGGGGCGCGACCTGGGCCCCGGACCCGTCCTTCCCCGCCGTGCCGACCGCGTCCGGCCAGGGTGTCACCCTGCTGGTGGCGGCCGGGCGGACGGTGTACGCGGGCTGGGGCGACGGCACCGCGTCCCTCTACCGCACCACCGCGTCCGGCGGCTGGGAGCCGGTTCCCGGCGCCCCGGTCGCCGACGGGGCGACGCGGGTGCCCGTCCGCGCCGCCTACGACGCCGGCTCCCGCGCCCTCTACGTCAGCTGGGCGAACGGTCCCGGGCCCAACAACCAGAGCGATGGCGCGGTTTTCCGCCTCTCCACCGTGACCGGCGCGTGGTCCGACGTGACGCCCGTCGTCCCCGGCGGGTCGGACGCTTTCGGCTACGGCGGGATCGCCGTGGACACCCGGCGCCCGGGGACGGTCGTCGTCACCACCAACAACCGCTGGGCAACGGTCGACACGCTCTTCCGCTCCACCGACCATGGCCACACCTGGACCTCCCTCAAGGACTCCGCGGTGCTGGACGTGTCGGAGACGCCGTACCTGCGCTGGGGCGGGGAGGCGAAGTTCGGCTGGTGGATCCAGGCCGTCGCCGTCGACCCCTTCGACTCGCGCCACATCGTCTTCGGTACCGGCGCCACGGTCTTCGGCACCCGGGACCTGGTGCACTGGGCGCCGGAGATCCGGGGCCTGGAGGAGTCGTCGGTACGCCATCTGGTCGCACCGCCCACCCCTCGGGGGGCCCAACTGCTCAGCGGTCTGGGGGACATCGGGGTGATGTACCACGAGTCGCTCACCTCCTCCCCCTCGCGCGGGATGGCATCCACCCCGGTGTTCGGCACCGCGACCGGCCTCGCCCTCGCGACGCGCGTCCCCTCGTACGTCGTACGGACCGGCTGGCCCTCGGGGTCGGACGCCGCCGGCGCGTACTCGCGCGACGGCGGCGCCAGTTGGCAGCCGTTCGCGGCCCAGCCGGAGATCGCGGCCTCCGCGCCCGGGCCGATCGCGGTGAGCGCGGACGGGAAGACCCTGCTCTGGACGTTCGTCCACTGGGACGGGACGAAGTACCCGGCGCACCGGTCCTCGGACGGCGGCGCGAGCTGGAGCGAAGTGACGACCTTCCCGAAGGGTGCGACGCCCGTCGCCGACCCGGTGGACGCCGCCCGCTTCTACGCGTACGACACGGACACCGGGACCGTCCACCTCTCCACCGACGCGGGCGCGTCCTTCACCGTCGGCGCCACCGGACTCCCCTCAGGTGACACGCAGTTCAAGATGGCCGCCGCGCCGGGCCGGACGGGCCACCTCTGGCTTTCGGCGAAGACCGGCGGCCTTCGCCGCTCGACGGACGGCGGCCGTACGTTCACGGCCGTGGCCGGCGTGCAGGAGTCGCACGCACTGGGCTTCGGCAAGGCGGCCCCTTCCGCGAGGAAGGGCCGGTCCGCACGTGCGGGCTATCCCGCGGTCTTCCAGACGGGCCGGGTGTCGGCGACCCACGACGGGGTGGCGGTGCTGCGCTCCGACGACGCCGGCGTCACCTGGATCCGCATCAACGACGACCAGCACCAGTGGGGGTGGACCGGCGAGGTGATCACCGGTGACCCCCGCGTCCACGGCCGGGTGTATCTGGGCACCAACGGCCGGGGCATCCAGTACGCCGACCCGGAATGAGGATCGAGAACACCATGCCGTCCCTGCGTGACGCCACCCGTGGCCGCCTTCTCTTCGGCGGCGACTACAACCCCGAGCAGTGGCCCGAGGAGGTGTGGGCCGAGGACGTGGCCCTGATGAAGGAGGCCGGTGTCAACTCGGTGACGCTCGGCGTCTTCTCCTGGGCGAAGATCGAACCTCGCCCGGGAGCAAGGGAGTTCGGTTGGCTGGACCGGTTGATGGACCTGATGGGCTCCCACGGCATCGGGGTGGTCCTCGCCACGCCGACCTCGTCCCCGCCGCCGTGGATGGGTGCGCTGCACCCGGAAACGCTGCCGCGCGCGGAGGACGGTTCCGTCGTCTGGTACGGCTCGCGCCAGCACTTCTGCGCGAGTTCGCCGGTGTACCGCCGCTACGCAGCGGCCCTCACGGAGGACCTGGCGGCCCGGTACGCCGGCCACCCGGCGCTGACGATGTGGCACATCAACAACGAGTACTGCACGCAATGCTATTGCGACGGGACGGCGGCGCACTTCCGCCGCTGGCTCGCCGACCGGTACGGCTCCCTCGACACGGTCAACGAGGCCTGGGGCACGGCCTTCTGGAGTCAGCGCTACGACACCTGGGCGGAGATCCTGCCGCCCCGCAAGGCTCAGTACATGCGCAACCCCACCCAGGTGCTCGACTTCAAGCGGTTCACCTCCGACGCCCTGATGGAGTGCTACACCGCCGAGCGGGACATCGTGCGCCGCCACTCCCCCGCCCTCCCGGTGACGTCCAACTTCATGCCGATGTGGTCGGGGCAGGACGCGTGGGCGTGGGCCGGACAGGAGGACGTCGTCTCGGTGGACGTCTACCCCGACCCGGCGGACCCGGATGCGGGGCAGTACAACGCGATGCTCGCCGACATGACGCGTTCACAGGCGTCCGGACCGTGGATGCTGATGGAGCAGGCCGCGAGCGCGGTCAACTGGCGCCCGGTGAACCGGCCGAAGCCCCGGGGGCTCAACCGGCTCTGGTCCCTCCAGTCGGTGGCCCGCGGAGCCGACGCCGTCTGCTACTTCCAGTGGCGCCAGTCACGGCAGGGTTCGGAGAAGTTCCACTCCGGGATGGTGTCGCACGCCGGCCCGCAGGGCCGCGCGTTCCAGGAGATCACCCGCATCGGGGCCGAACTCGCCACGCTCGCACCGGAGGTGAGCGGCGCCCACGCACCTGCCGAAGTGGCGGTGCTGCACGACTGGGACGCCTGGTGGGGCAGCGCGCAGGAGGGCCGCCCCTCCTCGCACCTCGACTACCCGGAAATCGTACGGGCCTGGCACCGGGCCCTCTGGGAGAACGGCACGGCGACCGACTTCTCCCGCCCCGAAGCCGACCTGAGCGGCTACCGGATGGTCGTGGTGCCGCAGCTCTACCTCCTGAGCGACGCGGCCGTCGACAACCTGGTCGCCTACGTGGCGCGTGGTGGCACGCTGGTCTGCGGCTTCTTCACCGGTGTGGCCGACGTGGACGACCGCATCCGGCCGGGCGGGATGGACGTACGGCTGCGCGACCTCTTCTCGATCCGCACGCTCCACGAGTGGTGGCCCGTCGAGCCGGACGCGAGCGTCGCCTGCGACGGTTTCCGGGGCCTGCTCTGGTCGGAGGAGCTGGAGTCGGACGGCACCGGTGAGACCGTCGCCGCCTACCGGGGCGGCGAGCTGGACGGGCTGCCCGCCGTACTCCGCAAGGGGGGCGCCTGGTACGTCTCGACGCTGCCGGAGCCCGGAGCCCTGCGCGAACTGCTCGGCCGGGTGGCCGCCGAGGCGGGCGTCCGGCCGGTTATGGCCGGACTGCCCGAGGGCGTGGAGGCGGTGCGCCGCGGGGAGTTGCTCTTCCTCCTCCACCACGGGCGCACCACGGTGACCGTGCCGTTGCCGGGCCGTCACGTCGACGTGCTCAGCGGCGCGGAGACGGACGGGACCGTGGAGCTGGGGCGTTACGGTGTGGTGGCCCTGAAGCCGGTCGGCGCGGCATGAGCCGGGGCACCTGGGAGCCCCGGCCCGCGGCCCGTTGGGAGGACGCCTTCCTCAGCGGGAACGGTCACCACGGGGCGATGGTGTACGGCGACCCGGTCGACGACCGGGTGATCGTCAACCACCACACCCTCGTCCGCCCCAACGGCAGCGAGCACCTCCGCCCACCGGAACTGTCCGCGGAACTCGGCCCGCTCCAGAGCGCTTTGCTCGCCGGATACAGCGAGGCGGCCGAACGCTTCGGCGCGGGCCGGCCGCTGGTGTGGGTCCAGCCGTTCCACCCGGCGTTCCAGACCCGGGTACGGCGGTCCGGTACGGAGACCGGCACCGGCATGGGCACCGGTAGCGGTACCGGCAGCGGCACCGGCACCGGCACCGGCACCGGCACCGGCACCGGCACCGGCGAGCGGGACGGAGCCCGGCTCTCCGGCCCCCCGGCCGCTCCGGAAGGCGTGTCCTACCGCCGCGACCTGGACTTCACCTCGGGGGAGACCACCGCCTCCTCGGGCCACTGGCGCAGCCGGGTGTTCGTGTCGCGGGCCGACGACGTGGTGGCGCAGCTCATCACCGGCCCGGCGCCGGACGTCGAGATCTCGCTCGACCCGGCCCTGCCGGGCGCTCCGGCCGGCCTGGGGATCGGCCGCTCGACGGTGCTGACACCGCACGGCGCCCGCCTCACCCTGCGCCTGCGCTACCCGGACAGCGAACTGTCCTGCATCGGCGTGACGACACTGCGCGCCGAGGGCGGCACGGTCTCGGTGGACGGTGACGGCGTCCGTGTCACCGGCGCCCGGAACCTGCTCCTGCTCACCCGGGTCCACCGCGGCCCCGGCGACCCCGACACGGCCCTTCCGGACGCCGACTACGAGACCCTGTTGGCGCGTCATCTACCGCTGCACAGGATTGCGTTCAAGCGTTGCGCGCTCTCCCTGCACGACGAGGAACCGGATCGGCAGAGCCTGCCGGGCAGCGAGTTGCTGCACCATCCGGACAGCCCGGCGCTGCTGGAGCGGCTGTTCGCGGCGGGCCGCTACCATCTGCTCTCCGCGTCGGGGCGGCTCCCTCCCCGGCTGACCGGGCTGTGGACGGGCGACTGGGACACCGCCTGGTCGGGGGCCTTCACCACCAACGCCAACCTCAACCTCCAGCTGGCCTCGGCCGCCGCGGCGGATCTCCCCGAGGTGCTCGACGCACACACCCGGTTGATCCAGGGGCAGTTGGAACACTGGCGTGAGAACGCGCGGGCCCTCTTCGGTACCCGCGGCATCGTCGCACCCTCCCACTCGGACGGCGAGTCGGGCCACACCCGCCACTTCCAGCGGTCCTACCCGCTGCACCTGTGGACGGCGGGCGCCGACTGGCTGCTGCAACCGCTGCTCGAACACGCCTCGGCCACCGGGGTGGTTCCGGAGTCGCTGGTCTCCGCCTGTGTCGAAGTGGCCGATTTCTACAGCGACTTCCTCACCCGCAAGGGGCCGGACGGGAGGGTGGCGATCGTCCCCTCGTACTCGCCCGAGAACCGCCCGGCCAACGCGAGTTGGGGCACGGTCAACGCCACGATGGACATCGCGGCAGCCCGTCACGCCCTCACCACGGCGGCGGCCCTCGCCCCCGCCCATCCGGACGCGGACCAGTGGCGGAGCCTCGCAGGCCGACTCCCGGAGTACCTCGTCAACGAGGACGGCGCCCTCGCGGAATGGGCCTGGCCAGGCCTTCGGGAGACGTACGACCACCGCCACCTCAGCCACCTCTACCCGGTGTGGCCGCTCGACGAGATCAACCCGTACGACACCCCCCGACTGGCCGGCGCCGCCCACCGCGCGCTCGCGCTACGGGGCTCGGAGAACGACTCGGCCCACGGCCATCTGCACCACGCGCTGGTCGCGGCGCGACTGCGGGACGGTTCGCGGGTGTCCTCGGCGCTGGCGTCGGTGCTGGCCGGGGAGTTCTTCCACGACTCGCTGATGAGCGCCCACTACCCGGACCGCGACGTGTACAACGCGGACGCCGCCCATGCGTTGCCGGCCGTCGTGCTGGAGATGCTGGTCCAGTCGGCCCCGGGCCGCCTGGTCCTGTTGCCCGCCCTTCCGGCCGCTTACCCGAGGGGCTCGCTGCGGGGCGTCCGCACCCGGTTCGGCGCGGCTCTCGACCTCAGCTGGACCCCCGACGAGGTCACTGCCGTACTCCGGCCGGACCGCGACGCCCGGGTCGAGCTGCGCACGGGCCCGCCGCCGGGCGCCCCCGCGGGCGCGGCGGCGCCGGGGGCCGCGTCCTGGATCACGCTCACGGCAGGGGCCGAGCGGGTGCTGTCAGTGCCGCGGCGGGAGACCGGCCGGTAGTCGGAGCCGGTGGCCGCCCCCGCCGTCCGGCAGGGGCGGCTCGGTCTCCGGCCGCCGGCTGCCGCCCCCTCTTCGCGCGGGTCACCCGGCGGGCGCTGGTCCCGTGCTCGCCCGTACCGTCAACTCCGGTGCGATCAACTCGACTTCGTCCGCACTCCGGCCGGTGAGCTTGGCCACCACCAGCTCGACCGCGCGGCGCCCCATCTCCTGCGCGGGGATGGCGACGGACGTGAGCCGCACCGAGGCCTGGACCGCCACCTGTTCGGGGCAGACCGCGACGACCGATACGTCCTCGGGAACGGCGCGCCCCTGCTGCTGGAGGATGTTCAGCAGCGGCTCCACGGCGGACTCGTTCTGGACGATGAACCCGGTGGTGCCGGGCCGTTCGTCGAAAATCCTGGACAGGGTCTGCGTCATCGCCGCGTACCCGCCTTCGCTGGGCCGGTGCAGCACGGTCACTCCGGCCTCCCGCGCCTTGGCCCGAATGCCGTCGATGGTGCGCTCGGCGAACCCGGTATGGCGTTCGTAGACGGCGGGGGCCTCGCCGATCACCGCGACTTCCCGGTGACCGAGTCCGGCGAGGTGCTCCAGGCACAGCGCCCCGGTCGCCTCGAAGTCGAGGTCCACGCAGGTCAGTCCGGACGCGTCGGCGGGCAGACCGATCAGGACGGCGGCCTGCGCGGTGTCCCGCAGCACGGGGAGGCGCTCGTCGTGCAGCTCCACGTCCATGAGGATCAGCGCGTCGGCCAGCGAGCTTCCGGCGATCCGCCGGACGGCGGCCGGCCCTTCCTCGCCGGTGAGGAGCAGCACGTCATAGCCGTGCGTGCGGGCGGTCGTGGCCACGGCGATGGCGATCTCCATCATCACCGGCACGTACATGTCGGTACGCAACGGCACCATCAGGGCGATGATGTTGGAGCGGTTGCTGGCGAGCGCGCGAGCCCCGGCGTTGGGGTGGTAGCCGAGTTGCTGGATGCTCAGCTCCACGCGCTGCCGGGTGGGGGCGGAAATGGACCGCTTCCCGCTGAGGACGTAGCTCACCGTGCTCGCGGAGACTCCGGCGTGCTGGGCGACCTCGGCCAGGGTGACCATGCGCTCTCCCTTACGGGTGACAGTGACAGTGACATGCGACGGAAGAACGGAGGGGACGGAGCTGGGTGAAGCGCTTCGAAACAGCGACGCTGGCCGTCGAATTCCCTCTGACATGCAAAGATCCAAACGAGCCTAGACGGCCTCTGGAGAACTGTCCAGAGAGGCGTCGAAGCGCTTCGACACTGCTGGGTATCAGGGGCCGGGAAGGCCCACGCCGGGTACGGACGACCGGGGATTCCACGGGGTCGGCCCCGCCGCCACCGCCCCGACCCGGACCGACGCATGCCAGGGACACCGGCGATCCGGCGGTGGCGTGCGTCCGTACGGTGCCATGGGCTGTTCCGCTCCTCGGTCCTCAGCGGGAAGGCAGGACCTTCCGGACTCGTAGTCGCCGCAGGGAACCAAAAGGTTGCCGCCGATCAGGGACCGATTCATCCGGCCTTCGGCCTGTGATCTCCCCGATGCCCCGCGAGGAACCTCAGCGGGTGCGCCCGCCTCCTGACTCGGAGTTCGCCGGGAGGGTGCTGGCGCTTCCGGGGATGTTTCCGGTGAGGCGGAATTCGATCGGTCCCGGCCCGGTGGCTTCCGTACGCTGCGCCGTATGGATGAGGGATCGTCTCCGGTCGACGCCAGAGAGCTCTACGAGGCACTGCTGGGCCACGACGGTCCAGGGGTCTTCGGGACGGTGGTGGCGCCCTGGCTCGCGAGCGCCGGGGCCGGCTACCGGACCTGGCTGGCGAGGGCCACGGAGTGGCTCTGCCAGGAGGGCTCGGACGGGCCGGCGGGCCTTCGCAACGAGGTGAGCTGGGAGTTGTACGCCCTGAGCCGGGTGAGCGACGTGCTGCTCCTGGCCCACCAGCCGCCTCCCGACGCGGTAGTCGACGCGGCCTGGGCCCACAGCCCCCATGCGCCCGCGCACTCACGCTCGTTCGATGGGTGGCCGGCGATCAGCCTGGACCAGTACCTCCACCTGTTCACCGGTCTGGGACTGGTGCCGTTCCGGGAAGCGGGCCCCTTCGACCCCTTCCTCCACGAGATCGTGGAGGTCGAGCAGGCCGAGGATCCGGAGCAGGCCGTCCGCGTGACCGGGACGGTGTGGCCTGGCCTGTGGCTGGGGCCGCTCCTCTTCAGCCGCGCGGGAGTACGGGTCCGGGCCGGCGCCCGGCACGCGGAGCGCGGCGTCGCCGACCGCTCCCCGCTCTACTGGACCTTCCTGCGCCGCCACCGGCCCACGGTCGACCTGTCGCAGGGATGGGGCGGCAACTCCCGGTGGCGCACCGGCTTCCGCCTGGACCACCGGACGCCGACGGGCAGACGTGTCAACGCGGACGGCCACCAGGACATGGATGCCGAGGAAGGGAACCTCGACCCCTCCGACGCTCTGCTGATCCCGGCCGAGCGACAGCAACTGGTCCGCAACCGCTGCCTGTTGCGCACCCCCCACAACGTCGCCGCGCTGGCGGCCTCGGATGTCTCCTGGGCGTTGAACTTCTTTCCGTTCAACTGGCGGCTGCCCTCCTCCCCCTGACATCCCGGTCGGACGGCCCGGTGACGGGGCCCCCGCGACCCGGTGACGGTGCCCCCCCCCGCAGCCCGGTGACGGTGCACCCGCGGCGCGTAGACGGTGCACCCGCGGCGCCGACGCGGCCAGGGGAGACGCGCCGCGAGCCGGCAACTCCCCTCCCCTGACAGGTCAGTGCGCCTCCGCGGGCTCCTCCGGCTTGTTCCGCTCGTGGGCTTCCAGCACCGCCCGGGCCCGGTCGGCCACCTCGTCGCCGCGGCCCTGGGCCCGGTCCACCGCCAGGTCGATCGCCATCCGCACCCGGAAGGCTTCGCCGTGGCCGTACGACAGCCCTGAGGTCTTCCGGCGGTTGCCGACCGAGATCAGGGTCACCCCTGCGCTCTCGTCGTGCTCGTGCTGGAGCCACTTCCCGTAGGCCCACTCCCGCCTGCCGCCCGGACCGCTGAACAGGAGGCGCCGGTCGGTGACGACCAACTCCCCCGTCACGGTGGTCTCCAGACGGTTCACTCCTTGCCGGGTCCGCACCTCCACGAGGGCGGCGGGCGCGACCAGCAGCACGCGCTCGCCCGCCTTGCGCGCCGCCCACCGGAAGTCCGACGCGCTGTACTCCGTGCCCCGCAGCCCGCGGACGAAGTCGTACTCCGCGGCGAGCCGGTCCCGGGTGCTCAGCCAGACGGCCAATCGGCGCTCGTGCGCCTCCCGGGCACGGCGGCGCTCCTCCTCGCGCCGACGCTCCTCGGCCTCCTGCCGCGCGGCCACCGCCAGAGCCGCCCGCTCCTCCGAGGCGAGCCGCGCGGTCTCACGCCGTCGGGCCCACCACACGATGATCGCTCTGCGTCGTCGCCACACCAGAAGGGCGAGAACAGCCAGCACGACCACGGTTCCTGCGAGCCCGAGCAGAGCGTTCCGGATCTCGGAACCGGTCATGTCGTCCGAGACGCGCAGGGTCAACTCCTTTACGGAGGTGTTGCCGTGCGCGTCGGTCAGCCGGGCCACCAGTCGGTGTGCGCCGGGCTCCTCCTGCCAGCTCAGCACCCGGCGCTCGCGATCCAGGACCACCGGCCCGCTCCCGTCCGCGCCGTCGAGGCGCAGCGTGGCGCCCCGCTCGCCGGTCACGGTGAGCACGACGTCACCGTGACGCGCCCGCTCCTCGTCGTAGACGACGCGGAGCGCCGGGGCCACCGTGTCCACGACGAACTCCGCCGAACGCGCCGTCCCCCGGCGCCCGAACGTGTCGGTCAGCGTCACCAGCGCCCGGTACGACCCGTCCTTCAGCGGAAGAGTCACGCTCCCGCGCCCGTCGCCGTCCAGCCGTACGGGCTCGGCCCCTCCGTCCGTGGTCACCGTTCCCGTCGATCCGGGCGGCCCTGCCACGTCGACCGTCGTACGGCCGTCTTCCGGGGTTCCCCACCGGACTCCGGGCCGGATCTCCTTCAGGGCGACGTTGACGGTCGCCTCCTTACGGGTACGGTTGCCGGCCTCGTCCCGTACGACGGCGACGAGCCGGAACGTGCCGTTGGGCAGCCGGAGCGATCCGGTGACCGTTCCGCCGTCGTCGACGGTGCCGCGCAGTACGTCCTTGCGGCCCTCGACCGTCACCTCGTACGAGGCGCCCGCCTCCGCGTCGAGGGTCACCGGGGCCGCGCCCGTCTCCGGGTCCGCCACGCCGAGGGCGGGCGTACCCGCCCGGGGGGCGGTGCCGTCGACCGTGACGGTGAACTCGTCGCTCGCCCCACTGGTGTTGCCCGAGGCGTCGACGGCCACGACGGTGTAGGCGTGCTCGCCGTCCCCGGCGTCGAAGGCGATCTTCTGGTCGGCTCCGGTGGCCGTGGCGTGCGCGACGACCGAGTCCGACTCGTCCCGAACCTCGATCCGGGCGCCCTTCTCGGCCGACACCAGGACGCTCACACGCCCCCCGGCCGCCGCGTCCGCGCCGTGCGTGGCGGGCCGCGCGGGCGGCTCGATGTCCACGACCGGCTCGGGTTCCACGTCCTCGTCGACGCCGGAGCCGGCCCCGGACCCGGACCCGGAGTCGCTGCTGGAGTCGCTGCCGGAGTCGCTGCCGGAGTCGGAGCCCGGCAAGGAGCTGTATCCGCATTCGGAGAAGTATCCGAGGTCACCGCAGACGTACGCGCCGGAGTCGGAGGGGCAGGAGTGCCATCGATGGCACCCGTCCCGGTGCGCCATGGCCGGGGATGCCCCCACACCGAGCGCGACGGCGGCGACGAGCAGCGTCACCAAGGCCATCACGGCACGTCGAATACTGGTGCGAATCTTCACGCAGCTGGTCCCCCGGCTCAGCGACGGCAATGTGCACGCCGAAGGACGGGATCTTGTCAGGCGATGTGAAGGAATGACAAATGAAACGTGGAGCAGTCGTAGACCAACTGCCCAGTGGCACACAGTCCGCAGAGACGCCGCACCGAAGCGGTGTCCACCCCGTCGCTACGCCCCGTGTCCACCATGACTCCACCGCTGTGAAGGTTCGCGAGGAAATGTTCGGATTCCTCAACGCTCTCTTACGTTGATCGTTTTCTCGCAGTAACTAAGTACTTCATGAACATCTTCAGCCGCAGCTCCACTCCCCGACGCGCAGCCGATACGGGCTCGGGCACGACGGTCGCTGCTCCCACCGCCGTACTCCCCCATCCGGCGCTGAAGGGGCTCACCGGGGAATGGATGATCGATCCCGCACACAGCAGGATCGGCTTCTCCGTGCGGCACGCCATGGTGACGACGGTGCGGGGTTCGTTCGCCGAGTACGAGAGCCTCCTTTACTTCGACGGCGGCAACCCCGCCCGCTCCCGGGCCGAGATCGCCATCGCCACCGCCAGCGTCGACACCGGGGTGGAACAACGCGACGCGCACCTCGTGGGGCGTGAGTTCCTGGACGCCCGGCAGCACCCGCGGATGACCTTCACCAGTACTGCCGTGCGCCTCCTGGCCCCGGACCTCTACCGCATGACCGGTGACCTCACCATCAGGAGCACCACCGCCCCGGTCGACCTGGACCTCACCTACATCGGCCACGTCACCGACCCGTTCGGCTACGAGCGCGTCGGTTTCGACGGCACCACCACCATCAACCGCACCGACTGGGGCCTGACCTACAACGCCCGCCTCGCCGAAGGCGGAGCCATGGTCAGCGAGAAGCTCCGCCTCCAGTTCGACATCGCGGCGATCCGGAAGCCGGTCGCGGAGGAGGAGTGAGGAGCGCCGGGGTGGAGGGCTGGTGAGCGGGAAGCGACCGGCGCCGCACGTGTGGTCGTGGCGAAATCCGTAACACGTGCGTAGCAATGCGGGCCGTCCTGCCCCCTAGGATCACCCCAACGCTCCCACCTGCGGTTCTCCGCACCGCACGTGGTCGGTGTCCCCTCCCCCTCTCACCGACCGGATTCGGCCCGCCCCGCCGTGTCCGCGACCCCGGAAGGCGGCCTGCATGGTCTCTCCCGTACGCGTCTGGCTCAACCGCACGTACGCGGAGAACGTGTTCTTCATGGATCAGCTGCGGCACAATCCGCACGGCCGTCCTGTCGAGATCCACGCCACGCACGCCGACCCCGACTCGCCGGTGCTCGCGGCGGCCGACACCGCCGCGCCGGAGCCGGACACCCTGTCGCCCGCGGCGTACGTCGAGTACGCGCTGGACCAGTGCGCCCGACGCGGCATCGACGTGTTCGTGCCCGTCCTCCACCAGGCGGCTCTGGCCGCGCACCGCGAGGACTTCGCGGCCCTCGGGACCGTGCTGCTCGCGCCGCCCGCCGAGGCGATAGGGCTCTTCGCGGACAAGGCGGTGGCGTACGAGACCGTGCAGCGGGTCGGCGCCCCGGTGCCACCGTGGTGGCGGGTGCGCGACGAGCCCCAACTGCTCGCCGCGGTGGACGCCATCGAGGCGCAGGGTGGCAAGGCGTGCTTCAAGCCGACCGGCGGCGAGGGCGGCGTCGGGTTCCGGGTCATCACCCGGGCACCGTTCTCCATGCTGCACCTGACCGGATTCCCCAGCCCGTACGTGCCCTTGGAACTGGTGACCAGGGCGCTGCGGCGCACCGAGCGGTCCGTCGACTGGCTCGTGATGCCCCGCCTGGACGAGCCGGAGGTCTCCGTCGACTGCCTCACCGGCCCCGACGGAGAGGTCCGGTTGGCGGTGGGCCGTACGAAGAACGGCCGACGGCGCGGCTTCACGCTCGACCCCGCGTGGATCGAGCCGGCCCGCCTGATCGCCCGGTCCTTCGGTCTGCACTGGCTGACGAACATTCAGTTCCGCATGCACGCGGGCGCGCCCGTCCTGATGGACGTCAACACCCGTCCCGCCGGCGGCCTGCACCAGCTCTCCGAGTGCGGCCTCAACGTTCCGTGGGCGGCCGTACGCCTCGCACTGGGCGACGATCCGGGCGAGCTGACCCCGGACTTCCTCGGCTCCGACTACGCGGTGGTCCCGGGGCCTCGCGCACTGCGCCCGGCCCTCCCGCAGCAGCGGACGCAGTCGCCGCCCCCGCTCGTACCGCCCCTCACCGCCGGGGCCGGCCCCGCAGCGGGCATGGCGGCCGTGCTGCCGGTGGGAAGCTCACCGCGAGCCGTCGAACTGCCCTGACGGGGTGGGCCGCTGGATCCGATGGGCAGCCGACGGCTCTCCCGGCAGGCAGGCACCTCCGTCCACGAGGTGTCCCACACGGACGGTCAGCGAGAGATCCGGCACCGCGGCAACCGGGTTCGTCCTGCGTCGGCACCGCACCCGGGCCCGCCCCCGTCACCGCCCTCCGCGAGCCTGCGGAGGGCCTGACCGCGTCCCGTACAACAACGAAGCCGGTCAGAGCGACAAAGTGTCGCTCTGACCGGCTTCGTTCGGTCGCTTGACCATGGTGTCCGAGGGGGGACTTGAACCCCCACGCCCGATAAAGGGCACTAGCACCTCAAGCTAGCGCGTCTGCCATTCCGCCACCCGGACAAGGTGTCTGTCGTTCGCGGTGTTCGCCGCTCCGACAAAGAAAACAATACCAGGGGTTCGGGCCCTCGATCACCCGCGTTTCCCGTGGTCAGTGCGGTGCATGGTGCCGCGGAGGACGTTTTCCTGACCCCCTCGGTCCGTGGTGCACGGTGTGTCACCGAACCCGCACCCACCGTCGCGCGGGCTACCTTCGCGGTCATGAATGTCCGGTATTACCTGCGCCCTTCCGCCTTCTCGGACCTGCGCGAGCATCTGCGGGACACCTTCTGGTTCGCGCCGACCGCGGGGCTGGTGGGCACCTTCCTGCTCTGGTGGGGTGTCTCGACGCTGGATTCGGCGATCGTCACGCATCTGCGGGTCGACGAGGCGTACCGGGAGCTGGGTGATCTCGCGTCCTTCGCGAACGACGCCCGCACGGTCGTCACCACCGTCAGCGCGGCGATGATGACCTTCATCGGTGTCGTCTTCAGCATCTCGCTGGTGGCCGTACAGATGGCGAGCGGACAGCTGACGCCCCGCATCGTTCCGATGTTCGTACGGAGCCGGATCACCAAGCTGACCCTGACGGTCTTCCTGGCGACCTTCGTGTTCTCGCTCCTGGTCCTGACCTCGTACGAGAGCGAGACCGAGGTTCCACGACTGACGTCCGTGCCGGTACTGCAGAGCCTGCTGACCCTGGCCATGGTCGCCCTGAGCCTGCTGCTCTTCATCACGTACGTGTCGTCCACCCTGCGGCTGCTCCAGGTCGGTCCGGTCGTGGACAGGATCGCGCGCGACTCCCTGCGCGCACTGGAGCACCAGCCATGGGAGGAAACCCGCGAGACGAACCGCGCGGAGGCCGTCGGAGCCGGCGGCCCGCCGCCGCTGCCGCCGGAGACCGGAAGGGTGGCGTACGCGGGGCGGGCGGGGGTGTTGCGGGACGTGGACGTGGCGCGGCTCGTACGGGTGGCGCGGCGGCGCGGGGTGGTCCTGCGGCTGCTTCCGCGCATGGGCGACTTCCTCGTGCCCGGGATGCCCCTGCTGGCGGTGCACGGCGGGGCCGGCTCGGAGTCGGGGCCGGGGCCGGGGTCGGGGCGCCCCGTCCCCGGAGACGCCGTTTCGGTGGGTGTCGAGCGCGCGCTGCGGCGTGATCCGTCGTTCGGTCTGCGGCAGCTCACGGACATCGCGCTGCACGCGCTGTCCGCCGCCGTGAACGACCCGACCACCGTGGTGCAGTGCCTGGACCGGACGGTGCAGTTCCTTGCGGCCCTGATGGACCGTCCGCTCGGTACGGTGCGCCACCGCGACCGCCGGGGCGAGGTGCGGCTCGTGCGGGATACGCCGGAGTGGGCCGACCTCGTGGATCTGGCGTTCGAGGAGGTCAGACGGTGCGTCCCGGCGGCGGGGCCCCAGGTCACCAGACGACTGCTGGCCGGACTGGACGACCTGGTGGCGGCCGTACCGGAGGAGCGCGCGGCACCGCTGCTCAGGCACCGCGCGCTCCTGGTCCAGGCGGTGGAGCGGACGTCGACGGAGCACGTCGAGCGGGCGTTCGCGCTGGTCGCTGACCGGAAGGGAATCGGCTGACCAGCCGGTACCCGTCCCACCGTGGGGCCGGGAACGCGCGCCGGGTCAGCCCTTCTCGCGCTGGTACGTCCGGCGCGTGTGCTCCGTGTGCGCCCGCAGGGTCTCCGTGGCGCGCTGCTCGTCGTGGGTGGCGATGGCAGTGATCAGCTCACGGTGCTCGAACCAGGGCTGCTCGCCCCGTCGGCGGGCCACCGGTGTGCAGTACCAGCGGACCCGGCGCCCGGTCTGGGCGGCGAGGGCGGAGAGCACCACGTTCCCCGCCGGCTCCATGACCTTGGCGTGGAACTCGGCGTTGAGCGCGAGTGCCATATCGACGTCGCCCTCGGCGACCGCCGCCTCGCCCCGGCCGGGTGAGCTCCTCCAGCGCCGCTACGCCGTCGGCGTCCGCGTGGGCGGCGGCCAGTCGGCACGCACGAAGGCGCCCTGCGCGGGGCGCAGATGCGACCCATCCCTCGGTGTCGAGCCGCTGGAGCGCCTCGCGCACCGGCTGTCGGGACACGCCGTGCCGGCCGGCCGGCGCGCTCTCGACCAGATGCTGACCGGGCTGGAGAGCGCGGACGGTGATGAGTTCCAGCAGCGCCTCGTACACGCGTTCGTGCAACGGGGCCGGTCGTTCCAGCCTCGGCACGGCCTCACGGACAGCGGATGACCTGGCCGGCGTAGGAGAGGTTGCCGCCGAAGCCGAAGAGCAGGACGGGTGCGCCGCTCTCGATCTCGCCCCGCTCCACCAGCTTGGAGAGGGCCATGGGGATGGAGGCCGCGGAGGTGTTCCCGGAATCCACCACGTCCCGGGCGATGACCGCGTTGACGGCGCCGATCTTGCGGGCCACCGGTTCGATGATCCTGAGGTTCGCCTGGTGCAGCACCACGGCCGCCAGGTCCTCGGGGGCGATCCCCGCCTTCTCGCACACACTGCGCGCGATGGGCGGCAGCTGCGTGGTGGCCCACCGGTAGACGGACTGGCCCTCCTGGGCGAAGCGCGGCGGCGTTCCCTCGATCCGTACGGCGTTGCCCATCTCCGGCACCGAGCCCCACAGCACCGGGCCGATGCCCGGTGTGCCGGTGCCCTCCGGCTCCGCGACGACCACGGCGGCGCCCGCCCCGTCGCCGACCAGGACGCAGGTGCTGCGGTCGGTCCAGTCGGCGATGTCGCCCATCTTGTCGGCGCCGATGACCAGCGCACGGGTGGCCGCTCCGGCACGGATCGCGTGGTCGGCCGTGGCGAGGGCGTGGGTGAAGCCCGAGCAGACCACGTTGATGTCCATCACCGCCGGGGAGCCCATGCCCAGCCGGGCGGCGACCCGCGCCGACATGCTGGGCGAGCGGTCGATGGCCGTGGAGGTCGCGACGAGGACGAGATCGATCTCGGAGGCCTGGAGTCCCGCCGCCGCGAGTGCCTTGGCGGCCGCGTGGGCTGCCAGCTCGTCCACCGGTTCGTCGGGGCCACCCACGTGACGGGTTCTGATGCCGACGCGGCTGGTGATCCACTCGTCGCTGGTGTCGACCATGGCGGCAAGATCGTCGTTGGTCAGCACCTTCGCGGGCTGGTAGTGGCCGAGCGCCACGACACGTGAGCCGGTCATGTACGGGTTCCCCTCGCTACGTATGGCAGGAACCATCCAGTCTTGGTCGCTACTGTCCGGTACGGGGGCACGTGATCCGACAGGATTACGGACCACGGGTTGGAGCATTGGCGACAGGCCCGCCTCCCACGGGCGGCATGGAGCGGTCCTCCCTCCTGCCGGATCGTCAGGCTCTCTGTCGCGCACGGCAGTGGCGGCCCTCGATTCACCGGACGCCGGCTGAGGCTGCGGGAACGGCGACCCTGCGGCTCCCGGCCCCCGCGGCCGACCATGAGATCGTGAAGGCGACCGCGGCCGGGCGACGGCCGGAAGGGGCGGGTGCCTCCGCCGCATGGACCGCCGAGGCCTCCCCACGCACACGTACAGGAACGGGTCTGAGCCATGGGACGGGTCACCGAGCGACGCCGCACACTCCGCATCCGGGACGGAGCGGTGTCGAGCCGCGCCGACACCCTCGTCGCCGAGGAACCACTGGAGATCCGCCTCAACGGCAAGCCGCTCGCCATCACGATGCGCACCCCGGGCGACGACTTCGCTCTGGCGGCGGGATTCCTGGTGAGCGAGGGCGTCATCGGCGCCGGGTCCGAGGTCAGGTCGATCGTCTACTGCGCGGGGGCGACGGCGGACGGCGTCAACACGTACAACGTGGTGGACGTGCGGCTCGCACCGGGTGTCGTGGTTCCCGACATCACCCTCGAGCGCAATGTGTACACGACGTCCTCGTGCGGCCTCTGCGGCAAGGCCAGTCTCGACGCGGTACGGACGACGACCCGGTATCCGGTGGCCGACGAGCCCTCGTTGCGGGTGACGCCCGAGCTGCTCTCGGCCCTGCCCGACCGGCTCCGCGCGGCGCAGCGGGTCTTCGACCGGACCGGCGGCCTGCACGCGGCCGCTCTCTTCTCCGAGGAGGGCGAGCTGCTGGACGTCAGGGAGGACGTCGGCCGTCACAACGCGGTCGACAAACTGGTCGGGCGGGCCCTGACGGACGACCGGCTGCCGCTGTCGCGGTCGGTCCTGCTGGTGTCGGGGCGGGCCTCGTTCGAGCTGGCGCAGAAGGCGGTGATGGCCGGGATTCCCGTCCTGGCCGCGGTGTCGGCGCCGTCGTCGCTCGCCGTCGACCTGGCGGCCGAGAGCGGGCTGACTCTCGTCGGTTTCCTGCGGGGGCCGTCGATGAACGTGTACGCGGGCGAGCACCGGATCGCGCTGCGGACACCGGTCACCGAAGGCTGAGGCCGCTCTTCGGGGTGCCTCCCTCGCGGCCGGGCCCGTCAGGCCGCGGTGGCCGCCGTGCTCCGGACGGCCACCCCGGGTTGCCTCCGGCTCCTCGGGGGCGCGGGACCGGCGCTTCGCGATGACCGCGCAGACCATCAGCTGCATCTGGTGGAAGAGCATCAGCGGCAGGACCGCGAGGCTCGCATGCGCGCCGAACAGGACACTCGCCATCGGCAGTCCGGAAGCCAGGCTCTTCTTCGATCCGGCGAACTGGATGGCTGTCCGGTCGGCGCGGGCGAAGCCGAGCCGCTTCGCTCCCTTCCATGTGGCCAGGAGCATGACGGCCAGCAGGACCGCCTCGGCGGCCAGCAGCGCGACGAGCCGCAGCGGAGTCACCTGGTGCCAGACACCGGCGACCATGCCCTCGCTGAACGCGGTGCAGACGACGAGCGGGATCGAGCCCCGGTCGACGTAACCCAGGATCTTCCTGTGGCGTCCGAGGTAGCCGCTGGTCCAGCGGCGCAGCAGCTGCCCCACCAGGAAGGGGACGCGCCTCCGCGTTCTTCGCCGGGACCCGACCGCGTGGGCGGCTGCGCTTCGGCGCGTCGGAAGCCTTCGTCCTGACCCGGCTGCCGGAGATCCTGGAGGGGTTCCGCAAGGAGCACCCGGAGGGTCGAGCTGGAACTGGCCGTGGAGTTGTCCGGCTCGCTCCACCAGTCGCTCGCGGCCGGCCGGCTACCTCGTACAGGCGAAGCGGCGGGCAGGGGACACCCACGGGGAGTGGGTCGGACAGGACGCGCTGATCTGGATCGGCGCGCCGCAGCTGCGGATCGAGCCGGACCGGCCGTTGCCGCTCATCGTCTTTCCGCCGCCCGGCATCACCCGGGCCCGCGCGCTGGAAGTGCTGGAACGGCACGGGCGGTCCTGGCGGCCGGCGTGCACCAGTACGAGCCCGAGCGGACTGATCGCGGCGGCCCGCGCCGAGCTGGGCGTGATGGCGCACACCCGGGGGCTCATCCCGCCGGGCCGGGTGCAGGTGCCGACCCGGGCCGGGCTGCCGGACCTCGGTGACGTCGACTTCGTACTGCTGCACGGAGACCGCCGGGGCGGCTCGCCGGAGGCTGCGGACGCCCGCGCCGCCGCGATCCTCGGGGGCGGAGATCGGCTGCACCGTGGTTTCTGCGGCTTCGGGGGCTCCGACGACGCCACGGACCGGCACATCGCGCCCGTCTCCTGACCCAGGGTCCCGCCAGGCCGTACAACCTGTGGTTGTGGCTCGCCCACCCGCCGGTTGTTGGATCTCGGCCCCCCTGACCTGATCGGATCCACAGCGTTCACGACATGGGGCGAGGGTGACGGAGGTTCTTCTTCATGGCAGGGCAAGGGGTGGGGCAGCACGGACAAGGGCGGCACCGACCGGGGCAACGCGGACCGGGGCAACGCGGAATCGGGCGCTCGTTCGGATGGCTGTGGGCGGCCTTCGCCGTTTCGACGACCGGTACCTCGCTGGGGTTCGGCGCGTTCCCGCTGATCGCGATCCGGGTGCTGCACGCCGGTCCCGTCGCCGTCTCGGCGCTGCCGGCCGCAGGCTTGGCGGCCGGAGCGCTCCTCGCGCTCCCCCTGGGGCCGTGGATCGACGCGCGGCGCAGGAAGCCCGTCATGATCGGCGCCGACCTGGTGCGGTTCGCCGCCCTGGTCTCGATCCCGGCCGCGTACGTCACCGGCCTGCTCACCTATCCCCAACTGCTGGCCGTGTCGGTGACCGGCGCGGCGTCGAACATCGCGTTCACCGCCGCCGCCGGCGCGTACCTCAAGCAGCTCGTACGCCCGGACGACCTGCTGGTGGCCAACGGGCGGTTCGAGTCGACCACCTGGACCGCCACGGCGGTCGGCCCACCCCTCGGTGGCGCGGCCATCGGTCTGTTCGGGCCGGTGGTCACCGTCTTCGTCAACGCCCTCGGGTTCCTTCTCTCGGCGCTGGGGATCGGCGCGATCCGCCACCGGGAGCCGGGGCAGGAGCGGACCGGGAAGGCGGGCGTCCGGGCGGCCGACCTGGTCGCGGGCTGGCGGTTCATCCATGCCGACCGGCGGCTGCGCGCGCTGTTCTGGAACTCCGTCTCCGTCAACGCCCTGATCATGGCCACCGAGCCGTTGCTCGCCGTGCTGCTCCTGGACGACCTGGGCTGGACTGCTTGGCGCTACGGGCTCGCCTTCGGAGTGCCGTGCGTCGGCGGCCTCTTCGGCGCCCGGCTCGCCCCGCGTCTGCGCGCGCGGTACGGGCACCGCCGCGTACTGCGCGCCTCCGGCGCGCTGCGAGCGCTGTGGCCGGTGGGACTCTTCTTCGTCGGGCCGGGGAGCGGCGGGACCGTCCTGGTGATCACTGTCGAACTGGTCCTGATCAGCTGTATCGGCGTGTTCAACCCCATGCTGGCGACCGAACGCCTCCAGCGGGTGCCGTCCGAGCGGGTCGGGCGGGTCCTGGTGGCGTGGCGGGTGACCGGCACCGGCGCGATCGCCGCGCTGACGGCCCTGGCCGGCCTCCTCGCCGCGGCGGTCGGTGCCCGCCCGGCGCTCGGCCTCACCGGCTTGCTGCTCCTCGCCACTCCCCTCCTCCTGCCGCCCGGGGACGGACGGCGCGGGCCGACACGCTCCGGGGCCGGTGGACCGGCCGAGCCCGCCACGGCCACCCCGGCCACCCCGGCCACGTGAGGACCACTGGGGCCCGAACAGACCGGTACGCGGCCGTCCGGAGGGCCGCGCTCGGCGCTCCTCGGCGGGGATACGGGGCGCTCCCGCCTGTACAGATTCTGTGCAGAAAGGGGGGCATGTAGTTACTCCAGGGTCAGAAGTGCGCCCGAGCCTTGCCCATCTGGCCGGATTTCGACGTATGCCCGGCGGGGGAGGCCAGGGGGGACGGGCCCTTTCGCCTCCCAAGCCCCCTCTCGTTGGGGTAGCGTCGCGGCGCTGTGCGGAGCGCCGTAAGGAGCAGGTCATTGCGCGAGTTCACCGTCCCACCCATGGCAGCCGCACGACGTCCGGTCGGGGGCCTCGCCGACACCGTCTTCGAACAGGCGCACGATGATCCGCAACGGGTGTCGTTCGGCCGGAAGGACGCGGACGGGCAGTGGCAGGACGTCACTGCCCAGGCCTTCCGCGACGAGGTGCTGGCGCTCGCGCGAGGGCTCGTGGCACACGGCATCCGGTTCGGCGACCGGGTCGCCCTGATGTCCCGTACACGCTACGAATGGACGCTCTTCGACTTCGCCCTGTGGACCCTGGGCGCCCAGTCGGTGCCGGTCTACCCCACGTCCTCGGCCGAACAGGTCCTGTGGATGCTGCACGACGCCGAAGTCGCCGCGATCATGGTGGAGCACGAGGACCACGCCATGACGGTGGGCTCGGTAATCGACCGGCTGCCCCGGCTGAAGCGGTTGTGGCAGCTCGACGGGGGCGCGGTCGCCGAGCTGATGGAGGCGGGGACCCGGATCGACGACGAGGTGGTGCACCGTCACCGGCGCGCGGTGACACCGGACTCGGTGGCCACCGTCGTGTACACCTCGGGGACGACGGGTCGCCCGAAGGGCTGTCTGATCACCCATGCCAACCTGATGTTCGAGACCGACACCATGGCCCAGCGCTGGGAGCCGGTCTTCCGCTCCGGACCGGGCGAGGAGCCGTCCACCCTGCTCTTCCTGCCGCTCGCCCACGTCTTCGGGCGCATGGTCGAGGTCGCCTCCCTGCGCAACCGGGTGACGCTCGCGCATCAGCCGGAACTCGCCGCCCACGCGCTCATGCCGGACCTGGAGTCGTTCCGGCCGACGTTCGTCCTGGCCGTCCCCTACATATTCGAGAAGCTCTTCCACGGCGCCCGCCGCCGGGCCGAGGCGGAGGGGCGGGTCGGGCCGTTCGACAAGGCCGTGGAGGTCGCCGTCCGGTACGCGGAGGCGATGGAACAGCGGACCTTCGGCAGGGGCCCCGGCCCCTCGGCGGGCCTGCGGATGCAGCACCAGTTCTTCGACAAGGTCGTCTACAAGAAGTTCCGCGACGCGATGGGTGGCCGGATACGGCACGCGATGTCCGGCGGCTCGGGCATGGAGCGGCGGTTGGGGCTCTTCTTCGCGGGCGCGGGCATCGAGATCTACGAGGGATACGGCCTCACCGAGACCACCGCCGCGGCGACCGGCAACCCTCCCGGCCGCGTCAGGTACGGAACCGTGGGTCAGCCCATCCCCGGCACCACCGTGCACATCGCCGAGGACAGCGAGGTGTGGGTGCACGGAGGCCAGGTGTTCGCGGGCTATCTGGGCAACCCGGAGGCCACGGCCGCGGCGGTCCACGACGGCTGGCTCGCCACGGGCGACCTCGGAGAGCTCGACGAGGACGGTTACCTGACGATCACCGGGCGGAAGAAGGAGATCCTGGTGACCTCCAGCGGCAAGAGCGTCTCCCCCGCGGGGCTGGAGGAGCGGGTGCGCGCGCACCCGCTCGTCGCCCAGTGCATCGTGGTCGGCAACGACCGCCCGTACATCGCGGCGCTGGTGACGCTGGACCAGGAGGCCGTCGAACACTGGCTCGCGATGCAGGGGCGGAGCCCGCTGCCGCCGGCCGAACTCGTCCGGGACCCGGACCTGGAGATGGAGGTACGGCGCGCGGTGGTGGCGGCCAACACCGCGGTGTCGCAGGCGGAGTCGATCCGTACGTTCCGCATCCTGGCGCACCGGTTCAGCGAGGAGCGCGGTCTGCTCACGCCCTCCCTCAAGCTGAGGCGGAAGGCGATCGAGACGGCGTACTCGGTCGAGGTGGACGCCCTCTACGGCTGACCGCGGGCCGGTGGCCGCCGGACCGCGCGGCGGCTCCCGGCGTGCCACCCGGGCCCGAGCCGGCGCAGCGGGCTGCCCGGGTCCGGTCCCGGAACCGACCCGGACGGAGCTGCGAAGCGAGCGGGGAGGCGGGGGCCACGCCGGTGAGCGGCCCGGCGAGAGCGCAGGAGCGACAGCAGGGCGACAATCGGAGCGCTTGTCGGAGCGGTAGTCGGAGCTCTTACGGGGGCGGTCGAAGGGGAGATTACGGGGCGCGGTCCCGGGAACCGTTCCAGGTACGCGGGGCGGGATCGGGGAATGCATCAGTCCCCTCGGTCGTTGTTCATCCCTGTAATCACCATCGACGTTAGGATCGACCGCTCGTGAGCAAGGTCCCCTCCCTCAGCCTCAACAACGGCGTCGACATGCCGCAGCTCGGTTTCGGTGTCTGGCAGGTGCCGGACGACGAGGCGGAGCGCGCGGTGGCGACGGCGATCGAAGCCGGATACCGCAGCATCGACACCGCCGCGATCTACGGGAACGAGTCGGGCACGGGCAAGGCCGTCGCCGCCGCCGGTGTGGCGCGCGAGGAGCTCTTCGTCACCACGAAGCTATGGAACGACGACCAGGGCTATGACGCCACGCTGAAGGCTTTCGACACCTCCCTGGGCAAGCTGGGCCTGGACTACGTCGACCTGTACCTGATCCACTGGCCGACGCCCGAGAAGGGCCGTTACGTCGACACGTACCGGGCTTTCGAGAAGATCTACGCCGACGGCCGCGCGAAGGCCATCGGCGTCTCGAACTTCCTGCCGGAGCACATCGAGCGGCTGATCGGCGAGACCTCGGTGGTCCCCGTGATCAACCAGATCGAGCTCCACCCGCAGCTCCAGCAGGCCGAGTCCCGCGCCACCCACGCCAAGCACGGCATCGCCACCGAGGCGTGGTCCCCGCTCGGTTCGGGCCGGGGCCTCCTCGATGTCCCGACCGTCGTCGCGGTCGCCCAGAAGCACGGCCGCACGCCGGCCCAGGTGGTTCTGCGCTGGCACCTCCAGCTCGGCAACGTCGTCATCCCGAAGTCCGTGACCCCGTCGCGGATCGCCGAGAACATCGACGTGTTCGACTTCGAGCTGGACTCGGACGACCTGGCGGCCTTCGCCGCGCTCGACGAGGGCAAGCGCCTCGGCCCGAACCCGGCCGAGTTCAACTGACCCCTCCGGATGCGCGGTCCCGCGCGCGTCCGGCCCGACGGCGTCCCCCCGCGGCTGCGGGTGGGACGCCGTCGGCGTGTCCGGCTCTCCCGCCCTACTCGGCCCCGTGCACCCGGGCGGCGGCGGCGACCCGGGCGGCCAGTGCGAGGTCCTTGGCCGTGACTGCGCCGCCCGCGTCGTGGGTGTGCACGGCGAGGGAGACGGTGTCGTAGCCGAGCATCAGATCCGAGTGGTGGTTCAGCTCGTCCTGGATCCGGGCGATGTGCAGGGTGAAGGCGGCGGCCGCGAAGTGGGAGGGAAGCCGGTAACCCCGCCTCAGCCGGCCCTCCCCGTACTCCCAGCCGGGCAGCGCGCCCAGCCCTTCCTCGATCTTGGCCGGTGTGAGCGGTTCGGTCGGCATGGGTGGCTCTCCTTGTCGGGCAGGCGACGGCGCGGCTCGGAACACGGGCCCCGACGCGGGGCGTCTGTCGAAGTTGCGGTCATGGTCCGTCGCACGGCCCCCCGGTCGCCACCCGGCACCGGCACGGTCTTCACCCCTGGGCGCGCCCGGTGGCCCAGGCGCGCCCGCTCCGCGCCGCCGGAACCGCCGCGAGGGTCACGGCCGCGAGCAGGACGACGGCGAGCAGCAGCGGGAGCCTCGGGTGTCCGTTCAGTACGGCCAGCGCGCCACCGAGCGCGCCCAGGAACATCGCGGCGACGGACAGCGCCCGGCGCCCCGCCCGGCTGCCGGCCCCGCCTGCCGCCCGGCTGTCCGCGGCGGTGCTGGTGATCGTGAGCGTCAGAACGGTTGTTTTGAGGTCCGGGACGGCAAGTGCCCTCGCGGCCGCGTTCTGGGTCCCGAGGCCCAGGCCGAGCAGCACGACGAGGGTGAACCGCACGCCGCCCACGTACGGGGTGCCGGAGACCAGGGTGACGACCAGGGCGGCCAGCACACATACGGTCTCCGTGAGCAGCGCGTACAGGAGCAGTCGCCCGCGATGCCCGGCCGCGCGGGTGCGGTGGACGATCAGACCTCCGGCGAAGGCTCCCGCCACGAAGGCGGCCATGGCCACCAGGGAAGCGGCGAGCGAGAAGCCCGGCGCCCCGGCGAGGGCGAAACCGGTGAACACGACGTTGCCGGTCATGTTGGCGACGAAGACCCGGCCCAGTTCCAGGTAACTGACGGCATCCACGAGACCGGTGACGACTGTCAGGGCGAGCATCAGGGGCGGCAGCCGGCCGTCCCGGCCGGCCGGATCGGGGACCAGGGTGGCCCACGCTTCACGCAGGAGGGTCGCCATCGGAGCGCTCCGATCAGTGGGGACCGTGGGATTGTCCCGTTTCATTCACCCTCGGTGCCATCACCGACACGCGCGGCACGCCGTACGAGAGCTCACCCGGTCCGGCCACGGTGCTCCGGACCGGGACCAAAGCCGGTCCGGCCCGATCCGGACCGGGCCGATCGGGGCTATGGTGCGTCGATGTCCGCTCACCGATCGCCGCGCTGGCCCGCCGCGGTTCCTCTGACGACGCCGCGTCTGACCCTGGAGCCGCTCCGCGTGGACCACGCACGCGAGGCGGTGTCCGTCTTCGCCGACGTCCGGCTCCACACCTGGACGGGTGGGACACCGAGCTCGCTGGCGCAGCTCGAAGCACGGTACGGGCGCCAGTCGGCGGGCCGGTCCCCGGACGGTACGCAGGGCTGGCTGAACTGGATGCTGCGCCGGAATGCGGACGGGCAGCTGATTGGCACGGTCCAGGCCACGCTGTACCGCACGGCGGCCGGGGCGGCGTCGGAGGCGTCGGTCGCCTGGGTGGTCGGAACCGACTACCAGAACGAGGGCTACGCGCGTGAGGGAGCCCTCGCCATGGCGTCCTGGCTGCGCGCGCAGGGGGTGACGGAGGTGGCGGCGAACATCCGTCCGGGACATGGCGCGTCGACGGCCGTCGCGCGGGCGCTCGGGCTGAAGGCGTCCGCCCAGGTGGTGGAGGGCGAAGTCCGGTGGAGCGACTCGGGAACGTAAGCAGCCCGGCGCGGCCCGGACAGCAGCCCCGGCCCCGCGACGGGCCGGGCCGGGCCTCCCGGTCCTCAGACGCCCGCCGCCTCCAGGTGCTCCGCGATCAGGTCGGCGAACTCCTCCGGGGTGACGATCCGTACGCCGAGGCCCTCGGCCTTGGTGCGTTTCGAGCCCGCCTTCTCCCCGGCGACCAGCAGGCTGGTGCGCCCGGAGACGCTGGACGAGGACTTGCCGCCCGCGCGCTCGACGAGTTCGTTCATCTGGTTGCGGGAGAGCTTCTCCAGGGCTCCGGTCATCGCCCCGGTGACCACGACGGTCATGCCGGCCAGGGGGAGTTCCGGCCCGCCGCCGACGGTTGCGCCGTCCTCGGAGTCGGCGGCGGCAGCGTCGGCGGATGGCTCCTCCGTACCCGGCTCCGGCGGCGGGGTGGCGCCCGGCTCGGTCATGTTGACGCCCGCCTTCACCAGCTTCTCGATCAGCGGGGCCAGCTCCGCCAGTTCGGCGACCACGGCCGAGGCCTTCTCCGTGCCGATGCCGTCCACCCGCTGGAGCATCTCGGCGTCGGCGGCGACGATCCGGTCCATGGTGGCGAAGTACCGGGCGATACGGCGGGACATCGAGCGGCCGGTGCCGCGGATGCCGAGGGCGCAGAAAACGCGGGAGAGAGGGCGGGAGCGCGCCGTGTCGAGGGCGGTGAGGAGGTTGTCCGTGGACGTCTCCCCCATCCGCTCCAGGCCGAGCAACTGCTCGCGCTCCAGGGTGAAGAGGTCGGCGAGGTCCGCGACGAGACCCGCTTCGACGAGCTGGACGACCCGGGTGGTCCCCAGGCCCTCGATGTCGAGCTGGTCCCGGCCCGCGGCGTACGAGAGGGAGGCGACCAGTCGGCAGTCGCGGCCCCGGACGCACCGCCAGCGCTGCTCGCTGGTGTCGATCGCGGAACCGCACTGCGGGCAGACGTCCGGGAACTCGATCGGCGTCTCCTCGCCCGTCCGCAGGTGGACGGCGGGCGCCTCCACCCGCGGGATGATGTCGCCCGCCTTGTGGACCATCACCATGTCGCCGAGGCGCAGGTCGCGGCGGGTGATGTCGGCGGGGTTGTGCAGCGTGGCGAAGCCGACCGTCGAGCCGTCGATCTCCACGGGTTCCAGCACGGCGCGCGGGGCGATGATGCCCGTGCGGCCGACGTTCCACTCCACGGCGAGCAGCCGGGTGACCTTCTCCACTGCGGGGAGTTTGTACGCGATGGCCCAGCGCGGCGCGCGGGTGCCGTTTCCCGCGTCGCGCTGGTCGGCGGCGTGGTCCGCCTTGATGACGATGCCGTCGATGCCGAAGGCGAGCGAAGCCCGGAGCGCGGCGATCTCCTCGACCCGTGCCAGTACCTCCTCCACCGTCCCGAGGGTGCGCGGGGCGACGGGGGTGTCCGCCGCCGTGTGCACGCCGAGACCGGCGACGTACTCGAGGACCTCACTGTGCGGCAGTCCGAGCAGTCGCTCCGCGAGATCGCCGGAGTCCGGCAGGGGAAGCGCGCCGTACGCGAAGAAGGTCATCTCGACGCGGTAGGGCCGGTCCTTGGCGCGCAGGGTGCCGGCGGCGCCGTTGCGCGGATTGACGAAGGGGGACGCACCGTGGGCGGTGCGGGCGGTGTTGGCCTGCTCGAACTGCTCGGTGGTCATGAGTATCTCGCCGCGCATCTCGATGGTGACCGGCGCCGCGAGCTCCTCGGGCAGGCCGAGGACGGTCCCCATGGCGTGCGAGACGTCCTCACCGGCGGTGCCGTCACCGCGGGTGACCAGGCGTTCGAGCCGGCCCGCGCGGTAACGGGCGGCGACGGCGAGGCCGTCCAACTTGGGTTCGACGCTCCACGCCTCGACCGGTCTGCCGATCCGGCGCTCCAGCGAGGCCGTCCAGCCGGCGAACTGCTCGCCGGAGAAGACGTTGTCCAGCGAGAGCATCGGAACGGTGTGGGGCACGTCCCCGACCGCCGCGCCGCCCGCGACCTTGCCGGTGGGCGAGTCGGCCAGCACGTCCCGTGGATGCGCCGCCTCGTACGCGGCGATCGCGCGCGTCAGCCGGTCGTACGCGTCGTCGTCGAGCGCGCTCTCCCCGGTGGCGTAGTACGCGGCGGCGGCGCGGGTGGCCTCCTCGACGGCGGCGGCGTAGGCGGGGGCGTCGGCGAGCGCGACGGCTGGGTTCGTCATGGCCACCATCCTGCCGTCCCCCACTGACAACCGGCCGCGCGGGCAGCGACGGGCGGTTCGCCGGGCCGGAAGATCACCTTCGTTGCCGGCACCCGGTCCGGGCCGCACCCGGTCCCGGTATAAATGCTGCATGACTGCCGATGTGTCACCGCCCGTGCGTCCCGCGACCCTGGAGGACGTCGCCGCGGTGGCCGGTGTCTCCCGGGCCACCGTCTCCCGGGTGATCAACGGCGCGACCACGGTCGATCCGGTGCTGCGCCAGGTCGTCGAAGAGGCGGTCGTCGCCACGGGGTACGTACCGAACCGCGCGGCACGTTCGCTGGTGACCCGGCGGACCGACTCGATCGCACTGGTGGTCTCCGAGCGGGAACGCCGCACGCCGGCCGAGCCGTTCGTCGGGCGGATGTTCTCCGACCCGCACTTCGGACGGGTCGTCACCGGTCTGCTGGACGTGTTGCGCCCGGCGGGCATCCAGATGGTGCTCATGCTGGCGGACGACGCGGTCTCGCGGGGGCAGTTGCTGTCGTACCTGCGGCAGGGGCACGTGGACGGGGTGGTGCTGATCTCCTCGCACGCCGACGATCCGCTGCCCGGCCTGCTGCACGAGACGCGGTTGCCCGCCGTGCTGGCGAGCGCTCCGGCGCAGCCGACCCCGCTCACGCACGTGGAGGCCGATCAGCACGCCGGTGCGGGTCTCGCCGCGGACCGTCTGGTGGCGCTGGGGCGCAGGCGGCTGGTGACGGTGGCGGGCCCGCAGGACAGGCCGGCGGGCCGGGCCCGGCTGAGCGGCTTCCTGGAGGCACTGGCGGCGCACGGGATCACGGATGTGCCGAGCGCCGAGGGCGACTTCACGCACGCGGGCGGGGCGTCGGCGATGAAGCGGCTGCTGGGCGACCGCCCCGACCTGGACGGGGTGTTCGTCGCTTCGGACCTGATGGCGCTGGGCGCGGTGCCGGTCCTGTTGCGGGCGGGCCTCGACGTGCCGTCCGACGTGGCGGTGGTGGGCTTCGACGACAGCAGCGCCGCGCTCGCCTGCGATCCGCCCCTGACAACCGTGCGCCAGCCGGTGGAGGAGATGGCGGCGGAGATGGCCCGGCTGCTGCTGCGGCAGATACGTACCTCCGAGGGGCCCGCGCCGTCCGTCGTCTTCCCCTCGGTGCTGGTGGGCCGGGAGTCGGCTTGAGGCCTGGGCCTGATGCCTGGGCCTGATGCCTGGGCCTGATGCCTGGGCCTGATGCCTGGGCCTGAGGCCTGCTGCCTGAGGTCCGGGGCCCGAGGTCTGGGGCCTGAGGGCCGGTGACGGTCGGCCGGACCTTCAGCCGGTGCCGCGCGGGCCCCGCACAGCCGGGCCGTCGGTCTCCGGTCGTACGGCGTCCACGGCGGCGCGGACCGTATCCGGTCGCACGGCGCCCACGGCGGGCCGGACCGTTTCCTCCCGTGCGGCGGGGAAGGGCCGGTCGGCGTACGGGAGGCCCCCGAAGCCCTCGGGGCTCAGCGGCACCTGTGGACCGGAGGGCTCGCGCAACCAGCGCCTGAGTACCCGGTGGACCGCCTCGGCCCCGACCGGGCCGATGTGCGGCGCCGTGACCGGTGCGGGCTCCCCCGCCGTGCCGGACGCGGTCGCTTCGGCGGCGAGCGCGTCGAGCGGGTCGGTCATACCGCGCGGCCACAGCAGGAACGGCCGGGACTGCGGGCCGCCGAGCCCGCCGTGGGAACCTATCTGCTCCTCGAAGGCGTGCACCTGCCCCGTCGCGGGGTCGTACATCGAGTTCACCATCACGTCGGCGACGTGCGGGAAGGTGTCGGTGCGGCGTACCGCGTCCGCCGCACCGGGACCGAAGCCGGCGAGCGGCCCCTCGTCGTCCCGGAGTTCCGCCACCGGCACTTCCGCCCCGCCGGCTCCGAGGACGACCGAGCCGTACTCCTCGCTCCGGACCAGCAGGAAGCCGATCCCCGGGTGATTCGCCAGGGTCCCGAGCAGGGCGGGGTGGCGGCGGTCCAGCTCCTCGCGGGAGGCGCGGCCCCCGATGCCGGGGAACGAGACCAGGCCGAGGTTCCCGGAGGCGAGCACGACCGGTTCCGAAGCGGCGACGGCGGGCTCCGCCTCCGTCTCCGGCACGGGCCGGCGGAGCGCGATGCGCACCGCGTCGCGGGCCTCGGAGGCGCTGAGGGTGCGCTGTGCGCGGCGGGGCACCGGGAGACCGCAGCCCGCCCGCACGAGGTCCTTCAGGGTCAGGCCGTACCGTCCGGCGAAGGTCTCCCCGACGCTCTGTCCGTGGTCGGAGAGGAGCACGATCCGGTACGCGCGGGGGGTGTGCAGGGTGATTTTGGTGATGAGGGCGAGCGAGCGGTCGAGCCGGGCGAGGACCCTGTCCGCGTCGCGGCTGTACGGCCCCGAGTGGTGGGCCACCTCGTCGTAGGCGACGAGGTCGGCGTAGACAGCCGTACGGCCGCCGAACATGTCGCCGATGACGGCGGCGACCACGACGTCGCGTTCGACGACGGTCGCGAAGGCCCGTATGAACGGGTAGAGCCCGCCGCGCTTGATCCTCGGGGTCTCCTTGCGGAGCCTCGACCGGGTGGACTGGCCTATCTCGCGGCCGACCTCGGCGACGAAGGAGAGGGCGGTGCGGACGGCGTTGGCCGGGTCGGAGAAGTAGGCGAAGTAGCCCGCGCGCGACCTGCGGCCCTTGCCGAGCCGGCCGGTCATGGAGAGCACGAGGGCGAGCTGGTCGGCTCCCCCGCTGAAGAGGTTGCCCCGGCTGGCTCCGTCGAGGGAGAGCAGACCGGCGTCGTGGGTGCGTGCGACGGCCCTGCGCTGGAGTTCGAGGGCGCTGGCGGGGCGGCTGGAGACCATCACGGTGCCGGTCTCCTTCTCGTACCACCGGAAGGCCGGTACGTCGTGATTGGAGCCGTGCAGCAGGGCGAGCTGGCTGGCGCCGGTCTGGCTGGACCAGTCGGTGCGCCAAGGGGTGAGCCGGTGGCCGTCGGGATCGGCGAGCCAGCCGGCCACGGTGGGCATCAGGCCCTCGGCGGCGGCTCTGACCAGGACGTCGTGGCCGACCCCGTCGAGCTGGATGAAGACCGTGCCGGGCGGTTCGCTCCGCTCGTCCTCGGCGAGGCCGGAGCCGCGCTTGCGCCGCCGGTCGGCGAGGCGGGAGAGCCGCCTACGGTAGGCGTCGTCGTCCCGGACCGCGAGGGCGGTGGAGGTCGCCGAGGCCACGGCGGACATCACCGCGGCAACGGCCACGGCGGTCTCTGGGTTCGCGGTGCCGCGTCCGTCCGGGATCAGCCAGAGGGCCACGAGCAGCAGGGAACCGTTGAGGAAGAAGACCAGCGCACCGAGGACCAGCGCGGGGACCACCAGCAGTGCTCTGACCACGACGGGCCAGACCAGGGCGGAGAGCAGTCCGAAGGCGCCCGCTCCCCAGGCGGCGGTGAAGCCCGTCTTGGTGACGGTGTCTCCGTCGTCGGACTGGAGCTGGAAGTCGGGGAGGGCTCCCGCGAGGGCGAGCATCGTCAGGGTGGAGACCGCCCACACGGCTGCCACCCGCAGCAGGGCACTGCCCGCCCTGCGCCATCGCCCGGCTCCCACGCCCGCCCCGCCCTTCCGTACGTCCGGGCCGGTCGGTCCGGGGCGTGCCCCGGGACACCCTTCAGGGCCCGCCCCAGCTTCGCACAGGGCGTCCCGGTCCTCGGAGGTCCGGTCCGCGGGCACAGGTGTACGCCCTGCGGGAGGGGGCAGACCCCCGGTCGGCGCCCGTCGCGGGAGGCATAGGCTCGTACCGGCGTTCCGGCACACGGGAGTCCGTCGGGGCCGCGGCACGACGGGCTCCAGCACGCAGCACGACGGGCCGTCGGCGACGGACGACGGGAACTGGACCGAAGAAGGGGCGGGGCGCCGGTGGAGGTCACCTGGTGGGGACATGCCACCTGCACGATCGAGGACTCCGGCGTGCGGGTGCTGACCGACCCGCTCTTCGCCCGCCGGTTCGCGCACCTGCGCCGCCGCGCCGGAGCAGTGCCGCCGCCGTCCGCGGCGCTGGCCGACGTGGTCCTCGTCTCCCACCTCCACTCCGACCACCTGCACCTGCCGTCACTGGCCCGGGTCACCCCCGGCACCCGGCTGATCGTGCCGGAGGGCACGGTCCGCGCGGTGCCCGGTCTGCGGGTGGTGCGGCGGATGCGGGAGCTGCGGGTCACCGAGGTGGCGCCCGGCGACACGGTACGGATCGGGGCGGTGACGGTGCGGGCGGTGCCGGCCGAGCACGACGGCCGGCGCCTCCCGGTGGGCCCGCAGCGGGCTCCGGCCCTGGGCTACGTGGTGGAGGGTGAGGCGCGTACGTACTTCGCCGGGGACACCGGTCTGTTCGAGGAGATGGCGAAGGAAGTGGGTCCGGTCGACGTGGCGTTGTTGCCGGTGGGCGGCTGGGGACCCCATCTCGGCCCCGGCCACCTGAACGCGGCCCGGGCCGCCGAGGCCCTGGCCCGGCTCGCCCCCCGCTCGGCGGTCCCGGTGCACTGGGGCACGTACTGGCCGATCGGGATGGACGGGGTCCGCCCGCACGAGTTCCACTCGCCCGGTGCCGAGTTCGCACGGCAGGCAGCGCTGCTGGCGCCCGAGGTGACGGTCCATCTGCCGGCGCACGGCGAGCGGGTCCTGCCGGAGGTCCGCCGGTGATCACGGACCAACTGGCGCACCTGCCGACCGGGGGGACCCAGCAGGCCGTCGGGTATCCGACTCTCTTCGCGCTGGTGTCGCTGGGCTCCCTGGTACCGGTGGTGCCGACGGGGGCGCTGGTGAGTTCGGCGGGCGTGGTGGCGTTCCACCAGTCCTCGCCGTTCTCCCTGCTGTACGTCTTCCTCACGGCCGCCACGGGGGCGTTCCTCGGGGACGTCTGCCTGTACTGGCTCGGCAAGCGCGGGGTCCGGTCGGAGCACGGGTCGAAGTGGCTGAAGGTCATCACCGACCGGGCAGCCCCCGAACGGCTGGCACAGGCGCAGCGGAAGCTGGACGAGCACGGGGTGATGGTGCTGGTGCTGTCGCGTCTGGTACCGGCGGGCCGGATACCGGTGATGCTCGCGTGCCTGCTGGGCGAGATGCCGCTGCACCGGTTCGCCCGGGGCGATGTTCCGGCCTGTCTGGCCTGGGCGGCGACCTACCAGCTGATCGGCATCCTGGGCGGCTCGCTCTTCCCGGAACCGTGGCAGGGCGTGGTGGCCGCGGTGGCGCTGACGCTGCTGATCAGCGGTGTGCCCGCAGGGTGGCGCGGGCTGCGGACGCGGTTCGGGCACTGAAGCCGAGGCGCCGGCGCCGGGCAGGTCCGCCCGAGGCGCCGGCCGCACCGGCCCCGCCCCGGCGGCCGCCCCGCCCCTGTCAGAAGGCGAGGCTGACGCCCCTTCCGGCTTCCCGGGCCCCGGCGTACGCGACGGCCGCCGCGGCCACGTCGAGCGCGCCGTGGCCGGTGGACTTGAAGACCGTCAGCTCGGTGGCGGTACGGCGGCCCGGGTGGCTGCCGGACAGGACCTCGCCGAGGAGGGTGGCCCGGCCGGGGGCGAGGCCCTGGAGTTCGTGGGCGCCGGCGGGCAGCGGGGCGGTGACCGCTCCGGCCCACTCGACGAAGAGCGAGCCCTCGTCCACGGTCGGCCCGTCCAGTTCCGGTCCGTGCGAACCCCCCACCGAACCGACGTGGGCCCCCTCCGCGAGCCAGGAGCGCCGGATCACCGGTTCGCACGCACCGGTGCAGCAGAGCACGGCGCCGGAACCGCGCACGGCGCCCTCGACGGTGTCGGCCGTGGCACGCGGGTGCCGGGCGGCGAGGGAGCGGGTGCGCCCGGGGTCCCGGCCACCGACCACGACGGGGGTGCGCGGGTACTGGCGGGCCAGCAGGTCGAGCTGGGCCGACGCCTGGACTCCGGTGCCCAGCACGGCGATCCTGTTCAGGTCCGGGCCGGCCAGCGTGCGCAGCGCGAGTGTCGCGGTGGCAGCGGTCCGTACGGCGGTGATGCTTCCGGCGTCCATCACCGCCAGCGGCCGGCCGTCCTTCTCGTCGAAGAGGGCCACCACGCCGCGGTGGGAACCGCGCCCGGGGGCGGTGGGATCGGCGAAGACGGAGACCAGCTTGGCGGCAAGCCCGAGGCCGGGGACGTGCGCAGGCATCACGCCGAGCAGGCCCGCCGGTGCTTCGGCGGCGATCCTCGGCGGTGCGGACACCGTCCCCCGCGCCACCGCGACGAGGGCGTGGGTGAGGGCCTCCGCCAGCCGGTCCGGATCGAGTCCGGCGCGGGTGCCCGTCGCGTCGAGGACGAGCACGTCGTTCGTCATGCGTTCTCTCCCTCGTCCGTTCGCTCCCCGGCTCCCGCCGTCCCCGCGTCCACGCCCAGGAGTTCCGCGACGGCCGCGGTGGCGTCCCGCAGCGCCTCGCACAGCGTGCCCAGTGACGGCTCGTCGAACTCCGCGTCGGGTCCGACCACGGTGAGCGCGCAGAGCGGCCTGCCGGGGCCCGCGAGGACCGCGCGGCCGACGGAGGCGACCAGCGCCTCGTTGCGGCCGCGCTCCACCGCGAACCCGGTGCGCTCCACCCGGGCCAGGTCGGCGAGGAGGCCCAGCGGGCCGTCCATCGGGTGACCGTCGTCCTGCGCGGGGCGCAGGTAGGGTTCGCGCGCCCCGGGCGCCAGCGCGGCGACCAGCGCCAGCGGCCCGGCGAACCGGTGGACGGGCAGGGTCTGATCGGTGAGCAGGCTGATCATCTCCAGCCGGGAGGGCCGGACCGCGTCGAGCACCCGCGACCGGTCGTGCTCCAGCACCTGGAGGTTGACCATCATCCCGGTACGGGCGGCGAGCGCTTCGAGGACCGGGCGGGCGAGCGTCAGCAGGGAGTTGGTGGCGGCGGTGCGTGAGAGCCGTAGTGCGACGGCGCCCGGCAGGTAGTGGTCCCCGGAGCGCAGCACCCAGCCGCGGCGGACCAGGTCGGCGAGCACCCGGTAGGCGGTCGGCCGGTGCAGCCCGACCTCGTCCGCGATCTCACTCAGGCGGAGCGGGCGTTCGGACCGCGAGACCGCTTCCACGAGGTCCAGCGCCTTGTCGACGGCCGAACTGGAGGACTTGGGCATCCCCGGTCCCACCCCTCTCTCACATCGACGTCTCCCGCGACTCCTCGCGGCAAGACCTTGCCGATCACGGGAGTAAGGACGGTAGCGTACGTTTCCACAGACGGAACCAGTATGACAACAGTTGTAATGCAGCAGGCCGCTGGTGCGGCATTGACGGAGAGGTGTGACCCGATGGCTCACGAGGATGTCGGCGCTCCCGCGCCCTTCGCCGCCCCGGCGGAGGGCAGCTTGGTGCTGTACCGGGGGGCCACCCTGATCGACGGCACGGGGGGCGCCGCGCGGCCCGCCACCTCGATCGTGGTGGACGGTGACCGCATCCGGACGGTCGCACCGGACGGCGAGATCTCCGTCGCCCTGCTCGCGGAGGCCGAAGTCGTCGACCTGCAGGGCACGTTCGTGGTGCCCGGCCTGATCGACTCGCACCAGCACATCGCCACCCCGCCCAACCGCCCCGTCGCCGAGGCCGCGTTGCGCCGGCAGGTCTACGGCGGCGTGACGGCGATCCGGGACATGGCCGACGACCTGCGCCACGTCGCCGACCTGGCACGCTCCACGCTGGTCGGGGAGATCCCCGGCCCCGACATCCACTACGCGGCGCTGACCGCCGGTCCGGGGTTCTTCGACGACCCGCGCACCTGGCAGGTCTCGCAGGGCGCGGTGCCCGGCCAGGTGCCGTGGATGCAGGCCATCACCGAGGAGACCGACCTGCCGCTGGCCGTCGCCCGGTCCGCCGGTACGTACGCCACCGCCGTCAAGATCTACGCCGATCTTCCGGGACCGCTGGTCTCGGCGATCACCGCCGAGGCGCACCGGCAGGGACTGGGCGTCTGGGCGCACGCGGCGGTGTTCCCCGCGTCCCCGTCCGAGGTGGTGGAGGCCGGGGTGGACTCGGTCTCCCATGCCCACCTGCTGGTCCACGAGTTCGCCGGGCGGCCGCTGACCACGTACAAGGACAAGCCGCCGGTGGACCGGGAACGCTTCCTGGCCGGTGACCATCCGGGGATGGCCGGGCTGTTCGCGCGGATGCGCGAGCGCGGCACGGTGCTCGACGCCACGAACACGCTCTGGGACTGGCTCGCCGACGACGCGGACACCCCCGAGGAGAAGACCCGGGCCCGGGAGAACGCGGAGCTCTCGGCGGCCCTGACGGCGCAGGCGTTCCGGGCGGGGGTGGAGATCAGCACGGGCACCGACTACGAGACCGCGCCCGGGCACCCCCACCCCTCCGTCCACGACGAGTTGGTCTTCCTGGTGGAGCGGTGCGGCATCCCCGCCGTGCAGGCAATCCGATCGGCCACCCTGGTCGGGGCCCGCAGCATGGGTGCGGAGGAGTCGATGGGGACCGTCGCGGAGGCCAAGCTCGCCAACTTCGTCGTCCTGACGGCCGATCCGCTGACTGACATCCGTAACCTGCGCACCGTCACCACGGTGGTGAAGCGTGGACTGCGCCTGCATCGATCGGAGTTCTCCCCGGAGAGCACCGCGACCACGAACCCGGCCGGAGCGACCCGCGCGACCGGATCCGCCGACGCGACCACGAACCCGGAAGGCACGAACGGCTGATGGCCACCGACTCCGTCCACGACATGCTGATCGTCAACGCTCTGGGTGAGCTGCAGAACCCCAACGCCCCCGAGGCAGCCGAGGGGGCGGGTCAGCTCCTGCAGACCATCGACGAGCTGGCCGTCGACGGCCGGGCCATCGCCGACGCGCGCGCCTCCGGGATGAACGCCGTCAACATCACGCTGGGATACGTGATGGGCGACATGCCTCCGTACGAACACACCCTGCACGAACTCGACGTGTGGGACGGCCTGATCGCCGCGCATCCGGGTGATCTGCTGCACGTCCGTACGGCGTCCGATCTCTACCGCGCGAAGGAGGAGGGGCGGATCGGGGTGATCTACGGTTTCCAGAACGGCGTGGCCGTGGGCGACGACCTCGGACGCGTCGCCACCTTCCAGGAACGCGGGGTACGCGTCTTCCAGTTGACGTACAACCAGGCGAACCATCTGGGCGACGGGTCGATGGCGCCCGAAAACCGGGGCCTGACCCCGTTCGGCCGCGAGGTGGTCGAGGCGGTCAACGAGAGCCGGATGATGGTGGATCTGTCGCACAGCGGCGAGAACACCTGCCTGGAGGCGGCCAGGATCTCCTCCCGCCCCGTCTCGATCAACCACACGGGCTGCAGGGCGGTCACCGACCTGCCGCGCAACAAGACCGACGAGGAGCTGCGGCTGGTCGCCGGACGCGGAGGCTTCGTCGGCATCTACTTCATGCCCTTCCTCAACCCCACCGGTCACGCCACGGCCGCCGACGTGGTCGAGCACATCGTGCACGCGGTGAACATCTGCGGCGAGGACGCCGTGGGCATAGGCACCGACGGCCCGGTCACCGCCATCGACGATCTGGACGCCTACGCCGCCACCCTCGCGGCGCACGTGGCCGAGCGCCGGGCGGCCGGTGTCGGAGCGGCGGGCGAACGGGCCGACACGTACCCGTTCGTGGTGGACCTGCGCGGTGTGGACCAGTTCCGCGAGCTGATCCGGTTGCTGGAGAAGCGCGGTTGGGGTTCCGGGCGCATCGAGAAGGTCCTCGGCCGGAACTTCGCCGACTACGCGGAGCGCGTCTGGGGCTGACGGCGACTACGCGGAACGCGTCCGGGGCCGACGCCGACTACGCGGAACGCGTCCGGGGCCGACGGCCGGGCCGCACCCCGCCGTACGCCTGGTCAGGCCGGATCACCGAACTCGCGCGAGCCGCCGATGGGCAGGTCCCAGAGGCGCTCGCGCGGGTGGCCCGCGCGCCGCCAGGCGACCCGCAGACGTACCAGCGGCTCCAGCACGGGCTCGGCGGAGAGCAGGAACGTCGCCCAGTGCATCGGTGCCATGGCCTTGGCGCCGAGGTCCTCGTACGCCCGCACCGCCTCCTCGGGGTCGGTGTGCACATCGGCGAGCCACCACCGGGGGGCGTACGCGCCGATCGGCAGCAACGCCAGGTCGATGCCCGGGTGGTGGCGGCCGATCTCCCGGAACCAGTGGCCGTACCCGGTGTCGCCCGCGAAGTAGACCTTCCGCCCGGGCGCCGCCGGGGCGTTCGTCGTGTCGGTGAGGACCCAGCCGCCCCAGAGCGACCGGCAGGTGTCGAGGAGGGTCCGCCGCGACCAGTGGTGCGCCGGCACGAACCCGAAGCGCACGCCGCGCAGTTCGGCCGTCTCCCACCAGTCCAGTTCGGTGACCCGGGTGAACTTGCGGCGCCTGAACCATACGGCCAGTCCTGCGGGCACGAACATCGGTGTGTCGCGCGGGAGTCGGCGGAGCGTCGGGGCGTCCAGGTGGTCGAAGTGGTTGTGGCTGACGACGACCGCGTCGACCGGCGGGAGCGCCTCCCACGCCACGCCCACCGGGGTGATCCTGGCCGGAGTACCGAGGATGCGCCGGGACCACACGGGGTCGGTGAGGACGTTCAGTCCCCCGATGCGCACGATCCAGCTGGCGTGCCCGGCCCAGGTGACCGCGTCCTGGCCGGGCGGGGGCAGCGGCACCGGGTCGAACGGCAGCAGGTGGACGCCCCGGAGGCCGGCGGCATCCGGGCGCAGCGAGCGTTCGCGGACCAGCCGGGTCATGGCCCTGATGCCCGGCAGGGGCGCGGTGAGCCGGTCGGCGAAGGTCTTCGGCCAGATACGCTCCCCGGTGGGCGGGCTCCCGGTCGGCGCGCCGGTGTCGCTTCGGGGCAGCCGTTCCACGTCCGTGTGGAAGGGCCCGGTCCGTTCGGTCATCGCGGATCTCCCGTCACCGGAGTTCGTCGAAAGCCGCTGCGAACATGCTCAGCGCGTTGGCGACGTGCGGCAATTCCAGTGGCGCCGCAGCGGTGAGGGACGCGGCCCGCTGGTCCGGCGTCGCCCCCACGAGGCCACCGGTCGCCACGCGCGCCCGCAGCGCCCCCAGCTCGTCCCCGAACCGGTGGCCGCCCGGGGCGGGGGCGCCCAGCCGGCCGGTGAGGTACTCCTCCAGTTCCATGGAGTCCGTCACTCCGCGCTCGGCCAGCCGGGTGCGCAGCGGCCCGAGGTCGGCGTAGAGGTGCCGGCCCGCCTGCGGGGGTCTTGCCAGGGCCCCGGTCGCCAGTACGGCACGGTGGGCGGCGGCGGCGATCTGCGCCTGGAGGCGTGCGGCCTGCCGGTTCCGGCCGGTGACCGCGTCGGGCTCCCGCAGGGCGTACGCGGCGGCCCTGGCGACCGGCGTCGCGACGAGGGCGCCCAGCGCGGTGAGGACGTCGAGGGTACGGGCGCGGAGGACGGCGCCCCGCCGGGTGGCGGGAAAGCGCGCCACCGCGACCGGCCACGCCGCCGGGGCGAGCGCACCCGCGAGGTCGGCGAGGACGGTGACGTCGTCGGGGCACATCTCGGCGGGGCTGAGCAGCACGGTGTCGTGCGGCCGGTGCAGGGTGTCGCGCCACGTCTCGTCGCTGATGATGTGGAGGCCCTCGCCGACGGCCGCCTCGCACGCCTCGCGGACGAGTTCGGGCGGCGCGACGGTGGCGGTGGGGTCGTCGGCCACGGAGAGCACGAGCAGCCGGGGACGGCCGCCCTCGGCGCGTACCCGGCGGACGGTCTCCAGCAGGGCGTACGGGTCGGGCACGCCGCCGCATTCGGCGGGTGTCGGCACGTGGTAGGCGGGCCGGCCGAGCAGTCGGGCCTGCGGGATCCAGGCCGCCGGGCAGGGTCGGGGCATGAGGACGTCTCCGCCGTGCGCGGCGATGAGTCCCAGCAACAGCGCCTGGGTACCCGGGGCTGCCGCCACGTCCGACGGTTCACCGCCGAGGCCCCGCCGGGCCCAGTAGGTGCGGGCCGCCTCCCGGAGAACCGTTCCGCCACCCGGGGGTTCCGGCCGGGTGTCCCCGGCTGCGGCGGCCAGCACACCGACGAGCTCGGGGAGGACGGGGAGCCCCGGGTCGGGGACGGGCGGGCCGTAACGGACCGGCCCGTGGTCCTCCCGCTCGCCGTGCGGGCCGTGCTCGGTCCGGTGCATGGCCCTCCTCGTGCGCCGTGATGCTCGTCCGCTTTCACCCCCGTGCCGTTCTCTCGCCTTTATACGGAGGTTCCGGCCCGAGTGCCCACCCGGGCCGTACGGACGTTCCCGCTCGGGTGGCCACCCGACGGACGTGCCGGACAGTGCGCGCAGGCCCCCGCCCGGAGGCCGGGTCCGCGCGCGGCAGGAGAACGGCGGGGGAGCGTCCGACTGACGAGAAACCGAGGGCTCCCGTCAGTCATGCGCACTACAATCAGCTTCCCTACTTGATGATTCCTTGGGTGAAGTGAGAGTTTTTCTTGAAGATTTCCAGAGTCGGCACCGTGCTCGCCGCAGCGGCCGTCGCCCCCGCCTTCCTGCTGTCGTCCCCGGCGTCGGCGGCCGGGACGGCCCACGGGGCCACGGCTTCGGCCGTCGACTCGTCGCCGTCGTCCTCTTCCTCGGCCTCGGACGGTGAGGACCAGGAGGAGAACGACCGGATCGAGATCCTTCGCCTGATCGCCGCGGCCGGGAAGGGCTCCGTGGTGGCCGAGCAGGGCAGCGCGGCGATCGACGGGGGCGCGGACGCCATGCGCGCGTTCCTGACGACCGGCCAGTACACCGCCCGTGACCAGGACAACCGCATCGCCATCGCGCGCATCATGGGTGCCGGTGGCCCCGGCGTGAAGCGGGAGGGCAGCAAGGCGCTGGACGGTACGCCCGAGGACCGCGTCGCGTTCCTGGAGACCGGCCAGTACGAAGCCCGCGACGAGGACAACCGGGTGCTCGTCGCCCAGCTCATCAGCACGGGCGGCCCCTCCGTGAGGGAGGCGGGCAAGGCCGCGCTGAAGGGGACCCCCGAGGACCGGGTCGCGTTCCTGGAGACCGGCCAGCACGTGGCACGCGATACGGACAACAGGGTGCTGATCTCACAGATCATCAACATCGGCGGCCCCCACGTCAGGGAGGCCGGCAAGGCGGCTCTGCTGGGCACGCCCGAGGACCGCCTCGCGTTCCTGGAGACGGGTCAGTACGAGGCGCGCGAGCAGGACGAGAAGGACGCCGCCGGGTCGGACACCGCCGGCTCGGGCGGAACCACCGGGACCACCGGGACCACCAGCGGCGGTGGCACCGGCGGCGGCACCCAGACCGGCCAGACCTCCGGCACCGGCACCGGCACCACGCCCGCCGGCAGCAGCACGGTCGAGCCCGTCACCGACGACAGCGGTACGAGCGGTGACAGCACCACCTCCGCTGCGGGCTCCGACTCCGTTTCGGCCACCGGTGGTTCGGACGGCGACGCGAACATGACCGCCCAGGACTCCGGCCCGCTCGCCTCCACCGGTACGGATGCCGGCACGGGCCTCGCGCTCGGCGGCGGGGTCGCCGCGGTGGCCGCCGGGGGCGTCCTGCTGGTCGCCGCACGACGGCGCCGCATGGGCGCCGCGGGCTGACGAACGCGGGAACGAATGACGGCCGGTGCACTCCTGGGCGGGGTGCACCGGCCGTTCCGTACCGGTCCGGCCCGGGGGCCCGCCCCACCTCAGGCGCAGTCCGGACCGCTTCTCTCCGCGCGCCTCCTGGTTCAGGGCGGCTGGACCGGGTATCCGCTGAGCCATGTCCACACGTCCTCTGCCCACCACCTTCACCTCCTCGACCCGCCTCAGGGGCTGGCTCCAGCAGCGTGACCTGACCGCGTTCCAGGGGGTCGCCAACCGGCACTGGCCGGGCGCCGAGCCGCTGCTGCCCCGCCTGAGCCAGAGCGCCAACCACGGCCTGTTGTGGTTCGGCGCCGCCGCGGGCATCGCCGCCCTCGGTGGCAGCGCACGGGCGCGCCGGGCCGCGCTGCGCGGCGTGTCCTCGCTCGCCCTCGCCTCGGTGGCCATCAACACGGTCGGCAAGGGCGCGGTGCGCCGGGACCGGCCGGTGCTCGACATGGTCCCGGTGATACGGCGGCTGAAGCGGCAGCCGATCACCACGTCCTTCCCGTCCGGGCACGCCGCGTCCGCCGCCGCGTTCGCCACCGGGGTGGCCCTGGAGTCCAAGGGATGGGGCGCGGTCGTCGCCCCGGTGGCCCTGGCGGTTGCGGCTTCCCGGGTCTACACCGGGGTGCACTATCCGAGCGACGTCGTGGCGGGTGCGGCGCTCGGCGTGGGGGCGGCCTTCGCCCTGCGCGGGGTGGTACCGACCCGGGGCCAGCTCCCCGCGCCGGGCCGGCCGCCCGCCCAGGCTCCGTCGCTCCCCGCGGGGGACGGCCTGGTGGTGGTCGTCAACGAGCGGTCGGGGACCGCGAGGGGCACGGCTTCGCTCGTCCGGGACGCCCTGCCGATGGCCGAGGTGGTGGAGTGCGCGCCCGCCGACTTGGCGGACGCGTTCGCCGGGGCGGTCGCCAGGGGGCGGGCGCTCGGCGTCTGCGGCGGCGACGGCACGGTCAACCTGGCGGCGTCCGTCGCGGCGACCCACGGGCTCCCGCTGGCGGTGTTCCCCGGCGGCACCCTCAACCACTTCGCGTACGACCTCGGCATCGAGACGGTGCACGACACGGTGGCCGCGCTGAAGGCCGGCGACGCGGTCCGGGTCGACCTCGGGCGCTTCCGGCCCGGTCCGCACGGGCCCGACGGGGCGGACGGCTACTTCCTCAACGCGTTCAGTCTCGGCGTGTACCCGGAGCTGGTACGGAAGCGGGAGCAGTGGGCACCCCGCATCGGCGGGTGGCCGGCCGGGATGCTCGCAGCCTTCGAGGTGCTGCGCGGGGAACGTCCTTTGGAAGCGGAACTCCAGGGCAAGCGGCGCCCGTTGTGGCTGCTCTTCGTGGGCAACGGCCTCTTCCAGCGGGTCGGCCCCGCACCCGGCAGGCGCCACAACCTCGCGGACGGGCTGCTGGACGTGCGGGTGGTCCACGGAGGCCGCACCCCCGGGCTGCGCCTGATCGCGGCAGCCGTGGCCGGCCCGCTGACCCGCTCCCCCGTCCACGCGGCCGAACGGCGCCGCCGGGTCCGGATCGCCGGACTGCCGCCGGGGACGCCCTACGCCTACGACGGCGAAGTGGCGCACGCACAGACGGAGTTGCTCGTCGACAAGCTCCCCGAAGCACTGACGGTCTACTGCCCCATGCCGGTGTGACCGTGCCGGAGTCCTCTCTTCACCCCTGGTACGTCTCGTATGACAAGACGCGTATCTCATGATGCGGCCTGCGGCGTACGGTTGACGTACCGCTCGCAGCAGCGCTCGAAGAGAGGACATCCGGCATGCCGAAGGAAACCGCCGTCTACACCCATGGGCACCACGAATCGGTGCTCCGCTCGCACCGTTGGCGCACTGCCGAGAACTCGGCGGCCTACCTCCTCGGTGAACTCAAGCCGGGGATGTCCGTACTGGACGTCGGCTGCGGACCGGGAACGATCACGGCCGACCTGGCCGCACTCGTCGCTCCGGGCGCGGTGACGGGCCTCGACACCCAGCAGGAGATCCTCGACCTGGCGGCCGAGGTCGCTCGCGAACGCGGCCTGGAGAACGTCTCGTTCGCCGTCGCCGACGTCCACGCACTGGAGTACCCGGACGACTCCTTCGACGTGGTCCATGCCCACCAGGTGCTCCAGCACGTGGGCGATCCCGTCCAGGCGCTGCGCGAGATGCGCCGGGTCTGCCGGCCGGGCGGCATCGTCGCCGCGCGGGACAGCGACTACGCGGCGATGACCTGGTATCCGGAAGTCCCGGGCATGGAAGCCTGGTTGACGCTGTACCGGCAGGTGGCACGCACCAACGGCGGTGAGCCCGACGCCGGGCGCAGGCTCCTCTCCTGGGCGCGACAGGCCGGCTTCACCGACGTCACGCCGACCGCCGCCGCCTGGTGTTATGCCACACCGGAGAGCCGGGACTGGTGGAGCGGGCTGTGGGCGGACCGGACGGTCGGCTCCGCCTACGCCCAGAAGGCGGTCGACGGCGGCCACGCCACGGCGGAGGACCTCGCCGCGGCAGCGGCGGCGTGGCGCGCCTGGGGCGACGAGGGTGACGGCTGGTTCATGGTGCCGCACGGCGAGGTGCTCTGCCGGGCGTGACACTCGGAGGGCCTCCCCGGAACCCCCGCCTTCCCCTTCGGACCTCTTCGCCCCCCTGCCGAAGAGGTCCGGAGCGAGCGAACCGATCACGCGGCGCGGGAGGCCCAACTAACCTCGTACGCATGGACATCCTGGGAACCACGCTACGCATCTGCGTCGACGACCTGGAGGCCTCGGTGGCCTTCTACGAGGGCATCACCGGCACCCGAGCGCTCCGCTTCGAGCGCGGCGGGGTGTCGGTCGCCGCGATCGGCTGCTTCCTGCTCATGAGCGGGCCCGAGACGGAGCTGGAGATGCTGCGCAAGGTGACGGCCACCATCGCGGTCAAGGACGTGGACGAGGCCCGCGAGGCGCTCACCCGGGCCGGTGCGCACATCGTCGCGGGCCCGGTCCCGACCCCCGCCGGCCGCAACCTGATCGCCCTCCACCCGGACGGCTCGGTCTTCGAGTACGCGGACCGCAACGCCGTCGCCTGACCCGCCCTCCACGCCCTTGCTCGCGTCCCCGGGACCTCGGGCCTCCCCCTCAGGGCTGCCAGGTACCGAGGTCGTAGCGCGGGGGAACCACTGCGCCGCCTTCCACGGCCCCCGGCATCCGCACGATCCAGTGCTCGCGGCAGGGCGCCCGCGAATCCGAAGCAGCCGGGGACGGTGCCGGGGCAGGGGGCTCGATATTCCGCATGCCGCCCGTCCTTCCCGTCGTAACCTGTGCCGCGAGCGGATGTCGCCGCAGGGAGAACGCGCCGGAATCATCCGCGTGCGGCACAGGAGAAGGCAGGGCACCACGATGGGTACGCAGCACACATACCGGGTGATCGTCCGGGGCACCTGGGACGGGCTGACGGACGAGGCGCGGGCCCGGCTGGTCGCGGAGGTGGCTGACCACGGCCTCACGTCGATGCAGTTCACCGAGGAGGGTTCGCTCACCTACGACACCGTCCTGAAGCACTTCAGCTTCCGGTACATGGTGGTCTCGGACGCCGAGGACGGCGAAGAGATGGCATCGGCCCTCGCCGAGGAACAGGCGGAGACCACCCTCAAGGCCCTGGGCTACGGCCACGGGCCGCTGCGCTCCACCGCGACCGACATGGACACCATGAAGATCAATTTCAAGGGGCAGCGAGGGCCCGGAACCGCGTGAGGGCGCGGCAGGAGCCGTCGTGTCCGCTCCCCGTGCGAGCGGACCCGTCGGAACGGCGCGATGATCTTCCGAATGGCCTCTGCGTTCGCCGTCCGGTCCGCGCCGGCGGCAGGCGCCCCGCCTCAGCGGAACGCGTGGACCACCTGGATCTCGCCGATGATGTGGGCGTTGAAGTCGTCCAACTCCTCTGCCGGAACCCACAGTTCGAGGATCGTCCGGCCGCCGGCCTGCTGGACGGGATACCGGCTCAGAAACTCCGACTCGACCTCGAAACGAGTGACGAAACCGGCACCGTCGTGCTTCACATTCCACTCCCGCGCGATCCTGACCGCGTAGTCCTCGTTGAGGACCGGGTAGAAGATCGGCTGCTCGGGCAGTCGGGGCGGCCAGGCACGCCAGTGCGACTCCCGCACCAGTTCCAGCTCCTGGGGGCCGGTGGGGCGCCACAGAGTCGTCGTCGGGTGCCGGCTAGTCATCGGTATCGCTCTCTCCACGCGCACCGCCGGTACGGCGGATGGGAGATCTGGACGATACCGGCGCTACGGACTCAGCGGCTACGCGGTTTCCTACGGGTCTCCGTCTGTCCGGGGCCGCCGTTGACGGCCCGCCCGACCGCCCGACCTACCGCCCGCCCCCGACGACGGGCGGCAACGGGCGGGCGGGCGACGTACGAGGTCCCCGCACGGATTCGTCAGTACTGCTCGGACTGACCGCCGTCGATCGGGACGACCGTGGCGTTGACGAAGCCCGACTCCTCGGAGAGCAGGAAGGCCACCAGGCTGCCGACCTCTTCCGGCCTTCCGAAGCGCTTCATCGGGTTGACGCTGACGAACGCCTCGCCGGCCTTCTCCCACTCGACCGCGTCGATCTGCTTGAGCGAGGCTTCGACCATCGGGGTCATGATGGCGCCCGGGGCGATCGCCTTGACGGAGACGCCGAACCGCCCGTACTCCACACCCGAGTTGCGGGTGAGGCCGACGACGCCGTGCTTGGCCGCCGCGTAACCGGACTGATTTCCCACGCCCCGGATACCGCCGACGGAGGCGGTGTTCACGACGGAGCCGGAGCCTTGGTCCTTCATGACCGGGAGCACGTACTTCAGGCCGAGGAAGACCCCGCGCAGGTTCACCTGGACGACCCGGTCGAACTCGTCGGCGCCGAAGTCCTGGGTGAGGTTCTGCTTGCCCTCGATGCCGGCGTTGTTGAAGAAGCCGTCTATGCGTCCGTAAGCCTCGACCGTCGCGGAGACGTACCGCCGCACATCGGCCTCGGAGCTCACGTCGGCGGTGATGCGCAGGACCTCCGTGCCGGGTACGGCCTTCTCCACCTCGGCCGCCGTGTCCGCGAGGCCCTGCTCGCTCACGTCGACGAGCGCCAGCCGGGCGCCTTCGCGGGCGACCCGCACGGCCGCCGCGCGCCCGAGACCGGAACCGCCGCCGGTGATGAGGACGACCTTGCCGCTGAATCGGTCTTCCATGGTGAACCTCCACACTGAGATCTGAACTGCTGCACTTGATTAGACAGTACGTACTGTCTAAATATTCCGGCTGCCCCCAGCCCCGTCACCGGAGGTCCCATGAACGACCGTCCCGCCGCCTCGCGCCCCCGGCGCGGCCCGCACCGCGATCCGGCCGCCCACGAGGCGGTCCTGGCCGCGACGCGTGAGCTGATTGCCGAGTTCGGCTACCAGGGCGTGACGATGGACAAGATCGCCTCGCGGGCGGGGGTGGCCAAGATGACGGTGTACCGCTGGTGGCCGAACAAGGCGGCGGTGATCACCGAGGCGGTCGCGGACCGGCTCGCGCCGCAGGCGGCTCCGGACACGGGTGATCTGCGCGAGGACGCGCTGCTGTGGCTGCGGAACCTGGTGCGGACGCTGACCCTGCTCGGAGACCCCAGCGTGGTGACAGGAGCACTGACCGAGCGTGGCGAGGCGGGCCGGGCGGAGCTGCGGGACCTGCTCCGGGCCCATGCCGATCCGGCGACCCTGCTGCTGGGAAACGGCGTGGCGCGGGGACTGCTGCCGCGGGACCTGCCGGTGGAGGCGGTCGTGGACGGATGGATCGGTTACGTGGTGTACCGGACCGTGTTCCTCGGCCAGGAGATCGCCGAGGCCGACCTCCTGGACGTCGTGAGCCTCCTCCCGCCGCCCCCGTCGGCGGCGGACGGGACCGCTGGCTGACACGGCCGGCGGACCGCTCACGGCGCGGTCCGCAGCGGAAGGCACTGGCCCAGCTACGTCCGCGATCTTCGGGAGCCGTTCCACCTGCTGTGCCCCGCTGTGGGAGGAACCTTCGGTTCCGCGGGGGCCGGACGGCCTCGCCCGCCGCGACGCGGGTGCGTGTGGTCCGTGCGAGTCTGGAGAGACGTACGGGTACGGGCGGAGCCGCTCACACCCCGGGGCGGTTCCGTGCACACGAGACGGAAGGGCACACCATGGCTGACACCTCACTCGCGGGCCGCCGGGTTCTGGCGATCGTCACCAACTACGGCGTGGAACAGGACGAGCTGGTGGTACCGGTCGAACAGTTGCGGGAGAGCGGCGCCGAGGTGCACGTGGCGGCCGTGTCCCCGGACGAGATCCGCACGCTGGTCGGCGACAAGGACCCGGGCAGGACCGTACGGCCGGACCTGACGCTGGCTGACGTCGACCCCACCGCGTACGACCTGCTGCTCATCCCCGGCGGGACGCTGAACGCGGACACCCTGCGGCTCCAGGACGAGGCGCTGTCGATCCTCCGGTCGTTCACCGGGACCGGGCGACCGGTCGCCGCCATCTGCCACGGGCCCTGGGTGCTGGTGGAGGCCGACGTGGTCGACGGGCGGACTCTGACCTCCTACGCCTCGGTACGGACGGACATCCGGAACGCCGGTGGCACGTGGGTGGACGAGCCGGTGATCAGTGACAACGCGGGCGACTGGGTCCTGGTCACCTCCCGGACGCCGGACGACCTCGGCCCCTTCGTCCGCGAGGCCAAGGCCGCGCTCGTCGCTTCCACCGGCTGAGAATTCCACGAGGAGCCAGCGATGACGCACGCCGCGATCTTCGACGTCGACGGGACGCTCGTCGACACCAACCATCTGCACGTGACCGCGTGGTGGGATGCCTTCCGCCAGGCCGGGCACCGCGTCGCCATGCACGACATCCACCGGGCGGTGGGCCTGGGCGGGGGTGATCTGATCGCCGGGCTCCTGGGCGACCAGCGCCGGGCGGAGGAGGACGATCGCATCAGCGCCGCGCACACGACGCTGTACGCCACGTACTTCGACCGGCTGCCGGCGTTCGTCGGGGCGGCCGACCTGCTGCGGGAACTGTCCGGGCGCGGCTGGCACGTCGTGCTCGCGACCTCGGCGACCGGCGCCGAGCTCGACGCACTGCGCCGGGCGCTGGACGCCGACGACGTCATCCGGGCCACCGCCTCCGCCGACGACACCACCGAGGGCAAGCCCGCCCCCGATCCGGTGGAGCACGCGATGGGGCTGGTCGGCAGCACGGCGGAGACCTCCGTCTTCGTCGGCGACACCGTGTGGGACATGCGGGCCGCCACGCGGGCGGGGGTCACGGCGATCGGGGTGCTGAGCGGCGGGATCGCGCGCGAGGACCTCGTGGAGGCCGGGGCCGCCGGGGTGTACAGCGATGTCGCGGACCTCCTGAACCGGCTCGGCAGGAGCCCCTTCGCGCTCCCGGACGTCGGCTGACGGACGAGTACGGTCCGGGCGGCTCCCGTCAGCCCCGATCCGGGAGCATCTCCGAGGTGATCGCCCAGCGCTCGTGGTCGCGCCAGGCCCCGTCGATGTGGAGGAAGTCCGGCGAGAACCCTTCGAGCCGGAAGCCGGCCCGCCGGACCAACGCGATCGAGCCCGCGTTCGCCGGCTGCACATTGGCTTCCAGCCGGTGCAGCCCCAGCGGGCCGAAGGCGTACCGGAGGACGAGGCCGAGGGCCTCGGACATCACTCCCCGCCCGGCGGCGTGCGCGAAGGCACCGTATCCGAGGGCCCCGCAGCGGAAGGCTCCGCCGACGATGTTGTTGATGTTGACGAAGCCGGCGATCGCACCTCCCGCTGCCCGTTCGCCGACGAGGAAGCCCTCCTTGTCGGGGCTCTCCAGCAACCGTCCCGCGTAGGCGGCGTACGCCTCCTCCTCGGTGGGCGGGAAGAGCCAGGGGTGGTGGAGGGAGCGGCTCTCCCTCGCGCGCGCCGTGAACTCGGCGGCGTCCTCGGGGGTGAAGCGGCGCAGCGAGGTCAGCGGTCCTTGCGGGAGGTTCGCGCCCCCGCCCGTGACGGTCGGGGCGGGCGCGGGCGTCTCGGACGCGGCGGACACCTGGGCGTACGGGGCGCCGACGGCATGATCATCGGGTACGTGCATCGGCCCACGGTAGGACGGGTCGCGCGGAAGCGAAAATCTCCGCCCGGAGGCGCTCCCCCGGCCGCGCCGCTCACCCTCCGCTCACCGGCGTCCGGGCGTCATTTGTGCCGACGCCGGAACACGTATCCGCCGCAGACCAGTCCGGCGAGGAAGACACCCAGGAGGGCGAGCCAGAGAGGCATGGTGACCGTGGGGATGATGACGCGGATGGTCACCTTCCCGGTGTTCACGCAGATGAAGACGATCGCCAGCACGGCGAGGACGGCGACGGCGACACGGCCGGGGGTGAGCAGGCCGTTTCGGGCGCTGCCGTCGCTGGACACGTTCTTGGGACTCATGGGTCCGGCCTTTCCTGGTCGCCGGAGCAGCCCCGCGCGGGTCGGGCCGGACGCGACCGCCCTCCGGCGACCAGGATGCCCCGGCGGACACCCCACGACCGGTGGTGTGCGTCCGTTCGGGTGATGCGGGCGGTACGGGGGTCAGCCGGCCGGGACCACCGGGAGTTCCAGCACCCCGCTGTCCTCCGGGGTGCCGGCGATGGTGACCGGCTTGGGGCCCCGGTTGCCGTAGTACGCGGTGTCGCTCCCCGCGATCACGAGGCGGAGCCGGTGGCCGCCGGCGAACCGGTGGACGATGCCCGGCAGCCGCACGGTGAAGGACCGGGTCACGTCGGGTACCCGGACCGGGGCGACGAGCCGGTGGACGAGTTCGGCGGTCCCGTCGGGGGCGAGGTCGTACACCTTGACGAAGAGCACCAGCCGGTCGGCGGCGTCTCCGCTGTTCTGGACGCGCTCCGCCTTCGGGGAGGACACCCGCAGCCGGACGCGGGGGGCTCCGACGACGTCGAGGTCGCCGGCGAGCGGGGAGGAGGTCCACGCGAGGTGGGTACCGGGGGTGTCGTACGGGTCGATGTCGGGGAGTCCGGTGAGGCCGGAGAGCGAGGTCTCCGAATGACTGCTGGGCAGCGGCCGGTTGGTGTACGTACGGCTGCCGGTGACCACGTCCGAGCGGTGCTCGGCCAACTTGCCGTCACCGGACAGGTACCAGGCGCGCGAGAGTACGGGTGGCGCGTCGGCGGTACCGTAACCGCTGGTCCAGTCCCGGTAGTACGCGAAGGCGGGGCCGGTGTCCGCGGGCTGGTGGCGGAGGTGGCGGTCGAACCAGGCGAGGATGCGCCGGCCGACGTAACTGGTCTCCAGATTGCCTTCGGACAGGTCGAGTTCACCGGGGGTGGCACCGCCTCCGCTGTGCCCCCATGCCTGCCAGATCATCTTGGCGGTGGTGCCGTGCGCCCGGAGGGCGTCGTACGTGGCGGTGGCCTCGTTCAGGTTGAACAGGGTGTCGGCCTGGCCCTGCACCAGGAGGGTGGGCGCCCCGACCCGGTCGAGGTAGGAGGCCGGGGAGACGCTGCGCGTGTAGGCGAGCACGACCTCTGACTCTCCGGCCGGATAGCGGCCGGAGTTGAGGAAGCTGATGGTCTCGCAGGCTCGCGGGGTGAAGTGGAGGCAGTTCAGTTTTCCGAAGCGTGACGGGTCGAGGCTGGGGGCGAGCAGCGGCTGTCCCTCGCCCATCAGGTAGAAACCGTTGGTCCACTGCCATTTGAAGACGCCCGGGGTGCGGGAGGCAACGGCGCTGCCCGTGACGTTGTTGGGTGCGAGGGCGTAACCGAGGTCGTTCCAGGTGATGAGGGGGACGAGCGCGTCGACACGCTGGTCGACGGCGGCAGTGGCCAGTTGGACGGCCCCGCCGTACGATCCCCCGATCATGCCGACGCGCGGGTCGCCCGCCCCGTCGAGCAGGACGAAGTCGGCCCGGGTGCCGTCGTCCGCCGCCCGGGTGCCCGCGAGGAAGCCGATCAGCCCGGAGGCGGCCTTCCCGTCGGCCTCCGGGGCGTCGAGGCTGATCAGGCAGCCGGACCGGCCGAAGCCCAGGCCGGAGTAGACGAGCCCCACGTACCCGCGGGCGGCGAAGGCCCGGCCGAGGGCGTCGGTGGAGCCGTCCGACTTGCTGCCCGCGAACCCGTTGGTCGCCAGGACCGCCGGTGCGGGATGCTCCGCATCGGCTCCGCGCGGGCGGTAGAGGTCGGCGTCGACGGTGCAGTCGTGCCCGCCCGCGCGCACGGTGAACTTCAGCGGGGTGAGGGTGTACGGCTCCTGTGCCGCACGGGCCGGTGCGGCCAGCACGAGCGGGGCGGTGAGTGCCGCTCCGGTCATGGCCGCTCCGGCGAGGGCCGCGAACGGCTTTCCGAACCTGGCGACGACACCTGACACCGCGGACCTCCACACCCAGGGGACCGGGACCACCGGCCGACGCCTGAACAGAACATCGGAACGTCGAGACGCACGGGGCACGCGCGCCCCCGGCCACGCTCGGCGCGGGCTCCACCGGACGAGTCGGCCGACGCGAGAAACAGCCAGGTCACCCGCTCGATGATGACAGAACGTGCTCATGCTGTGACACGGAGCACTCCTCTGTCAACGCTCCGGCGGCGGATTCGCTCCAGGGAGTCGCGGGCCGGAGAGCGGAAAACGCCCTTGCACCGGCACGCGTCAGCCGTGTTTCAATCGCGGGATGGATCTTCTGCTGACGGCGAGCGGCCTGCGCAACGAGACGCTGCGGGGCGCGCTGCGGGACATGCTGGGAAAGCCCTTCGGATCGGCGAACGTCGTGTACGTTCCCACGGCGTCGATCGCCGAGCCCGGCGACCACGGGTGGCTCCTCGCGGACATGAACCGGCTGCACGGCCTCGGCTGGCGCGAGTTCGACATCCTGGAACTGAACGGCCTGCCCCGGCAGATGGTGCTCGACCGGTTGCTCCACGCCGACGTCATCCATGTCGCGGGCGGCAACCACTACCACCTCGCGCGCAGCATCTCGGGCAACGGCCTGGCCGACGGCTTCCTGGCGGCGCTGGAGAGCCGGGTGTACGTGGGGATGAGCGCCGGATCGATGATCTTCAGCCAGAACCTCACCGCGCACTCCGCCGACATCATCGGAGATGCCGAGGACCTCCACGTGCTCGGCGCGACGGCCGTCGAGCCGCCGTTCGGCCTCTTCGACTGGTACCTCAAGCCCCATCTGCACTCGCGGGACTTCCCCGAGCGCGACGACGCCTGGGCCGACCGCATCGCCGCGCAGGCGGACTTCCCGGTCTACTTCCTCGACGACGACACGGCTGTTCGCGTCAGGGACGGCGAGGTGGACGTCGTGTCCGAAGGCCGGTGGCGCTTCCATCCCTGACTCGGCGTGCGGCCGCCAGGACCCTCCTGAGCGGCGCTGCTCCGTCCGGCGGCCGTTCGGTCCCGGGGAGTCCGCCCCCGGGACCGCCGGACGTAACCCGCCGTCAGATCAACGCGGGTACCTCCACCGTGAGGGTCGCCCGGCCGCCGTCCGCCGGGGCGTCGAGCACGGCGGGGAGTCCGAGCGGGACGGTGAGCGTGGTCGGGCCGTGTCCGAACCCCAGCTCCTCGACGACGGGCACCCCGAGGGCGCCCAGCCGGTCGGCGAGCACCGCGCGGACCCGGTCGTACGGTCCGCAGCTCTCCCACGAGCCGCAGACCACTCCGGCGACCCCTCTCAGTGCGCCGGAGCGCAGCAGGCGGGTGAGGAAGCCGTCGATGCGGTACGGGTCCTCGGTGACGTCCTCGATGAGGAGGAGGCCGCCCCGGGCGGAGGTGCGGGCGCCGGGGGTGCCTACGTCGGCGGCGAGGAGGCTGAGGCAGCCGCCGTAGGTGACGCCCCGGGCACGTCCCGGCACCAGGGAGGCGGCGGCCTCCAGGCCCAGGGTCCGTACCGACCCGGGTTCGAAGAGGGTGGTGCGCAGGCCGTCCTGGGTGGCCGCGTCCTTGAGGAAGGTCTCGGCGCCGACCATCGGGCCGAGCAGGGTGGAGAACCCGGCCCGCAGGGCGAATGCCTCGTGGAGCACGGTGATGTCGCTGTACCCGACGAACGGCTTGGGGCCGGCCGCGCGGATGGCGGTCCAGTCGAGCAGGTCGACCATGCGGTGTACGCCGTAGCCACCGCGGGCGCAGAGGACCGCGTCCACCGACGGGTCGCACCAGGCTTCCTGGAGGTCCTGGGCGCGGTGTTCGTCCGTCCCGGCGAGGTAGCGCAGTTCGGGGTGGACGTCGCGGGCGTGCGGGGCGACGACGGGATCGAGGTCCCAGCCGCGCAGGACGTCCAGTCCGGCGTCCATCCGCTCGGCGGGTACCGGCCCGCTGGGCGAGACGACGACGACCCGGGCGCCGGGCCGGAGCCTGGCGGCCCGCGCGAGCGGTGCGGGGTCTGTTCCGGCCGGGGTGCCCGCGGGCGAGGTTCTCATCGCTTCAGTTCCAGGACCGGGACGTCGACTCCGTCGATGCCGAAGGTCTGCGCGTAGAGCGAGAGTTCGGCCTCCAGGGCGCGGACCATGGTGGCCGCCAGCCGGAAGCCGTGGCTCTCCCCCGCGAAGCTGAGGTAGGCGTGCGGGATGCCGCGTCCCTCGATCGCGGCGAGGAACCGCTCGCACTGGACGGGCGGGCAGATCACGTCGTCCAGGCCCTGGAGCAGCAGGAACGGAGTGCGCAGCCGGTCGGCGCGGGTCAGTGGCGACCGGTCGCGGTAGCGGTCGGGGACCTCGGCGAGCGGGCCGACCAGGGATTCCAGGTACTGCGACTCGAAGTCGTGGGTCTCGCCGACGGCCCAGCCGGTGAGGTCCAGGATGGGGTAGCTGATGGCCCCGCAGGCGTAGAGATCGGTACTGGTGAGGGAGGCGGCGGTGGTCCAGCCGCCTGCGCTGCCGCCCCGGATCGCAAGCCGGGAGCGGTCGGCGGATCCTTCGGCCGCCAGTGCCTCGGCGACGGCGGCGCAGTCCTCGACGTCGACGACGCCCCACTGTTCGCGCAGCCGTTCGCGGTAGGCGCGTCCGTAGCCGGTCGACCCGCCGTAGTTGACCTCCACGACGCCGATGCCGCGCGAGGTGAAGTAGGCGACCTCCAGGTCGAGGGCGAGCGGGACGCGGCTGGTCGGGCCGCCGTGCGCCCAGACGACGAAGGGCGGCAGTTCGCCCTCGGGGCCGGTGTGGCCGGGGTTGCGGGGCGGGTAGACCAGGGCGTGGATGTCGCGGCCGTCCGGCCCGGAGAAGGTGCGCTCCTCCGGCCGCGGGTAGTACGCGGGATCGACGGCGTCGGTGTGCGGCGCGCCGATGATCCGGGTGCGGCCGGTCGAGGTGTCCAGCTCGACGACCTCGTAGCCGGTGTACGGGCCGGCGGCCACGCCGATGACGCGGTCGCCCCGGACGGCCAGGGTCTCGGACCAGGCGGTCCAGGGTCCGGGCACATCGACGAGGTCGCCGGTCTCCGGGTCGAGCACGCCGAGCCGGGTGGTGCCCGTGCCGTGGAGGACGGCGACGAGTCCGTTGTCGAGCCGCTGGAACCAGCGCAGGCCGATCTTCCAGAGCGGTCCGCCGAACTCCTCGGACCGGCCGGGGCAGAGGGTGGTGGTCGGTACGGCTCCGCTCCCGACGGCGTCGGGCCGCACGCGCTGGAGTTGCCACCAGCCGCTGATGTCGGAGACGAAGAGCAGGGAGCCGTCCGGGTCCCACTCCACCTGGCAGACCGATTCGTCGGTGTCGCCGACGAGCGGCCGGATTCCGGTGAAGGTGCCCTCGGCGGTGACCTCGGCGAGCATCACGACCGTGCCGTCCCACGGCATCCGCGGGTGGTCCCAGGCGATCCAGGCGGCCCGGCGTCCGTCGTGCGAGAGCCGGGGCCCGGTGACGAAGCGGTGCCGGTCGTCGGAGAGTTCGCGTACGGCGGCACGGTCGGTGGCGGCGGAGCCGTCCAGCGGTACCGCGGCCACCACCCGGCGCACGTCGGCGGGGCCCTCACCGGTGAACTCCTCCAGGACGCACCAGACCTCGTCCCGGTCGGGGTGGATCTGCGGGTCCACCCAGCGCAGCCCGCCGCCGACGGCGGAGAGCGGGGTGAGCGGCCACGGGGCATCGGGGCCGTCCGGGGCGTACGCGTAGAGCCGCTGGTCGGCGAAGTGGACGAAGACGACGAGCGGGCCTCCCGAGTCGCGGGCGACTCCGGCCCACGGCTGTCCGCCGTATTCGATGACCCGGCTGCGGGCGTTCCACGGTGCGGGCAGCACGGTGGTGATCGCGCCCTCCACGCTCCGGCGCACCAGGGCGCGCCTGCCGCCCTCACCGGGGCGGGGCTCCGTCCACCAGACCTCGTCGCCGACGGTGCCGACGTACTCCGGGCGCCCGTCGTGCGAGGCGGCGAGCGCCGCGTCAACGGGCGTGGACCAGGTGCCGTACGGGGCGGGGAGCGGGGCCGGGTTCGTGCCGGGCTGGTTCGTGATGGGCTGGGTGGACGCCATGGATGATTCCCCCGTCGTGGTCAGGCGCTGCGCAGGTAGTGGTCGAGGACGCGGACCCCGTAGTGCAGGGCGTCCACGGGAACGCGTTCGTCGACGCCGTGGAAGAGCGCCTGGTAGTCGAATCCGACCGGCAGCTTGAGCGGCGAGAAGCCGTAGCCGGTGATGCCGAGACGTGAGAACTGCTTGGCGTCCGAACCGCCCGACATGGAGTACGGGACGGCGTGGGCGCCGGGGTCGAAGAGTTCGACGGCGGCGCGCAGCTTGGCGAAGGTCGGGGTGTCCACGGGGGCCGTCAACGGCACCTCGTGGTGGATGAACTCCCAGTCGACACCCGGGCCGGTGAGCCGGTCCATGGTCGTGCGGAACTCGTCCTCGCCGCCCGGGACCATGCGTCCGTCGACGACCGCGGTGGCGTGGCCGGGGATGACGTTGACCTTGTATCCGGCGTCCAACTGGGTCGGGTTGCTGCTGTTGCGGACGGTCGGTGCGACCAGCGAGGCGGCGGGACCGAGCTTGCCGAGGAGTTCGTCGACGTCGAAGCCGGGGGCGTCGGGATCGACGGAGAGGCCGTGCAGCGCGGAGATCTCGGTGAGCGCCGCCCGCACGGTCGGGGTCAGCCGGACGGGCCAGGTGTACTCGCCTATCCGGGTGACCGCGGCGGCCAGCCGGGTCACCGCGTTGTCGCGGTTGACCTTGGAGCCGTGGCCGGCCCGGCCGTGCGCGGTGAGCCTCACCCAGCCCGTGCCGCGCTCGCCGGCCGCGATCGGGTAGAGGGAGAGGCCGTCGCCCGCGTGGAAGGTGAAGGCGCCGGACTCGCTGATGCCCTCGGTGCAGCCTTCGAAGAGGGCGGCGTGCCGGTCGACGAGGAAGTCGGAGCCGTCGGCGGCGCTGGCCTCCTCGTCGGCGGTGTAGGCGATGACGATGTCGCGGCGGGGGCGGATGCCGGCACGGGCCCAGCCCCGGACGACCGCCAGGATCATCGCGTCCATGTTCTTCATGTCGACGGCTCCGCGGCCCCAGACGACACCGTCGCGCACCTCGCCGGAGAAGGGGTGCACGGTCCAGTCGGCGGCCTCGGCGGGGACGACGTCGAGGTGGCCGTGGACGAGGAGCGCGTCGGCGGACGGGTCGGTCCCCTCGATGCGCGCCACCACGTTGGTCCGGCCCGGGGTGCGCTCCAGCAGGGCGGGTTCCAGACCGATGTCCGCGAGGCGTTCGGCGACGTACTCGGCGGCCGGGCGTTCCTGGCAGCTGCCGTCGCCGTTGTTGGTGGTGTCGATCCGGATGAGCTCCGAGGTGAACGCCACCGATTCGTCGAGGGCCTGCTGGTCCACGGAAGGGGACGGGGCGGGCGACTCAGCCATACTGTTCCTCCACTGCGGCGGACACGATCGTCGTGACCGCCTTGAACGTGCGAATTCCCTCGTACATCGTCGCGCTGGTGTACGCGACGCGCCGTGCGCCGGTCTGCGTGACGCCGGGCACGACGGTGGCCGCGCCGGCCAGGTGCTCGGCGTCGAACTCCAGCTCCACGGCGAAGCTGCCACCGGTGACGGGTTCGTGGCGGACGGCGAGCGACACGGCCTCGGCGGCCGCCGCCCGGATGTCGGCCGCGGTGCGGGCGGGGGTGCGGCACACCGCCGCGTAACGGGACACGTAGTCCTTGACGGCGACCTTGCGGGCGTCCGGGGCGTAGCCCTCGGCGTCCACACAGGTCAGGTCGTCGCCGGTGACCAGCACGACGGGGACCCCGTACTCGGCGGCGACGTGCGCGTTGAGCAGTCCCTCGCTGGCGCGTACGCCGTTCAGCCAGACGCCGGTGATGGAGTTGGCCAGAAAGGTGTGGGCGAGGACGCCCTCGGTGCCGGCGCCCGTGTGGTAGCCGACGAAGGCGACCGCGTCGACGTCCCCGTGCTGGATCCCCTCGACCATGGAGAGGGCTTTGTGCCGCCCGGTGAGCATCTCGACGCGCTCGTCGAGCTGCTCCAGGAGGAGGTTGCGCATGCTCCAGTGGGCTTCGTTGACGAGGACTTCGTCGGCTCCCCCGTCGAAGAAGCCGAGAGCCGCGGCGTTCACGTCCGAGGTGAACAGGGGGCGGCAGCGCTCCCACTGGGAAGCGCCGGGCAGGACGTCGCCCGGCCAGGTCACACCGGTCGCGCCCTCCATGTCGGCGCTGATCAAGATCTTCATGCGCCCCTACGGTACGCGCCCCGGTCCGCGCGGGCCACGGCCCGGGTGGTGAGGTCTCCCGGAGGGCTCCCCCGCCGGTGACCGGACAGGGGCGGCCCGGGCGGCCGGGGGCGGAATCATGCGGTCCGCACGCGTCCGGCCGGCGAGGTGGTGTCCGGCGGATACGACTCGCACACGGCCACCCGCGGCACGTGGCAGCAAGCCGCCCGGGCCGGTGGGAAGGGTCGGACACGGCCTACGCGGACGGTGGGGCCACCACGACGGCGGTGACCGCCAGTCCGTTCCCGGTCAGCCAGCGCCCGTCGAGCGTCCGGGGCAGCGGCGGGCGGCCGGGTGGCTGGGCGGGGGGCCGTGCGAGCAGGCGGGCGGTGAAGGTGCCTCTCGCCGGCTCGAAGCGCAGTTCCGCGTCCTCGAAGCCGAGCCGCTGTCCGGTGTGCGGGTACCAGGCCTTGTAGACCGACTCCTTCGCGCTGAACAACAGGCGGTCCCAGTGGGTTCCGGGCGGAGCGGACTCCGTCCACGCCTGCTCGGAGGGGAGCCCTATCACCTTCAGCACTCCGTCCGGCAGGGGGGCGTGGGGCTCGGCGTCGATGCCGAGCATCGTCACGTCCGTGCCGTGGGCGAGAGCCGCCGCCCGGAACCCGTGGCAGTGGGTGAGGCTTCCCACGACCCCGGCCGGCCAGCGCGGCGCACCGTGCCGGTCGGGCAGCACCGGCGCCGGCGGCAGGCCGAGGGCGCTCAGGGCCCGGCGCGCGCAGTACCGGACGGTGGTGAACTCCGCGCGGCGCTTCTCCACCGCGTCGCGGACGAGCGCGGCCTCCTCCGGGTACAGCTCCGCCCCCGGGGGGTCGGTGGAGGTTTCCTCCACGGCGACGCCTTCGGGCAGGAGCGCCCGCAGCATCACCGCTCCCCCTGGCCCGCCGGGGTGGCCGGGAGGATGCGGCGGGGCGGCACCGTGCGGGGATGGCCGGGCCGTTGCCATTCGCGCGGGTAGCCGACGGAGACCTCCTCGAAGGGCACCCCGTCGTAGACGGTGGAGCGGGGGATGTGGAGATGTCCGTAGACCATGGCCGCGACGGGGAAGCGGCGGTGCCAGTCCGCCGTCGACTCCGTGCCGCACCAGAGCGCGAAGTCCGGGTAGCGCAGGACGTCCATCGGCGCGCGGACGAGCGGGTAGTGGTTGACCAGGACGAGCGGCATCGCCGGGTCCAGCGCGCCGAGCCGTTCCTCGGTCGACCGCACCCGTGCCTCGCACCATGCCTGGCGGCTCTCGTACGGGTCCGGGTGGAGCAGGTACTCGTCGGTGCACACCACGCCCCGCTCGTGGGCGGCGGCCAGCGCCTCCTCGCGGCTGAGCGGGGCGTGGGTGCGGAAGGTGTAGTCGTAGAGCAGGAAGAGGGGGGCGACGGTCACGGGCCCCTCCGGGCCGTGCCAGACCGGGTACGGGTCCTCCGGGGTGACGATCCCCAGGCCCCGGCAGAGCTCCACGAGGTGCTCGTAGCGCTCCACCCCGCGCAGGCGCAACGGGTCCTTGGGGGGTGTCCACAGTTCGTGGTTGCCCGGCGCCCAGACGACCTTGGCGAAGTTCGAGGCGAGGGTGCGCAGGGCCCACTCGATGTCCTCGGACATCTCGCCGACGTCCCCGGCGACCAGCAGCCAGTCGTTCTCGCCCTCCGGGCGGAGAGCGTCGACGATTCTGCGGTTCTCCTCATGGCCGACGTGGAGATCGCTGATGGCCAGCAGACTGCCGGATGTCTGTGACAAGGCTCTTCCTCTCGTCGTCCCCTGGTGTGGAGACGGTGCGTGCCGGTGTTGCGTGTCGGTCCGTGTGCCCATGTTGCGTGTCGGTGCCGTGCGGGGGCGGTGTCGTGCCTGCCGTGTCGTGCGTGCCGTGCCGTGTCGTGCGTGCCTCCTGTGCCTCCTGTGCCTGCCGTAACGCGCGGGATTCGCCTGCCCGGCGTGGACCGTACCGCTGTGAAGGCTGGCATGCCCCGGGGTGCGCGCGGAACCCCTAACTACCCTCGGGAAACAGCCGAGTCGGAGCGCGCTCGCACCTCCGGGCCGTGCGGCGCCGCAGGTTGTCCCACCGGAGGCGTGCACATCCGTCTCACCGCCAACTTCAGCCCCGGTGCTTGCCAGAGTCCCCCGGAAGCCCTCATTTCATCGCAGGTTAAGCATATTTACCTACCTACTTATCGGCACGGCGGCACCCCGCACACCGGCACGCCCCGGCTTCCACGGCGTCCCCGACTTCGCGTGACCCGGCTCACCCCGTTCTGACCATGCGTCACCCGCCCGTTCCGCTCAGACGAGCCCACCCCGAAGGAGATCCTCCGTGCACCTCCGCATGCGCAGAACCGCGGTCGCCGCCGCGTTGGCACTCGCCGCCGCTCTCTCGACCGCCACCGGTACCGCCGTGGCGGACAACGCGCCCGACTCCGCCCCTGCGGCCGGTTCCACCGCCCGTGCCGAGTACTTCCCCGACCCCGCGGGCGAGGGCCGGCACGTCCAGGTGCCCGCGGAGTCGCCGTACGCGGCCTCCGGCCCGGCGGAGTCACCGGCGGAGTCCTCGGCAGCGCGTTCCGCCGACGCCACGACGGCCGCGGACGGCGCGGTCACCGTCCTCTCCCGGACCGGCCCGAGCAGCGCCCGCATGGACGTGACGATCATCGGGGACGGCTACACCGCCGCCGAGCAGGACGACTTCCTCGCCGACGCACGCGCCCGGTGGGCGGAGGTCACCGCCGTCGAGCCGTACCGGAGCTACACGGGTCTCTTCAACGTGTGGGCGGTCGGGGCCGTTTCGGCCGAATCGGGCATCTCCGGCGACCCTTCGGCCGACGTGGTGAAGAACACCGCGCTCGGCTCGTACTTCTGGTGCTCCAGCACCGAACGGCTCATCTGCGTGGACCTCGACAAGGTCAAGACGTACGCAGCCAAGGCCCCTGCCACCGATCTCGTCGTCGTCGTCTCCAATTCGGCCAAGTACGGCGGCGCGGGCTACTCGGAGCTCGGTTCCGGCTACCCCTTCGCCGGAGTCTCCACCCTCTCGTCCGACAACAGCCGGTCCAGTCTGATCGCCGCGCACGAGATAGGCCACTCGATCGGCCTGCTCGCCGACGAGTACACGTACGACAGCTACGGCACGTACACCGGAGCCGAGCCCGTCGAACCCAACTCCACCGTCCGTACGGCCGCGCAGCTGGCGTCCGCCCGGACCAAGTGGTACCGCTGGCTCGGCGAGACCGACCCCTCGGGCGGCACCGTCGGTACGTACACGGGCAGTTCGTACTATCCGTTGGGTGTCCACCGGCCTACCGCCGGCTCCCTGATGCGGTCGCTCTCCACGGACAAGTTCAACCTGCCGGGCCGGGAGGCCATGATCAGCGGCTTCTACCGGTACGCCTCACCCCTCACCGCGGACGCCACGGACGCCCCGGTGAAGCGCGGCCAGTCGGTCACCGTGAGCCTCGCCACGCTCGCCGCCGGACTCTCCGAGCTCGACCTCCGGTGGTACGTCGACGGAACCGAGGCCGTCCAGGCGCGCGGGCGGACGACGGTGGTACCACGCCGGCTCGGCGTCCCCGCGGACGGACGCGCCCACACCCTCACGGCGCGTGTCACCGACACGACGGCCTCACTGCGCGACCCGAAGGCGAAGACCGCCGCGACCGACTCCCTGAGCTGGTCGGTGATTCGCTGATCCGGGTGCGAGGCCGCTCCCCTCGGTATCGCCAGGTCGAAGCGGAGCAGATAGCCGCGGGTGGGGTGCCGGCACGCCGACCCGAGGCCGCTCGTCGCACGGCTGCTGGCCGCCGGGCAGCTCGGCGAGGCCGCGGTCACCGTGCACGACGGCCGGAAGGTCTTCCGCGGCTACGCCGCGATCCGCCACCCCGAGGACCCCTTCGACGACACCAGCGGCGTGGGCGCCGGACGGCGGCTGCTCTTCCAGGAGGTTCCCGAGGAGAAGTCCGGCAAGAACCGTCTGCACATCGACATCCACGGCGAACCCGGCGGCCGCAGCCAGCTGGTGGAGCGGCTCGAGGGCCTCGGCGCCGCCCCGGTCCGCGAGGTCGGCCAGGGGCCGCCCGGACACTGGTGGCTCATGCGGGCCCCGGAGGGCAACGAGTTCTGCGCGGCGTGAGGCGCCCGGGCGGGCTCGGCCCCGCCCGGCACCGTGCCCGCCCGTCGGGGTCACCGCGACGGCCTGGGAGGACGCACCGGTCGAATGGCAGACTGGCCGCGCGTATTCCATGCCGAGGGGGCCACCGTGCCGATGATCCGTTCCATCCGCCGGGCGATGAGCCGTGCGGTCCGCCGCACGGTCGACCTGAGTCACCCGGCCCGTTCCCCGCTCGGCAGTTCGGTCGTGAACTGCGTGTCGTACGAGGACGGGATACGGCAGCCAGTGGCCGGCTCACCCGAAGAGGCGCTGAGCCGGGTCCGCCGCACCGGGCGGGGTTTCGTCTGGCTCGGCCTCCACGAGCCGGGCGAGGAGGAACTGGCGCGCGTGGCCGAGCTGTTCGACCTTCATCCGGTGGCGGTCGAGAGTGCGGTGCGCGGGCACCAGCGCCCGAAGGTGGAGTCCTACGGCAAGGGGCTGTTCGCCGTCTTCCGGACGTGCGACTACGTCGACCACGAGCAGTTCACCGCCGCCAGCGACGTGGTGAACACCGGCGAGCTGATGGTCTTCACCGGGGACGACTTCGTGATCACGGTCCGGCACGGCAGCCACGGCTCGCTCGGCCCGTTGCGCGAGGCCCTGGAGGCCGACTCGGACCGGCTGCGGCAGGGGCCGTCCGCCGTGCTGCACGCCGTCGCGGATTCGGTGGTCGACGACTACGCGGAGGTCGCCGACTCCGTGCGGCACGACATCGACGCGGTGGAGGCCGCCGTGTTCAGCGTGGACGCCGGCCGCGGCGAGGCGGGCAGGATCTATCAACTGAAGCGCGAGCTCCTGGAGTTCAGGCGGGCGGTCACCCCGCTCGACCGCCCGCTGCACACCCTCGCCACCCGGCCCATGCCGACCGTGACCCCGGAGATACAGCCGTACTTCCGCGACGTCGCGGGCCATCTGACCAGGCTGACCGAGCAGATGGCGTCCTTCGACTCGCTGCTCGACTCGGTGCTCCAGGCCCATCTGGCCCAGGTCGCGGTCGGGCAGAACGAGGACATGCGCAAGATCACCGCGTGGGCCGCGATAGTCGCCGTGCCGACGATGGTGTGCGGAATGTACGGGATGAACTTCTCGCACATGCCGGAGCTCCGGTGGACCTACGGATACCCGTTCGCACTGGGGCTGATGGCCCTGGCGTGCTACGCGATCCACCGGGGCTTCCGGCGCAACGGCTGGCTCTGAGCGCCCGCCTGCGCGGAGGGCCGATGCCTCTTAAGCGGCGTCGGCGCCCGTGAGGATCGACTCGACGAGGGCGAGTTCGTCCGCGTCGAAGTCCAGGTTGCGGCTGGCCTCCACGCTGTTCTCCAGCTGGGCGACACTGCTCGCGCCCACCAGCGCCGAAGTGACCCGGCCACCGCGCAGCACCCAGGAGAGCGCCAGCTGGGCCAGCGACTGGCCCCGCTCCTTGGCCACCGCGTCGAGCGCCCGCAGCTTCTCGACCAAGGCGGGGGTGACGGCGTCCGGCGTCAGGAACGGGCTGGAGCCCGCCGCCCGCGAACCCTCCGGGATGCCGTCGAGGTAGCGGTCGGAGAGCATGCCCTGGGCGAGCGGGGAGTACGCGATGGAACCGGCGCCGATCTCGTCCAGTGCGTCCAGGAGGCCGTCCTCCACCCAGCGGTCCAGCATCGAGTAGCGGGGCTGGTGGATCAGGAGCGGGGTGCCCAGGTCCTTGAGGATGGCCGCGGCCTCGCGGGTCTGCTCCGGCGAGTAGTTGGAGATGCCGGCGTAGAGCGCCCGGCCGGAGCGGACGGCGGTGTCGAGCGCCCCCATCGTCTCCTCCATCGGGGTGTCCGGGTCGGGCCGGTGGGAGTAGAAGATGTCGACGTACTCCAGGCCCATCCGGCCGAGGCTCTGGTCGAGCGAGGAGAGCAGGTTCTTGCGCGAGCCCCACTCGCCGTACGGGCCCGGGCCCATCAGGTAACCGGCCTTGGTGGAGATGATCAGCTCGTCACGGAGCCCGGCGAAGTCGGTCGCCAGCGAGCGTCCGAGGCTGATCTCGGCGGAGCCGGGCGGCGGGCCGTAGTTGTTCGCCAGGTCGAAGTGGGTGACGCCGAGGTCGAACGCCCGGCGCAGGATGGCGGCCTGCGTGTCCGGCGTCCGGTCGCCCCCGAAGTTGTGCCACAGACCGAGGGAGAGCGCGGGCAGCAGGAGGCCACTGCGTCCGGTGCGCCGGTAGGGCATGGCGGAGTAGCGGTCGGCGGACGGAAGGTACATACGAAAGGCTCCGCGAGGTCGTCGGACGGGGCACTCCGGTCCGGAGTGCCGGGGGCTCACTCCACGGCGGGTATCCGCTGAGGGGGTCCGCCTCCAGGCTGACGGAGAATGATCCAGCAGTCCAACGGGAAACAGCTCTGGCATTCATCGTTTAGATTCATCAATCATGGAATTGCGTCAGCTGGAGCACTTCGTCACCGTCGCGGAGGAGCAGCACTTCACCCGGGCCGCCGAGCGTCTCGCCGTCTCCCAGTCGGGTCTGTCGGCGTCCGTGCGGGCGCTGGAGCAAGAGCTGCGGACGCCGCTGTTCAGCCGGACGACCCGGTCGGTGCGGCTCACGGAGGCGGGCCGTGCGCTGCTGGTGGAGGCGGTGCGAACGCTCGCCGGAGCGCGTGCGGCACGGGACGCGGTGGACGCCGTACGGGGTCTGCTGCGCGGCACGCTGACGGTGGGGGTCGAGCAGTGCGTGGCGGGGGTCAGTCCGGCGCGGCTGCTGGCGGCCTTCCACCGCGAACACCCGCACATGGAGATCCGGCTCCGCCAGGAGGGCACGATGAGCCTGCTGGACGGGGTGGCGGACGGGCGGCTCGACCTGGCGTTCGCGGCGACGGTGAGCCCGCTGGAGTGGCGCGGGGAGCTGATTCCGCTGGCGACCGAGGAGATGGTGGTGCTGTGCGCGGCCGGGCACCGGTTCGCCGGGCGGCCCGGGGTCGATTGGGGCGCGCTGCCCGAGGAGTCGTTCATCGACTTCCACCCGGACTGGGGTCCCCGGCGGGCCGCCGACGCCGCGTTCGCCGCCGCCGGGGTGCGCCGGACGGTGGCGCTGGAGGTGAACGACGTGCACAGCCTGCTGGAGCTGGTCCAGGAGGGGCTCGGCATCGCGGTCGTCCCGCGCCACTTCGCGCGCAAGCCGGAAGCGGCCCTGCTGGTGGCCCTGGACCTGGTGGCGCCGGAGGCGTCCGGCCGGGGGGCCGGGGCGCGACCGGCGCGGTACGAGAGTGTGGTGGTGCTCCCTCCGCAGCGGGCGACCAGTCCGGGGGCGCGGGCGCTGGTGGCCCTGGTGACGTCGGAGCGGGAGCGGGGCGGGGAGTAGGGGCCGCCCCGCCCGTCGGGCCCTCCCCGCCCGTCGGGCCCTCCCCGGCCGTCAGTCCTCGTGGCCCAGCTGCAGGTCGCGCTCGGTCCGGCCGCCGCCGGCGACCTGGAGCACGGTGGCCACCGGCGGGTAGCCGGCCGCGATCACGGTGTACTCGCCGGTCGAGAGGTCCACGAAGCGGAACGCTCCGTCCGGGCCGGTGGTGAGGGTGTCGACCACGTTGCCCGCGGCGTCGAGCAGGGTGACCCGGGCGTCCTCGACGAGCCTCCCGCCGGAGGCGCGTACGACGCCGCGCAGCACCGCGCCACCGGCCAGCTCGATGTCCTGGCGGGTCTCGCGGGCGGCCTGCACGCTGACCGGGAGCGCGGCCGGGCGGAAGGCAGCGGCACCGGCGGCGAGGGTGTACTCGCCCGCGACCAGTTCCCCGATGACGTAACCGCCCTCGTGGCCGGTCCGGGTGGAGGAGACCACCTCGCCGCGTACGTCGGTGAGGGTGACGGTGGCGTCGCGGACCGGGGCGCCGTCCGGGGTGAGGACCCGCCCTGCGAGGCGGCCCGCGCCGCCGAGGACGATGTCGAGCGAGACCGGCCGTTCGCCGACGGTGACGCTGACGGCCTGCGGCTGGTGCCCTCCCGCGGCGGCGATCAGCACGTATGAACCGGAGCCGGGCACGCTCAGCGCGTACCGCCCGTCCCCGTCGCTGGCGCCCCGGCCGACCTGGTGCCCCTGGATGTCGATGAGGGTGAGCGCCGCCCGGGACACGGTGGTGCCGTCCTGGTGCTGGACGCGGCCGCGTACCGGCACGCCGCCCACGTGGGCGACAGCGACGGAAGCCGGGGCGGGTACGGGCACGGGTACGGCGACAGGAGCCGGGCCGGGAACGGGGACGGTACGGGCGGCGGGGATCTCGGCGGGCTCGACGGCGGCTTCGGGGCTGTGGTGGGACACCAGCGGTTTCTCCTTGAGGAAGAAGGCGAGGGCGAGACCGGTCAGCAGGACCGGCACCAGGTAGAGGAAGATCCGCGGCATCGCGTCCACGTACGCCTGGATGTACGCGTCGCGCAGCGCCGGATCCAGCGTGCGGATCAGCTGCGGGGTGACGGACGTCGCGTCGGGCAGCCCCGCCCCGACGGGCAGACGGACCTCCAGGGCGTCCGCGAGGCGCCCGGCGAACAGGGTGCCGAAGATCGCCGCTCCGACGCTGCCGCCGATCTGCCGGAAGTAGTTGTTGGCGCTGGTGGCGGTGCCGAGGTCGGTGGGGCGTACGGAGTTCTGCACCGCGAGCACCAGTACCGGCATGACGAGCCCGATCCCGATGCCGAGCACGGCCTGGGCGAGGCTGTATTCCAGCCGGGAGGTGCCCAGCTCCAGCCGGGAGAGCAGCCACATGCCGACCGCCGACAGGGCGCTTCCCACGATGGGGTGGATCCGGTAGTGGCCGGAGCGGGAGATCATCTGGCCGGAGACGATGGAGGCACCCACGATGCCGCCCATCATGGGGAGCATGAGCAGCCCGGATGCGGTGGCGCTCACGCCGTCGACCATCTGGAGGTAGGTCGGCAGGTAGCTCGCCGCACCGAACAGCGCCACGCCGATGACAGCGCCGACGAGTCCGCTGACGTTGAACACGGAGTCGCGGAAGAGCCGCAGCGGAATGATCGGTTCTGCCGCGCGCGCCTCGACGGCGACGAAGAGGGCTGCGGTGACGACCGCCCCGGCAGCGAGAGCCAGGATGGTCCGCGATCCCCAGGCGTACTCGGTACCGCCCCAACTGGTCAGCAGGACCAGGCAGGTGGAGGCGAGGGCGAGCAGCGCGGCGCCCAGCACGTCGAGCTTCGGGCGGATCTTCGGCCGGGGGAGCTTCAGTACGACGGCGATGACGGCGAGGGTCGCCAGCCCGAACGGCACGTTGATGTAGAAGCACCAGCGCCAGGAGACATGGTCGGTGAAGAATCCGCCGAGCAGTGGTCCGGCCACGGACGCCAGTCCGAAGACCCCGCCGATGAGCCCCATGTACCGGCCCCGCTGCCGGGGCGGGACGATGTCCGCGATGATCGCCTGGACGCCGATCATCAGTCCGCCACCGCCGATGCCCTGGAGGGCCCGGAAGGCGATCAGCTGGTCCATGGTGCGCGACCAGCCGGCGAGGGCCGAGCCGACGACGAACACGATGATGGCGAACTGGAAGACGCCCTTGCGTCCGAAGAGGTCGCCGAGTTTGCCGTAGAGCGGCAGCACGATCGTGGAGGCGAGCAGATAGGCGGTGACCGCCCAGGACATCTTGTCGAGTCCGTGCAGCTCACCGACGATCTTCGGCAGCGCGGTGGCCACGATCATCTGGTCGAGGGCGGCGAGCAGCATCGTGAGCATCAGCCCGATGAAGACCGTCCGCACCTGACGGGCCTGCACCTCGCCGTCCGCCGCCGGGGCGCCGTCCTCCGTCGGCTCGCCGGACACGGCGGGCGGCGCCTCCCGGGGTCCGGGTGGCCCGGCCCGGACGGGCAGCTCCTGGGTCGGGGTGTCGTCGGGAGGGAGGACGGGCGGGCGCCCGGGTTCGTCCTCCCGGTCCCCCGACCCGTCCGGTCCGCCCTCGACCAGCGTGCTGCCACCCACCACGGAACGCTCCCCTCGTCGCACTGCGCCGCACATTTCTCGCATCGCGCGGCAAGGCAGGGCAAACGGCTCCGAGGGGAGCGGACGGCGTGCGTGGGGACGTATCCGCCGGTGAGAGCGGCGTGGGGCGCACAGAAGGTTGCCTGGGAAAACCACTCGTTCCGGTGAGGCGGCCGGGGCGCCGATTGCCGGGCGGGCCCGGGGGAACGGGACCGGCGCGCGGACGGTGGCGGTGGGCCCACCGTCCGGCGACGGAATCTACTTCGCGGTCTTCTCGACCTCGGTGGCGAGGTTCTGGAGCAGCTCGTCGTAGATGCGGGCGAGTCCCTTGGGGGCGAAGGTCCGCTCGAAGAAGCCTCCGATGCCGCCGGCACCGTTCCAGACGGTGGAGACGACCGCCTTGGAGCGGCCCTCCCCGGCGGGGGTGACGGTCCAGGTGGTGACCATGGAGGAGTTGCGGTCCTTCTCGACCAGCGAGCCGTCGGTCGGCTCGGTCACCTCCAGGAGGCAGTCTCGCACCCGCTTGCTGGTGGCCTGGAGCTTCCAGTGGACGAGGGTGCCTTCACCGTCGCCGCCTTCGCGGACCTCGTACTCGCTGAAGTGTCCGGGCAGCACCTTGCCCCGGACCTCCTTGTAGTCGGCCAGCGCGTCGAAAACCGTCTCCGCGTCCGCCGCGATGGTCCGCTCCGTGGTGGCTTCGACCTGCGCCATGGCTGTTCCTCCAGCACTCGGTTGATGGGGGGCGGGTCGAGCCAACCACCCCGGGCGGGTCCGCTCAAAATCGGGGCGGTGAACCTGCGGCCGGGGATCCCCCTCATGACCGGCCAAGCCCCGGCCCGAAACCGTCCGGACACCCTCCAGAGGTGAGCTCCGCACGATCAAGGGAACATTTGTTCTATTGTCGGACTCGAGCCACCGAGGAGGTGCCGATGCGCTGGGACCACCTGGCCGAGAACGCCGCGAACGCTGCGAACGCCGATGAGGCCGCTGCCGCCGTGGACGCCGGAGACACCGCCGCCGGCCCGGATGCCGGACCTGCGACCGCGAGCAGGCCGCGGGCCGCCGCCCTCTTCGCCGCGGAAGCGGTGACGAGCCGTACCTTCGACACTCCGGAATTCCGCGGCATGACCTTCCACGAGATCCGGGCGCGCTCGCTCGTGAACCGGGTGCCCGGGGCCTCCCGGATGCCGTTCGAGTGGACGCTCAACCCGTACCGGGGATGCAGCCACGCGTGCGTCTACTGCTTCGCCCGTAAGACCCACAGCTATCTGGACCTGGACACCGGGGCCGGTTTCGACTCCCAGATCGTCGTCAAGATCAACGCTGTGGAGCTGCTCCGGCGCGAACTGGCCTCACCCCGCTGGCGCGGGGACCACCTCGCCATGGGCACCAACGTCGACTGCTACCAGCGCGCGGAGGGCCGGTACCGCCTGATGCCCGGGATCATCGGTGCCCTGCGCGACCGCGCCAACCCGTTCTCCATCCTGACCAAGGGCACGCTGATCCTCCGCGATCTGGATCTGCTGCGCCAGGCCGCCGAGGTGACCGACGTCGGGGTCTCCGTTTCGGTGGGGTTCGTCGACCGCGAGCTCTGGCGCACGGTGGAACCCGGTACCCCGGCCCCCGAACGCCGGCTGGACGCCGTACGCACCCTGACCGACGCGGGCATCGGGTGTGCGGTCCTGATGGCTCCCGTGATCCCGTTCCTCGGGGACCGCCCCGCGCAGCTTCGGGCCACGGTCCGGGCGATCGCCGAGGCGGGTGCCACCTCGGTCACCCCGCTGGTGCTGCACCTGCGTCCGGGCGCCCGCGAGTGGTTCATGGAGTGGCTGGGCCGCCACCACCCGCACCTCGTCGCGCGGTACGAGCGGATGTACGCGGGCGGCTCGTACGCCCCTACCTGGTACCAGCGGCAGATCACCCGGCAGGTCCACGAGATCGCCGCCGAGTTCGGCATCGGCCCGCCCACCCGGGGCGCCGCCCGGAAGATCGCACCGCCGGCCGGCTCCGCGACCGGGGCGGCCCCGGGCCCCACCCAGCTCACGCTCCTCTGAGCCGGGCCCGGAGCGGACCCCGGCCAGGGCGGGTCCGCGTCCGGGCGTGACGCCGGACCGTCCGCCCGTACGGGTCAACTCCGCCCGCGCCGCGTCCCTCCCCCGCCGATCGCGGGGAGCATCCGGCCGAGGCTGCGCCCCCCGCAGCCGCGATCCCTCGCCCCGGGAGGCCGTATGACGAACCGTGCAGGAATCCTGATCGCCGCGAGTGCGGTGGTCGCCGGTCTGGTGACCGGCGCGCCCGCTCCGGCGACAGCCGACACCGGCGCCGCCCCCACACCCCTGAAGTGGACCTCGTGCGCGACGGACGCCCGGCCCACGCTGCAGTGCGCCACCGTCCGGGCCCCGCTCGACCACGCCCACCCCGACGGCCGCCGGGTCACGCTCGCGCTGACCCGCGTCCCGCACACCGCGAAGACCTTCCAGGGCCCGCTGCTGGTCAACCCGGGCGGCCCCGGCGGCAGCGGACTGAATCTGGCCGGTTTCGTGTCCACGGCGCTGCCCGCGAAGGTCGCCGCGAGTTACGACGTGATCGGCTTCGATCCGCGCGGCGTCGGGAAGAGCACCCCGCGACTCGACTGCGTGCCGGGCTACTTCGAGCCGGTGCGCCCCGGATCGGTACCCGGGTCCCCCGCCGCCGAACGGGCCCTCCGCGACCGGGCCGCCTCGTTCGCCGCGGCCTGCGGAGACACGCACGGCGACCTGCTGCCGTACATGGACACCGTGAGCGCGGCCCATGACCTGGACGTGATCCGCGAGGCCCTCGGCGCCCGGCGGATCAACTACTTCGGCTACTCCTACGGCACCTACCTCGGCGCGGTCTACGCCCAGCTCCACCCGGAGCGCGTGCGGCGGTTCGTGCTCGACTCCGTCGTGGACCCCGAGGGCGTCTGGTACGAGGACAACATCGCCCAGGACTACGCGTTCGACGCCCGCCACAAGGCCTTCGCCGCGTGGGTGGCGAAGAACGACGCGACCTACCACCTCGGTACGGACCCCGCCGCCGTCGAGTCGGCCTGGTACCGGATGCGGGCGGCGGTCGCCGAGAAGCCGGCCGGTGGCAAGGTCGGACCCGGGGAGCTCGAGGACACCTTTCTGCCGGGCGGCTACTACAACGGCTACTGGCCCCACCTCGCCGAGGCGTTCGCGTCGTACGTGAACGACGCCGACGACAAGGCGCTCCTCGCCGCCTACGAACGGTTCGGTGAGGCGGGCGACGACAGCAACGGCTACTCCGTCTACACGGCGGTCCAGTGCCGCGACGCCGCCTGGCCCCGGGACTGGAGCACCTGGCGCAACGACGCGCGGGCGGTGGACGCTAAGGCGCCCTTCATCACCTGGAACAACACCTGGTACAACGCGCCGTGCGCGAGCTGGCCGGTGGAGCCGCTCGCCCCGGTCCGGATCTCGAACGACGCGGTGCCGCCGGTGCTCCTCTTCCAGGCGACCGAGGACGCGGCCACGCCGTACGAGGGCGGCCTGAGCGCGCACCGCAGGATCAGGGGTTCCCGTCTGGTCGTGGAGCAGGGCGGCGGGAACCACGGCATCACCCTGAGCGGCAACACCTGCCTCGACACGTACCTGTCGGAGTACCTCGCCACCGGCGCCGTACCGGCCGCGGGCGACGGCGAGCACCCGGACGCGGTCTGCGCGGCGCGGCCGGATCCGGAACCGCTGCCCGCCGGGAGGGCGTTGCGCGCGACCGACAGCGGGACCACCTCGGGCAACGGCGGCGGAACCCTGCACGGGCTGCTCGGCTTCCGGGGCTGATCCGCGGGCGGGCCCGGCGGAAGTCCCCTGCGGGGTGTGCTCCAGGATGGCCGTCATGACGACACGGCACACCCCCGCGCCCGCTCCGGGCCCGTACCTGCGCGAGATGACCGACGAGGACTGCGAGGCGGTCGCGGCGATACGGGTGCGCGGCTGGCAGTCCGCGTACCGCGGGCTGCTGCCGCAGGCGTATCTGGACGCGATGGACGTCGGCCGGGAGACCGAGACCCGCCGCAAGCGGCTCGCCGGGGGCGGCGCGGTGAACCTGGTGGCGGTGAGCGGGCCGCCCGGTTCACCGGCGGCGGAGGTCGTCGGCTGGGCCTGTTACGGCGCCTACCGCGAGGACGACGGGCGCCGGACCGAGGGCGGTGAGCTGTACACGCTCTACGTACGGCCCGACCGCACGGGAGCCGGCACGGGGGGCGCCCTGCTCGCCGAAATCATGGGCCGGGCGGCGGCGGACGGGTTCCCGACCCTGGCGCTCTGGGTGCTGCGGGAGAACACCGGGGCGCGCCGCTTCTACGAGCGCGCGGGGTTCGCTCCGGACGGGGCGGAGGAGGACTTCGAGGCGGGTGGCCTGATGGTTCCCGAGGTCCGGTACGTCCGGGCCCTCACCCCGCCGGCAGCCGGCTGAGGGCGTCGGCGGCGGCGCCCGAGAGCCTGGGATGGTGCAGCGCGGACTCCAGGACGGGCCGGGCCCGGCCGTCGCCGAGCTGCCCGAGCCCTTCCACGCACGCCAGCGCCACCGTCCAGTGCGGCACCTCGGGCGCGAGCAGTCCCTCCAGTGCGGTGATCAGCGCGGAAGCCGACTCCGGGGCGCGCAGGGTGGTCAGCAGCCGCACGGGGTGGAGGGCGTACGCGGAGCGCAGGGGGTTGGTGGCGAGCGCGGCGGCCGCGCGGGGCGTGCGCGGGTCGTCCAGTTCGGCGAGCGCGTGGGCGGCACAGGCGCCGCGCTCGGGGTCACGGTGGTTGAGCAGCAGCACCAGCGCCTCGAAGGCGCGGCGGTCCCCGGCGCAGCCGAGCCGGAAGGCGGCGAGTTCCCGGCACCAGAGGGGGCGTCCGGATTCGACGAGCGCCCGGGCGAGTTCCGCCGGGTCTGCGGTGGCGGCGAGCCGCGCGCACTCCGCCTCCCCCGCCGGGCCGGCTTCCTCCCGCAGCCGGGCCGTGAGCGACTCGGTGAGCGACTCGGCAAGCAGATCCGTGGCCGACCCGGTGAGCGGCTGTGTGAGCGCTCGCGACTCCTCGTCCATGACGCTCAGCGTATCCACGGACACGTTCCGTGCGGGGGGTGCGGGCATTCGCACACAGGGTCATATGTGGTCCAGAGCACAAGGGTTCCGGGCTGGCGCGCTCGTTACCCGCCGGTTACTCTCATGTGAGCGGGGCACACTCCCCGCAGACTCCGGTGGCCTGGTGACGCAGCCATCCGGAGTGCATGTCGGTTCGGCGGCCCTCGCGAGAAGCGAAAGCCCCGTGTGACGCGACCCGGGACAGGGTCCGTCCCCTCTCCGGGCCCGGGACGTGTGTCCCGCGGTCCGGCCCCGTACACCTCGACACGCCTTCCGCACGCGCGCGTTCCTCCGCCCCTCGTGCGCGCCGTGCTCCCTCACAGTCGTCACTCACCCTGGAGTCCCGTGATGGACACCCCGTTCACCACCATCGCCGTCGTCGGCCTCGGCACCATGGGCACCGGCATAGCCGAAGTCCTGGCCCGTGCCGGACGCGAGGTCATCGGCATCGACATCGACCCGGCGGCGGCCCGTCGGGCGGTCGCCTCACTGGAGGCTTCCACCGCCCGCGCCGTGCGCCGGGAGCGCCTCACCGAGCGGGAACGCGACGACGCCCTCGGCCGTTTCCGTACCTTCTCCGACCTGTCGGCCGCCGCCGACGCCGAACTGGTCATCGAAGTGGTGCCGGAGTCCTACGAGATCAAGCAGCAGGTGATCCGGGAGCTGGACGCGGTCGTGGCGCCGGGCACGATCCTGGCGACCGGGACCAACGCCCTGTCCGTGACCCGGCTGGCCGCCGAGTCGCAGCGCCCCGAGCGGGTGCTCGGGCTCCACTTCTTCAACCCGGCACCGGCGATGAAGCTCGTGGAGGTGGTCTCCTCGGTGCTGACCGCCCCGCCCGCCGTGGAGGCGGTCACCCGGCTGGCGCGCGAGCTGGGCAAGGAGCCGGTCGCGGTCGGCGACCGCCCGGGATTCGTCGCGGACGGACTGCTCTTCGGTTACCTCAACCAGGCCGCCGCCATGTACGAGGCGAACTACGCCTCCCGCGAGGACATCGACGCCGCGATGCGGCTCGGCTGCGGGCTCCCGATGGGGCCGCTGGCGCTGCTCGACCTGATCGGCATCGACACCGCCCGCACGGTGCTGGAGGCCATGTACGCGGCCTCGCACGACCGGCTGCACGCCCCCGCCCCCGTCCTCGGCCAGCTCAGCGAGGCCGGGCTGACCGGCCGCAAGGCGGGCCGCGGCTTCTACTCGTACGCGGCGCCGGGCAGTCAGGACGTGGTTCCGGACGCGCTCACGCCGGTCGGGGGGACGCCCGGTGTCACCGGGCGCAAGGTCACCGGCGTCGGGGTGGCGGGTTCGGGCACCATGGCGTCCGGCATCGCCGAGGTCTTCGCGAAGGCCGGGTACGCGGTGGTGCTCGCCGCCCGGACCCCGGAGAAGGCGGACGCCGCCAAGGGCCGGATCGCCAGGTCCCTCGACCGCTCGGTCACCAAGGGGCGGCTGACCTCCGAGGCCCGGGACGAGACGCTCGCCCGGATCACGCCGGCCGGCTCGCTGGACGCGTTCGCCGACGTCGATCTCGCCGTGGAGGCGGTCGCCGAGGATCTGCTCGTCAAGCAGCAGCTCTTCGCGACCCTCGACAAGGTCTGCAAGCCGGGCGCGGTGCTCGCCACCACGACCTCCTCGCTGCCGGTGGTCTCCGTCGCGCGCGCGACGTCCCGCCCCCAGGACGTGGTGGGCATGCACTTCTTCAACCCCGCACCCGCGATGAAGCTCGTCGAGGTGGTCCGCACCGTGCTGACCGCCGACGACGTGCACGCCACCGTGCGGGAGGTCTGCGTGAAGGTGCGCAAGCACCCGGTGGACTGCGGCGACCGGGCCGGTTTCATCGTGAACGCGCTGCTCTTCCCTTACCTCAACAACGCGATCAAGATGGTGGGAGAGCACTACGCGACGCTGGACGACATCGACGCCGCGATGAAGCTCGGCGGCGGCTATCCGATGGGTCCGTTCGAACTGCTGGACGTGGTCGGGCTGGACGTCTCCCTGGCCATCGAGAAGGTGCTGCACCAGGAGTTCCGCGATCCCGGTCTGGCGCCGGCACCGCTGCTGGAGCACCTGGTCGCGGCGGGGTGCCTGGGCCGGAAGACGGGGCGCGGCTTCCGCGAGCACGCCCGGCGCTGATCTTGGCACCTCCGGTCGGTGGGTGGCCCGCTCCGCGGCTGCCCGCCGGCCGTCCCTTTCGTCCAGGGCCGTGCGGGGCCGGTGTCCCGGCCGGTCGCGGCCGGCCCCGGTCCGCGCGACGCCACCGCGCGACGCCACCTCCGGCGCACTCCCCCGCACCCATGGAGTACGTTCACCCCATGTCCCAGCCCGCCAGGTCACCCCGTGCCACCGCCGCCTCCGACGCCCCGGAAAGCACGGCAGTCACTCGTGCTGCCGCACAACGGCTCAAGATGCGCCGCGAGCTGGCCACCGCCGCCATGGAGCTCTTCGCGACGCAGGGGTACGAGGGCACCACGGTGGACGAGATCGCCGGTACCGCGGGCGTGGCCCGGCGGACCTTCTTCCGGCACTTCCGGTCGAAGGAGGAGGCGATCTTCCCGGACCACGACGACACCCTGGTGCGGGCCGAGGCGGTGCTGAACGCGGCTCCCGCCCACGAGCACCCGCTCGACACGGTGTGCCGGGGCATCAAGGAGGTCATGAAGATGTACGCGGCCAAGCCTGCCGTCTCCGTGGCCCGCTACAAACTCACCCGCGAGGTGCCGGCGCTCCGCGAGGCGGAGATCGCCTCGGTGGCCCGCTACGAGCGTCTCTTCACGCGCTATCTGCTGGGCCACTTCGACGAGCGCGACAGCCATGTGGGCAACGACGACCCGCTGCTCGCCGAGGTCGCCGCGTCCGCCGTCGTGACCGCCCACAACCACGTGCTGCGCCGCTGGCTGCGGGCGGACGGCCAGGGCGACGTCGAGTCCCAGTTGGACCATGCCTTCGCCATCGTCCGGGAGACCTTCGGCACCGGTATCGGCGCGGGCCGGACCGCCGGCGCCGAGCCGGCGAAGGACCCCGCGCCCCCGGCCGCCTCGGTCTCCGCGGACGGCGAGGTGCTGGTCGCGGTGGCGCGGACGGACGCCCCGCTGGAGGAGGTCATGCGCACGATCCAGCAGGCCCTGAAGGAGCGCTGAGCGCGGGCTCCGCAGGCCGGCGCAAGCGGTCGGCCCCGCCCCGGACCCGGGACGCATGGGCGGTCGGGCCGAGACGGGCTCCGACGGGTCGGACGGGTCAGACGGGCTCGCGCAGACCGGACCCACCGACGGCCGCGGGGAGCTCCCACGGCGGGGGCAGCGTCCCGTCGCTCCAGCCCGTCAGGGCGTCCGCGTCCACGCAGGCGATGCCGCAGGCCGCCGCGTACTCGGCGGCGGGCGCGGTGAACTCGCCGGTGGTGACCACGACCGCGGTCTCGGCGCCGTGCACCGCGTAGCAGGTCCCGCCGAAGCGCTGGAGGTCCTGCGAGCCGACCTTGTTCGCGGGGCCGTACCGCTTGCACTGGACGACGACGCGGCGGCCGTCGGGAGCGGTGGCGAGCACGTCGGCGCCGAGGTCTCCGGCGCCGCCCACCACCTCCACGTCGCGGCAGCCGTCGCGGCGGCAGAGGTCCGCCACGGCCTCCTCGAAGGCGTACGGGTCCAGTGCCGCGAAGTCCACCGGCGCCGGCTCGTACAGGACCTCGTACCCCGGCTCGGGGACGGGTTCGTACCCGGTTCCGTACGCGGGCATCGGCGCGGCCTGCTGCGCCGCCGCGGCCGCCTCGTCGATCTCCGCCAGCGCGGTGTCCACCAGGTCCTCCGCGGCCTCGGTGACGGCTGCGGCCAGCCGTGCGGCGCGCCTGCGCCGGTGGCGTCGGCGCAGCGGCAGGACCGCACCCGCGCAGACGGCCAGGGCGAGGGCGCCCCAGAGGAAGGGATGGCCGCCCACGCTCTCCCGGAGGCCGCGGAAGATCAGGCCGCCGACCCAGAGCAGGAGCGCCGCGAGGGCGAATCCCACGGTCGTGCGGCGGAGGCTGAAGTCGCTGCGGCGTGATCGCGTACGCCCGCGTATCCCTGTCGGCATCCCGTTTCCACCCCTCGTCCTGGCCGGGTCCGTGTCCCGACCGCGTGTCCTGCGAGGCGCAAGATCATCTGATGCGGCGTCTGCCCGCAGACCGGTGATCGATTCAGGTCCGGCCGAAACCCGGTGGCCGGGGCCCCTGCCGTGTGATCGGGTACGCCGATGCGTACCCACGAGGAACTTCTTGCCCTGTTCGATCACGAGATGCGGGAACACGCCCGCCCCGACGGCCCCGGTGTGCGGGTGGAGCGGGACGGGCCGGTGGTCCGCCAGAGCGGGGGCCCGGACGACTGGAACGGTGTGGTGTGGTCCTCCCCCACGCTCGACGAAGAGAGCGCCGGTGCCGCCGTGGCGGCGCAGGTCGCGCACTACGAGGCGCAGCGCGTGGCACGCGGTGTCACGTCCTTCGAGTGGAAGCTCTACAGCCACGACCGCCCCGCCTCACTGGCGGACCGGCTGCGGGCTGCGGGGTTCGCCCCGGAGCCGCCGGAGACGTTGATGGTGGCGGCGGTGGAGGACGTGCCGGCCGACGCGGGGCCGCCCCCCGGGGTCGAGTTGCGCGAGGTGCACGATGAGGCCGGGGTGCGGCTGATGACCGAGGCGCACGAGGCGGCGTTCGGCAGGGACGCGTCGTCGCTGCGCGATCACATGCTGGCGCGGCTGGCGGCGGCGCCGGAGGAGTTCTTCGGGCTGGTCGCGGTGGCGGCCGGGCTGCCGGTCAGCGCGGCGCGGATGGAGTTGTGCGCGGGCACGGGTTTCGCGGGGCTCTGGGGCGGCGGTACGCATCCGGCCTGGCGCGGGCGCGGCATCTACCGCGCGCTGGTCGCCCACCGGGCCCGTACCGCCGCCGCGCGGGGCTACCGGTACCTCCAGGTCGACGCGTCCGCGGACTCCGCCCCGATCCTGGCGCGGCTGGGCTTCGCGGCGCTCGCCACCACGACGCCGTACGTGTACCGCATCGCGCCGTAGCCCCTCTCCTGCGGGACAGACCGCGTCAGAACGCCCATCGTGGTGCTCATGCGTGCCCGGTGGATGACAACTGAGAGAAATTGTTGGCACTCGGTGCCTTGTCAGCTGTCACGCAGTGCCATACGTTGAAGGAGTCCGGGCGGCCGGCGTACCGGATCTCACGTACGCCGGCTGTCCCCGCGAGCCGACCGTGCCCGCGCGCCCGGACGCCTGCGTCACAGGCACCCTTCCGCTCCACCGAGCACGCCGAGCACCACCCGCCGAACCGACGGCACACCTCCAGACCGCACCGCTCCCTGTCCGCAGGGACCACCGAAGCGTTCCTCACCAGCGTTCCCCTGACTCTCGGCCCGTTCGAGCAGGGGAGACACCATCCGCCGGAGGCATCACCGTGAAGGAAATCCTGGACGCGATCCAGTCGCAGGAGAGCACCGCAGCCGACTTCGCGGCGCTGCCCCTCCCCGAGTCGTACCGCGCCGTGACCGTGCACAAGGACGAAGCGGGAATCTTCGAGGGGCGGGCCACCCGCGACAAGGACCCGCGCGAATCGCTCCACCTCGACGAGGTCCCGGTGCCCGAACTCGGCCCGGGCGAAGCCCTGGTGGCCGTCATGGCCAGCTCGGTGAATTACAACTCCGTCTGGACGTCGATCTTCGAGCCGGTCTCCACCTTCGGGTTCCTGGAGCGTTACGGCAGGCTCAGCGAGCTGACCAAGCGCCACGACCTGCCGTACCACGTCATCGGATCCGACCTGGCGGGCGTCGTGCTGCGCACCGGCCCCGGCGTGAACGCCTGGCGGCCGGGGGACGAGGTCGTCGCGCACTGCCTCTCCGTCGAACTGGAGTCGTCCGACGGCCACAACGACACGATGCTCGACCCCGAGCAGCGCATCTGGGGCTTCGAGACCAACTTCGGCGGGCTCGCCGAGATCGCCCTCGTCAAGTCCAACCAGCTGATGCCCAAGCCCGCCCACCTCAGCTGGGAGGAGGCGGCGGCCCCCGGCCTCGTCAACTCGACCGCCTACCGCCAGCTCGTCTCGCGCAACGGCGCCGGCATGAAGCAGGGCGACAACGTCCTGATCTGGGGCGCGAGCGGCGGACTCGGTTCCTACGCCACCCAGTTCGCGCTGGCCGGCGGCGCCAATCCGATCTGCGTGGTCTCCAACGACCAGAAGGCGGACATCTGCCGGCGGATGGGCGCCGAGGCGATCATCGACCGCAACGCCGAGGGCTACAAGTTCTGGAAGGACGAGAACCACCAGGACCCCCGCGAGTGGAAGCGGTTCGGCAAGCGCATCCGCGAGCTGACCGGCGGCGAGGACGTCGACATCGTCTTCGAGCACCCCGGCCGCGAGACCTTCGGCGCCTCCGTCTACGTGACCCGCAAGGGCGGCACCATCGTCACCTGCGCCTCCACCTCCGGGTACACCCACGAGTACGACAACCGCTACCTGTGGATGTCGCTCAAGAAGATCGTCGGCTCGCACTTCGCCAACTACCGCGAGGCGTGGGAGGCGAACCGGCTGGTGGCGAAGGGCAAGATCCACCCGACGCTCTCCCGCGTGTACACGCTGGAGGAGACCGGCCAGGCCGCCCACGACGTCCACCGCAACGTCCACCAGGGCAAGGTCGGCGTCCTCGCCCTGGCCCCGCGCGAGGGCATGGGCGTGCGCGACGAGGAACTGCGCGCGAAGCACATCGACGCCATCAACCTGTTCCGCGACACCCCGGCGGAACGTTCCACCCCCTCCACCCCGAGCCTCTGAGGTCTTCCGATGACCGAACGTCACAAGGACCGTCCCTGGCTCATGCGGACCTACGCGGGCCACTCGACGGCCGAGGCGTCGAACGAGCTCTACCGCCGCAACCTCGCCAAGGGCCAGACCGGCCTCTCCGTCGCCTTCGACCTGCCCACCCAGACCGGTTACGACCCCGACCACGTCCTCGCCCGGGGCGAGGTCGGGCGGGTCGGCGTGCCGGTCTCCCACCTCGGCGACATGCGCCGGCTGTTCCAGGACATCCCGCTGGAGCAGATGAACACCTCGATGACGATCAACGCCACCGCGATGTGGCTGCTGGCGCTCTACCAGGTGGTCGCAGAGGAACAGGGCGCCGAGCCGGGCAGACTCCAGGGCACCACGCAGAACGACATCGTCAAGGAGTACCTCTCGCGCGGGACGCACGTCTTCCCGCCCGGACCCTCCCTGCGGCTGACCACCGACATGATCACGTACACGGTCGACCGGGTCCCCAAGTGGAACCCGATCAACATCTGCAGTTACCACCTCCAGGAGGCCGGGGCCACACCCGTCCAGGAGATCGCGTACGCCATGTCCACGGCCGTCGCGGTGCTGGACGCGGTGCGCGACTCCGGGCAGGTGCCCGAGGAGAAGTTCGGCGCGGTGGTCGCGCGCATCTCCTTCTTCGTGAACGCGGGCGTCCGCTTCATCGAGGAGATGTGCAAGATGCGCGCGTTCGGCCGGATCTGGGACCGGATCACCCGCGAGCGGTACGGCATCACCGACCCCAAGCAGCGGCGGTTCCGCTACGGCGTCCAGGTCAACTCCCTCGGTCTCACCGAGGCGCAGCCGGAGAACAACGTCCAGCGCATCGTGCTGGAGATGCTGGCCGTCACCCTCTCCAAGGACGCCCGCGCCCGCGCGGTGCAACTGCCCGCGTGGAACGAGGCGCTGGGGCTGCCGCGCCCCTGGGACCAGCAGTGGTCGCTCCGCATCCAGCAGGTCCTCGCGCACGAGAGCGACCTGCTGGAGTACGAGGACATCTTCGCGGGCTCGCGGGTGATCGAGGCGAAGGTGGACTCCCTGGTGGAGGAGGCGCTGGAGGAGATCGACCGGATCGAGCAGATGGGCGGCGCGATGGCGGCCGTCGAGTCCGGCTATCTCAAGTCCGAGCTGGTCGCCTCGCACGCCGCCCGGCGGGCCCGCATCGAGAGCGGCGAGGAGAAGATCATCGGTGTCAACGTCCACCGGTCGACCGAGCCCAGCCCGCTCACCGCGGACCTGGACGGCGCCATCATGACGGTGGACCCCGAGAACGAGGCGCGGGTGGTGGCCGCCCTGCACGCTTGGCGCGACGGACGCGACGAGGCGCGTGCCACCGAGTCGCTGGCGGCCCTGAAGAAGGCCGCCGCCGGTACGGAGAACCTCATGGCCGCGACCGTCGAGTGCGCCCGCGCCGGGGTGACCACCGGGGAGTGGTCCTGGGCGCTGCGGGACGTGTTCGGCGAGTTCCGGGCGCCGACCGGGGTCTCCTCCGCGCCGGTCGCCGTCACCGCGGAGCCGGGCACCCCGCTGGCGGCGGTCCGCGCGAAGGTCGCCCGCACCGCCGAGGACCTCGGCTGCGGACGGCTGCGCCTGCTGGTCGGCAAGCCGGGTCTCGACGGGCACTCCAACGGCGCCGAGCAGATCGCCGTACGCGCCCGCGACGCCGGCTTCGAAGTGGTCTACCAGGGAATCCGGCTGACGCCCGAACAGATCGTCTCCGCCGCGCTGGCCGAGGACGTCCACTGCGTGGGCCTGTCCATCCTCTCCGGCTCGCACGCCGAGCTCGTCCCCGACGTGCTCCACCGGCTGCGCGAGGCCGGCGCGGACGACGTACCTCTGATCGCCGGCGGGATCATCCCGCCCGCCGACGCCGCCGCTCTCGTCCGGGCCGGGGTCGCCGCGGTCTTCACCCCGAAGGACTTCGGTATCACGGAGATCATCGGCCGTATCGTCGACGAGATCCGCAAAGCGAACAAGCTCGATCCTCTGGAGGTCCCCGCATGACCACGCCCACGCCCGTGAACCGGTTGCGCCCCCGCCGCTCGTGTCTGGCCGTGCCCGGCTCCAACCCGCGCTTCCTGGAGAAGGCCCAGGGGCTCCCCGCCGACCAGGTCTTCCTCGACCTGGAGGACGCCTGCGCCCCGCTCGCCAAGGAAGGGGCGCGGCACACCATCGTCGACGCGCTCAACAACGGCGACTGGACCGGCAAGACCCGGGTGGTGCGGGTCAACGACTGGACCACGCACTGGACCTACCGGGACGTCATCACGGTCGTCGAGGGCGCCGGGCCGAACCTCGACTGCATCATGCTGCCGAAGGTCCAGGACGCCGAGCAGGTCGTGGCGCTGGACCTGCTGCTCACCCAGATCGAGAAGACGATGGGCTTCGAGGTCGGCCGGATCGGCATCGAGGCGCAGATCGAGAACGCCAAGGGCCTGGTGAACATCGACACCATCGCGGCGGCCTCGCCCCGGCTGGAGACGCTGATCTTCGGCCCGGCCGACTTCATGGCGTCCATCAACATGAAGACCCTGGTCGTCGGCCAGCAGCCGCCCGGCTACAGCGCCGACGCGTACCACTACATCCTCATGCGCATCCTGATGGCGGCCCGTACGCACGATCTGCAGGCGATCGACGGACCGTTCCTGCAGATCCGTGACGTGGACGCCTACCGCGAGGTGGCCGGCCGGGCCGCGGCGCTGGGCTTCGACGGCAAGTGGGTACTGCACCCGGGCCAGGTCGACGCGGCCAACGAGGTCTTCTCGCCCTCGCAGGAGGACTACGACCACGCCGAGCTGATCCTCGACGCCTACGACTGGTGCACCTCGGAGGAGGGCGGCAAGAAGGGCTCGGCGATGCTCGGCGACGAGATGATCGACGAGGCCAGCCGCAAGATGGCGCTGGTCGTCGCGGGCAAGGGACGGGCGGCCGGGATGCGGCGCACCTCGAAGTTCGAAGCCCCGGAGGCCTGATCATGCAGTTCGGACGCACCTTCGAGGAGTTCGAGGTCGGCGCGGTCTACAAGCACTGGCCGGGAAAGACGGTCACCGAGTACGACGACCACCTCTTCTGCCTGCTGACCATGAACCACCACCCGCTGCACATGGACAGCAACTACGCGGAGAACACGACCGACTTCGGCAAGAACGTGGTCGTCGGCAACTACGTGTACTCGCTGCTGCTGGGCATGTCCGTACCGGACGTCTCGGGGAAGGCCATCGCCAACCTGGAGGTGGAGTCGCTGCGGCACATCGCACCCACCTTCCACGGCGACACGATCTACGGCGAGACCACCGTGCTCGACAGGACGCCGTCGAAGTCCAAGAGCGACCGGGGCATCGTGTACGTCGAGACCCGGGGTTACAAGCAGGACGGAACCGTCGTCTGCGTCTTCCGGCGCAAGGTGATGGTGCCCACGCAGGAGTACATCGAGGCACGCGGCGGCGAGCAGCCCGGCCGGCCCACCCCCGCCAACCAAGCGAAGTCATAGGAGAAGCCGTCATGACGCGACTCGCCCGGACCGCAGGTCTGACCGACGTCCAGGAGGAAATCCTCTCCACCGTACGGGACTTCGTCGACAAGGAGATCATCCCGGTCGCCACGGCGCTGGAGCACCGCGACGAGTACCCGGCCCAGATCGTCGAAGGGCTCAAGGAGCTGGGCCTGTTCGGGCTGATGATCCCGGAGGAGTACGGCGGCCTGGGCGAGTCGCTCCTCACCTACGCGCTGTGCGTGGAGGAGATCGCCCGTGGCTGGATGAGCGTGTCGGGGATCATCAACACCCACTTCATCGTGGCGTACATGCTCAAGCAGCACGGCACGCAGGAGCAGAAGGACACCTTCCTGCCGCGCATGGCCCTGGGCGAGGTGCGGGGCGCCTTCTCGATGTCGGAGCCGGGTCTCGGCTCGGACGTGTCGGCGATCACCTCCAAGGGGGTGCGGGACGGCGACGAGTACGTCCTCGACGGCCAGAAGATGTGGCTCACCAACGGCGGCACGTCGAACCTGGTGGCCGTTCTCTGCCGGAGTGACGAAGGACACCCCGAGGGAACGGCGCCGCACAAGTCGATGACGACCTTCCTGGTGGAGAAGGAGGCCGGCTTCGGGGAGGTCAGGCCCGGCCTCACCATCCCGGGGAAGATCGACAAGATGGGCTACAAGGGCGTCGACACCACCGAACTCATCATGGACGGACTACGCATTCCGGCCAATCGCGTCCTCGGGGGCACCACCGGCCGAGGGTTTTACCAAATGATGGACGGAGTCGAGGTCGGCCGGGTCAACGTGGCGGCGCGTGGCTGCGGCGTCGCTCAACGTGCATTCGAATTGGGCGTTTCGTACGCCCAGCAACGTCAGACCTTCGGAAAGCCGATCGCCCAGCACCAGGCCATCCAGTTCAAATTGGCTGAAATGGCCACCAAGGTCGAAGCGGCGCATGCGATGATGGTAAACGCGGCCCGCAAAAAGGACTCCGGGGAACGTAACGACCTGGAGGCAGGGATGGCGAAGTACCTCGCCTCCGAATACTGCAAGGAAGTCGTCGAGGACGCCTTCCGCATCCACGGCGGCTACGGCTTCTCCAAGGAGTACGAGATCGAGCGCCTCTACCGCGAGGCCCCGATGCTGCTGATCGGTGAGGGTACCGCCGAGATCCAGAAAATGATCATTGGCCGCCGACTTCTGGAGGAGTACCGCTTGCAGGGTTGATCGTCCCTTATCAGGGGATTTGGCCGCGAAGAAGATCACATTCAGTGATCCTGGGGCGGGGTCTTCCAGCGGTCCGACTCGGCTGCTGGCTTGCCCAGTTGTGGCCACCACCCGATAGCATCGACGGAAAGCCGCCGTCCCCCGTTGCCAGCGCGGCATCATCCGCTACGAAGGTCATTCATGCCCGACAGCCCTACCTCCGCAAACCGCGGCGGGGTCCGCATCGCTCGCGGAGCATCGCCGTGGCTCCTCCCGACCGTCGCCACCGCGGCGCTCAGCCTGACCCGGGCGCGCAAGTCCGGCCGCTGGGCGGCCGTGGCCGTGCCCACCACCGCGCTCGCGGCGGGCATGCTGTGGTTCTTCCGCGACCCCGAGCGCGAGATCGCGCAGGGCCGGGTCATCTCCCCGGCCGACGGTGTGGTGCAGAGCATCATGCCGTGGAAGGACGGGCGCACCCGCGTCGCGATCTTCATGAGCCCGCTCAACGTCCACGTCAACCGCGCTCCGCTGGCCGGTACCGTGACGTCGGTCGAGCACGTGCCGGGCGGGTTCGTCCCGGCGTTCAACAAGGAGAGCGAGAACAACGAGCGCGTTGTCTGGCACTTCGACACCGAGCTCGGCGACATCGAGATGATCCAGATCGCCGGCGCGGTCGCGCGTCGCATCGTGCCCTACATCCCCCAGGGCACGAAGGTCGAGCAGGGTGAGCGCATCGGCCTGATCCGTTTCGGCTCGCGCGTCGACATCTACCTGCCGGAAGGCATCGAGGTCGCGGTCGAGGTCGGCCAGGCCACCACCGCGGGGGTGACTCGAATTGACCGTGATTGATCCGGACACCCAGGCCGACTGGGTGCCCGAGTCCGCCGATGACGGCGCTGGGGACGACGCCCAGGACATGCCCCTCTCCATGCGCCTGTCGATAGCGGACACCCTCACCCTCGGCAACGCCACCTGCGGGTTCATGGCGGTGTACTTCACCACCACGGGCATTCTGATCCCGCACCTCACGGGCAGTGACGAGTCGGGCATGGCGCGTCACTCCGCCGCCACCACGGTGATCCTCATGCTGATGGCGGCCGTCTTCGACCTCTTCGACGGGCTGGTCGCCCGCAAGCTGCGGTCGTCGCCGATGGGCGCGGAGCTGGACAACCTCTCCGACCTCATCAGCTTCGGTCTCGCGCCGGCGTACTTCGTGCTGGTCTACGGGATGGTCGCGGACGACGCGCACCAGCGGGTGTCCGCGCTCGCGGCGATCGTGGTGCTGCTGGCGGTGGTGCTACGGCTCGCGCGGTTCTCCTGCGTGACCCTGAAGGACGGCATGTTCCAAGGCATGCCGAGCCCCTTCGGAGCGCTGACGGTCGTCTCGATCGTGCTCCTGGAGCTGCCCTTCGTGCCCACCCTCCTCGCGATCGTCGGGGTGGCGTGGCTGATGGTCAGCCGGGTCGAGTACCCGAAGCCGCGCGGAGTGCTCGCGGTGGCGATGCTCGGCTGGATCGTGGCCGCGATGGGGCTGCTCGCGGCCTGGGCGTTCGACGCCCCCGGCGGGAAGCTGCTGCTCCAGACCGGCTGCGCGCTCCAGGTCGTGCTGGGCGCGGTGATCCCGCTCTTCGCGACCGCGCGGCGCGTGAACACCTTCCGCGGCAACCGGCGAGAGGCCCGCGCGGCCCAGCTGCCGTAGCCCCCGCCGTACGCGTGACGCGGAAGAGGCCCGGATGCCCTGAGCATCCGGGCCTCTCGCGCGTCCGGGCGGTGTCCTGCCGGGGGACCCGCCGTCTCAGCCGAGCACCTCGTGGCGGAAGCACCAGCGCCACTCCTCGCCCGGCTCGTGGGAGCGCATGACGGGGTGCCCGGACGCACCGTAGTGGGCGGTCGCGTGCCGCAGTGGCGAGCTGTCGCAGCATGCCACCCGGCCGCAGGTCAGACAGAGTCGCAGGTGCACCCAGTCGTCCCGGCCGACGGCCAGGCAGTCGGCGCAGGCGTCGGCGGGAGGGGCGGGGGCGGTGTCCGGGCTCGCCCGGTCCAGATCGTTGCAGAGGGCCATGTGCCGAGCGTACGACCGTGTCCGCCGGGCGGCAGGGCGTGGGGGCCTCGCGCGTGCCGGATTCCGCCTGAGCGGGGGCCGGGGTCGTCCTGGTTCTGTTGTGCCCATGGTCAACCAGCCCCCTGCTGCGGACGCGATACGCGATTCAGGCCCGTCCCCACCGGGGAGGCCGCCTGCACGACCGGGGATGGTCGGTACGCGGCACCGGCGCCGCTCTGCTGCTCGCGCCGGCCGCGGTCGTGCTCGCCGGGTTCGGCGGCCGTTCGATCGTGGTCGTGCTGATCGCCGTACTGCTGCTGGACGTCGGCACCCAGGGGAGCAACGTCCTCGGGCAGACCCGGTTGATGAGCGTGGAGCCGCAGAGCCGCAGCCGGCTGAACACCACCTCCGTCACCGGCAACTTCCTCGGCGGCACGATCGGTTCCGCGCTGGCGTCCGCCCTCTGGCAGAGCGGCGGGTGGGGTGGGGTGATGACCGGAGCCGGGGTGCTCCTCACCCTGGCGCTGACCGTCTGGGCCTCCGCCCGGCGGACGCTGTCGGCGGTCTGATCGCGGGCGGGGCGCGAGGGTGCGCACCGCGCCGAAGGCCCGGAGACGCGGGGCCCTTCGGCGCGGTGCGCGGTCGGCGTGTTCTCGTGCGGGGCGGGGCTACTTCACGGTGTACGACTCGGCCGCGGGCGAGACCGCCGCCGGGCGGATCACCTTGAGGCCGCCCGGGGCCTTCGCGTCGGGCTTCATGATGACGCTCTGCCGGGTGGAGGGCGCCTTCGGATCGGTGAAGTCGTGGGACATCCCGAACTCGGCGCCGTAGCCCTTGATGGTCAGCAGTGCCTTGTCGACGCCCTCGCGGGTGAGGTCCTTGGCGTCGCATGCCTTCTTCAGCGCCTCGCCGTAGACGGAGGCGGCGGTCCACCCGGCGACGACGCCGTTGTCGAGGCCGTCCTTCGGGTACTCGGCCGCGTACTCCTTCGCCAGCTTCGACGGCCCGGCGCCCGGGTCACCGATGGGCAGGGTGGAGGCGGCGACGTAGTAGTCGCCCAGCAGTGCCGGGCCGGCCGGGGTCGCGAGCAGCTGCGGTGCGAAAGCGGAGTTGTTGCCGACGACCGGCACCTTGAAGCCGGTCGCGGCGGCGACCCCGACGAGCGAGGCGGCCTGGCGGGGGCCGGCGCTGACGATGATCGCCTTGACGCCGGCCTGCTTGAGGGCGGAGACCTGCGCCGTCATGTCGTTGTCGGTGGGCTTGATCTTCTGCTCGACGACGGTGAGGCCGGACTGCCCGGCCGCGTACTTCGCCCCGGCGAGCGCGTTCTCGCCGTAGTCGCCCTCGAAGTACACCTGACCGATCTTGTCGCCCTTGGCGATGCGCCTCTCGGTGAGCAGGTAGTCGATGAGGTTGATGGTCTCGATGTCGTACGTCGCTCCGATGACGCGGACGTACGGGGAGCCGAGCAGGTTGGCCGACCATGCCTGCGGCAGTACCACCCCGTGGTCCTGGCCGTCGATGCGCTGCTCGACGGCGGCGACGAACGGAGAGCCGATGAACTGGGTGAAGCCCAGGACCTCGGGTTCAAGTTCGGTGTAGGCGGCGATGGCCTTCTGCGGGTCGTAGCCGTGGTCGCGTACGGTCAGTTCGATCTTGCGGTCGCAGATGCCGCCGGCGGCGTTGGTCTGCTTCACCCAGAGTTGCTGGGCCTGGGTGACGCTCTTGCCGAGCGAGGCGTACACCCCGGTCATGTCGGTCAGTGAACCGAGGGTGATGGCCGAGTCGGTGACGCCCCGGCCGGTTTTGATGCCGCCCTTGTCCGCCTCGGTGTCCTTCCCTTCGGTGGCTTTTCCGCTGCACCCCGCGAGGGTGAGGGCGAGAGCCGCGACGACGGCTCCGAGCACACGCTTTCTCATTTCTTCTCCCCTGATTTCTTCGGACGCGTAAGGCCACCGGGCATGAACAGGACCACCGCGACGATCGCGGCGCCGTAGAGATAGCGGGACGCCTCGCCGGGTGCGATTCCGCCCGTACCGGGGGCGGAGACCAGCGGGAGGGACTCGCTGTAGTGGGTGAGCACCTGCGGGAGCAGGGAAACGAATGCGGCGCCGACCACCGCGCCGGCGACCGTGCCGAGACCGCCGATGACGATCATGGCGAGGTACTCCAGCGAGAGGACCATGCCGAAGTACTCGGGGACGGTCCGCTGGAAGACCAGGGCGAGCAGGACGCCCGCGAGGCCCGCGTACATGGAGGAGAGGACGAAGACCCCGGCGCGGTACCGGGCCACCGGGACGCCCATCACCCCTGCGGCGATCCGGTGGTCCCGGATGGCGTTGAGCGCACGGCCCGGCCTGCCGCGCAGTACTCCGCGGGCGAAGAGGCCGCTGAGCAGGAGGGCGGCGAGGGCCAGGTACCAGAGCTTCTCGGAGGACTCGAACGGCACGGCGGCGACGAGGAGTTCGCTGTCGTCGAAGGTGAATCCGAAGACCGACAGCGGGGGGACGGCGCGGCCGTTGAAACCGCCGGTGAGCGAGCCCGCGTTGAACAGCACGTGCTGGCCGATGAAGATGAGTGCCAGGGTGGCGATACCGAGGTAGGCGCCGCGCAGCCGGCCCGCGATCGGGCTGAAGATCCCGCCCGCCAGGCCGGCCAGCGCCACGGCGAGGATCGCCGCGAGCCAGGTCGGCAGGCCGAGGCCGGTCAGGCTGTGGCCGTTCTCGTTGCTCGGCTCCTCCGCGAGGACGCAGTATCCGTAGGCGCCGACGGCGAGGAAGAAGGCGTGCCCCATGGAGAGCTGGCCGGTCGCGCCGGTCAGCAGGTTGATCCCGATGGCACCGATCGCGGCGGCCATGGCGAACAGTCCGGCCTGGAGCCAGAAGCGGTCCAGGTAGAACGGGAACGCCAGGAGCAGCACCGATCCGGCGAGCCAGAGGTACGGGCGCGGGCCCCGGAGGCGTTCGCCGTACGCGCGGGCCGCTGGGGACGTGGCGTGGGCCGTGGACGGAAGGGACGGCGGGGTGGGCGGGACGGGTGCGCGGTCGGGCGCGGCGTCCGGCGTGGTCTCAGACACGGGCCGGCTCCTTCGTGCCGAAGAGTCCGGCGGGCCTGATCAGCAGGACGATCAGCATCACCAGGTAGGGCGCGAGATCGCCGATTCCCCGTCCGAGGAAGGAGAGATCGCTCTGGTAGCCCGTGGCGAAGGCCTCGGTGACGCCGACGAGGAGTCCGCCGGCGAGGGCTCCGGTGGTCGAGTCGAGGCCACCGAGGATCGCCGCGGGGAACGCCTTGAGAGCGGCGAGCGAGGTGGCTCGTTCGAGTCCGGGAGTGGGGAACACGGTGAGGAAGAGGGCAGCGACGGCGGCGAGCGCCCCGGCCACCGCCCAGGCGGCGAGCGAGACCCGGCCGAGCCTGATGCCCATGAGGGCGGCGGTCTGCGGGTTCTCCGCGGCGGCTCGCATCGAAACGCCCCAGGAGGTGAAGCGGAACGCGAGCAGGAACACGGTGATGAGCAGAGCGGCGACGACGAAGGCGGCGATCCTCGTCTGCGCGAGGGTGACCCCGCCGACGGTGACGACTCCGCTTCCCCAGGGGTCACCCATCGGCAGGACGTCGGTGCCCATGCGCCGGGTGAGTTCGGTGGTGAGGAGGATGTCGACGCCGATGGTGACGATGGCCAGCACGCTGTGGTCGCTGCCCCGGTAGCGGCGCATGACGAGGAACTCGACGGCGGCTCCGACGACGGCCGCGCCCGCGATGCCCGCGGCGAGCGCGGGCCAGAAGCCGATGTCGTCGTGGAGCACCGCGGTCACGTATCCGCCGGCGAGGAGCAGGGAGGCGTGGGCGAAGTTGACGACCTCGGTGGCCTTGAAGATGACGACGAACCCGAGGGCGATGAGGGCGTAGACCGAGCCGATGGAGAGGCCGCCCAGGAGGAGTTCGATGAAGGTGGTCATTCCTGTTCTTCTCCCAGGTAGGCGCGGACGACGGCCGGGTCGTTCTGGACCTCGGAGGGGGTGCCGTCGGCGATCCTGCGTCCGAAGTCGAGTACGGTCACCGCGTCCGCGAGCCGCATCACCACGCCCATGTCGTGTTCGACGAGCACGATGGAGATGCCGAGGCTGTCGCGGACTCCGGCCACCACGGCGGCCGTCCGGCGGCGCTCGTCGGCGGTCATGCCGGCGACGGGCTCGTCCAGAAGCAGGACGTCGGGCTCCATGCAGAGCGCCCGGCCGAGTTCGACCAACTTCTGCGCGCCGTAGGGCAGAGCCCCCGCCGGGCGGTGCAACTCCGCTGCGAGACCGATGAAATCGGCTATCTCATGGACCCGGTCGAGGTGGCGGCGCTCCTCCCGGACCGCGGAAGGCAGCCGGAGTCCGGACGCGACGAATCCGGAGCGCATCAGCCGGTGCCGCCCGAGCAGCAGGCTCTCGGCGACGGTGGCGTGCGGCGGGAGGGCGAGGTTCTGGAAGGTGCGTGCGACACCGAGCGCGGCGATCCGGTGTGCGGGGAGCCCGGTGAGTTCGGTGGCACCCAGGTGCACGGTGCCGGAGGTGGCCCGGTAGACGCCGGAGAGCACGTTGAACGTGGTCGACTTTCCCGCGCCGTTGGGGCCGATGACCGCGTGCACGCTGCCGGGTTCGACGGTGAAGGAGACCGCGTCGAGGGCGGTCAGTCCGGCGAACCTGACGGTCACGTCACGGACGGTGAGCGGGGCGGGCGAGGTGGTGCCGGGTGCCGTGCCGACGGGGGCGGGCGAGGTGGTCACGCCGACCACCTGCGCAAGGTGCGGGAGGGGGTGGCCGCGGCGTCCGCGTCCTCGGCCGCCGTCTCGTCCACGACGCCGAGGTAACGGCGGCGCACCTCGTCGGAGGCGGCGAGTTCGTCGGCCGGCCCGCCGAGGGCGACCTCGCCGACGTCGAGGACGTACGCGGTGGACGCGAGGCGCAGGGCGATGGCCGCGTTCTGCTCGACCAGCATCACGGAGGTGCCGCCCGCGTTGATCTCCTGGACGGTCTCGGCGATCTTCGCCGCCATCAGCGGGGCGAGCCCCAGAGAGGGTTCGTCCAGCAGCAGCAGGCGCGGGCAGGCCATCAGGGCCCGCCCCATCGCCAGCATCTGCTGTTCGCCGCCGGACAGCAGTCCGGCCCGCTGGTGCGCGCGCTGGGCCAGCACCGGGAAAAGCTCGTGGACGCGGGCCAGTGCGCCGGCCGCCTCCTTCCGTCCGCCACGGGCTCCGAGGGCCCCGGCACGCAGGTTGTCGGCCACCGTCATCCGGGCGAACACCTGTCGCCCTTCGGGCACTTGGACCACTCCGGCGGCGACCACCTGTGCGGGCCGCAGCCCGCCCAGGGGGCGGCCGTCGAAGTGGATGGTGCCGGTACCGCTTCCGCGGTGGAAGCCGAGGGTCCGCGAGACGGCCCGCAGCAGCGTGGTCTTGCCCGCGCCGTTGCCGCCGAGCACGGCGGTGATCGTGCCGGCCGGCACATCGACCGAGACGTCCCGCAGAGCCCGTACCGGGCCGTAGCCCACGGACAGCGAGCGGATCTCCAGTGTTGCCATGCGTCCTCCTCCTTCCGCCTGCTCGTCGTGGTGTCTTCTCCGGGTCCGGCCGGGGCCGTCGTGATCGGGGAGCACGACGGCCCACCCGGCGCCCGGCCCTGCGCTTACCGCCGCCGGTCCGGCGCGTCCCGTCCCCGGGGTGCACAGACCAGCACCGGTGCCCGCGTCACGTCCACGGCGCACGGCGGACTCGATGCGGGCGACCAGCGAGGACGGCGCCGGGTTGTGCGCGCGCACAGAGGGGGTGCTCGCCGGTCCGGGAGCGGCGGGGCCGGTGTCATCCTCGCCACGACGTGCGGACCTCCGGCAGAACTCGCCGGGAGGGTCACTGCGGGGGAAGGGGGAGAGCATGCCGCGGGGCGAGTCCCAGGGAGTACGGACACTGCTCGGCGCGCTGCTGGCAGGGCCGGTGACGCCGGAGCTGGCCGGGCGGGCCGCTGCCGCCATGGGCCTGCCGGAGCACGGGCGGTACGCCGTCGTGGCGCTGCCGACCGCAGGGTCCGGCGGCTGGAGCACGGGCGCGGGGGCGGACCGGTACCGGTTCCTGCGGCATTCGGGGCCCGAGGGGGACTTCGTCGTCGTAGCCCTCGAAGAACGGGAACCCGCATGCCTGGCGCGGTGGTTGAACGACATGCGCGCCGGGCGGGGCGGTGTCGGCCCCGCCGTCGGGGGCCTGGCCGGGCTGCCCGCGGGCCGGCGACTGGCTGAGGTGGCGCTGCTGACCTGTCCCCGGGACGGGACCACGGTCCTGACGCTGGAGCAAGGCCTGCCTGCGGCGCTGTTGGCGAGTCAGCCGGAGCTGGCGGACCGCCTGATCACAGACGTGCTGGGTCCGCTGTTCTCGCTTCGGGAGACCGAACGGGTGCTGTTGGTGGGGACGTTGGACGCGTGGCTGGAGTGCGAGGGGTCCGCCGGGCGGGCGGCGGTCCGGCTGTACTGCCACCGGAACACGGTGCTCAACCGGCTGCGGCGGCTGGAACGGCTGACCGCGAGGTCACTCTCCCGGCCGCGGGATCTGGTGGAGCTCACCTTGGCGTTGGACGCTCTCCGGCTGCTGTCGTCGCCGCGGTGAACGGGCCCGGTACGCGCATCCCACCGCGCCGGGTACTGGGCCCGTGTCCGACCACTCGCGCCGGTTCGGCGGGAATGGTCGGACACCGCCGAGCCGTACGACGTCGATCAGGCGAGCCACTCGCGGGCGATGGTCTCCGCGGTCTGCTCCAACAGGGGCCCGGCCTGCGCCATGGAGACGGCGGGGTCGGGCTCCAGGTCCGCCAGGGCGTAGGCGCGCGCGAGGCCGGCCTTCTCCAACTCCTCCGCGTTGAGGGTCAGTCGGCCACACACCGCGACGACCTCCACACCGGCGGCACGGGCCGCAGCCGCGACTCCGGCCGGGGCCTTCCCGTGCAGGGTCTGCTCGTCCAGCGATCCCTCACCGGTGATGACGAGTGTGGCGCGGGCGAGCGCGGGGGCGAACCCCAGCACGTCCAGCATCACCTCGATACCGGGACGGAACCGGGCTCCCAGCCCCACCAGCGCGCCGTAGCCGATGCCGCCGGCCGCACCGGCGCCGGGCAGCGCGGCCTGCTCGGGGCCGAGCACGGCCGCGTAGCGGGAGAGCGCGGCGTCCAGGACCGCGATGTCCTCCTCGGTGGCGCCCTTCTGACGTCCGTACACGGCGGGGGCGCCCTTCGGGCCGGTCAGCGGGTTGTCGACGTCGCTGGCGAGGACGAGGTCGACGGAGGCGAGACGCGGGTCGAGTCCGGAGAGGTCCGCCTCCGCGACGCGGGCGAGTCCACCGCCGCCGGGGCCGACCGGTCGGCCGTCCTCGTCCAGGAAGCGGGCCCCGAGTGCGGTCAGCATGCCCGCGCCGCCGTCCGTGGTGGCGCTGCCGCCCACGCCGAAGACGATGGTCCGGGCGCCGTCGTCGAGTGCGGCCCGCAGCAGTTCCCCGGAGCCGTACGTGGTCGCGGTGAGGGGGGCGAACTCGCCCTTCGGCAGGTGCTGGAGCCCGGAGGCCTCCGCCATCTCCACCACGGCCGTGGCGGCGCGCAACGCGTACGCGGCGTTCACCGGCTCACCGAGCGGGCCCGTCACCCGGGCTTCCCTGCGCGTGAACCCGGCGGCGACCGCGGCGGCGACCGTACCGTCGCCGCCGTCCGCGACGGGCAGCGTCTCCACCTGCAGCCCGGGGACGACGCGTCGCAGTCCGGTGGTCACCCGCTCCGCGACCTGGGCCGCGGTGAGGGACCCCTTGAACTTGTCGGCTGCGACAAGCACCCGCGCGGTCACCATCTCTGCTCCGTCCGCCACCGTGCATCCCTCGCTATCGAACAGGCACTCGTGCCGCTCGACCCTATCCGCAGCCCGCCCGATCTGCCCATGGTCCGGGCCCGTTCGCCCCTGTGCCCGGCTCGGAACGCGCCCGACGGGCCGCGCGCGGGGCGTGCGGCCCGTCGTGGGGAACTCGTTCGTTCTCTCTTCAGGCGGTTTTCGTGAGAGAGGTGAGGTGGGCGAAGACGACGACGTTGGCGGAGTAGCCGGTCTTCTTGTCGAAGCGTCCGCCGCAGGTCAGCAGTCGCAGCTCCGGGCGGTTCGTCGTCCCGTACACCTTGTCGTCGGGGAACTCGCTCTTGCGGTAGGTCTTGACGGTGTCGACGGTGAAGACGGCCGTCCGCCGGTCCGCGCGCACGACCTTGACCGCGTCGCCCCGCCGGAGCGCGTTCAGGTTCAGGAAGATGGCGGGGCCCGTCTCGGTGTCCCGGTGGCCGACGATCAGAGCGGTGCCGGCCTCTCCGGGCGACGGCCCGTCCTGGTACCAGCCCGCCACCTTGGGCCGGTTGATGGGCGGAGCGCCCAGCCGGCCCTTGGCGTCGAGCTTCAGCCCGACGAGCGGGGCCTCGATGTAGATGGCGGGGATCGCCACCTTCACCGCCCGGGAGGGGCTCAGCGGCGGGTGGGATTCCGGGATGCTCTCCGGCATCCGGTGCGGAGCCCTCCGGAACGGCGGCACCCCGCCGCCCGCGGCGTCGGAGCCGCGGGCGGCGGCGTGCGCCGTCGCATCGTCGGACGAGTCACCGCACACCCAGACGATGCCGGTCACGAGGGAGGAGGTCGCGCACAGCGTCAGTGTGAGACGGCATGCGCGACTCGGTCCTCGGCGCCGCCGTCGCGGAGTGCTACGCCTCGCCACGGGAGCGACGGCGGGCCGACCGGCGGACCAGGACGAGTCCGGCGAGCCCGGCCACCCCCGCCGCCACGGCCGCGGTGGTTCCCGCGCCCGGTCCCGTGTCGCCGTCGTAGCTCGCGGTCTCCAGCTTGGCGACGCCACCGCCTCCGGCGGGAACCCCACCGGAGGGGCGGCGGCCCGAAGCTCCGGCCCCGGTGTCGGCACCCCTGCCGTCGGCGGCCTCGCTGTCGGCACCCGTGGCGCCGGAGGCCTGGTTGCCGTCTGCCCGGTTGCCGGTGGACTGGCCGCCGGCGCTCTGGTCGCGCTCGCCGCCGCGGCCGCCGCGGCCGTCGTCGGGGCAGTTGACGACGAAGGTCCGCTGCTTGGTCAGGCTGCCCGGGACGATCCACTGGAGCTGGTAGGTACCGTCCGGCAGTTGGTACTGCGGGCTGCGGGCCCTGCCCTGCGAGAGGGGAAGCGTACCGGCCAGCACGTTGCCGGGCGGGATGGTCAGCGGCAGCTCCGTGATGGTCCAGGCGACCGCCGGAAGGGTCTCGAAGTTGTTCGCCGCCAGCCTGAACTGGCAGATCGCACCGCCGTTCGCACGGGCCTCGCGGCCCGCGTTGCGCACCTCCACGATGTTGAGGTCGCCGCTGTCGCCGGGAATGGCGAAGGCGTCGGAGGCGCAGGTGAGAGCGATGCCGGCGGCTGCGACGAGGGTGCCGGCGCGGAGGGCGTGGGTACGGGTCGAGGCGGAGAGGGGCATGCGTGACTCCTTGAAGCCGAAACGATTGTCGTACTAATGGGAGGGGCTCCCAAGGGTTGCCACAGGTGATCCACGAGAAGGGGCCGACGTGCCCGACAAGCCGTCAGAAATCCCTCCACCGGCCCATCGGTGACGGCTCGGGCGGCGGTTCGGTGGCCGGCAGCGCGGTGGCTGTCACGCTGCGCGGAGCGCGGCATCCGGGACAGCCTCTAACCTGGCGCGATGACCACAACTGACGACTACGCCACCTACATCGCGGGGCTGCCCCGGATCTTGGCGGGCGCCGCCTGCCTCTTCCGGGACGCCACGGGCCGGGTCCTGCTGGTCGAGCCGAACTACCGGGACGGCTGGGCGCTGCCCGGCGGCACGATCGAGTCGGACACCGGCGAGGGGCCCCGGGCGGGGGCGCGGCGCGAGACCTCCGAGGAGATCGGGCTCGACGTGGAACCGGGCCGGTTGCTGGTGGTGGACTGGGTACGCGGCCCGGACCGCCCGCCGATCGCCGCCTACCTCTTCGACGGCGGGGTGCTGGGCGAGGCGCAGCTGGCGGCGATCGTCCTCCAGGAGGAGGAGCTGCTGTCCTGGAAGCTCGTGGAGCCTTCCGCCCTCCCGGACCATCTCCTCGGTTCACTTCTGCGGCGGGTTCAGGTCGCGCTGGAGGCGCTCGACTCGGGTACCGGAGCCGTGGAGCTGGAGGAGGGCCGGCCGCCGGTGGTCTGACGGGCGGCCGGGAGGCGGGAAAACCGGTCGTCGGGCGGACTGCCCGCGCCGAGACCACCAATGCGCGGGACACGACCCGGCAGTGGGCGGGCTTGAGCCCTTTGCTTGGATCGGTGCGTGACGGACTGGTCCCGCCTCCACCACGCCTACGCACCGCTCAGGGCATTCCCGGTCTCCTCGACGCCCTGAGCCCAGACCCGCAGAGCAGAGGGTGGAACGATCTGCGGGCCCGCCTGTGCCATCAGGGCACGGTCTATTCCGCCAGCTGTGCGGCACTCCCCGCACTCGCCGATATGGCCCGCCGGTAGTCGGCCAGGGAACGGAGGATGCCGCTCTGTCTGGCCGGCGCCATCGTCGCCGCCATCGGCCGCCCCGACAGTGGAGAAGATCCCCACCTTTCCTGCTCGGCCGAGATCGCCGAACTGCGCGGGCTGACCGAGGAAGCCCTGCGGGACCCCGGGTTGACGGGTGACCCTTCCGACTACGTCCAGCTGCTGGGGGCCCTGCTCAGCTTCGAGGGTGTCGAGGTCTGGGGTGAGCACATCGACGGGCTCAACGACGAGGAGTACGAACTGCCTTGCCCCGTCTGCGATACGGAGAATTTCGTGGTCTTCGGCGAGCACGGTTACTTCTCGACCACGGACAGCATGTACATGCGATACGCCGACGCCCCGCGTCTCCCCCTCCAGCCACAGGACCCCTTGGTGATGAGAGGGCTGGCCGGCAGACTGCACGCGCGCATGAGCGCGGACGGCCCTCCCGGCCTCGCACACAAGGTGACCTACGTCTTCGGCAGCGCGCGGTGCGCGGGCTGCGGGGTTGCCTTCAGCGTCGAGGAGGCCGTCGCCGCCCGATGGGGCGCCTGACGCGCCGCCCGGCTGATCATCGTGAACGCCCAACCGGCCCCGTACGACGACCGGGCCGACGAGGTGGTGCGCGAGCCGATCGGTACGGCGCTCCCGGCCCTGCTGGAACGGCTGGCGGCGGGTGGTGCGGGCAGCGGCGACCGGTGATGCGCGTACGGGTCGGGGAGTCGGGTCAGGCGGCTCAGGTCCAGGTGGGGCAGGTGGAGCAGGTCAGGCACGTGGGGTAGTGTGGAGGGCTGCGAAGGGGAGTAGCCCCGAAAACCGGTCGTCGACATACTGGAATCCCCGGATTCCCGGTGGCCGGGCCCGTGGTTCATGGCGGGTGGGCGAGACCTTCGGTCAGGCAGGACACGCCCGCGCCCCGCGGGTGCTGCGTCGTGCCGGGCCGAGTGGTCCTCCGAGAGCCCGTGCGGCGCTTCGCGAAGGCCCGGGGCCCGGCTCTCACAGAAAGCCACCCGGAATGCACCTCGACCCCCTGGCGATCATCACCGCCTTCGGGCTCATCTTCCTCGCGGAACTGCCGGACAAGACGATGTTCGCCTCGCTGGCGATGGGGACGCGCATGCGGCCCCTGTACGTCTGGTTCGGCACGTCCTCCGCGTTCATCGTCCACGTGGCCATCGCGGTCGGCGCGGGTGGGCTCCTCGGGCTGCTCCCCGACTGGATCGTCAAGCTGGTCTCCGCCCTGCTGTTCGCCTTCGGCGCCTTCATGCTGCTGCGCGGCGGGGGCGACGACGGGGACGTGGACGAGGAGGTCAAGACCGTCACCGGTTTCTGGCCCGTCTACGGGACGGCGTTCATGGCCGTCTTCATCAGCGAGTGGGGCGACCTCACCCAGATCACCACGGCCAATCTCGCCGCGAGCAACGGCGCCTGGTCGGTGGCGATCGGTTCCGCCGCGGCCCTGATGTCCGTCTCGGCCCTGGCGCTGCTGGCGGGGCGGTTCATCGCCAAGCGCGTGCCGCTCAAGACCGTCCAGCGGGTCGGTGGGGTGTGCATGCTCGGGCTGGCGATCTGGACGGTGACGGAGATCTTCACCGGCTGACGTCCCGTCCACACGTACGGGTAGCGCGTACGGGTAGCGCGTACGGGCAGCGCGTACGGGCAGCGCGTACGGGCAGCGCGTACGGGCAGCGCGTACGGGCACCAGAGAGCCCGGTGACCGTTGGCCGGTCACCGGGCTCCTCCGTGCCCCGGTCCTCAGAACAGGGCCGGGGTGTCGTTCTCCGTACCGCGTTCGAAGGCCAGCAGGCGCTGCTTGCGGTCGAGACCGCCGCCGTATCCGGTGAGGCTCCCCGAGGCGCCGATGACCCGGTGGCACGGGACGATGATCGAGACCGGGTTGCGGCCGTTGGCCAGACCCACCGCGCGGGAGGCCCCGGGTTTGCCGAGCCGGCCGGCCAGTTCCCCGTAGGAGAGTGTCCCGCCGTACGGAATCCGCATGAGCTCCGCCCAGACCGTCCGCTGGAACGGGGTTCCCTCCAGGTGCAGGGGCAGGTCGAACTCCGTGCGCGTCCCGTCGAAGTACTCCCCCAGCTGGCGCACCGCCTCGCCGAAGGCGTCGGCGTCCACCTCCTCCCCGAACGTCTCGCGCGGTGGCTGGTGCCGGTGCTCGGTCATGTACAGGGCGCTGAGGACTCCGTCGGTGGCGACGAGGGTGAGCGGGCCGTAGGGGCTGTCGAGCAGGGTGTGTGTCCTGGTGTGCGGAAGGACGGTGGCGCTCATGGGGTGCTTCTTTCGCAGGTCGGAGCCGCAGGTCGGAGCCGCCGGGTCGGAGCCGTCGGGTCGGAGTTCGTCCGGGTGGGTGTCGGGACGGATGTCGGGGCGCGCGTGGGGGCCGGGGTCACTCGGGCAGGTGGTTGATGGGGTGCCCGTCGACGGTCCACAGGTACTGCACGGCGTAGGCCCGCCACGGTCGCCATCCGGCAGCCCGCGCGGTCAGCGCCGCCGGGGTGGAGGGCAGCCCCAGCCGCTCGGCCGCGCGCCGGATGCCGAGGTCGGTCGGGCAGAAGGCGTCCGGGTCGCCGAGGGCCCGCATGGCGATGACCTCCACGGTCCATGGCCCGAACCCGGGGAGCGCGGTCAGCGCGGCGCGGGCCTCGTCCCAGTCGGTGTCGGCCGCGTCCAGCCGGAGCGCTCCGTCGGCCAGAGCTCCGACGAGGGTGGTCAGCGTCGTGCGCCGGCTGCGCGGCAGGGCGAGCGCCTCCGGGTCCAGCCCTGCCAGTGCCTCCGGGGTCGGGAAGAGGTGGGTGAGCCCGCCCTCGGAGTCCTCCACGGGTTTGCCGTAGGCCGTGACCAGCCGGGCCGCGTGGGTGCGGGCGGCGGCGGTGGAGACCTGCTGGCCCAGTACGGCGCGTACGGCGAACTCCGCTCCGTCCACCGTGCGGGGCACCCGGCGCCCCGGCGCGGCGTCCACGAGGGGGGCGAGCAGCGGGTCGGTGCGCAGCTGGCCGTCCACGGCCACCGGGTCGGCGTCCAGGTCGAGCAGGCGGCGGCAGCGGCTGATGGCGAGGGTGAGGTCGCGCGGGTCGGTGAGCTGGAGGCGGCAGGCGATGTGGTCGGGGCGCGGGGAGAGCGCCACGATGCCGTGGCCGTGCGGCAGGGCGAGGGTGCGCCGGTACGCACCGTCGCGCCACTCCTCCACGCCGGGGACGGCCGTGGCGGCGAGGTGGCCGAAGAGGTTGCTGGGGTTGAGCGGGGCCCGGTACGGCAGCCGCAGCGCTATCACGCCGGGGGTGGCGGCGGCCCTGGTGCCGCGTTCGGCGCGGGTGCGCAGCTCGTTGGGGGCGAGGGCGAAGACCTCGCGGACCGTCTCGTTGAAGGTGCGGATGGACGAGAAGCCGGCGGCGAACGCCACCTCGGCCATCGGCAGCGCCGTCGTCTCGATGAGCACCCGGGCGGTCTGCGCCCGTTGTGCGCGGGCCAGGGCGAGCGGGCCGGCTCCGAGTTCGGCCAGGAGCTGGCGTTCGATCTGGCGGGCCGAGTAGCCGAGGCGGGCGGCGAGGCCGGGAACGCCCTCGCGGTCGACCACCCCGTCCTGGATGAGGCGCATGGCGCGGGCGACGGAGTCGGCCCGTGCGTTCCACTCCGGGGAGCCGGGGCTGGTGTCGGGCCTGCAGCGCTTGCAGGCCCGGAACCCGGCCTGCTGGCAGGCCGCCGCGCTGGGGTAGAAGGTCATGTTCTCGACCTTGGGCGGCACGACGGGGCAGCTGGGACGGCAGTAGATCCGGGTGGTCAGGACCGCCGTGAAGAACCATCCGTCGAAGCGGGCGTCCTTGGACTGGACGGCCCGCACGCAGCGCTCGGTGTCGGTGTGCATGCTTCAAGCATCGGTCACCCGGGAGCCGGGAGCTGGCGGAAATCCGACAGGGAGGTCGCACCGGCGTCAGTGGGCGGCGCGGAGGCGGCGCCAGACGGCTCGGGCTGCGTGGTGGCCGGACATGCCGTGGACGCCCGGTCCGGGCGGGGTCGCCGAGGAGCAGAGGAAGACCGCCGGATGTGCGGTGGCGTAGGGGACGCGGGCGAGTTTGGGGCGGATGACGGTCTGCAGTCCGGCGAAGGCGCCGCAGGCGATGTCGCCCCCGACGTAGTTGGCGTTGTGCGCGGCGAGTTCGCGCGGTCCTGCGACGGCCCGGGCCAGGACCAGGTCGCGGAAACCGGGTGCGAAGCGGTCCAGCTGGCGCTCGATGACGTCGGTGGCGTCGCCCTCCCACCGCGCCGGCACGTGTCCGTAGACCCAGAAGACGTGGTGCCCCCCCGGGGCGCGGGAGGGGTCGACGAGGCTCGGCTGGGCGGTGATCAGGAAGGGGACGCTGGGGTCGCGGCCGTCGACGGCGGCCCGGAGCGCGGCGTCGATCTCGGGGGCGGTCGGTCCGACGTGCACGGTCCCGGCGCGCCGGGCCTCCTCGGACGTCCAGGGGACGGGCCCGGAGAGCGCGTAGTCGATCTTGAAGGTGGCGGCGCCGTAGCGGTAGTGGCGGTAGGCGTCGCCGAGCCCGGCGATCCTGGCGAGCGCGGTCGGTGAGGTGTCGAAGACGTAGGCGCGGGCGGGGGGCAGCTCGTCCAGGCGCTTGACCTCGGTGCCGGTGCGGATGGTGCCGCCCTGGCTGCGCAGGTACGAGGCGAGGGCGTCGGAGATCGACTGCGAGCCGCCCCGTGGCACCGGCCAGCCGTTGGCGTGCGCGGCGAGGGCGAAGAGCAGGGCGATCCCGCCGGTGGCCGGTCCGGAGGTGGGGGCGATGGCGTGGGCGGCGAGGCCGGCGATGAGCGCGCGGGCCTTCTCGTCGCGGAAGCGCCGGGAGAGCAGCGTGGCGGGCTGGACGGCATCGAGGCCGAAGCGCGCCCAGCGGTACGGGTCGCGGGGCAGGCCGAGCCACGGGGTGCGCAGGAAGTCCTGGGCAAGGGTCTCCCAGTGGCCGAGGTAGGGGGCGACGAGCCTGCGGTAGGCGCCCGCGTCCCGGGCGCCCAGAGAGGCGGCGGTCTCCCCCACCGACCGGTTGAGCACGGCGGCCGTGCCGTCCGGGAAGGGATGGGCGAGGGCCAGTTCCGGCTGGATCCACTCCAGCCCGTGGTCGGCGAGCGGCATCCCGGCGAACGCCGGGGAGCCGATGCCGAGCGGGTGGACGGCGGAGCAGGGGTCGTGGCGGTAGCCGGGGAGCGTCAGCTCACGGGTGCGGGCGCCGCCACCGACCGTGTCGGCCGCCTCGAACACCTCCACCGCCAGGCCCCGGCGGGCCAGTTCGGCGGCGGCGGTCAGCCCGTTGGGCCCGGCCCCCACGACGACTGCGTCAAGCATCGGCGGCACCTTGGGACTCCTTCGCGGGGCGGCGGGCAGGGAAACCAGGATATTCCCGCGCGCGGGCGGCGTACGCGTGGGTACCCTCCGCTTTCGATGACTGACTCCGTGGAAGAGACCGCGTCCACCGTCGCCACCATGGCCGACCGGCTCGTCCTCGTGCCCGGCGTCCGCGCCGTGGCCCTCGGCGGCAGCCGCGCCCGTGGCACGCACCGCCCCGACTCCGACTGGGATCTGGGCCTCTACTACCGGGGTTCGCCCGATCTCGGCGCGCTGATCGCGCTCGCCTCCGAGTTCCAGGGGACGCCCGCCCAGGTGACGGGACCGGGCAGTTGGGGCCCCTGGGTGGACGGGGGCGGCTGGCTGCGGATCGACGGGGTCGCGGTCGACTGGATCCTGCGGGACCTGGACCGGGTGGAAGCGGTCTGGGCGGACTGCCGGGAGGGACGCTACGAGGTGGGTGTGCAGCCGGGACATCCGTTGGGGTTCTGGTCGCCCTGCTATCCGGGCGAGGTCGCACTCGGACGCGTACTCACCGACTCCCACGGCGAACTGACGGACCTTCAGGCACAAGTCCGGTGGTATCCCGAGCCGTTGCGGCGGGCCCTGGCGGACGGAGCGTGGGAGGCGGAGTTCCTGGTGGACGCGGCGGCGAAGTCCGCCCCGGCGGGCGACACGCTCCACGTCTCCCTCTGTCTGTCGCGGGCGTTCGGGATTCTCGCCCAGGCCCTGCACGCGCACCATCGCACCTGGTGCCTCAACGAGAAGGGTGCGCTGGCCGCGGCGGCGGCTCTCCCCCACACTCCGCCCGGCTTCGCGGAGCGGGTCACTTCCGCGCTGCGCGACGGCGGCCCGGTCGCGGTGGAGACGGCCCGGGGGGTGGTGCGGGACGTCCGGACGGTGCTGACGAGCGGGCGGGAGTGAGTGAGTGCGCGGCCGGCCGTGACGGGCGGGCGGGCGGGGTACGCGAAACCTTCTGCGGGGGCGCGGTGGGGAACTCCCCTGTCAGACGCCGCTGAGCAGTGCCGCGCGGATGCGGGCGACGGTCGCTCCGTCCCGGCCGACCGCGAACGGCAGGTCGTTGCCACCGGCCAGCCTGAACTTCCCGCCGGACAGGGTGGCGTGGGAGCCACCCGCCTCGGCGACCAGCAGCAGCCCTGCCGCATGGTCCCAGGCGAACTCCCAGTTGAAGGCGAGCGCGTCGAGATCGCCTCGGGCCACGGCCAGGTACTCGAGCCCGGCCGAACCGCAGGCGCGCGCCTCGATGCCCTCGGTCCGCAGGCCGAGCAGGGCACGCTTCTGTTCCTCGGTGGTGAAGTCGGGGTGGGACATCGCCACCCGCAGTACGGCACCGGGCTCGGGCGAGCCGGACCTGAGCGGCTTCCCGTTGAGCGTGGCGCCCCGGCCGCGTACGGCGACGGCCATCTCCTGGAGCACGGGGGCGTACGTCCACGAGGCGATGAGTTCACCGTGGTGGGCGAGGGCGACGAGGGTGCAGAATCCGGCCTCGCCGCGGACGAACTGGCGGGTACCGTCGACGGGGTCCACGATCCACACCGGCGCGTCCCCGGAGAGTGCGCCGTAGACCGCCGGGTCGGCGTGCACCGCTTCCTCGCCGACCACCACCGATCCCGGCAGGATGCGGGTCAGGGAGGCGGTGAGGTGGTTCTCCGCCTCCCGGTCGGCGCTGGTGACGAGATCGTGCGGACCGCTCTTCTCGATGATGTCGTCGGCGGCGAGCTTGCGGTGGCGGGGCATGACCTCGGCGGCCACCGCCGCGCGTACCGCCTCCTCGACCCGGGCCACCTGTCCGACGCTCCCCGCGCCCCCGGCGTCCGTGCCGTTCCCGGTGTTCCGTGCGTCTTCGGCGAGAAAGTCATCGATCATGTCTCCAGCTAAGCACGGACCCACCCGACCTCCGAAGGCGGACGGGTCCGGGTGCCGTGGAACCCCCGGTCCGGGCGGGGCGCCCCGTTGGCAGTGGCCGCCCCGCCCGGGACGGGGCAGGCTTCGAGCCGCATGTACAGACGGGTGCCCTGCGGCCGGTAGCCGAGTCGCTCGTACACGCGGCGTGAGCCTTCGCCGGAGAACTCCAGCCGGACCGACTCGGCGCCCCGGTCGAACATCGCGCCGGTGAGCGCGCCCGTGACCGCGCCGGCGATGCCCCGGCCCCGGAAGGCGGGGCGGGTACCGGCCCCGGCGAGCACACTCCGTCGCAGAACGCGGTCAGGGTGTCACCGGCGCCACGGACCTGCGAGGGAATTTCCGGGACGGGCCGGGCCGCCGGATCCGGTGTGCCGCCCGGGTCCCGGAGGCCCCGGATCCGGGGCGGAGGTGCTCACCGGCCCCGGCCGGTTGGCATCACGGGGGCGGTCCGTCCTACGGTCGATGGGTCGGCAGACCGACGACGCGACCCCACGACCCCGGAGATGTGCGACATGGCGAAGATCCTTTTTGTGGTGACCGGCGCGGACCACTGGACCCTGGCGGACGGCAGCAAGCACCCCACCGGCTTCTGGGCCGAGGAGGCCGTCGCCCCGTACGAGGCGTTCAAGGCGGCGGGTCACGAGGTCGTCGTGGCCACCCCCGGCGGGGTCGAGCCCACCGTGGACCGGGCGAGCCTGGCACCGGACGCCAACGGCGGCCAGGAGAACGCCGACCGGATCGCTTCGGCGCTGGACGGCATGGACGAGCTGCGCACTCCGCTGGCCCTGGACGAGGTCAGGCTGGAGGAGTACGACGCCGTGTTCTACCCGGGCGGCCATGGGCCCATGGAGGACCTCGCCGTCGACACGGTGTCCGGGGAACTGCTGAACCGCGCACTGGACTCGGGCAAGCCGCTCGGCGTGGTGTGCCACGCGCCGGCCGCCCTCCTCGCCGCGAAGCGCCCGGACGGCTCCCCCACCTTCGCCGGATACCGGCTGACCGGGTTCACCAACGCGGAGGAGACCCAGGCAGGCCTCGCCGACAAGGCGCGCTGGCTGCTCCAGGACCGGCTGGTGGAGCTGGGCGCGGACTTCCGGGAGAGCGACCCGTGGGCGCCGTACGTGATCACCGATCGCAATCTGATCACCGGTCAGAACCCGGCTTCCTCGGCTCCGTTGGCCGCCGAGATGGTCAAGAGGCTCGGTTGAGCCCCAGGGCCGCCCCGGAGTGACGGTCGATCGGTGACGGCCGGTCAGTACCAGTCGCGGTGGGTGGGCGGCTGGCAGAGTTCGAGGATCACGTCGCCCGCTTCCGGTCCCTCCGCTGCGAGCGGGCGCACCCGGGCGCCGACCTCCACGAGGTGCGGAGCGGCCCCCACCACCTGGCAGCGGAAGACGAATCCTTCCGGAAAGCGGACCAGGGACTCGTTGCGGGCGTCTTCGGTGTAACGGTGGACGACTGCGGTCCGCACGACGACTCCGTCTCCGGAGCTGCGCTCCGGGGCGAAGTCGCTCGACGCGCAGACCGGGCAGAGCAGTCTCCGGAAGGAGGCCGTACCGCACCATCGGCAGCGCTGGTAGGGCAGCCCCGCCTCTTCGGCCACCTTCTGCACGGTGCCACTTGCTGACGGGAACATGTCGGGACCCCCTGCGCTCGGCTTCGAACGCGCCGCACCTCGGCAGCGGCGGCGTGTCCGCACCATATGGCACTCAGTGCCTAGGCGTAAAGACACTGAGTGCCGATTGCTGCATTCAGCTTTCCCCGACGGCTGCTTCGATCTGCTGGACGACCCTCCACATCGGGGTTCCTCGCTGCGCGACCATGACGATCACGTCCCGCGCGGGCCCCTGCGCTCCACCGGTCGGGACCTGCACGGTCCGCCCCGTGGACCCCGCCCGGGTGGACCACAACTCGCGCACCACGGAGAGGGCGTTGTCGACGGCGGCCCAGGCATCCCCCTCGCCGCCGGAACGCAGCCAGAGCCTGAGCCCGTTGTTGTGCGCCGCCGCGATCGAGGCGGCGGCCACCTCCGCCCGCAGCACGCCGTCGGGCAGATCGCGGTAGGCGTGCCGGAGGTAGCCGGCGAAGGTCCGTTCGTACCGCCGCACGACGGAGAGTTCGTAGCTCCGCAGCCCCGGCACCTCACGGGTCAGCCGGTAGCGCTGAACCGAGAATTCGGGCTTCGCCGCATACATGCCCAGCACGATCCGCGCCGCGTCGCAGACCGTGCCGATGGGGTCGTCGGCGCCCCGGCCGTCCACGGTCTCCGCGGCTTGGGCGGCGGCGAGGAAGGCCGTCGTCTCCGCGAGGCAGCTCTCGTGGTCCGGGAAGACCACACCCTCCTTCGACGGGAAGTAGCGGAAGAACGAACGGCGTCCGACCCCGGCGCGCGCCACGATGTCGTCCACCGTGGTCCGCTCGAAGCCCTTCTCCACGAAGAGCTCGAACGCCGCCTCGGCGAGCCTCTCCCGCATGGGAGCCTTCTTCGCTGGTCTGCGCGCATCGGTCATGCCGCGCAACGTAGCACCGGAACCACCGATCTGGCACCGCGTACCTTTACAGAGGGTACTGAGTGCCATAATCTCGGCACTACCAACCACCACCAGGTAGGAGAGCCGGCGTGAGCTTGAGGATCGTTGTCTGTGTGAAGTACGTGCCCGACGCGACCGGTGACCGGGGGTTCGCCGATGATCTGACGGTG
>NZ_JBIAJC010000020.1:104750-141989 GCF_042871745.1 Streptomyces sp. NPDC005576 | reverse complement strand
CTCGAAGAACCCGTCATCCACACCCACCCGCTCCAGACCCAGCACCCCCGCGAACACCCCGCAGAGAACCGCCTCCCGACCCGAAACAACAACCCTCGACCCCGAATCCGAACCCGAACCCACCGAAGGAAGCTCGGGGGCGGGCAGAACCTTCTTGTCGAGCTTGCCGTTCACCGTCAGCGGCAACGCCCCCAACGACACGAACACCGAAGGAACCATGTACGCCGGCAGCCGCCCCGTCGCATACTCACGCAACTGCTCCGGCGCACCCACCACATAAGCGACCAACTGCCGGTCGCCCGGACGGTCCTCGCGTACCGCGACCGCCACCTGATCGACCTGGGGGTGCGTGGCCAGCACCGCCTCGATCTCAGCCGGCTCGATACGGAACCCCCGGATCTTGACCTGGTCGTCCACCCGGCCCACATACTCCAAAGCCCCGTCACGGTTCCAGCGCACCACGTCACCGGTCCGGTACATGCGCGTCCCCGGCGCCCCGAACGGATCAGCCGGAAAACGCACCGCGGACAACCCCGGCCGCCCCAGATAACCCAACGCCACACCCGTACCCGCCAGATACAACTCACCCGGCACACCCTGCGGAACCGGACGCAGCCCACCGTCAAGAACGTACGCGCGCATCCCCGCCAGCGGTCCGCCGATCGGCGCGGAACCGCCGGGCACCTTGTCGGCCGGAATCCGCCAGGCCGTGGCGAAGGTCGTGGTCTCCGTCGGCCCGTATCCATTCACCAGGGCCAGACCGGGACAGTCGCGCAGGGCGCGGTCCACCGCGCCGACGTCCGCCGCCTCACCGCCGAACCACACCTCGCGCATTCCGGCGAGGGAGTCGGCGGCCTCCCGCACCAGGACGTTGAAGAGGGCCGACGTCATGAAGGTCGCGGTGACGCCGTGCCGGGTGACGGCGGTCCGCAGCTCCTCCGGGCCCAGCTGCCCTCCGGGTGCGACGACCACGCGGCCTCCGCGCAGCAGCGGCGCCCACATCTCGTACGTCGAGGCGTCGAACGCGTGCGAGGAGTGCATCAGCACCCGCTCGTGCGCCGGACCGTCGAACGACGGATCCAACGCCAGATCCACCACGTTCGCGTGGGTCACCACGACGCCCTTCGACAGACCCGTCGTACCCGAGGTGTACATCACATACGCGACCTGTTCCGCAGGGATCCCGCCTCCGGAGAGTGTTCCGGCCGGCAACGCGGCGACGTGCTCGGCCACCTCGCTCAGCGCGACGCAACCGGTCTCCTCCGCGAGCCCTCGCGGCAGCTCGGTCCGGTCGGTCAGCAGCAGCGACGCCCCCACGTCGCGCACGATCCACGCCAGCCGTTCGGCCGGGTGGGCGTCGTGCAGAGGTACGTAATGCCCGCCCGCCTTCACCACCGCCAGCTCCGCCACCACCAGGTCCACCGACCGGTCCAGCAGCAACGCCACCGGCGTCCCGCCGGTCACCCCCTGCGCACGCAGGTAGTGCGCCCACCGGTTGGACCGCGCATCCAGCTCCGCGTAGGTGAGCTCGTCCTCGTCCGACACGACGGCGATCGCGTCGGGAGTCTCCATGACCTGCTGCTCGAAGAACTCCACGATCGAGAGCTGCGGCGAGGGTCGTCCGGGGCCGCCCCAGGTCGCCAGGATCCGGTTGCGCTCGGTCAGGTCGAGGAGCGTCAGGTCATCGACGCGACGGGCCGGATCCGCGGCGACTTCGCCCAGCACCCGGCCCAGGCGCTCACCCAGGACCTGGACGGTCTCCGGGTCGAACAGGTCCTGGGCGTACTCGACTTCGCCGGTGATTCCCGCCGGGCTGCCCGTCTCGCCGAACTCCTCCCGCAGGTCGAAGAGCAGGTCGAATTTGGCCGGGGCATCGCCGGTGGGCATCAGGGAGGGAGCGATGCCGGGCAGGTCGAGGTCGGGTTCGGGGGTGTTCTGGAGGGTCAGCATGACCTGGAAGAGGGGGTGCCGTGCGAGCGAGCGCTCGGGGTTGAGCACCTCCACCAGCCGCTCGAAGGGGACGTCCTGGTGCGCGAAGGCCGACAGGTCCGTCTCCTTGACCCGGCCGAGCAGCTCCGCGAAGGTCGGGTCACCCGATACGTCCGTCCGCAGCACCACCGTGTTCACGAAGAAGCCGACCAACTCGTCCAGGGCATCGTCGGAACGTCCCGCCACCGCAGTGCCGAGCGGAATGTCGTGTCCGGCGCCCAGGCGCGAGAACAGCGCGGCGAGCCCGGCCTGGAGGACCATGAAGAGAGTGGCACCGGATTCCCTCGCCAGCCGGATCAGCGCGGCGTGCGTGCCGGCGTCCAGCCGCCACTGGAGCCGGCCACCCCGGTAAGAGGCGACAGCGGGGCGGAGCCGATCTGCCGGAAGCTCCAGCACTTCCGGCAGATCCGCCAATTGCGCCTGCCAGTAGGCGAGATGTGCATACATGAGGCTGTCGGGGTCGTCCTCGGCGCCGAGAGTCTCGCGCTGCCAGAGGGCGTAGTCGGCGTACTGGACGGGGAGCGCGGGCAATTCCTCGCCCCGGTAAGCGGCCTGGAGGTCGCGCATCAGCGGGGCCAGCGACCAGCCGTCGCCCGCGATGTGATGCAGCACGATCAGGAGTACGTGGTCATCCGGGCCGGTCGCGAACAGCTCTGCGTGGAGAGGGGGTTCGGCAGTCAGATCGAAGGAGCGGTTCGCCGAGGCGGTCAGCGCCGCGAGCAACGTGGACTCATCCACCTCCTTCACGGGGAGGGGGACCGTGGTGGCGTCCAACACGAGCTGACGGGGACGCCCGTCGGTTTCGGGGAACACCGTCCGCAAAGCCTCATGACGAACCGTCACTTTCTCCAGGGCGGAGTGCAACAGGGTCACGTCCACGGGCCCCTGGAGGCGGATGGCGAGCGGAATGTTGTACATCCCGCCCCGACTGTCGATCCGGTCCAGGAACCACAACCGCGCTTGCGCGAACGACAGCGGAATCTCCGCCGGCCGGATTGCCGGCGTCACCGGCCTCCGCACCGCCGCCGCCTCCGACGCCAACCGGGCCGACAGACCCGCCACGGTCGGCGACTCGAAAACGGCACGGACATCCAGCTCGACCCGGAGCATCGTCCGCACACGACTCACCAGACGAGTGGCAAGAAGCGAGTGCCCGCCCAGCCCGAAGAAACTGTCGTCGATCCCGACCTTCTCCACGCCGAGCACCTCGGCGAAGATCCGGCAGAGTGCCTCTTCGCCCTCGGTACGCGGCCCACGCCCCCGACCCGTCTCCTGATCCGGAGCCGGCAGCGCACGCCGGTCGAGTTTTCCGCTCGCGGTGAGCGGAAGCCCGTCCAGCACGACGAAAGCAGAGGGAACCATGTAACCCGGAAGCCGGGACTCGGCATGGTCCCGCAGCCCGTCCGCCTCACCGACGACGTACGCGACGAGCCGCTTGTCACCCGGCCGGTCCTCACGCACCACGACCGCGGCCTGGGAGACACCCGGACGAGCGGCGAGGACCGCCTCGATCTCACCCGGCTCGATCCGGAACCCGCGGATCTTCACCTGGTCATCGGCACGCCCGACGAACTCCAGCGTCCCGTCCGCACACCACCGGACCACGTCCCCGGTCCGGTACATCCGCGCACCCGGACCACCGAACGGGTCGGCGACGAACCGCTCGGCCGTCAACCCCGCCCGCCCCACGTACCCACGCGCCACACCCGCGCCCGCGATGTACAACTCACCCGGAACACCGACCGGCACCACCCTCAACCACTCGTCCAGCACGAACACCTCGGTGCCCGACACCGGACGGCCGATCCCCGGCACACCCGAACCGCCGACCCGGCCGACCACCGAGTACACCGACGTCTCCGTCGGCCCATACCCATTGGTCACCCCCTCCGAGACCGCGGCCAGCCGGGTGGCGAGCGAGGCGGAAACCGCCTCACCGCCCATCAGCACCCGTACACCCGCCAAGGAATCGGGGACCTCCGCGACCAGCGTCTCCCAGAATGTCGGTGTGGCCTGCATGAACGTCGCTCCCGACGCGACCACCAGCGCCCCCAGCCGGACCGGGTCCAGCACCACCTCCCGCTCCACCAGAACCAACCGCGCACCCGCCAGCAACGGAACGAAGATCTCCACGTTCGAGATGTCGAACCCGAACGTCGTCACCGCCATGAACCGGTCCGCCGCCGACACCGCGAACCGCGCCCCCATGTCCGCGAGAACATTCTCCAGACCACCCCGCGTCACCCCCACCCCCTTCGGCCGACCCGTCGAACCCGAGGTGTAAAGGACGTACGCCAAGCAGTCCGCCGACGCCGCCGTGAACACCACGTCCGGCAGCAGAACCTGCTCGTCGTCCGGACCGTCGACAAGCAGCAGCCCCTCCACCACCGGAAGCCGCCCCGCTACCTCCCCCGAAGTGATCACACACTCGGCAGCAGCGTCCCGCAGCACATACTCCATCCGCTCGGCCGGCAACGCCGGGTCCGCCGGCACGAACGCCGCACCCGCCCTCACCACGGCCCACAACGCCACCACCAGATCCAACGACCGCGGCAGAGCCACCGCCACCAACCGATCCGGCCCCACACCCCGCCCCACCAACACCCGCGCCAACCGCTCCGCACGGACATCCAACTCCCCGTACGTCAACGACTCCTCACCACACACCACAGCCACCGCGTCCGGCGCCGCGGCCACCTGCCGCTCGAACTGCTCCACCAACCCCGGTCCGCCGGCCGCCGGCTCACCCCGACCCCACTCGACGAGCAACCCGCGCTCCGCTACACCCACCACATCCAGCTCACCCACACGCACATCGGGGCGAACGGAGATCTGCGCGAGCAGGCTGCCGAGCCGGGCGCAGAGTGCCCGCACGGTCGGCAGGTCGAAGAGGTCGTGTGCGAACTCCACCTCGCCCGCGATGCCCGCCGGGCGCCCGTCCGTGTCGAAGGTCTCGCGGAGGTCGAGGGTCAGGTCGAACTTGGCGACGCCTCCGGAGACGCCCTCCAGGGAGGGGGTGATGCCGGGCAGGGTGAGTTCGGGCTCCGGCGTGTTCTGGAGGAGCAGCAGCACCTGGAAGAGCGGGTGCCGCGACAGGGAGCGCTCCGGATTGAGCACCTCCACCAGCCGCTCGAACGGCACGTCCTGGTGCGCGAAGGCCGACAGATCCGACTCCCGCACCCGTCCGAGAAGTTCACGGAACGACGGGTCGCCGGACACGTCCGTGCGCAGCACCAGCGTATTGACGAAGAAGCCGACCAGGTCGTCCAGGGCCTCGTCCGACCGCCCCGCGACCACCGTCCCGAGCACGATGTCCTCACCGGCGCCCAGCCGCGAGAAGAGCGCCGAGACCGCTGCCTGCAGCACCATGAACACGCTCGCTCCGGCGTCCCTCGCCAGCGCGGTCAGCGCCATGTGCGTCGACGCGTCGATCCCCCAGTCGGTCCGTCCTCCCCGGTAGGAGGCCACCGCAGGCCGCGCCCGGTCCGTCGGAAGATCCGAAAGCTCCGGCAGGTCCGCCAGACGCTCGCGCCAGAAGGCCAGTTGCCGTGAGGTGAGGCTCTCCGGGTCGTCCTCCGAACCGAGCACTTCGCGCTGCCACAGCGCGTAGTCCGCGTACTGGAGAGGCAGCGGCGGGAGTTCCCGGCCCGTGTACGCCGCCTCCAGGTCCCGCATCAGGGGAGCGAGCGACCAGCCGTCACCGGCGATGTGGTGCAGCACGATCAGCAGCACGTGGGAATCCGGTCCGGTGACGAACAACTCCGCCCGCAGCAGGGGCCCGTCCGTCAGATCGAAGCCGCGCGCGGCCGAGTCTGCCAGCAGGACGCCCAGTTCGCCCGCCGCGACCTCGCGCACCGCGAGGGGGACGGGTGCCGGCGCCAGGATCACCTGCCGAGGCTCCCCCTCGACGACCGGGAACACCGTGCGCAGCGACTCGTGCCGTGCCGCCACCACGTCCAGCGAAGATCCCAACGCCCGGATGTCCAAGGGTCCTTCGAGCCGGATCGCGAGGGGAATGTTGTAGGTGCCGCTGTCCGCGTCCAACCGGTTCAGGAACCACAGCCGTGTTTGCGCGAACGAAAGCGGCAGGATCTCCGGCCGCTCCCGCACGCCCGGCGGAGGAACCGTGGCGGGGTGGTGTCCCGGCGCCTCGCCCTGTCCGAGGCGTGCCGCCAGTCCCGCCACCGTGGGGGCCTCGAAGACGTCGCGGACCGAGACCTCCACTCCGAGTGCGGCGCGGAGGCGGCCGACGAGACGGGTGGCGAGCAGGGAGTGGCCGCCCAGCTCGAAGAAGTCGTCGTCGACGGTGACCCGGGGGACGCCCAGCACGTCGGCGAAGTGGACGCTCAGGATCTCCTCCCGGCCGGTCCGGGGCGCGCGCCCTTCGCCGGCCTGGGAGGCGGGGGCCGGCAGTGCCTTGCGGTCGAGCTTGCCGTTCGGGGTGAGCGGCAGCGTGTCCAGGGTGACGAACGCGGTCGGCACCATGTACTCGGGCAGCCGGGCGGCGGCGTGTCCCTTCAGCTCCCAGAACTCCGGCGGCTCGGTCGCGGCTGCCCGGGTGACGTATCCGACGAGCCGCTGGCGGCCCGGAGCGTCCTCGCGGACCATGACGACGGCCTGGCCCACCCGCGGGTGGGTGGCGAGCACCGATTCGATCTCGCCCAGCTCGATGCGGTGGCCCCGGATCTTGACCTGGTGGTCGCGGCGTTCCAGGAAGACCAGGCTGCCCTCGGCATCGTGCCGTACGTAGTCGCCGGTGCGGTACATGCGCGTGCCGGGGCTGCCGGAGAACGGGTCGGCGACGAACACCGACGCCGTGCGCGCCTGGTCCGCGAGGTAGCCCCGCCCGACACCGGTACCCGCCACGTACAGCTCGCCGGGGGTGCCGGCCGGGACGGGTCGGAGCCGGTCGTCCAGGACGTACAGCCGGGTGTTGCGGACCGGGCGGCCGATGGGGACGGCAGCGCCGTCGCCGAGGCCGCTGAGGGAGTCCGCGTCGAGGACGGCGTGCGTGACGTCGTCCGAGCACTCGGTGGGGCCGAACGCGTTGATCAGCGGGATCGTCGGGTAGGCCCGTAGCCAGCGGGTGCACACCTCGGCCGGCAGCGCCTCGCCGGTGACCATGAGGAACCGCAGATCAGGAAGAGCGGGCAGCGCCGAGCGCGCGGACGCCCAGCCGTCCAGGGCGGCGCGCAGCAGGGACGGGACGACCTCCAGCACGGGGATGCGCTCGTCGGCGGTGACGGCGAACAGCTTCCACGGGTCGAGGGCGGTGTCCCGGTCGACGACGCGCACCGTACCGCCGACGGCGAGCGGGGCGAGCATCTGCCAGACGGAGATGTCGAAGGTGAGCGGTGCGTTCTGGACGACGGTGTCGGCGGCGGTGAGCCCGCAGTCCTCGATCTTGGCGAGAAGGTGGTTGTTCATGCCTCGGTGGTGGACCATGGCCCCCTTGGGGACTCCGGTCGAGCCCGAGGTGAAGATGAGGTAGGCCAGGTCGTCGGGGCCTGTCGGGACCGGGGGTTCCCAGGTACGGCCCGCGCCGCTCTCGACCACCACCCGCACGCCGGAATCCGCCGTGATGTCCAGCGCTTCCGTACGCAGTCGACGGGGTGCCACGAGTGTCTTCGCGCCGCACCGCTCCAGGAGCGACCGGGTACGCGCCGCCGGAGCCGCCGGGTCGAGGGGTACGTACGCGGCTCCCGCCGCCATCACCGCGAGGACGGACGCGACGAACCCTGCGCCGGGCACGGCCAGGAGCGCCACCACGTCGCCCCGGCGCGTGCCCACCGCGCGCAGGTCGTGGGTGACGGCTGCGGTGCGGGCGGCCAGGTGGGCGTAGGTGACGGGAGTCGCGTCGACGTCGACGACCGCGACGGCGTCCGGCCGGGCTTCCGCGTGCTCCTGGACGCGGCGGGTGATGTGGCGCAGGCCGCCGTCCTCGGTGGCAGCGGTGTCGTTCCAGGTGTTCAGGAGCAGTTCGCGCTCGGCGTCCTCGAGGACGTCGATCCGGCCGATCGGGGTGTCGGGGTGGGCGAGGGCCCGGGACAGGAAGCGCAGGAGCCGCCTGTGGTGAGTGGCGATTGCCTCGTCCGTGTACAGATCGCTGTTGCCGTCGAGGTGGAGCGTCACCTCCCGGCCGTCGTTGCGGTCGAGCGCGCTGATCTCGATGTCGTCCACGACGCCGTTGGAGAGGTTGTGGGCGGTGACCGGGTGGCCCCCGAAGGTGACGTCGTAGTCGAAGGGCATCACGTTGACGACCACTCCGGCGGTGCGGTTCCCGCCGCCCGCCGCCTGGAGGTCGCGGGCGATGTCCTCCTGCCGGTAACGCTGGTGGCGTACGGCGGAACGCGCCTCCACCGCGCACCGGCGCACCAGTTCGGCGAACGTGGTCTCCGGAGAGACGTCCAGGACGAGCGGCAGGATGTTCGAGGTCAGCCCGGGGGTGGCGCGCAGCACGGGGGTGGTGCGTGCCTGGAGGGGGAAGCCGAGCGACAGGGTCCGGGTGCCGGCAACGGTGTGCAAGTAGCCACCGACGGCCGCCAGCAGGCCGATCGGCCACGGTGCGCGGCTCTGCCGGGAGACCCGCTTGAGGTCCTCCATCAGTCCCGCCGGCAGGGCAGCGCTGCTGCGCCGGAAGGCGAGGGTGGCCGGGGCCGTGCGGGCGGTCAGTGAGACCGCTTCGGGTCTGCGTGCCGTCCGGGAGCGCCAGAACTCCTGGTCCTGCGCGAATTTCCCGGATGCCCGGTAGCTGGTGTCCTCGGCGATGAACTCGTCCAGTGAGGCGAAGACACGCGGGCTGTAGTCGGTGCCGTCGACCAGCGCCGTGTAGATCTCGGCCAGCCGCTGGCAGTAGATCCGTCCGCCCATGCCGTCGCCGATGAGATGGTGGTTGCGCTGGTAGTAGAGGTAGCAGTTCTCGGAGATCTTGAAGAGGACGTCCTCGAAGTACGGTCCGGACACCATGTCGACGGGCTGGACGAGGCGGTGCTTCATGATCCGGACGGCTGCGTCGCGGCCGTCGGGCCGTTCGCTGAGGTCGAGGTGTTCCAGCCGGACCGGCCGGGGGTCGGGGAACTGCCACAGACCGTCCTCGTCCTCGGCGAAACGGACCCGTACGGTGTCCATCTCGTCGAGGGTGAGGACGAGCGCCCGGCCGAAGAGATCCGTGTCGACGGGCCCGTGGATCTCCAGGTACTCGCTGGTCACGAACGCGTTGTCCGGGTTCAGCTGCTGCGCGTACCAGACTCCCTGCTGCGCGGCGGTGAGCGGCCGGCGCTCGTTGCTGGGTGTGGCCGCGGACGCGGACGTGGTCATGTCGAATCTCCCCGAAATCTGCACGAGTGAACTGCTGTTGTCCGTTGGGTGGCGCCCGGTTGGGGGGACGCGCCGGCCCGTCCCGTCGCTCAGGCGGTCCAGCGGCGGAGCACGACCACCGCGTTGTGGCCGCCGAAGCCGAAGGAGTTGCTCATCACCACGTCGACGTCGTGGGCCTGGGCGGTGTGCGCGACGAAGTTGACCGAGGGATCGATGGGTGTGTCGCAGTTGATGGTGGGCGGAACCACGCCCTCCTTGATGACGAGGGCGCCGATGATGGCCTCGACCGCTCCTGCGGCGCCGATCATGTGTCCGGTCATCGACTTGGTGGAACTGACCGGAATGGACTCGATACGGTCGCCGAAAACGGCTCGCAGCGACGCGAGTTCGGCCTGGTCGTTGAGTTGCGTTCCGGTTCCGTGCGCGTTGACGTAACCGACGTCGCCGGGGGTGATGCCGGCGTCGCGCAGCGCCTCGTGCATCGCCCGGCGCACCGAGATCCCCTCCGGATGGGGGGCCGTCCAGTGGTAGGCGTCCGAGCTCGCGCCGTAGCCGACGACCTCGGCGAGGATCCGCGCGCCGCGTGCCCGGGCGTGCTCGGCGGACTCCAGGACCAGCACGCCGGCGCCGGCGGCCATGACGAAGCCCGCCCGGTCCTCGTCGAAGGGCCGCGAGGCCTCGGTGGGGTCGCCCTGCCTGGCCGACAGGGCGCGGGCGTTGCCGCTGCCCGCGATGTCCACGCGGGTGATGATGTCGTCCGCGCCGCCCGCGAGGACGACATCGGTGGCGCCGGTGCGGATCCAACGGGCGGCCTCGCCGATGGCATCGGTACCCGAGGCGCAGGCGCTGCTGGTGGCCCTGGACGGGCCGCGGGCGCCGGTGATCATGCTGATCTCCCCGGCGGCGCTGTCGATGGCCCCGGTGATGGCGGCCATCGGTGCCACCGCGCGCGGTCCCTTCGCGTCGAGGTCGCGGACGTGGTCGGCGATGGACTTCATCGGACCGTAGCCGCTGCCGATGAGGACACCCACCCGGTCGGCGTTGGTCGCGTCGATCGTGAGCCCGGAGTGTTCCAGGGCCTCGTGGGCCGCGACCAGCGCGTAACGGGCGTACGGATCGGTGCGGCGGACCACTTTGTACGGGAGGTGCTCGGCCGCGTCGAAGCCCTTGACCTCTCCGGCGATCCGCACGGGCAGGTCGTCCGCCTCGACCTGGGTGATGGGGCCGATGCCGCTGCGGCCGGCCAGCAGGCCCTCCCAGGTGGCCGCGGTGTCCAGGCCGAGCGGGGTGACCATGCCCCAGCCGGTGATGACGACCCTGGTGCGGTCCTTGTCAGCGCTGTCCGTCGCCATCACGCGCCCCCCTCGATCGTGTCGGTCGTGCTGACCGCCCCGGTCGTTCCGGGCGGGTGCGGTGCGTCGTCCGGCGCGGGCAGCAGGGGGAAGTCACCGCCGCCCGCCACCGCCCCGAACAGCGAGTCCGTCAGGGCGACGGGCACGTGCAGGACCACCGGCTGCCCGGACACGCAGAGCTTCCAGGCCCGCTCGACGTCCGCCCGCAGGGTGGCCTTGTCGTCGAGGGTCGTCCGGCCGGTGCCCAGGTCCTCACGTCCGGGGCGACGGGGTGCGCCCGGGGTGGTGAACCGGTAGCGCGACAAGGGCGTCTCCCGCTGGTCGAGCTGGCTCTGCAGCCAGCCGTAGCCCCCGTTGTCGAGGACGACGTACATCACTCCGAGACGTTGCTCGGCGACCGTCACCAGGTCGGACTCGAAGAGTCCGAAGGCCCCGTCGCCCACGAACGCGACGACGGGCCGGCCGGGTGCGGCGGCCTTCACCCCGGCTGCGGCTGCCGCGCCGAAGCCGAGGCTGGTCTGCTCGGAAGGAACGACGGAGCCGCCCGACCGGCCCAGGTGGTGCACGGGGTAGCGGTAGGACCACATGTCCTGCAGCCCGTTCTCCTGCACCAGGACGAGATCGTCGGGAAGCACGTCGGCGAGGACGGCCAGCACCTCGGCGATGCGCGGTTCCGGCTCGGCGGCCAGCTCGTCGAGGTGGGCGCGATGGGCCCGGTGCAGGTCCGCGTGGACGTCGGCGGCGCGGGCCGTCCACTCGGCGGACGGCGAGCAGACCGCATCACGGGCCAGCTGCCCCGCCGTCAGGGCGGCAGCGTCGGCGAGGACCTTGGGACCCGCGTAGTCGGTGTTGAACTCGGCGGCGCCCACGTTGACCTGCACGACCGGCACCTCGGTGCCGATGCGGCGGGGCCATCCGAAGGTGGCGGTCTCCTCCAGACGGCTGCCCAGGGCGACCACGCAGTCCGTCTCCAGCCAGAGCCCGGCGGCCGCATCCGGGAGGTAGAGCCCGGCGAGGCCGCAGAAGCGGGGGTGGCTCTCGTCGAAGGAGCCGCGCCCGCTGGCCGTGCAGAAGACGGCGGCTCCCATGTGGTCGGCGAGCCGCTCCAGCATGCGGCCGGCGTTGTGGTGACGCATCCCGCCGCCGACGAGCAGTACCGGCCGTTGGGCGGACTTGAGGGTGCGGATCGCCTCCGAGTCCTCGGCGAGCTGCACCGTCCGGGGCCGTACCGCCTCGTACTCGGACGTCGCGTCGGCGTCGTACGGGATCTCGGCGGCCAGCAGGTGGTCGGGAAGCTCCAGATACACCGGGCCGGGGACGCCTTCGCGGGCGACCATGAGGGCTCGGCGCAGCAGGGGGACCAGGCGGGCGGGAGCGTCGACGCGGGCGGCCCACTTCACCAGCGGTGTCACCAGGGCCAGTTGGTCGAGCTCCTGGAAGGCTCCCGCGCCGCGCCTGTCGGCGGCGGTGCCCGCGGAGAGCAGGACCAGGGGCGCCGACGACGACGCGGCCTCCAGGAGTCCGGTGAGGGCGTTGGTGACGGCGGGGCCCTTTCCGGTGAAGGCGATGCCGGTCCTGCCGGACTGGAGGGCGTAGCCGGTCGCCATGAACAGGGCGTTGCGCTGGTCCCGGCAGAGCACCGCGCGGATGTCCGTGGTGTCGAGGGCGGCGAGGAGGTCCAGGTCGTCGGCGGGGAGGCCGAAGGCGTCCTGCACTCCGGCCCGTTCGAGAACCCTGACGACCGCTTGCCAGCAGCCGGTCACGGTCGCCGTGTCGTCCTGGTCGGCGACGGTGCTCATCGCGGGCCTCCGGCGGGTATCGCGTGGTCGGCGACGGCCTTGGAGATGAGCAGCGGCTCGGTGTGCCGCACGCCCTTGATAGCGGCGTAGTTGGCGCGGACACCGGTGCCGCCGAAGGGCTCGTTGCCGTTCTCGATGTCGACGAGGGTGCTGTTCACGCTGACGGTGTGGCGGCGGCGGAGCAGTTCGACCAGCGCGGGGTCGTCACCGTAGACGGTGGCGGCCATCGCCCGTTCCTCGAAGTACTGGTGCGTGAGCATCGAGCACAGCCAGTCCCGCCCGCTGTACGGCACCACGTTGAAGATCGGCGCGAACATCTCCGGCGGCCGCACCGGGGACTCGACCGGTCGCACCAGCACGGTGGGGCTGAGATGGCCCTCGGTGAGGTCCGCACGGCCGCCGGCGGCGATGAAGGCGCGGTTGTCGACGAGATGACTCATGGCGGACTCGAAGGCGTCCAGGTAGTACATGGAGCCGTAGTCGGCCGCCGCGTCCTCGTTGCGGCCGTGCTTGAGCGAATTCACGCGCCGGGCGAGGAGATTGCAGAACTGTGAGCTGAGCGAGGTGTGCACGAAGTAGACGTCGGGACCGAAGCAGTCCTGCCCGGAGTTCATCATGCGCGCGTGCAGTGCGCCGTTGACCGCGCTGCCGAGATCGGCGTCCGGGCCCACCACGAACGGGTTGACACCCTGCCCGAAGTACAGGAACAGCTGGTCCTTGCGGAGCCGGCCGCGGATCTTCTCCGCGTTCTCGAACGCGCCGGTGAACACGAGCACTTCGGCACGGGTGGCCTCGCCTTCGAGGAACTCGCGCTGGCCGGTCGGGCACTGCTCGATGGGCAGGTCGTGCACGGTGCCGAGCAGTTTGTGCAGCTTGGCGGTCTGGTCGCTGATGCGCCCGGAGGGGCGGAACGACACCCGGTTGCTGTAGAGGCTGGGGATCAGCAGGTACAGGACGTAGCTGTAGAGCGGGATGTTCGAGGGCATGAGCACGCTGATCTGCTCCACGCGCGGCGGCCCGAACCTCATGACCTCGTCGTACGCGCCCTCCAGCGCCTTGACGGAAACGTCTATCTCCCCGCACGCGGTCCGGTAGTTGCACGTGGCGAAGAGTTCCTGGAGAACCTCCTCGCGCCGCGTGCGGAGCAGGTCCGTCACGGCGCGCAGGGCATCGAGTCTCTCCTCGAAGGGAATTGCGTACGCCGCCGGATCGGGCGTTTGCCCGGAATGCACCCGGGCCTCTTCACCCTGCGACCCTTCGCGGGCCAGAACCTCAATCATCGCAGTATGCCTCTCGTGGAATTCCGGGCCACTGGTTTCCGCTCCGGGTTTCGGTTCGGCGCCGCGTTCCTGGACGCCATTTCGAGCAATGCCATGTCCCGCAGGGCCCGGCGGTCGACTTTCCCCGTGTTGTTCAGCGGGAACTCCTGAAGAACGACCACACGGTTGGGGCGTTCGTGTTCTGCCACGCACCGGGCGAGTTCCTGCCGCCATTGGCCGGCCGGTCGGCCGGTGGCGTCGGCGACGAAGAACACCAGCTGCATCCGGTCGTCCCGCCCCCCTTGGACGGCGACCACCCGGACGCGTGCTCCGCAGGCTCCGGCCCGCTCCGCGATCGAGTCCGGGTAGAGGGTGAATCCGTTCCGGTGCACGGCGTCCTTGCGACCGAGGACGGTCAGGTTCCCGTCGGCGTCCAGCCGGCCGATGTCGTCCGTCCGGTACTCGTCGCCCTCCACCGGCAGCACGGTGCCTCCGGGGCCGAGCAGGCCGGTCATGTAGTCCGGGGAGCGGACGACGATCTCACCGGTCTCGCCCGTGGGGACCTCGCGTCCCGCGTCGTCCTGCACCCGGACCTCGATGCCGTCCAGCGGCCGGCCGCAGCCCCGGGGTTCGGGGTGCACGGCGAGGGCGATGTTGCCCGCCTCGCTGCTGCCGTAGCCGTCGAGCAGCGGGCTCCCGACCGTACGGGTGAAGCGTTCGTCCAGCTCGCGGCCGAGCGGCTCGCCGCCCACGCACCACATCCGGACCGTGCCGATGCCGCTCGCTCCGGCCCGTGCGCCGTCGAGCAGGTTGAGCAGGGTGAAGTAGGTGGCCGGCACCGCGTCGACCACGGTGACGCCGTATGCGCCGATCGCCTCCAGCGCTCGGTCCACCCGCTGGCTGCTGGTCTGGAGCACCAGCGTCGCGCCGGTCTGCCGCCACAGCAGCAGCATGGACAGCCCGTACTGGTGGGTGAAGGGGAGCAGCGGCAGCAGCACGTCCTCGCCGCGGTAGGCCATGCGGTCCGCGGTCCGCGCGATGTTGGCGCGGACCGCGGCGCCGGAGCGCACGATGCCCTTGGGCACGCCGGTGCTGCCCGAGCTCCAGACGATCAGCGCGTCCTGCCGGGCGAACCACCGGTCGAAGCCGGCGGGCCCGGTCGCGCCGGGGGGTGCCGCGCGCTTCACCGGTGCCGCGTCCTCGGTGTCCGCGTTCGCCGCGGTGTCCGTGTCTGCCGGGGTGTGCGCGTGTGCCTCGGCGACCAGGTCCGACAGCAGTTCCTGCCCGATCCCCTCCCCCGGCAGTTCGCTGTCGGTGAGAATCCGGTCCGCTCCCGCGCCGGCAGCCAAAGATGCCTGCTGGGTGGCGGGCAGCCGCCGGTCGGCCAACGCGACCGAGACCCCGCATTCCATCAGCGCGAACAGTACGAGGATGAATTCCAGGGTGTTCTCACCCGTCAGCAGAACCCTGCTCCGCTCATTGATTCCCCGTCTGCGCAGTTCCCGTGCGACGGCGGTACAAGCCCCGTCCACGTCGGCCGACGACATTCGACGGCCCTCCGCGTTGATGAGCATTCGCCCAGCACACCTCCACCCCGACTGACGATTTCTCAGAACGGCATCCTGACGAAGGCGACTACAACTGATCTATACTTGCCGTGCGCCGTCGAAGAGTGGTCATTTCTCGTCTACGGTCGGGCAAACAGATGCCCAACGGTATAGGGGAAGACAATGACTCCCACCGAGACCACCACCGGCACACCCCGGCTTCCCGATCCGGCGGCCGAGTCGGCCCTGCTGCACGAACTGGAACCGGTCGTCGCGGAGAACATCGACCGCCATCTGACGGTCGTCCGGGACTGGAACCCCCACGACTACGTCCCCTGGAGCCGGGGCCGGGACTACGCCTTACTCGGCGGCGCGGACTGGGTCCCCGGCGACACCGCCCTCGACCCCGCCGTGCGGGCCGCGCTCGTCGTCAACCTGCTCACCGAGGACAACCTTCCCGGGTACCACGGGGACTTCACCCGCACGCTGGGCCCGGACGCGGCCTGGGGCGAGTGGACCAACCGCTGGACCGCGGAGGAGGCCCGGCACGGCATCGCCCTGCGCGACTACCTGGTGGTGACCAGAGCCGTCGACCCGGTCGACCTCGAACAGCGCCGTCTGGCCCACATGGCGGCGGGCAGCGGCGGCGCGCCCGGGGGCCTTCTGGAGACCCTCGCCTATGTCACGTTCCAGGAGTTGGCCACCCGGATCTCGCACCGCAACACCGGGGTCGCGACCGGCTGTCCGATCGCCGAGCAACTGCTCGCGCGGATTGCCGCCGACGAGAACCTGCACATGCTCTTCTACCGGAACCTGCTGGAGGCCGCCCTGGACCGGGCGCCCGACGACGCCATGATCGCCATTCGCAACGTGGTGCTCGACTTCCGGATGCCGGGCGAGAACCAACCCGGCTTCGCCCGCTTCTCGGCGATGATCGCGATGGCCGGGATCTACGATCTCCCCCTGCACCACGAGAAGGTTCTCATGCCCGTCCTACGGCACCTGCGCATCCTCGAACGCACCGATTTCGGCGCGGCCGGCGAGGCCGCGCGCGAGGAGCTGGCCCGCTTCGTGGACGAACTGGCGCAGCGCGCGGCTCACTTCACGGCCCGCCGCGAGGAACGGCTCGCCCGGCTGGCGCACCGCGCGTCGGCCTGAAGGCGGCCCCGTGCGGGCCTCGGGAGCCCGCACGGGAACGGGCGTACGGCCACTTCGGGTGCGGGGCGTACGCGGCTTCGGGGCGGTCGCACGTGGCTATGGGGGCGGTATAGCGGCCCCGCCGAGACTCGCCCGTGTACTGCCGGACTCGTACCGGTACACGATCCCCGCTCACCGACAGCTAAGGCACGCCTCATGACAGAGACCTCCGTGGCGACCACCGTGGCTTCGGCCGCCGTCGTCCTCACCGGCCCCGAACGCAGGAGGATCGGCGAAGTCGCCGACCGGCTGGCGAGAACCGGGCCCGCCGCGACCGACGACCTGAACTGGATCCGCGCCGTGCGCGACGCCTCGGCGGGACTGCCGCAGCGGTTGCTCGCCGAATTGCGCGCCTTCCGCCACGACGCGGGCCCCGACGGGGTGCTCCTCGTCCGCAACCTGCCCGTCTCCCCGGTCGGCGGGCCCCCTTTGCCTCCCACACCCACGCAGGCCGGTTCCGTGGAGCGCGTCGCGTCCACGGCGGCGGCGGTCGTCACCGCCACGATGCTCCAGCTGGGCGAGGTGATCGCCTTCCGCAACGAGAAGTCCGGGGCGCTCGTCCAGAACGTGGTACCGGTACCGGGGCAGGAACGCCAGCAGTCCAATGCGGGTTCCGAGCTGCTGGAGATGCACGTCGAGAACGCGTTCCACGACAACCGCCCGGACTACATAGGCCTGTTGTGCGTCCGGGAGGACCCGTCCGGCGAGGCTCGCCTGACCACCGCGTCCATCCGCCGCGCCTTCCCGCTGCTCTCCGCACGGGCCCGCACGGTGCTCTCCGAGGCCCGCTTCCTGACCGAGGCCCCTCCGTCCTTCGACGGCCGCGCCGGCGCCGCGCCCGCTCACGCGATCCTGCCGGGGGCCGCGGAGGACCCGGACGTCCTGGTCGACTTCCACGCCACTCACCCGCTCGACGGCGAGGCACGGGAGGCGATGGCGGAGCTGCGCGACGCCTTCATCCGCACCAGGTCCGCTCTCGCGCTCGCCCCGGGCGACCTCGCGATCGTCGACAACCGCCTCGCCGTGCACGGGCGTTCGCCGTTCGTACCGCGTTATGACGGCACGGACCGGTGGCTGCACCGGGTGTATGCGTCGCTGGACAATCGCCGCAACCGCCCACTGCGACACACGGCCGGCGCCGTACTCGACTGACCGAACACCGGTACGCCGGTACGCCGGAGGGGCCCGGGAGAGCGTTCCCGGGCCCCTCCGCACACCCCGCTCACGCCGTGGCGACCACCGGTCCCGGCAGGAAGCCCTCCACCCGCACACCGAGGCCCTCCTCGGCCGCGCGGTCCCGGACCCAACGGGCCAGCGCGAGGTCGAGCACCCCGAGGCCGAAGGGCGAGAACACCGTCCGGCGGCCCGGCTCACGGCGGAAACCGGACGTGCCGCGCAGCAGTGCCCCGATCTCAGCTCCCACGAACTCCCTTTTCCCGGTCGCCTCTTCGGCGAGATGCAGGGATGTCCGCTCGCGGCAGACGTGGTCGGTGTCGTCGACGACGTTCTGCGCGCCGAGCACCGCCTCCACCGTGAGGTCGCGCAACGACACGTGCAGCACCGTCGCGTCCGCCCGGAAGGCGGAGAGATCCATGTGCGGGGTTCCGGCCGTGGTCGCCAGCGACACCAGCCCGTACGTGCCCACCGCCTGCGACACGTCGTCGGCCACGCTCACCTCCACCCCCGGTGCGACGCTCTTGGCCCGCGCCCTGAACTCCTCCGCGCGGCCGGGGTCCAGGTCGTACACCAGCGCTTCGCGCAACGACGGCAGGCGCGCCGCGCAGAACCGCAGCACCTCCAGGTTGATCGGCCCGAGCCCGAGCAGCCCCATGCCCTGCGGAGCCTCGCCCCCCGCGGCCTCCGTGAGCAGGCCGGCGGCGAGTGCCGCCGAGGCGCCGGTCCGGCGGGCGGAGATCACCGAGGCTTCCATGAACGCCTCCGGCCGCCCGTCGGCCATCGAGTTCAGCACGATGGAGGCGCTGGCCCTATCGATACCGCGCGTCACATTGCCGGGGAAGCTGGCGATCCACTTCATTCCCGCCACGGTGTCGTCGCCGCCGAGGAAGGCGGGAAGTCCGATGACACGGTTGCGGTCGTCCCCGGGAAAGCGCAGGAAGACCGAGTGCGGCAGGGACGTGCGGCCCTCGTCGTGCAACCGATAGGCGTCCGCGACGAGTTCGAGCACCTCCTTCTCGCGCCCGTCCAGCAGGGTACGTACGTCGTCGTGGCCGACGATCAGCATGGAACGACCTCTCTCTCTTCTTCCGCCTCTTGCCGTTCGTCCCGTTCCTGTCCGGCCGGGAACCCCACGGAGTGCTTCCACAGATGGGAGACGTCGCCGAACCGATCGCGCACCCACGCATCGTCGTAGATGGTCTCCAGATAGCGGTCACCGCCGTCCGGCAGTATCAGCACGCAGGTGGAGTCCGCCGGTATCTCCGGCGCGATCCGCTCCAGCGCGGAGACCACCGCCCCGGACGACCCGCCCGCCAGCACAGCCTCTCGCTGCACCAGCCGTCTGCATCCCACCACGCAGTCCAGGTCACCGACGTGCACGACCCGGTGCGCGTCGGCCCGGTCGAGCACGGCGGGGCGCACCGAAGCGCCGTGGCCGGGAATGATCCGGCTGCACGCGCAGACAGAGTCGAAGAGCACGCTGCCGATGGCGTCCACCGCGACGATCTTCGTGCGCAGCCCCCGGCTCCGGACGTACTCGGCACAGCCGCCGAGCGTCCCGGAGGTCCCGACGGACAGCACCAGGTAGTCGACTTCCCCGTCCAGCGCCTCGTCGATCTCGGCCATGGTGGCCAAGTGCGCCTGAGGGTTGAGCGGGTTGGAGTACTGATCGGGGCAGTACGCACCGGGGATCTCGGTCAAGAGCCGGGCGACCAGCTTCAGCCGCTGCGGCAGCAGTTCCCCCGTCACCGGGTCCGGCTCGGTCACGATGCGCACATCGGCGCCGTAGGCCCGCAGGATCGCGATGTTCTGTGCCGTGGTGCGGGCGTCCACGACGCAGATGAAGCTCAGCCCGAAGTACCGGCACAACTGGGCGATCCCGATGGCGAGATTGCCGGAACTCGACTCGACGACCGTGGAACTGCCCGGCACCAACTGTCCCGACCTGATCCTGTCGAGCAGCATGCTGAGCGCGGACCGGTCCTTGATGCTGCCACCCGGGTTGAACCATTCGGTCTTGGCGTACACACGGGAGGAGAAGCCGGGAATCAGCCGCTCCAGTTCAACGAGCGGTGTCCCGCCCACCGCTGAGAGAATGCCTTTGAGCCCTGCGAACACGGCTCTCCCTTCGTGAAACGGCAATGCGTTGGGAATGCCGAGAGTTCGCGCCGACGCTATGGGCGATCTATAAGGATCCGGGACGTGGCCATAGACTTGCTCAAACCCCCTCCCCATGCAGCCCATTGGAGCCGTCGTGCCCCTCGATCCCGCTTTCGCCGGCCGTGTCTACCCGCCGACCGATCCCTACGAGGTGGAGCGGGAGAAGATTCGCGAGTTCGCCCTCGCGATCGGTGAAGGGCACCCCGCCCACCATGACCCGCGGGCGGCCCGGGCGCTCGGTCACCGCGACCTGGTGGCTCCGCCGACGTTCCTCTCCGTGCTGATGCAGCGGGCGACCGATCCGGTGGTCCTCGATCCCGAAATCGGCCTGGACTACTCCCGAGTGGTCCACCGCGATCAGCGGTTCGTCTTCGGGCGACCGGTCTGTGCGGGTGACGTCCTGCGGCTGGTCGTCCACATAGACGGGGTGAGGTCGCTGGCGGGCAGCGACGTACTCGAGCTGCGGGCGGAGGCCGAAGACGTCACGGGTGGGCGAGTGGCCACCATTCACATGTCATTGGTGGCGCGCGCAGCCTGAAGGCTCTTCGTTCACCCGCCGTGCAGGCGCCTCAGATACTCACTCGCGGAGGGCAGCGTCTCCCCCAGGATGCGCTGTTGCCGTGTGATCCACTCGAAGTGCTCGGCCGCCTCCCTGCGTTCCCGGTCCAGACGCGCCAGCGCGGGCGGCGCGATCGGCGGGCCGGTGTCCAGGGACGCCAGGACGGTGAGGTGCCTCAGATCTCCGCCGGTGAGCGGAAGGCCGCTCCGGTAGGCCGCGTCGAGGTCGCGCACCGCTGCGGAAGGAGGACGGGCGGACTGCGCGCACCAGAAAGGGCTGTCCCGGCGCGGCCCGAACGCGTAGTGCAGTTGAGCGAAGTCGCGGTCCGCCTGGTACCGGCACTCGGCTTCACGGTTGTAACGGTTCGCGGCGGCCTCGTACTCCCCGGCGACCGGCGGCAGGTGCCGCACGAGCCGGCGCAGAGCATGCAGGACATCGCCCGTCCGCGAGGTGTCCAACGGCTCCACGACGGATGCCGAACTCCCCAGCGCCACACAGTTCTTGACCCATACGCGACGAAGACGTCCCTGGGGCAGCGTGCAGTGGCGCACGTCTGCCTCCGCGGGGTCCTGGCCGCAGAGCACGGCGAGCTCCCGTGCGGCGTCCTCGGGGCGGGTGAACTCGGCGGCGTACACGTGCCCGACGCCGGTGCGTCCCGGCAGGTGCATCCGCCACAGCCATCCGTCGGGTGCGGCGAGCAGGTCCGTGTAGGGGGCGATGCTCCCGTCGGGGTCTGCGGGTGTGGTCAGCGTGACGGTGCGGTCACACGACAGCTGGTCGGGGTCGTCCGTGCGGGCTTCGCCGAGCGCACCGGCGAGCAGGGCGGCACGTGTTCCGGTGCAGTCCAGGAAGAACTCCCCCGCGACGCGCGACCCCTCCGTGGTGACGACGGCCACGACATGGCCGCGCGCGTCACGTTCCGCCCGCCCCAGGCTCCCCCGTGCCGTGCCCACGCCCCACCGGCCGGTCGCCACGCGGCGCAGGTAGGCAGTGAACAGCTCGGTGTCGACGTGCCAGCCGTAGGACAGCGCAGCCCGGTCGTCCAGCCAGCGCGGCGATTTCAGCGCGTCCAACAGTGGCGGCTCACGGAAGCAGGTGCGGTCCAGGGACTCAATCGTTTCCCCGGCGTTCCGCCGCCAGGCCCAGTAGTACGGAAGGGCGAATGCCGATATCGCGGTCCTGCTGCCTCCCACCGGATCGTAGAACCGGTCGGGATCCCCATGGGGAAGGTCTCTGGCCGCCCATTGCGCCGGGCCACCGGTGCGCCAGTTCGTATAGCGGGCGGCTACCCGGAAGGAGGCCCGGCAGGCGCGCATCCATACGGACTCCTGAATCCCGAGCGGATCGAAGAAGTCGCTCTGCATCTCCACGGGCAACGCCTGCACGCCGCCCGTCGCGGCCGCATCGGCCTCGGCATCGGTACCGTGCTCCCGCGTGGGGGCCTCGACGACGGTGATCCGTGCGGTGCCCCGAAGGGCACTGGCGAGGTAGGCGGCGCTGATCCAGCCGGCGGTGGTGCCCCCCACGACGACGATGTCTGCGATGCGTCTTTCCATCCCGTGATGCCATCCCCGCGGCCTATGGAGAATCTCCGGCGCGGCCCCGCGTCGGCACCGGATCGGTCCGCCACCGGCGATCGCGGCGCCTGCGGCGCACCACGGCACATCGTGGCAAAAGGATTTTGAAAGGACCCGGAAAGCGACTCTCCGTATTGTTCTGCCTGCACTGCACGGCATGCCGGACTCTCAGGGGGACACATGAAGCACACTGCTCTCCGCACGCAATTCTTCGTTCCGTTCGGCCTCCTCCTGGCGAGCCAGGCATTACTCCTGGCGGCGGCCGGGGCGGTCCCCGGCCGCATGCCGGCGCCCACCGGCAGCCCGTGGACGGGCGTCCGGACTGCCCCGTACAGGGACAGCCCGTGGACCGGCCCGACACCCCACACCAGGCCGGACGACCCTTGGACCCTCGCAACCTCCGCGTAGCCTCCGGGGCCACTCCCGGAGGGGGCGCCCGTGCGCCCGCGGACCCTTACGGCTTGACGAGTGCGAAGAGTTCCTCGGGGTCCGGCGGCGCTCCGGCCCCTCCGCCCGCACCGTCCGGGCCACTCATGTCCACCGCTCCGAGCAATCGCTCCGCCCGCTCCCGCCACCGCCGCCCGGCGCCCACATCCGCGAAGAGGCGGGCCGCGGTCCGTAGCCGCTCCAGGGCTCCCGGCCTGTCGCCCCGTATCGCCAGCAGGCAGCCCAGGACGGCCGCCGCCCGCCCCTCCAGGAACCGGTCCGGTACCTCGCGTGCCACCGACAGCCCCTCCAGAACCACCGATTCGGCCTCGGCCATCCGGTCCTGGCCCCACAGCGCCTCACCGAGAGCCCGCAGTGCGTGCGCCTCGCCACGCCGGTCCCCCGACTCCCTGACGAGTTCCAGGGCCCTGCGGCACGCCTCCTCCGCCCTGGCCCCTTCACCCAGCCCGGTCAGCGCCTCCGCCAGGCGCACCGAACTCTGCGCCTCGCCCCGTTTGCTGCCCAGCGCCCGGCCCCGGACGATGGCTTCGGCGGAGAGTTGCAGGCTCACGGCCGCCTCCCCACGCTCCAGTTCGATCTGTGCGAGCAGCCCCAGCATGTACGCCTCTCCGTACAGGTCGCCGACCGCACGGAAGCTTTCCAGGGACTCGCGGCCCGTCCCGGCCGCCCTGTCGAGGTCGCCCTGGTGGCGTTCGCACATCGCCGTGTTGCGCAGCACCAGCGCGCAGCCCTGCCGTTCGCCCTGCTCCTCGAAGAGCCTGAGTGCCAGGCCCTGCCGTTCACGTGCGCCGTCGTAATCCCACTGAACGATGTCCAAGGTGCTCAGGGAGTGCAGCATCACCGCCTCCCCCGACGGATCTCCGGCCCGCCGCACCGCGTCCAGGGACAGCTCCGCGCAACGCCGCCAGTCCTCCAGGTAGTTGCCTCCCTGGAAGAACGTGACGCTGAAGGACGTGAGCCCCCAGGCGTAGGACGCCGCCCCGTCGTCCTGCGCGGCTTGCTCCACCAGAGCCGCGATCGCCGCGCGCTCGGACTCGAACCAGCCCACCGGGTTGTCGAGCAGGTTCTCGACCAGGCGTTCGGGCAGCGGATGGAGCGCGGAGGGGTTGCGTACGACGGTGAAGTCTCCCCCGTAAATACGCCGATGAGCTTGCCGGGCGAGCCCCATCCAGCCCCCGTACACCCGGCGCACGGCGTCCCGGCGGTCGCCCTCGCTCTCTTCCGCGTACGCGCATTCGCGTGCGAACAGCCGGGGCAGTTCCTGGAACCGGTAGCGGACCTGGCCGTCGGTGCCCGCACTGAGCGGCTCCAGGAGCTGGGCGTCGACCAGTTCCTCGACCAGGTCCTCGGCCTCCGCGGGCTCGATGTCCAGCAGGGCCGCCCCGGCCCACGCGGCGAAGTCCGGCACGCACAACAGGCCCAGAAGGCGGAACATCCGGGCAGCGCCGGGCGCCAGATACCGGTAGCTGAGCCGCAGGCTGGCGCGTACGCCGCGCTCGTCGGGACTCAGCTCGTCGAGTCTTCGGCGCTGGTCCTCCAGGCGTCTGACGAGGGTGCCCACCGACCAGTGCGGCTTGGCGGCAAGACGGGCCGCCGCGATCCGCAGCGCGAGGGGCAGCCTGTCGCAGAGTGCGCTGATCCGGGCGGCACCCGCCGGGTCGGCGGCCAGTCTGCCGTCCCCCGCGACCCGGGCCAGCAGGGCAGCCGACTCGTTCTCGTCCAACGCGCCGAGATTCAGCGACTCGACGGCGTAGTCGCCGGCGAGCGCGCCGGCCATCGCGTCACGGCCGGTGACCAGAACGCAGCACTGTCCGGTGCCGGGCAGCAGCGAGCGGATCTGGGAGAAGGAGCGGGCGTTGTCGAGGACGATCAGGACGCGGCGGCCGTCCAGGATGTTACGGAACAGGTCGGCGCGCTCGTTCTGGTCGGCGGGTATCTGCGGGGCGGTGACACCCAGTGCGCGGAGGAAGCCGTCGAGAACCGCACCGGGGCGGCGCGGCGCCTCCTCCTCGTCGTACCCCCGCAGGTCCGCGAAGAGCCGGCCGTCCGGAAAACGAGGGGCGACCTGATGGGCCCAGCGCACGGCAAGCGCGGTCTTGCCCACCCCCCCGGCGCCCACGACGAACCCGACGGGCAGCGCACCACCACCGACCTTCCCCAGCAAAGCCCCCAATAAGGCGATTTCAGTACGTCTGCCGGTGAAAGACGCAACCGGTGGGGGAAGTTGCGTGGGCACAGCAGGGCCCGCGGACACCGTGACAGCCGGGGCCGCAGCTCCCAGCTCCGGAGCGTCGGCGAGAATCAGTTCATACAGGTCCTGGAGCGCGGGGCCGGGGTCTATCCCCAGTTCCTCGGCGAGACGCAGTCGCCCGGAGCGGTATGTTCCCAGCGCTTCAGCCCGTCGTCCCGAGCGGTACTGGGCGAGCATCAGATGGGCGATGGCTTGCTCGCGCAGTGGGTTCTCATGGATGAAGGCACGCAACTCACTCAGAAGTTGACGGTGTTGACCGAGCCCGATGCGCAACCCGGCGTACTCCTCGTACACATCGCATCGAAGGCTGTCGAGCCGGCCGGCTTCCGCCTCGACGCGGCCTGCCAGCACTCCCTCCAGGGCGGGGCCGCGCCACATGGCGAGAGCGTCCTGGAAATGGGCGCAGGCTTCCTGGGGCCGACCAGCCCGGGCAGCCTCCCGTCCGAGTGCCGCGCTCCGCTCGAACTCGGCCGCGTCGATCCGGTGTTCGCCCGTGTTCAGCATGTATCCGGGGTGGCTGGTGACGAGGACGTCGTCGAGGCCTGCCGCCTTCTTGAAGGTCTTGCGCAGAGCGGAGACGCAGATGGCGAGCTGGTTGCGGGCGGTGGCGGGCGGGCTGCCGTCCCACACCGCTTCGGCCAGGGCGTCGACCGAGACCACCCGGTCGGGGGCGAGCAGGAGCATCGACATCAGGGTGCGCTGGCGGGCCCCTTGCAGCGGCACGGCCCTGCCATCCACCTCGATGTCCAACGGCCCCAGGACACGGAATACCACCTGAAGCACCGAAGCCCCCGCTTTCCCCACGGCTACAACGCCCCCGTTGCCGCCTGTTCACGGAATCCGACAGATTTGCCACCGAACCTGATCAAGATGAAACCACTCTAGCCACAACACGCCACCCCTCAAACAGAGTTCCCCGATGGGAATCCGCTTCTGGCACATCCTTCCGGGCGGCCCGCGCGACGCGACCGGGTCCTGCGTGGGACCGGCCACCACCTTGGTCCAGGACGGCGCACCGCCTCCACCCCCACCCACCCGCGCGGACTTGAGACCCACTGGGCAGTGACATCGACTCCCCTCCCCGGCACCCCGATACTTCCGGCGAGGGGTCACGACCGTCTCAGGGCTGTCCCGCTCCCGGATCAGCCCACCAGATCCGGAGCACGCAGCATCTCGGACGGGATTCCCCAGGCGTCGACGAGGTCGGCCGCGAGGGGCCGGACCTTGCGGCAGAGCCGGTTCACCTCGCGGCTGATCGCCTTGGAGCGCTGGACGGTCAGCCGGCCGTGCTCCATGAACCAGGCCCGGTCCGCCTCGATCGTCGACAGGGCGAACAGATCGCACAGGAGGCCCAGCGCGGCCTTGTTGCCGCTCTCGGGCAGCCCGCGCACCTTGTCGGCGAACGCTTCCAGCACCAGCCGCTCGACATGCGCGCGGGCGACCGCGATCACGTGGTCCTGCACGCGGGAGAAGACGGCGCCCGGGTCGCGCTTCTGGTCGATCCCGCTCTTGAGCCGACGCGCCACGCCCGCCAGCATGTGCTCCTCGCGGTAGCGGAGCATGGCGAGTTGGTACTCCGGGTCGAGCAGGCCGGCCTCCTGGTCCCCCTCGTCGCCCCCGGGCAGCAGATCGCGTACCCGTTCGAGCAGTTTGTGCGCCGAGGTCTTCTCCAGCACGGTCTCGACGGCGATGCCGGTCACGTGGCGGACCATGCCGAGCTGGTCGAGGTCCTCGAACTCGCCGGCGTAACGGGTGAGCAGGCCCTTGGCCACGAGTTGCAGGAGGACGTGGTTGTCGCCCTCGAAGGTGGTGAAGATGTCGCTGTCGCTCTTGAGGGCGGCGAACCGGTTGACGGTGAGATAACCGGCGCCGCCGCAGGCCTCGCGGCACTCCTGGATGACCTTGGTGGCGTGCCAGGTACCGAGCGCCTTGGTTCCGGCGGCGCGTGACTCGAGGCGGCGCCGCGCCTGCGGGTCGTCCTCGGCGCCGGAGAACACCTCGTGCAGCTGGGTGCGCACCACGTCCTGGGCGAAGTGCAGCGCGTACGTGCGCGCGACGAGCGGCAGCAGGCGGCGCTGGTGGAGACCGTAGTCGAGGAGGAGTTGCTCCTCCGCTCGCGATGCCTCCTCGGAACCCGTCCCCGATGCCGCTTCCGACGCCGCTTCGAACTGCCGGCGCCGCACCGCGTACTTCACCGCGATCGCCAGAGCGACCTTGGCGGCGTTGATCCCGGCGCCGCCGACACTGACCCGTCCCTGCACCAGCGTACCGAGCATGGTGAAGAAGCGTCGGTCGGGGTTTTCGATCGCGCTCTCGTAGACGCCTTCGGCGGTGACGTCGGCGAACCGGTTGAGCAGTGCCTCACGCGGCACCCGCACGCCGTCGAACCAGATGCGGCCGTTGTCCACGCCGTTGAGGCCCATCTTGCGGCCGTCGTCCTCGATCCGGACGCCGGGCGCCGTCTCGCCACCGGACCGGATGGGCACCACGAACGCGTGCACCCCCTCGGACTTCCCGCCCACCTCCAGCTGGGCGAACACGACCGCGAGTTCGGCGTGGCGGGCCGCATTGCCGATGTAGTCCTTACGTGCCCCGTCGCCGGGGGTGGTGATGACGAACTCCTGGGCGGCGGCGTCGTACCTGGCGAGGGTACCGAGCGCCTGGACGTTGGAACCGTGCCCGCTCTCGGTCATCGCGAAGCAGCCCATCAGCTGCCCGGTGACGAGGTCGCGCAGATAAGCGTCGTGGTGGCGCTCGGTGCCCAGCTGCAAAATGGCGCCTCCGAAAAGCCCGAACTGCACGCCGATCTTGACCAGCACCGACAGGTCACCGAAGGCCAGCGTCTCGAACGCCGCGATCGAGCCTCCGAGGTCGCCGCCCCCGCCGTACTCGCTCGGGAAACCCATGCCGGTCTGGCCCGTCGCGGCCATCTCCACCACGACCTCGCGCACCCGTTCGCGGAACGCGTCGACGCCGAGTTCTTCGGCGTCCTCGAGAACGGAGGCGTGGTTCACCAGGTTGGTCCGGACGAGATCGCGGATCTCGGCGTACTCGCCGTCGAGCACCTCGGTCAGTGCCGGGACGTCGACCTCGGGCCGTGGGTAAGCGGTGTCGGCAGTGGATGCGTTGTCAGTGGCCATGGCATTTCGCTACCCCGACTCCGGACGATCAAGCGACGGCGGCCCGGCCGGGCCGTGCGGTGGCGAGAGGGGCGGCGAGGCCCGTAATCGCGTCGAACCCCGGGTGCCGGCTGCGGCTCGGGGAGCGCGTTCGAGACGTGCGGAGGGTGCGGGCGATGCCTGTCGGCCGTCCCGCACCCTCACGGGCGCGGGAGCCGTGGACGAGACTTGCTCGCCCCCCGCACCCGCGCCCCTCTCCACACGCCGCGTCCGAACCTGGGGAGCCCACCCGCGCCTGCCCGATCCGAACCGAATGAGCCCGGTCAGCGTTTCGAGAGTCCCGCCTGTCCGGCGCTGGTGTCCGACGGATCATGGCCGAGGTCGCGACGCCCGGCACGGCGCCTCGCGGCGTTGCCGAAACGCCCTGGTAGATCCGCTACCAGGCCACTTGGGCGCCCTGCGGTCGCACGCACCCGGCCCCGCTCCCTCTTCCGCGCGACAACCCCGTCCAGCCCCTAGTCCCACCAGCTCGCGAGCCCTCGGGTGATCGATCCCGCGACCTCCCCGACGCCGTCGACGACCTTGCCGACGGCCGGGGCCGCTTCCTCCGCAGCCTTCGAGATCAGCTTGCCCTGGCCGAAGGTGATGAGGCCGAGTGCGGCAGTGCCGCACGTCTTCGTGAACTCGTCGCCGTGCCAGTCGTGGGCGATTCCGCTGGCGACGACGGCGCCCAGGTCTGCCACCACCGAGGCCGCGCTGAGGACGCCGGCGAGGACCTCCAGGCCCACCGCGACCGGCACCATCTCCGGACCGGCGAGCAGCACGAGACCACCGGCGATGGAAAGGGCACCGGCTCCCAGGCCGGCGACGACGCTGAAGCGCTCGAAGGATTCCGCGTACTCCTCCGCGGTCTGCGGGTTGTCGATGCTTCCTTCTTCGCCTCCCTTGTCGGCCTCGTCGTTCTCGGACACGTCGACCTGGTTGACGCCGTTGTCCTTGGCCTCGCGCGCCTTCTGGGCGGCCAGCCGCGCGGCAGCCGCCATCTCCTGCCGGCGCTTCTGCGCGGCGATGGTGTGGGCATCGGCCGCGGCAGCCGCGGCAGCCGCCGCGTCCTTGCCCGCCTGGATGGACGAGGCGCGGGCGGAGGAGGCCGACGCCTGGGCCGATGCCGCCGAGGACACCGCGCTGCGGGCGGCGGAGGACGCCTTGTTGGCCGAGTGGTTCGCCGTGCGTGCCGCTGTACGCGCGGCGGCGGCGGCGTTCTTCGCCTTTTCGGCCGACGCCTTGGCGTTCTGTGCCGACTCCTCGGCGGCGTCCGCCTTCGCGTCCGCCTTCGTGGCGGCGGTCGCGGCGTCCTTCTCGGACTGCGACGCCTGCGCCTTGTACTTGAGGGCGTCCTGCGCCGCGTTCCGGGCCGTCGCCGCTGCTTGCTGGGCGAGTGCGGCGTTCTGCTGCGCCTGGTGGGCGATCTTCGCGGCGGCCGCGATGGCGCCTTGCATGGCGGCGATGTGGGCGGCCGAGTCGTAGTCGAGCTGAGCGCACCGGTGCTGGACCGTGGACAGGAAGTGGCGGCGTATCCACGCCGGTGCCTCCATGGCCGCCTGGGCGTATGCCTGGGTGTAGGGGCCTCCCGTGGTGAGCAGGGTGGCCGTGGCGAGCGCGTCGTCCTGCATCTGGGCTTCGATGTAGTGCTCGTTGAAGAAGTCGAAGAGCGCCTGGGGCGTGCTGCTGTCGAGGGCGTCGTTGGCGGCCCGTACCACTCTCTCCCCGGGGGAGACTGCCAGGATGCGCGCGATCGCGAAGCTGTGGTCGTCGGCGGTGGCATCGACGATCCCCGTGGTGAGGAACGCGGCGGCGGCCCCCGTCTCGCTGCTTTCGAGCACGGAGGCCGCCGCGTCACTGATGGCCGCGGTGCCCGCCTGGGCCACCGTGAGGACCGACTCACGGTCGTCCTGGTCTTGGGCCAGCTGCCGGCCGGCATCGATCCAGGTGTGGACGTCGGCGTCCAGACCGCTCACCGCGAACCGCGCGGCCTCGCGCGACCAGGAGCCGCTGGAGTTCATGACGGCGACGGCGGCCTTGTTTCCGAGGGCAGCTGCCTGGGCCAGGTCGCCGGAGCGCAGGGCGGACTCGGCCTGGGCGATGAGCGCCTGGGTCGCGTCGGACCTCTGTTGCTGCTGGGAGCGTTGCGCGCGCAGTTGCGCGCCCTGCTGCGCGTCGAGTTCGGCGAGCCGGCGGCACTCGTCCATGGCCTGGGTCTGTTCGTGGTCGAGTGCGTCCCACTCGGCCTGTCGCGCCGCCTCCTCCACTGCGACGGCCCGGTTGACGGCGTCGGTGGCGTTGTTCGCGGCGACGGTCGCCGCGTCGGCGTAGGTCTTCGACCTGTTCGCGTAGTCGACGGCCTGACCGGCGTACTTGGCGGCCAGGTCGGCGGCGTCGGCTGCCGCTTCGGCGTGGTCGGCGGCGCTGTTCGCGGCGTCCCGGGCGGTGCGGGCGGCGGACGCCGCGGCACTGGCGAGCGACTGCGACTTGTTGGCGGCGTTGGTGGCGATGGCCGCGTTGTTGTTGGCGATCTGCGCCTGCCGCTGGGCCTCGGCAGCCTCGGCCTGGGCGACACCGGAGGCGGCGGAGGCCGCCTGGGCGGAGGCGCTCGCGGCGGCGGCCGCCTGGCTCGCGGCACCCGCCGCGGCCTTCCCCGCACCGGCCGCCTGGTCCGCGGCGTTCGCGGCCTTCTCGGCAGCGGCCGCCGTGGTGCGTGCGGAGGCGGCCGCGTTACGGGCCTTGGTGGCGGCGGTCTTGGCGGCGGCGGCCTGGGCCGCGTCCTTGGAGGCGGCGACCGCGAAGTTGTACGCGCTCGCCGCGGCCGAGCCGGCGACGGCCGCCGCGTGGCTCGCGGCCACTGCGGCGTGGGACGCCCGGCGGGAGGCGGTGATGGCGGCGTGGGAGGCACGGATGGCGACCCGGGACGCCTCGGCGGCACCCTTCGCGGCCTGCGCCGCCTTCCGGGCGGCGTTGCCGGCCTTGGTGACGTCCTTCTGCGCGGCGGCCGCCTCGGTGGCGGCAGTCTGGGCCGCGGACTTGGCCTTGTCCGCTGCCTCCACCGCACGGGCGGAGGCCTCCGTGGCCAGCTTGGACTGGGAGTCCGCGAGGCGGCCCTCCTGCTCGGCCGTGCTGACCAGCTCGGTGATGGTGGCGGCCTCCTGGTCCCGGGCACGCGCTATGTACTGTCCCGTGTCCAGGAACCACTCGATGTCCTCGGCGGATCCGTCCAGGGCCCGGGAGGCGTACTCACGGACCTGAGGTCCGCCGCTCGCCGACAGCTTGGCCGTCGCCAGGGACATGTCCTGCAGGCGCGCGCTGTACTGCCCACCCGTCAGGAACGCCTCGAGCGCGTCCCTGGTGTTCGCGTCGAGAGCCGCGCTGCCCGCCGCCGCGACGTACTTCGCGCCGGATCCGATCAGGCTCGCCGTCGTCAGGGACAGGTCTTGCAAGTAAGCGGCCTGGTAGCCGTTTTCGAGGAATGCGGCGACGTCGCTGTCGGTGCCGTCGAGTGCCGCCGCGGCCGCGATGCCCATGCGCTTGCCGGCCGATGCCAGCACGGTGACGACCGTGGCACGGTCGTCGGCCGCCGCAGCGGTGGCCAGGCCGGTGGCGAGGAAGCCCGAGACATCGGCGTCCGAGCCGGTCAGAGCGGTTTCCGCCGCCGCGCGGACGGCCGGGCCACCCAGCATCCATGCCTTCACGGCCTTGCCGCGGTCCGTCTCCGGCAGAGCGAAGATGTCCGGCCCCGTCGTCCCGTCACCGGCCGTGGAAACGGGGTCGGCGTAGGCCGCGGTGGGGTTGAGGACCAGGCTGGAGGTCAGTGCACCGGCCGTGGTTCCGAGGAGGGCACCGAGCAGACGACGTCTGCTCCAATACGTCGTGTTCACGTGTTTCTCCCGATCGTTGCGCGACGGCCCCGGTGGGGGCGGGCGGCCGCACGGACTGTGTCTTCGGACTGGGCGGCACGGATCTTCCGGCGGGCGGCGACGAGCCCGGTGCGGGTGAGGTGGCGGACGGGCGGTGTGGTCCGGGTGGACGTCCCCTCCACGGGGATCGCGGGGGCGGGGAAGGCGAGCCCGGCCTCGTCGGAGGCATCCGCACCCCTCCGGGCGCTTCGCCGGCTGCGGCCCCGGCTTTCGGGACCCCGTCGGGGTCCGCGCGGAAGCTTCTCGCCCGGCGGTCAGCCATGCCGACGGGCAGGAAAGCAAAGAACTGGAAAAGTCGCACGCATCTCCCGCAATGCGCATGCAACTCGACGAGACATTTCGCCGGCCGCGCCACCCCCCTGGTCGCGAGCACCCCATTTCCTCACCATGGACAAGCACGAACACTCGGAGTTCCATGCGCCGGATCATGGAACATCCAATTCCTGGACCCGTCCATCACGCAAAATGGGACAGATGCAGGAACGCCGGATACATCCGCGTGTGACGTGCATCACACGGAGCCGATATGGAGGCTTCTCACCTGCTTATCGATTCGGCGTCCGGCTCGAGAACACCCGCTCCGCGATTTCCGGCTACAACGTCGAATTTCAGGAGGCGACGAGTTCATCGCCCTCGGCAACCAGGAACAACGGGCATCCATACGGTGCAACTCGGGCATCCCCCGACCCCTGACGCCCCGGAGAGCCCTCCGTCGCGAAGAGAACGAGGATCCAACTTCATCCCGCACTCGGACGCCTGCGTTATTTTCGCCATGTAACCAACTTGATCGCACGCGGGTGACGAATGGGGCATCACGGCCCCACCCGCACGACCTCCCCGAGCCCCGTGGCCGAATGTTTGACTCTCCATGGTGGACAAACACTCTTGGGCTGAGCTTCCATGACCTGGCCAATGATCTCCGGGAAAGGACGTACCGCGCAGTGCACCCCATACCGGAGTGGCCACTTCCGAACTCACTGCGGACCAGGTGAACCGGGGGTGAATTCAAGGAATCCCATGGATTCATTCGAGGCAATAACGAACGTGAGGACCGTCATGCGTACATCTGCCGCGACCGAGGCACGGACGAAGAACAGAGGGCTCTGGCGACGGGCCTCCGGCGTAGCCGTGGTGGCCGGTGCGGCCGTCGCGGTGGTGACGGCCGGCGGTCACTTCGGAGCGAGTGGCTCACCGGAAGCGGCGACGCGGTCCATCGTTCCCGCGGCCGACGAGGCGCCCGGCTACGCGGTCGAGGACTTCAACTATCCCGGTGCCGACCAGATCCTCGCCGACAAGGGCATCACCCTCAAGCGGGGCGACGGACACATCGTCCTCGCCGACTGCACGAGCACGGGTGAGCTGCTGCAGGTCAAGCAGATGGAGAACCCCCAGACCTCCGTCTGCTTCCGCGTCACCGGCACCAGCGGCCGGCTGACCCTGGAGATGCCTTCGGTCTTCTCGGTCAAGGGCAACGACTACGACGCCACCGTCTCCATGACCACCGACGGCGAGGACCGGTCGTGGGATCTGCAGAAGAACCTCTGGACCTCCGTCGGCGAGAGCGACGACGAACAGGGTCGCGAGTTCGCGCTCGTGGAGATCAGGACCTCCAGCTGACATCCTCCCCGACCTGAGAGCCGGGGATTCCCGCCTGCAGCCGACCGGTCGGACGGCAGCTTCGGGTGGGGTTCCTCTTTCTTCCGCACCGGGCCGTACGGGTGTGAGACCACGCGACCTTGACCGACGCGGGTCGGGCCCAGGTTCGATACCCACCTCGGGCGTGATCCCGGGGAGCACCTGGGTGCCGCCGGTCGCCCCGACGAACGACGCGAAGTGAGGGCCGCCCGCATCCTTGACCACGGTCACCCGGGACGGCGTCGAGGGGCAGGTTCCGGGACCACCGGACTTCGACCTCCGTCTCGGGACCGTCGCCTGACGGCGGTGACGTCGGCCGTGACGTCGGCCGTGACGTCGGCCGTGACGTCGTGAAGGGGATGCCCTGCCCCGGGTAGTCCGGGCCGGGCGTCCCCGTGCCGGGAGGGCCACGGCACCGCCACGCGTCCGGCACACCAGAACGCACAGTTCACCCGGTCTTCATGACTCCAGCGGTGCGGGGTGCACCAAATGATTCTTGGCGTGAGCATGCTCTGCTCTGCATCGCTCCCGTCACTCCCCTCAACCGGAGGCCCCCATGCCCGGCAGATCCGTGTTCCGACGCAGTCGCACCGCCCTCAGCTGTGCCTTCGCCCTCACCGCCGTGGCCGCTGCCGGCCTGTGGACCGGCATCGGCGGCTCGTCGTCCGCTCAGGCCGCGACCGGCGTACCCACCCCCGACCACGTGATCGTCGTGGTCTTCGAGAACCACGGCTACAGCCAGGTCATCGGCTCGTCGAGCGCCCCCTACATCAACTCGCTGAAGACCGGCGGCGCCAACCTGACCGCCTCCTATGCCGAGACGCACCCGAGTCAGCCCAACTACTTCGCGCTGTTCAGCGGGGCCACCCAGGGCATCACGGACGACAGCTGCTACACCCCCGGCTTCACCGCCAAGGCCAACCTCGCGTCCGAGCTGATCGCTGCGGGCAAGACCTGGGCGAGCTACAACGAGACGCTGCCCAGCCAGGGTTCGACCACGTGCAGCAGCGGTACGTACGCCCGCAAGCACAACCCGTGGTTCGGTTTCAGCAACGTCCCCACCTCGTCCGCCTACACGTTCCAGCAGTTCCCCACCGACTACACGAAGCTGCCGCAGGTCTCGTTCGTCGTTCCCAACCTGTGCAGCGACATGCACGACTGCTCGGTGTCCAGCGGTGACACCTGGCTGAAGAACAACCTCGGCTCCTACGCGACCTGGGCGAAGGCCCACAACAGCCTGCTCGTCGTCACCTTCGACGAGGACAACCGGCTCAGCGGCAACCGCATCCCGACGGTCCTCTACGGGCAGCAGGTGACGCCGGGCGCCACCTCTTCCACCACGTACAACCACTACGACCTCCTGCGGACGCTGGAGGACATGCACGGGCTCGGGCACGCGGGGAACGCCGCGACCGCCAAGGACATCACCGGAGTCTGGACGTCCTGACATGTATGTAGCGGACAGCCGCGCCTCCCGTGCGGGGTCCGCCGGACGCGCCGCCGGGCCGGGCACACAGCCGGCCCGGCGGCGCGTGGCGGTCGCCCCCACCGTGCTGGCGCTCGGCACGGTCAGTCTGATCACCGACGTGTCCTCGGAGATGGTGACGGCGGTCCTGCCGCTCTATCTGGTCGCGGGGCTCGGCCTCAGCCCACTCGGCTTCGGGCTGCTGGACGGCGTCTACAACGGGTTCTCCGCCCTGGTGCGGCTGGTGGGCGGCCACTTCGCCGATCGCGGGGGAGGGCGCCACAAACTCGTCGCCGTCTTCGGCTACGGCATCTCGGCGCTGTGCAAGCCCCTCCTCCTCATGGCCCACACCCTCACGCCCATCGGTCTCGTCCTGGCGGCCGACCGCACCGGCAAGGGGCTGCGCACCGCGCCGCGCGACGCGATGATCTCCTTGTCGTCGCCGCCCGGGACACGCGGCCGGGCCTTTGGCGTCCACCGTGCGATGGACACCGCGGGCGCCCTGCTCGGTCCGTTCGCCGCTTTCCTGATCCTGCGCGCCACGGTCGACGGCTACGACGCGGTGTTCACCGTGAGCTTCTGCGTCGCGGCGGTGGGCGTACTGGTGCTGGTGCTCTTCGTACCCTCCAGGACCGGCACCCCGCGCGCCGAGAAGCCGGCCGTCCAGCCCCGCTCCGCCCTGCGTCCCACCCTGCGCGCGGCCCTCGCGCTGCTCCGGCAGCGCGGGCTCCGGCGCATCGCCGTCTGCGCGCTCCTGCTGGGCCTCGCCACCGTGAGCGACTCGTTCGTCTACCTGCTGCTCCAGCACCGCGTCGGGGTGCCCGACCGCTGGTTCGCCCTGATGCCGGTCGGGACCGCCGCCGCGTTCCTGCTGCTCGCCCTGCCGCTGGGCCGGCTCGCGGACCGGGCCGGGCCCTGGCGGGTGTTCCTCGCCGGGCACGTCGCCCTGCTCGGCGCGTACGGTCTGCTGCTCTCGTCGTGGCACGGTGCCGCGCTCCCGTACCTGGTGCTCGCCCTCCACGGCACCTTCTACGCGGCCACGGACGGAGTCCTGATGGCGGCGGCCTCGCAGAGTGTGCCCGAGGAACTCCGCTCCTCGGGACTCGCCCTGATACAGACCGGACAGGCCTTCGCCAGGTTCGTCTGCTCGCTGGCCTTCGGCGCGGTCTGGACCGCGTGGGGCGACCGCACCGCGCTGCTCGCGGCGGCGGTCGCGCTCACCGTGTGCGCCGCGTTCTCAGTCCGTATGAGCCCGATCGCCCCGACCCCGAAGGTTTCCGCATGACGCGCCTGCGCTCCCGACTGCTCGTCCTTCTCTGTGCGGTCACCGTGCTCGCGGTCGTCGCCACCGGCGCCGTGCTGCACGCCGCGGCCAGGTCCGACCGGCTCGACGTGGCGAAGCCCGGCGGGCCCACCGTCGCGGCCGGCCGGGTCGTGCTCACGGACGAGCACCGGATGGTCTTCCGGAACATGGCGTGGGGGCCGCACCGGGACGAGCTGACCACCGTCCCGGTCGCGAAGCCCGGCGGCGCCCGCACGGCCTCGGGTGTCAAGTGCCTCCGCTTCTACGCCGCTTCGGGCACCGGAGTCTGTCTCCAGGCTGTGCACGGGGCGCTCCAGGACACCTACCGCGCCACCGTCCTCGACCGGAACCTGAAGGAGAAGGCGCACTACCCGATCCCCGGCATCCCCTCCCGCGCGCGCGTCTCCCCCAGTGGCCGACTGGCCGCCTGGACGGTCTTCGTGGGCGGCGACAGTTACGCGGGCACCGACTTCTCCACCCGCGCCGCGATCCTCGACACCCGTACCGGCACGCTCATACCGAGCCTGGAGGAGTTCGCGATACGGAAGGACGGCCGGCCCTACCGGGCCGCGGACGTCAACTTCTGGGGCGTCACCTTCGCTGCGGACGACCGGCACTTCTACGCGACCCTCGCCACCAAGGGCCGGACGTACCTGGTCCGCGGTGATCTGGAGGACCGTACGCTCACCACCCTCCGGACCAATGTGGAGTGTCCCTCGCTCTCCCCCGACGGCACCCGCATCGCCTACAAGAGCCGCGACGGGGGACTGCCCGCCGACGCCCCCTGGCGCCTGCACGTCCTGGACCTGAGCACGCTCGCCGATCATCCGCTCGCCGAGACCCGAAGCGTGGACGACCAGGCGGTCTGGAAAGACGACATCACCGTGGCCTACGCGCTGCCGGGAGACTTCGGTGCCGATCTCCACGAGGTCCCGGCGGACGGCTCCGGCCACCCGCACCGCGTACTGACCGCGGCGGTGTCCCCGGCGTACCTGTGAGTGCGGCCCACGCGAGTGGCGGGGGGGGGGGGGGGGGGGGGGGGCGCGCCCCGCCCCCCCCCCCCCCCCCCCCCCCCCCCCCCCCCCGCGGACGCGGAAAAAAGAAAAGAAAAAAAAACAA
>NZ_JBIAJC010000020.1:0-104740 GCF_042871745.1 Streptomyces sp. NPDC005576 | reverse complement strand
GGCGGGCCCCGCCCCCCCCCCCGGCGTCCGCCCGGGGGGGGGCCCGGGGGGGGTTTGGGGGGGGGGCCCCGGGGGGGGGGGGGGGGGGGCGGGCCCCCCCCCCCCCCACTCCCGTACCTCACCGCGTCAGACGCCGGCGACCCCGTTGGAGTACGACTTCATGAAGTACGTCGCGAAGCCGTTCTGCACCGGGTCGCCCGCCCTGTCGATGCAGTGCAGGATGCCGCCACCCCCGGGGCCGTTGAGGCAGACCGTCATCAGGTCGGTGAAGACGACGCCGGGGGTGTCGGGGACCTCGTAGGCGGCGGCGGTGTAGATGTCCGCCTCGAGGTTGAAGAAGCAGTAACTCCCCAGGCCCCAGGCGTGGTGCTCCCGCACCTGGTCGCCGACCTTGTAGGCGGCGTAGCCGAGGGTGGACCCGTGCCGCCAGGCCGACTGGGTGGGCACGTCGTACGGGTGCTCGTTCTGGAAGAAGTACGTACGGCCGTGCTCGCCCTGCCACAGCACCTCGTACTTCTGGTAGTGCTCGACGAAGAGTCCGTACGCGGTGACGTGGTCACCGTTCACCACGATGCCGGTGTCTGCCGGGTTGACCGTCCAGCCGACGGTGCCGTCGAGACCGTGGTCGGCGCGCCAGAGCCAGAGGTGGTCGCAGATCACGTCGTTGCTGTCGACCTGGACGCTGACTCCCGCACCGCCGGCCACCGCTCCGCCGATCCGGGCGACGACGTCGAACAGCACCGTCGGGTCGGCGCTGTGCCGCTGCCGGCTCCGGCCGTGGCCGACGCGCAGCAGTACCGGGGTGTGGTGGGAGGCCGCCTCGAACAGCAGGCCGGCGAGCGTGACGCCGGAGACGTCCGCGACCTCGATCACCGTGTTGCCCCGGGTGGAGCGCAGGGTGGCGAGGCCCAGGCCCAGGACCACGGTTCCGGCGCGGCTCACGCGCAGCGGTGCGGAGATGTCGTAGATGCCGGGTGTGATCAGGAGGTGCTTGCCCTGGGCGAGGGCCCGGTTGATCTCGGCGGCCGAGTCGCCGGGCCGGGCCACGTGGAAGCGCGACAGCGGAATGGTGCGTCCCCGGGCCGGGCCGTGCTCCCAGGTCGTGCCGGTGCTGTCGGTGCGCAGCGCGGGCACGAAGACCTGGTAGGAGCCGTGGCGGTCGACGGTGAGGAACGGCTTCTCCCGTACCGCGGGAGTGCGGTCGACGGTGGTCATCGGCGGGGCCGGGAAGGACTGCGCGGGGGCGCCCTCGGTGCCGACGAACACCATGTTCCAGTTGGAACCGGTCCAGCTGCCGAAGGTGTCGTTGCGCGACAGCCACTGCTGCTGGGAGCCGGAATCGACCTGTCCGTCCACCTTGCTGTCGGCCAGGAAGCCGCCGCTGGACCACTGGTTGCCGGGCGGGCTCGGCATCAGGGTCATGTTCCCCTTGATGTGGACGCGGCGCATCGGGGCGGCCTGGGAGACCGCCCAGCGCTCCAGCCCGTCCGGCGGCACGATGGTCAGGTTCTCCGCGGCCCGCCAGAAGTTCTGGGTGCCGTTTCCGTCGAACCACTGCGCGTCGACGGTGACATGACCGTTGATCACCACGTCGGAGGGGCTCGCACCGAGGCCCAGGACGTGGGTGTAGAAGCCGACGTTGATGTCGACGGTGTAGGTGCCCGGCTGGAAGGCCAGGGCGAAGCGCTCGTCGCCGAACTGGTTGGACTCCTGGACGGCGAACACGGCGTCGACCCGGGCCTGGATCGAGGCGTCGCTCATGGACGGATCGAAGACCAGGACGTTCGGGCCGAGCCCGGAGGAGGCGTGGCCGGTCCGGTGCTTGTCGGAGGCCCCCGACGCGAACGCCGGTGCTGAACCGGCTCCGCTGATCAGCGGCACCGAGGCAGCGGCAGCGGCTGCCCCGCGCAGCACACTACGGCGAGAGGGAATCATGGACACGGCTCTCCCTGCATGGCGTGGATGGACGGGACCATGACCCGGTCCCCGATCTCTGAGAGCGCTCTCTCAGCCACGAAGTGAATCACCGTCACCGGGGAGCGTCAATGCGCTTGCGCCAAGCAGCATTTGAAGAATCACGCCCGGACCCGACCGGACGAAGCCATGAAAAAGGCGCATGATTCCACCCCTCGGCTCCGTCGCCGCCGAACAGCGGCGGACCCGGTCAGGAAGTCCCTCAGCCTCCAGCCACCACCGGCCGGACCCGAGCGCGGATCTCCGCCGCTGACGCCGTCATCCCGGCCTGACGGCGGGCCGGCCCTGGTGGTCGAGACGGCCGTGGCGGTCGAGAGGGCCGTGGCGGTCGAGAGGGCCCGGGTCGTGCGTTGGGCCGGTGGAGCTCGCGGGCTCCGTGCTTCCGGCGGGTTCCCCGTAGTGGGCCCTGGAGCGGGCGTACGCCTCCGGTTCCGCCCCCACCGCGTCGAGCCCCAGCAGCACCGATCCCAGCACGGGCCGTTCGGCGACCACCCGTACCTCGGCCCGCGGAGCGCGCTGCGCCAGCAGGGCGCGGATGCGGCCGTCCAGCTGGGGGTGGCGGGCGGCCAGGACGCTGCCGCCGAGGAGCACCGGGACCTCCTCCGTGAGCAGGCCGAGGCGGGTGAGGGCGACGGTGGACATCGCCACGACCTCGTCCGCCATCCGGTCCACCACGGCCCGCGCGACCCGGTCCCCGTCCGCGGCCGTCGCGAAGAGCACCGGTGTCAGCTCGTGCTTGCGGTGCGGTGCGAGGTGGGCGAGGTGCAGGGCCTCGATCAGCGCGTACATGGAGGGGAGCCCGAAGTGCGCGGGCAGGGTGCGCATCAGCGCGGTGGCCTCGCCGCGGCCGTCCTCGGCGCGTGCGGCGAACCACAGTGCCTCGTCGGCCAGGCCGCCGCCACCACCCCAGTCTCCGGAGAGGCGGCCGATGGCGGGGAAGCGCGCGGTGCGGCCGTCGGGGAGCATGCCCGCGCAGTTGATCCCGGCGCCGCACACCACGGCCACGCCTCGCGGCTCGGCGTCCTCCGTCAGACCGGCGCGCAGAACCGCGAAGGTGTCGTTGCGCACGTCGACGCTCCGGGCCCAGCCCCGGCGCCGGATCGCCTCCGCCAACTGTGCTTCCTCCACGGGTAGATCAGCGTTGGCGAGGCACGCGGAGACGTGTTCGGCACCCACGGCGCCCGCTGCCGCGAGCGCGCGGTCGGTCACTTCGGCGAGCACGTCCACCGCCGGCTCGACGCCCACCCGGGGCGGCTGGAAGCCACCGCCCCGGGCCGTACCGAGGACGGTGCCGTCGACGGCGACGACGGCCACGTCCGTCTTGCTGTTCCCCGCGTCCATGGCGAGGAGGGAAGCGGTCAGGCCCACGCGAGGTGCTCCCGGTTGTGGGCGATCAGCTTGTCGGTGAGCGCTTCGGCGTACTCGAACTGGCCGATCAGGGGGTGCGCGAGCAGGGCCTTGAACACCCGGTCGCGGCCACCGCGCAGGGCGGCGTCGAGGGCGAGGTCCTCGTACGCCGTCACGTGGCCGATGAGGCCGGAGTACAGCGGGTCGAGTTCCGGCACGGCCAGCGGTGTGGCTCCCTGCGCGTCGATGGCCGCCTGGACCTCGATGACCGCGTCGTCGGGGAGGAAGGGCAGGGTGCCGTTGTTGGCGGTGTTGACGACCTGGAGGGGAGAACCGCCCGAGCCGAGCAGCCGGGAGGCCAGGTCGACGGCCGCCTCGGAGTAGAAGGCGCCGCCGCGCTTGGCGAGCAGGGCCGGTTTCTCGTCGAGGGCCGGGTCGCCGTACATGGCGAGGAGTTCCTTCTCCATCGCGGCGACCTCGGCGGCCCGCGAGGGCTTGGTACCGAGCTCCCGGACGACCTCGTCGTGCGCGTAGAAGTACCGCAGGTAGTACGAGGGGACCACGCCGAGCCGGTCCACGATCTCGCGCGGCATGTGCAGGTCGGCGGCGATGGACGCGCCGTGCTCGGCGATCAGCCGGGGCAGCACGTTCTCGCCGTCCGGACCGCCGATACGTACCCCGAGCTCCCAGGTGAGGTGGTTGAGGCCGACGTGGTCGAGGTGGATCTCGCCCGGGGTCACGTCGAGGAGTGCGGCGAACTTGCGCTGGAACCCGATCGCGACGTTGCAGAGGCCGACGGCCTTGTGGCCGGCCCGGAGCAGCGCCCGGGTGACGATGCCCACCGGGTTGGTGAAGTCGATGATCCACGCGTCCGGGTTGGCGCGCCGGACGCGTCCGGCGATGTCCAGGACGACGGGAACGGTGCGCAGCGCCTTGGCGAGACCGCCGGCCCCGGTGGTCTCCTGGCCGACGCAGCCGCACTCCAGCGGCCAGGTCTCGTCCCTGTTGCGGGCGGCCTGGCCGCCCACGCGCAGCTGGAGCAGGACGGCGTCGGCGTCGGCGACGCCCGCGTCGATGTCCGAGGTCGTGACGATGCGGCCCGGGTGGCCCTGCTTGGCGAAGATCCGCCGGGCGAGGCCGCCGACGAGTTCGAGCCGGTCGGGCGCCGGGTCGACGAGGACGAGTTCCTCGATCGGCAGGGTGTCGCGCAGACGGGCGAAACCGTCGATCAGTTCAGGTGTGTAGGTGGACCCGCCACCCACTACTGCGAGCTTCATCAATCAGCCCTTTACTCCGGTGAGTGTGACGCCTTCGACGAAGGCCTTCTGTGCGAAGAAGAAAACGATGACGACCGGCACCATGACGAGGAGCGTCGCGGCCATGGTCAGGTTCCAGTTGACGGCGTGGGCGCTCTTGAAGGATTCCAGCCCGTAACTCAGCGTCCAGGAAGCGGGGTTCTGCGCCGCGTAGATCTGCGGGCCGAAGTAGTCGTTCCAGCAGTAGAAGAACTGGAAGAGCGCGATGGCGGCGATCCCCGGCTTCGCCATCGGGACGATGATCGTCAGCAGCGTGCGGAGCTCCCCGCAGCCGTCGACGCGGGCCGACTCGATGTACTCCTTGGGGATGGTCAGCAGGAACTGCCGCAGCAGGAAGATCGAGTAGGCGTCGCCGAACGCCATGGGGATGATCAGCGGCCACAGCGTTCCGGAGAGGTGGAACTGCTGGGCCCACACCAGGTACATGGGAATCACGATGACCTGGGGCGGGAGCATCATCGTGGAGATGACGAGGATCATCAGCCCCCGCCGGCCGCGGAAGCGGAACTTGGCGAGCGCGTAGGCGACCGGGACGGCGGAGCAGACGGTGAGGAGCGTGCCGAGCCCGGCGTACACCAATGAGTTCTTCCACCAGGTGAGGAAGCCTTCCGTACGGAAGACGGCGGTGTAGTTCTCCCAGTGCCAGGAGTCGGGCCACAGGTCACCGCTCATGGCCTGCGCGTCGCTCATCACGGACGTCAGGAACACGAAGACGAACGGCAGGAGGAACAGCAGCGCGACAGCGAGGGCCACGCTGTGGACGGCGATCCAGTGCAGTACGCGGGTGCGCCGGGCCCGTGCGGCCTCGGGGCCCTGCGTGCCTGCGGTGGACGGGGCCCTGGTGGGGGCCGGGGCTTCGATGGTCGTAGTGGTCACCGGAATCAGTCCTCCGCCGAGAGCAGGCCCGAGCGCTTGCGCATGAGCAGCATGGTCACGGCCATCGCGATGGCGAACAGCACGAGCGACAGAACGCACGCCGCGCCGGTGTTGAAATTCTGGAAGCCCATCGAGTAGACGAGCTGCGGGACGGTGAGGGTCGAGTGGTCCGGGTAGCCGGGCTGGATGACCGAGCCCGGGCCGATCGAGACGCCGGAGGCGAGCTTCCCGGCCACCAGGGCCTGCGTGTAGTACTGCATCGTCTGGACGACGCCCGTGACCACCGCGAACATCACGATCGGTGTGATCGACGGCCAGGTGACATAGCGGAACCTGGACCACGCTCCCGCGCCGTCGAGTTCGGCGGCTTCGTACTGCTCCTTCGGTACGTCGAGCAGGGCCGCCATGAAGATCACCATCAGGTCGCCGATGCCCCAGAGCGAGAGCATGACGAGGGACGGCTTGGCCCAGTCCGGGTCGTTGAACCAGTTCGGACCGTCGATCCCGATGGCGGAGAGGATGCCGTTGACCGGGCCGGTCGCCGGGTTGAGGAGGAAGACGAAGGCGACGGTCGCGGCGACCGGGGGCGCCAGGTACGGGAGGTAGAAGGCCGTACGGAAGAAGCCGGGGCCGGTCTTGATCTTCGTGACGAGCAGTCCGAGCGTCAGCCCGAAGACCACCCGCAGCGCCACCATGACCACGACCAGCCAGAGGGTGTTCCACAGGGCGGGTCCGAACAGCGGCATCTGCTCGAAGACGTAGGTCCAGTTCCGCAGGCCGACGAAGGTCGGCCGCTCGATCTGGTTGTAGTGCATGAAGGAGAAGTAGACGGTGGCGATCAGCGGATAGGCGAAGAAGACGCTGAAACCGATCAGCCACGGGGAGAGGAAGCCGAGCGTACGCAGTCTGCGCCGCGTGGGCGGGGAAAGGGTGAGGGCCATGATGTGGTGCTCCTGCGTCGGTCAGCTCTTCGACTGGAGGGTGTCCGCGTCGATCTGATCGTCGAGCGCGCGCAGTCCCTTGTGCAGGTCAGGGATGCGTCCCGCTTCGACGGAGTAGGAGAAGTCCTGCAACGACGTGATGTACATGCCGCCGGTGACCGACTGCGGCATGGCCTGGCTGTACTTGTTCTGCGCGATGTCGATGAACGCCTTGAACGTCGGGTCGGCGTCCAGATCGGGTGACTTCAGCGCCGCGAACGTCGAGGGCACGTTGTGGATCGCGTTGGCGAAGTCCACCACCTGGCCGGTGTCCGTCGTCAGGAACTTGACCAGCTCGAAGGCCGCGTTCTGGTGCGTGCTGCTGTGGGCGACGCCGGTGACCGTTCCGGTGAGGTAGCCGCGCCCGTACGTGTCCGCCTGGTCGTCGGGCACCGGGAGCGGGGCCACGCCCCAGTCGAAGCCGGCCTTGGCGTCGTTCAGCATCAGACCGCGCCACTCGCCGTCGAGGTGCATGGCGAGCTTCCCGGTGAGGAAGGCGTTCTGCGCCGACGACTCGTCACCGAACGAGGTGCGGAACTTCTCCAGGGCGGCGTAACCGCCCTGCGCGTCCGCGAGTTGGCCGGCGACTCGGTAGAAGTCGGTCGTCGCCCTCTGTTCGGCGAGGATCGAGTGACCCTCCTTGTCGAAGTACGTGGGGCCCCACTGGCTGAACAGACGGTCCGGGCTGTTCTGGTACAGACGGAAGTTGGGCATGAAGCCGACCCGCTCGTACGCCCCCTTGCCGGAGCGCACGGTCAGCTTCTTCGCGTCGGCGACGAACTCCGACATGGTCCGCGGCGGACGGGCGATGCCCGCCTCCCGGAACGCGTCCTTGTTGTAGTACATGCCGAACGCGTCCGCGAGCAGCGGGAGCGCGCACTGCTTCCCCTGGTAACTCGTGTACTGCAAGAGGCTCTTGGGAAACACCTTCGTCTTGTCGACGCCCGCCTTGTGCAAGAACGGATCGAGGTCCGCCCACATCCCGGACTCGCAGTACTGGCCCACGTTGTTGGTGGTGAACGAGGTGATCACATCGGGTGCGCTGCCGCCACCGGCCCGCAGGGCCTGGTTGATCGTGGCGTCGGCGACATTACCGGTCGCCGACACGTGGATGTTGGGGTGGAGCTTCTCGAAGCGGGCGAGCGAGTCGTTGATCGCCTTCACTTCACCGGGCGACGACCAGCCGTGCCAGAACTTCAGGGTGACGGGGGCGGTCACGTCGTCCTCGGCGCTGCCGACGCCGGGGTTGGCGCAGCCGGACAGCAGCAGTCCGGCCGTGGCGAGTGCCACGGACACGCACGTGCGTATGCGCCATCGATGCATGGCGGCTTCCTTTGCGGTGGTCTCCCCGCAGGGGAGTGCGGAACAGGGGCGGTGGGGATCAGGCGGAGGTGTCGAAGACGGTGTGGCGCGCCCGGGTGAGGGCGCGGCGCAGGGCCCCGATGAGAATGGGATCGCCGTCCAGCTCGCTGATGCGGAGCTCGGGCCGGGGAAGGACGAGGCCGGTCATCTCCTGCTCCACGAGGGCGCGGAGAGATTCGCCGCCGGCCTGGGCGACTCCGCCCGACAGCACGACGAGGTCGGGGTCGACCACGGCGACGACCGAGGCAAGGCCGGTGGCCAGCCGACGGGCCAGTTCCCCGCGTACGGAGTCGTCGGCGAGCGCCTCCTCCAGCGAGGCACTGCCGCCGGCCAGCCGTCGTACGGCGGCCGCTGCGACCAGGCTCTGGAAGCCGCCGCCGGCGTCCTGGCCGGGCCGCCCGGCTTCCTCGCGTGCGAGGGGCGCGCCGGGCAGGGGCATGTAACCGATCTCGCCCGCCCCTCCGGTCGCGCCGCGCAACACGGCCCCTTCGAGCACGATGGCGGCGCCCACACCCTCGTCGATCCAGGCCAGCACGTAGTTGTCCCGGTTCTGGGCGGCGCCGCCGTACTGCTCGGCGAGTGCGGCGAGGTTGACGTCGTTCTCGATGTCCACCGGGGTGCCCAGCACCTCGGCCAGTTCGCCGCGCAGGGTGCGGGAGTGCCAGCCGGGCAGGTGCGGGGCGTACCGGAGCTGTCCGCTGCGGGGATCGATGGCTCCCGGCGTACCGATGACGGCGGCCGCGATCCTGTCGTGACCGAGCCCGGCCCGGCGGAGCGCTCCCTCCACGGCCTCGGCGACCAGTTGGGCGGTGCGGTGGCGAACGTCCTCGGCGACGGCGCTCGCCGCGATGTGGCAGCGGCCGGCCTCGCGCCCGGTGATGTCGGCGACGATCGCGGTGATGCCGGTGGGGCCCGCGGACAGGGCGGCGACGTACCCGGCGGAGGGTTCGACCTCGTAGAGCAGGGCGTTCGGACCGGGGCCACCGGTCTGCGACCCGACTGCCCGGACGAGTCCGGCACCCTGCAGGCGCTCCAGCATCTGCGAGATGGTCGCCTTGGAGAGGCCGGTGAGTTCACCGATGCGTGCCCGGGTCAGGGCGCCGTGTTCCGCGAGGAGATCGAGGGCCGCACGGTCGTTCATCGCACGCATGGTGCGCGGGGTACCCGGGGTTCCCCTCGCCGGAGCGACCATGGATGACTCCTGGATGAATAGTTAGGACACTTTCCGATCTGTTCGAGGAATGTAGGTCCGCCGGAGAAGGGCGTCAAGGGGTGTTCCTGCGGGAGAGGAACGTGAGGCCTCAGGGATGAAGTGTGACAACTCATCGTATGTCGCCACCGTCCGGGCGGCACGAGTGATGCTGCGCGAGGCCGTCGAGGGACGTCCTCGGGGGAAGCCCTTGCGGGACCTCGCCGGGGGAAGTGGTCGCGGGAAGCCCTTGCCCTCGACGGGGTCTGCCCGCGGGACGCTCCTGCCGCCGGAGTGGCAGCGACCGCACCGGCCCGCCGCCCCGCTCCCGAGGGCGGTCATGACGGCCGGGCAGGCCGCCGGTCCCGCCCGACCGCAGACCGCCAGAGGGCATGCCTGACGGGCCATCACTACTGACGGATCGTCACAAGGTTACGTCCGCAACGGATTTCAGCTGACGTCGTCACCGTGCAGAGGCTTCGGAGCGCCCGGTGGTACGAAGCACGCGGTGATGGTCTTGCCCGATGCCTGCGGATGGGTCGTCCAGCCGTCGGCGAGTGCGTCGACGAGAACCAGTCCGCGCCCTCCGAGCCTCGTGACGTCCTCGGGCTGCCTGGCGGGGGGAACGGGGTCCTTGTCGTGGACGCTCACGTGCAGGCAGTGGCTGTCCCAGGTCAGAACCAGTTGGGCGTCACTGTGCGCGTGCACGTGCGCGTTGGTCACCAGTTCGGAAACGCTGAGCAGGATCGCGTCCACCGATTCGGGTGCGTTCCTGGTCCACTCCAGGGACGCCAGGTGCTCACGCGTCCACCGACGGCCGGCCCGCACGCCCTGCGAGACCGGAAACGTCTGAGCCCATCCCATCGCGCGCAGCGACGTGTCCTTCGCCATTGTCCCTCCTCATTCCGCGGTCCTCACTCGTCTACCCCCAACCGCGTCTTCCTCCCCGTGAACGACGTGCGTGTCCGTCGGACGTCCCGGTGGGGGGCGACGGTCGCCCCGCGCGTCCACCGGGGCGGACCTGGCCACCCCGCCCGCGCCCGAGCGGGCGCTCGGCGCCCGGCCCGCGAATTCCGCTGCTGTTGGCGGACGTTGCTCCCTTCGCGGTCAGGCGCAGGCCGGGCACAGGCCTCGGTAGGTGATCTCCACCGATCCGACGGCGAACCCGAACCGCTCACCCTCGGGCAGGTCGCCGAGGGCGTCGCCGACCGGGTGGACATCGCGGACCGTGCCGCAGCCGGAGCACACCAGGTGCTGATGGGGGCGGCGTGCGTTCGGGTCGTACCGCTTGGCCCGGCCAACGGTGGAGACTTCCAGCACCTCGCCGAGGGCGACGAGTTCCCCCAGTGTGTTGTAGACGGTCGCGCGGGAGATCTCGGGCAGCCGCGCGGCGGCCCGCAGATGCACCTCGTCCGCGGTCAGGTGCACGTGGTCGCCGTCGAGGACCTCCGCGACGACACGCCGCTGCGAGGTCAGCCGCCAGTCACGGTCCCGCAGCCGCTCAAGTAGGCCGCTCATCTCGTCTCACCTGCTCCGCTTCGCGAGGGACGCCCGGCCCAGAAGGAACGGAAGGACCGGACGACCCCACATTTGTGCACTCTGGGTCTAGCGCTCTTCTTGACTTGGACGAAGTCCATCGTAGGATCGATTCTGGCTCCATCCAAGAGACAGGAAGACACCGGTACGGCAGCAGAGACGCGTGAGGGAGTGGTGCGGGTCGTGCACACGGCGCCGACGAGCACCGTCCTCGTCCCACCGCCCGGACCCACCGGTCCGGTGGTCCGTGAGGGCGGGCCGCGACGAGACCCTGGCACACAGCGTGCCCCTTCTGCACGGCCCGAATCCTCCTCCCCCGTTCAGCGCCCCACGACCCGCCGGGTCCGGAAGGACTGCTCATGACCGAGAACCACGAGTCACACGTCTTTGATCCCGTCACCCCGGATTCGCCCGAGACGGCTCTCCCCGAGGTGCCCGAGGCGCAGGCGAGCGGGTGCCCCGTGGCCCACGGCCGCGCGGCGCACCCCACGCAGGGCGGCGGAAACCGCCAGTGGTGGCCGGACCGTCTCAACCTGAAGGTCCTTGCCAAGAACCCGGCCGTGGCGAATCCGCTCGGCGCCGACTTCGACTACGCGGCCGCGTTCCAGGGGCTCGACCTGCCCGCGGTGAAGCGGGACATCGCCGCGGTGCTCACCACGTCGCAGGACTGGTGGCCCGCCGACTTCGGCAACTACGGCCCGCTGATGATCCGGATGGCCTGGCACAGCGCCGGCACCTATCGCATCAGCGACGGCCGCGGCGGTGCGGGCGCCGGTCAGCAGCGGTTCGCCCCGCTGAACAGCTGGCCGGACAACGGCAACCTGGACAAGGCCCGGCGTCTGCTGTGGCCCGTCAAGAAGAAGTACGGCCAGGCGCTCTCCTGGGCCGACCTGCTGATCCTCACCGGCAACGTCGCCCTGGAGACCATGGGCCTGAAGACCTTCGGTTTCGCCGGAGGCCGCGAAGACGTCTGGGAGTCGGAGGAGGACGTCTACTGGGGTCCGGAGACCACCTGGCTCGACGACGAGCGCTACACCGGCGACCGTGAGCTCGAGACCCCGCTCGGCGCGGTCCAGATGGGGCTGATCTACGTCAACCCCGAGGGCCCCAACGGCAACCCGGACCCGATCGCGGCCGCCCGGGACATCCGCGAGACCTTCCGCCGGATGGCCATGAACGACGAGGAGACCGTCGCCCTCATCGCCGGTGGCCACACCTTCGGCAAGACGCACGGCGCGGGCCCGGCCGAGAGCGTCGGCGCGGATCCCGAGGGCGCCCCGCTGGAGGAGCAGGGCCTCGGCTGGCGCAACTCGTACGGGACCGGCAAGGGCGGGGACACCATCACCAGCGGCCTGGAGGTGACCTGGACCAGCACCCCGACCCAGTGGGGCAACGAGTTCTTCCACAACCTCTTCGCCTACGAGTACGAGCTGACCACGTCCCCGGCCGGTGCGCAGCAGTGGGTCGCCAAGGACGCCGAGGCGACCGTCCCGGACGCGCACGACGCGTCGAAGAAGCACAAGCCGCAGATGCTCACCACCGACCTGTCGCTGCGCTTCGACCCGGCCTACGAGCAGATCTCGCGCCGCTTCCACCAGAATCCGGACGAGTTCGCGGACGCCTTCGCCCGCGCCTGGTACAAGCTGACGCACCGCGACATGGGTCCGATCCAGCGCTACCTGGGTCCCGAGGTGCCCTCGGAGGTGCTGCTGTGGCAGGACCCGCTGCCCGCTCGTACCGGTGAGCCCCTGGACGCGGCGGAGATCGCCTCGCTCAAGGAGCAGGTACTCGCCACGGACCTGACGGTGGCGCAGCTGGTCTCGGCCGCCTGGGCCTCGGCCGCGTCCTTCCGCGGCAGTGACAAGCGCGGTGGCGCCAACGGTGCGCGGGTGCGTCTGGAACCGCAGCGCGGCTGGGAGGTGAACAACCCGGACGAGCTGACCCAGGTCCTGCGCGCCCTGGAAGGCGTCCAGGAGTCCTTCAACGCCAAGGGCGGCAAGCAGGTCTCGCTGGCCGACCTGATCGTCCTCGCGGGCAACGCGGCCGTCGAGCAGGCGGCCAAGGACGCCGGCGTCGAGGTACAGGTGCCGTTCGCCCCGGGCCGGGTCGACGCCACGCAGGACCAGACGGACATCGAGTCCTTCGCCGCCCTGGAACCCGTGTACGACGGTTTCCGCAACTACGCGGGCAAGGGCAGCCGCCTGCCCGCCGAGTACCTGCTCCTCGACCGGGCCAACCTGCTGACGCTGAGCGCTCCGGAGACCACGGTCCTCATCGGCGGTCTGCGCGTGCTGGGGGCCAACACCGGCGGCTCGAAGCACGGTGTCCTCACCGACCGCCCGGGCACGCTGACCAACGACTTCTTCGTGAATCTGCTCGACCTGGGCATCACCTGGAAGTCGACGTCGTCGGCGCAGGACGAGTTCGAGGCCCGCGACGCGTCCGGCCAGGTCAGGTGGACCGGCACCCGCGCCGACCTCGTCTTCGGCTCCAACTCCGAACTCCGCGCACTCGCCGAGGTCTACGCCGCCGACGACGCGCAGCACAAGTTCGTGACCGACTTCGTCGCCGCCTGGACCAAGGTCATGAACCTCGACCGCTTCGACCTGAACTGAACCTGCTAGTGCCGCGCCCGGCAGTGTTTGCCCCATGAGGAGTGGTGGTCGGTGCGTGCGATCGCAAGGCGGCCGGAAGTCCTGGTAGCTCCGCTACCAGGACTTCCGGTCAACGCCGCGAGTGCGCGTGCCGACCACCGCGACGGGGCAAAGCTTCCCGGGCGCGGCACTAGAGCCGCGCCGGGGGCCCCGGCCCCCGGCGTCGCACGCGCCGGGCACAGGCGCCCCGACGGACAGCGACTTCCTGCCCGGGTGGTCACTCGTGGGAGTGATACGCAGCGGCCGGTTGTCGTCTCCCGGGGGTGCAGCAACGTTACGGCGGTCCGTAACACCCGTACGAGCTGGCATCCTTGGGCTGTGCCGTCGTGGCGCGCGCCCCTCACCGACACGGGAAGTCCGGGAGCCAATCAACGTGTCACAGCTGCGAACGGTGCAGGTCCTGGGCGGGGGTGGGGCCGGCAGCGGCGCCCACGTCGGATCGCTCGCCGCGGGGCTGATCGCCCGCGGGGTGCAGGTCACCGTCTGCGCGCCCGCCGCCGTGGACCGGGTCCACGACTTCTCCGCGAGCGGTGCGCGCTTCGCTGCGGTGCCCCGGCGCGGCGACCCCGTCTCCATGGCCGCCCTGCGTTCCGCCTGCCTCGGCGCGGACGTGGTGCACGCGCACGGCCCCCACGCCGCCGTCCGCGCCGCCGCCGCACTCGGCGGTCTGCGCACCCCACTCGTCGTGACCTGGCACGGCCGGGGCCACGCCGAGGGCGCCCTCCGGCGCGTGCGGCACCTGCTGGAGGCGCGGGCGGCCCGCACGGCCGCCGTCCTGCTGGGCACCTCCTCCGACCTCGTGGACCGGGCCCGCCGCAGGGGAGCCCGGGACGCCCGGCTGGCGCCGGTCGCCGCCCCCGCCCCCCGCACCACCGCCGACGCGGCGCACCGCGACAAGGTCCGGGCCGAACTCGGCTCCATGGGCGTCCCGTTGCTACTCGCGGCCGGCAGCCTGATGCCGCGTCACGGGTACGGGGCGCTGCTCGACGCCGCCCGGCTGTTGAGCACGCTGGACCCCGTGCCACAGATCGTCATCGCCGGGGAGGGCCGCGAGCGGGCCGCCCTGCAACGCCGCATCAAGGGTGAGCGGTTGCCCGTCCGGCTGATCGGCGTCCGTGACGACCTCGCCGAACTCGTCGCGGCAGCCGACCTGGTGGTGATCCCCAGCCGCTGGGAGGCCCGCTCCACCCTCGCCCAGAACGCCCTCCGCACCGGGACGCCGCTGGTGGCCACCGCGGTCGGCGGCACCCCCGAACTCGTGGGCGACGCGGCCGTGCTCGTCCCGTACGGCGACGCCGGTGCGCTCGCCGAGGCGGTCACGGGCCTTCTCCTCGATCCGGACCGCCGCGCTCTGTTGGCCGCCGAGGGCCGGGCGCAGGCCGCAGGCTGGCCCACCGAGGAGGACACCATCACCCATGTGCTCAGCGTCTACGACGAGTTGGCGCAGCCGTTCAACCGGACCCGCTGACACCCGTCCCCGGGCCGTGATCGCGGGGCCGGGTGGCGGCCGCCCAGGACGGGAACCAGACCGGCTGCGGGAGCGGTGGCAGGGCTTCGAGGTGGGCGATCACGTCCCGGAGGTCCGGATGCGGATTCGACCGGGGCAGGAGCAGCGAGAGCGGGTACACGAGCGTCGGATTGACCACGGGGATGCGGCGCAGGTCGTGCGAGACCGGCCACAGGTAACGGTCGCGGGCCCCGACGAGCGTGGCCACGTCCGCGGACTCCGCGAGGGTGTCCAGGAGCACCTCGTCCCCGAAGTGCGGGCCCGTCGCGTCGATGCGCAGGTCGAACGCCGTGGCGAGCTGGTCGTAGAACTCCGCCCACTCGCTCCCCGGCGCGATGCCCGGCACCCAGATCCGGTGCCCGCGCAGCTGCGACGGCGTCAGCCCCGGCGCAGCGGCGAGCGGGTGCCCCGGCCCCACGAGCAGCTCCAGCGGAGAGTCGAAGGCGTGGATCATCCGCACGTCCCGCGGCAGGGTGTCCGGGGAGGTGACGGTACGGAACGAGGCGTCGATCTCGCCCGCCTCGACCGCGGCGACCACCACGCGTGGATCGTCGACCCGGAGCGTCACCACGTCCAGGTCGGTCCCGGGGCGGGCGCGCCAGTACTCGTGCAGGACGACCGCCTGTGCGCTGCGCAGCCCGAGCACGTCGATCCGCAGGGCCCGGGAACCCGGCCGGACCGCGGCGACGGCCCGGTCGGCGCCCGCGACGACGCTCCGCGCGTGCGGGAGGAACGCCCGGCCGTCGAAGGTCAGCTCGACGCCCCGGGCGGTACGGGTGAACAGCCGGACCCCCAGCTGCCGCTCCAGGGTGGCGATCCGCTTGGAGACGGCCTGCTGCGTCACGCCCAGCTCGTGGGCGGCGTGCTGCACCTGGCCGAGCTCGGCCGCCCGGACGAACGATCGCACTGCTTCGGTGTCCACCCGCCCACCGTAAGCCCGCACAACCGATCGTTGTGGGGTGCTCCGGTCCGGTCCGCGCCGGTGTGCGCGGAGCAGCTCCGGGAGAGCCGCTCCGCGCGGGGCGGACTTCCGGTCAGCCCGCGTACGCCCCGCTGGCCGTCAGGCGCAGCGCGGTGTCGATGAGCGGAACATGACTGAACGCCTGCGGGAAGTTGCCCACCTGGCGCTGGAGCCGGGAGTCCCACTCCTCGGCGAGCAGTCCCAGGTCGTTGCGGAGCGAGAGCAGTTTCTCGAAGAGCCGACGGGCCTCGTCGACCCGCCCGATCATCGCCAGGTCGTCCGCCAGCCAGAAGGAGCAGGCGAGGAACGCGCCCTCGTCGCCCTCCAGACCGTCCACGCCCGCGTCGTCGCCGGAGGTCGGGTAGCGCAGCACGAACCCGTCCTCGGTCGACAACTCGCGCTGGATCGCCTCGATCGTGCCGATGACCCGCTTGTCGTCCGGCGGGAGGAAGCCCATCTGCGGGATCAGCAGCAGAGAGGCGTCCAGTTCCTTCGAGCCGTAGGACTGGGTGAAGGTGTTGCGCTCGGGGTCGTAACCCCGGTCGCAGACGTCCCGGTGGATGTCGTCGCGCAGCTCGCGCCACCGCTCCAGTGGCCCCTCCACGTCCCCCGACTCGATCAGCTTGATCGTCCGGTCGACCGCGACCCACGCCATCACCTTGGAGTGCACGAAGTGCCGGCGGGGGCCGCGCACCTCCCAGATGCCCTCGTCCGGCTCGTACCAGTGGTTCTCCAGGTAGCTGATCAGCTTGAGCTGGAGACCCATGGCGTAGTCGTTGCGGGCGAGGCCCGTCATGTGCGCCAGGTGCAGCGCCTCGGTGACCTCGCCGTACACGTCGAGCTGGAGCTGGTCGGCGGCGCCGTTGCCGACGCGTACCGGGCCGGAGTTCTCGTAGCCGGGCAGCCAGTCCAGCTCCGCCTCGCCGAGCTCGCGCTCACCGGCGATGCCGTACATGATCTGCAGGTTCTCCGGGTCGCCCGCGACGGCGCGCAGCAGCCACTCGCGCCAGGCACGGGCTTCCTCGCGGTAGCCGGTGCGCAGCAGCGAGGAGAGGGTGATCGCGGCGTCGCGGAGCCAGGTGTAGCGGTAGTCCCAGTTCCGAACGCCCCCGATCTCCTCGGGCAGCGAGGTGGTGGGAGCGGCGACGATGCCGCCGGTGGGCGCGTAGGTGAGTGCCTTGAGGGTGATGAGTGAGCGGATCACGGCCTCGCGGTAGGGGCCGTGGTACGTGCACTGCGCCACCCACTCCTCCCAGAACCGCTCGGTCGCCTCCAGCGCGCCCTCCGGCTCCGGCAGGGCGGGCGGCTGGTGGTGCGAGGGCTGCCAGCTGATGGTGAAGGCGATGCGGTCGCCGGGGGAGACGGTGAAGTCGGAGTAGGTGGTCAGGTCCTTGCCGTACGTCTCGGTCTGCGTGTCCAGCCAGACGGAGTCGGGTCCGGCCACGGCGACCGTGCGGCTGTCGACCTTGTGCACCCAGGGGGTGATCCGGCCGTAGCTGAACCGCATCCGCAGGGACGAGCGCATCGGCACCCGGCCGCTGACGCCCTCCACGATCCGGATGAGCTGGGGGGCGCCGTCACGCGGCGGCATGAAATCGATCACGCGGACGGTGCCGCGCGGTGTGTCCCACTCCGATTCCAGGATCAGGGAGTCGCCGCGGTAACGCCGCCGGTCCGCGGCGGGCGGCTCCCTGCGGCTTCCGTCCCCGGCGCCCTTCCCGTCCCTGCCGTCCTCGCCGTCCGCGTCTCCTTCGGGCTCCAGCGGTCCCAGGCGCCAGAAACCGTGCTCCTCGGTACCGAGGAGCCCGGCGAAAATGGCATGGGAATCGAAGCGTGGGAGGCAGAGCCAGTCGACCGTGCCGTCCCGGCAGACCAGCGCCGCTGTCTGCATGTCTCCGATGAGTGCGTAATCCTCGATGCGCCCGGCCACGTGCGTCTCCAGTCGAACGGCCATGTGTCGCCCCGCTCGGGGGCGCTTGCTGCGTGATTAAAAAAATGTTCAGGAGGGGCCGATGAGTTCTTCGGGCCGGCGGGAGCGGGCGGGGGTGATGCCGCGGGCCGACCGTCCCGCCCGTCGGCGAGTGTCCGAGCAGGATACGACGCACCGAAGTGATCCGCGCGACGGTCCGTGGATCTTGTCGAAGCCGAACGGGTGGGGCCTGGAGCGGGTGAGGGGGAACGGTGACGCTCGTGCACGCGGTGTGACCGGAAGCAGCCTCTCCAGGTCGCTGTTAGGCTGGTAGCCCGTGGACCGGTGGTCGTGCGCGAGAGCGGACGAGGCCCCCGAACCGCAGCGACGGCACCCCCGGAATCTCCGGTTCGGCAGCCGGTACGTACCCCAGATTCGCTACCACGGGAGCCCCCTCTTGGCTATGCAGCCCACATCCACGACGACCAAGCACATCTTCGTCACCGGGGGTGTCGCCTCCTCCCTCGGCAAGGGTCTGACTGCCTCCAGCCTGGGTGCGCTGCTCAAGGCGCGTGGCCTCCGGGTCACGATGCAGAAGCTCGACCCGTACCTCAACGTCGACCCCGGCACGATGAACCCGTTCCAGCACGGTGAGGTGTTCGTCACCAATGACGGCGCCGAGACCGACCTGGACATCGGTCACTACGAACGCTTCCTCGACGTCGACCTCGACGGTTCCGCCAACGTCACGACCGGGCAGGTCTACTCCCAGGTCATCGCCAAGGAGCGGCGCGGCGAGTACCTCGGCGACACCGTCCAGGTCATCCCGCACATCACCAACGAGATCAAGTCCCGCATCCGCCGCATGGCGACCGGTGACGTCGACGTGGTCATCACCGAGGTCGGCGGCACCGTCGGCGACATCGAGTCGCTGCCGTTCCTGGAGACCGTCCGTCAGGTGCGGCACGAGGTCGGCCGGGACAACGTCTTCGTCGTGCACATCTCCCTGCTGCCCTACATCGGCCCCTCGGGCGAGCTGAAGACCAAGCCGACCCAGCACTCCGTGGCCGCGCTCCGCAACATCGGCATCCAGCCGGACGCCATCGTGCTCCGCGCCGACCGCGACGTCCCCACCGCCATCAAGCGCAAGATCTCGCTCATGTGCGACGTGGACGAGACCGCCGTCGTCGCCTGCGTCGACGCCAAGTCGATCTACGACATCCCGAAGGTGCTGCACACCGAGGGCCTCGACGCCTACGTGGTCCGCAAGCTGGACCTGCCCTTCCGCGACGTGGACTGGTCCACCTGGGACGACCTGCTGGACCGCGTCCACAACCCCGACCACGAGGTCACCGTCGCCCTGGTCGGCAAGTACATCGACCTCCCCGACGCCTACCTCTCGGTCACCGAGGCCATCCGGGCCGGCGGCTTCGCGAACAAGGCCCGCGTCAAGGTCGAGTGGGTCACCTCCGACGACTGCAAGACCCCGGCCGGCGCCGCCCGGCACCTCGCGGGCGTGGACGCCATCTGCATCCCCGGCGGCTTCGGCGAGCGCGGTGTCGACGGCAAGGTGGGCGCCATCCAGTACGCCCGCGAGAACAAGGTGCCGCTGCTCGGGCTCTGCCTGGGCCTCCAGTGCATCGTGATCGAGGCGGCCCGCAACATCGCCGGCATCCCGGACGCCAACTCCACCGAGTTCGACGCCGCCACCTCCCACCCCGTCATCTCCACGATGGAGGAGCAGCTCGCGTACGTCGAGGGCGCCGGCGACCTCGGCGGCACGATGCGCCTGGGCCTCTACCCGGCGAAGCTCGCCGAGGGCTCGATCGTGCGTGAGGCGTACGCCGGCGAGCCGTACGTCGAGGAGCGTCACCGTCACCGCTACGAGGTGAACAACGCCTACCGCACGGAGCTGGAGAAGAAGGCCGGCCTGGTCTTCTCCGGCACCTCCCCGGACAACAAGCTCGTCGAGTACGTCGAGTACCCGCGCGAGGTCCACCCCTACCTCGTCGCCACCCAGGCCCACCCGGAGCTCCGCTCCCGCCCGACCCGCCCGCACCCGCTCTTCGCGGGTCTGGTGAAGGCCGCCGTCGCCCGTCAGGCGGAGGCCGCCGAATCGGGCAAGTAGTCCCGAGGCATTACCGTTGACCGGGGTACGCGTCCGCCGAGGACGGGTGCCCCGGTTTTTCGTGACGGAAGCGGGAGGACGCAGATGGGCATCCAGGACAGGGCCGAGGAATGGCGGGTCACCGCGACGGTGACTCCCTTCACCGGCAACAAGACCAGCGTCCGCACCGACGACGTGGTGATGCCCGACGGCACGGTCGTGGGCCGCGACTACCAGGTCCATCCCGGCTCCGTCGCGATCCTCGCGATCGACGAGGACGACCACGTCCTGGTGCTGCGTCAGTACCGCCACCCCGTGCGCCAGAAGCTCTGGGAGGTCCCGGCCGGGCTGCTCGACGTCCCCGGCGAGAACCCGCTCGCCGCCGCCCAGCGCGAGCTGTACGAGGAGGCGCACGTCAAGGCGGAGGACTGGCGGGTCCTGACCGACGTCTACACCAGTCCCGGCGGTTCCGACGAGGCGGTACGCATCTTCCTCGCCCGTGGTCTCTCCGACGTGGTGGGTGAGCGTTTCGCCGTCGCCGAGGAGGAGGCGGACATGGAGCTGGCGCGGGTCCCGCTGAAGGACCTCGTCCGGGGCGTCCTTGCGGGCGAACTGCACAACAGCTGCCTGGTCATGGGGGTGCTGGCGCTGACCGCCGCCCGTACGGGGGACGGCGAGCAGTCGCTGCGCCCGGCAGAGTCCCCCTGGCCGGCCCGTCCGTTCGAGTCGTAGGGGCTGCCCGCGGGCGTTTCCCGCGAGTGTCTCCCGCCGGTGTTTCCCGCCCCGATTTCCGTCGGACGATCGTAATAATCGTTGATCCGATCGGGGGTGTCACCGCCTCGCTCCACCCTGATCCGCGGCGCTGCTGAACTACGCTCGAAAGGCCCGCCGGAGCTCCGGCGGGCACCGGGTGCGGCGAAGTGGAGCGTAACTCGTGACGGATCAGGCGGTGGACACCAGCGGCCCGGCCCGAGCGCCCCGCACCGAGGAGCCCTCCGGTACCGCCCCACCCGAACTCTTCGGCCGCCAAAGAGAGTTGAAAGCCCTTCAGGAGGACATCGAGCGGGCCGGGCTGGACACCCTCGCCGGCCGCAAGGCGGCCCGCGCCCGGGTCCTGCTGATCGCCGGACGCCCCGGATCGGGACGCAGCGCCCTCGCCGCCGCCTTCGCGCACGCGCTGACCGGTACGGCCCCCGTCGGCGGCTCCATGGGCCCCCTGCCCTGGGCCGCTCCCGGCACCGGGACCGGCGACTACCCGGACGGTGTCCTGCGCGTCGGCCTGACCGACCCCGACGGCACCCGGGTGCCCGCCGAGCGCACCGCCCGCGAGATCCTCGGCCTGCTCTCCCTCGCCACCCCGCCCGGCGCGGCCGCCGACGAGCTCACCGAGATGGTCCGGGAGGCCCTCGCCGTACGGCGGCTGCTGCTCCTGCTCGACGACGCGGTGGACGCCGAGCAGGTGGACCCCCTCCTCCCGGACGGGCCCGGTTGCCTGGTGCTGGCCACCGCGGCCGGGCCGCTGACCGGGGTCCCCGACGTCCGCCCCTGCACCATCGGCGGGTTGGACACCGGTTCCGCCGTGCGCCTCCTGGCCCGGGTGGTCGGGCAGGTGCGGATCACCGTGGACCCCCGGACCGCCGAGACCCTGGTGGAGGAGTGCGGCGGCCAGCCCGCCGCCCTGCTGCTGGTCGCGGGGTGGATCGCCGCCCGGCCGACCGCCTCCGTCGCCGACGCCACCCAGCATCTGCGGCGCACCCCGGAGGAGAGCGAGCAGCCGGTGGGCGCCCGCCCGCTGGTCCGCGCCCTGCGGATGGCGCACGACTCCCTGCTCGACGCCCCCGCCCGGATACTGCGACTGCTCGCGCTCGCGCCCGCCGGCCTCGCGGACGCGCACACCGCCTCCGCGCTGGCCGGCTGCTCCGTCTCCGCCGCCCGCCGCACCCTGGACGACTTCGTCGGCCTCGGTCTGCTCCGTACGGACGGCGCCGCCGAACCCCAGTATGAGGTGCCGGGCTGTCTGGCGCCCCTCCTGCGGAACCTCCTGGAGGAGCGGGACCGGCCCGCCGAGATCGAACTGGCCCGGGCCCGGATGCTGGAGCGCACCGTACGGCTGCTCCACTCCTGCCGTGCGGTCACCGAGCCGGAGGGTTCCCCGGTCCGGGGCAGGCTCGCCGGACTGCCCAGGGCACTCCGCTTCGCCCGTCCGGAGGAGGCCGCCGTCTGGCTGCGCGTCAGGCTGCCCTCGCTGGTGGCCGCGGCCCGCATGGCGGTGGCGGACGGAGAACTGGACACCCTCGCCCGCCGCCTGGTCGCGGCCCTGGTGCGGGCGCTCGCCGCCCATCTGGGCACCGAGGCCGCCGCACCCGAGCTGTACGGGCTGCACGGCCTGGTGCTCGACGTCGCGGAGCGCCGGGAGCTGCCGCGGGAACGCGCCGCCGCGCTGCTCAACCTCGCCGACCTCGACGCCGGCACGGGCCGCACCCGCGCCGCCCTGGCCCGCTACCGGGCCGCACTGGACGCCGGGCGGGAGGCGAAGGACCTCTACGCCACCGGCCGGGCCATGGAATCCGCAGGAGGCGCCTACGCCGAGCTCGGGGACTACCCGCGCGCTTCCGACTGGTACGGCCGGGCGCTCGCGCAGCGGCTCGCACAGGGCGACCGGGAGGGCGAGGCGCGGCTCTACGGGCGGCTCGGCGCGGTGCACGCCTACGCCGGACGGTACGGCGAGGCGCTGCGGAACTGGCGGGCCGCCGCGTCCGTCCTGCGCAGGCTGGGCGACCTCCCGGCCCAGGCCAGGGCGCTCAGCGAGGCCGCCCGGGTCCAGGAGTACGCGGGCCGCCCGCACGACTCGCTGCGCACCTGCCGGGAGGCCGTCGATCTGGCCCGGCAGGCCGAGGACGTGCGCCTCCAGGCGGCGCTCCAGCTGCGGCTGGCCGACACCCTGGACCGGCTCGGCGACCCCGCTGCGGCCTCGCTGCACCGGGCCACGGCGGAGAGACTGCTGGGCGAGGAGGGATCTGCCTACGAAATCCGTGGCGTCTCGGTCGAAAATTAGTTCTTTGCAAGGCTGGACAGCAGGAAGTCCTTCATTAGACTGGCTCTGCCGCCTGTCTCCGTGGTGCCCCCACGGGTGAGGTGCATTTCTGCGCACGTCCGTGCAATCCGGCGTTCTCCCGGCCCCTGGTCGGCCGCCCGCTGCCCGGGCGCCCCTCCGAGCCAAGGACCGTGATCGACGTGAAGGTCGGCATCCCCCGCGAAGTCAAGAACAACGAGTTCCGGGTGGCGATCACGCCCGCCGGAGTGCACGAGCTGGTCCGTCACGGCCACGAGGTCGTCGTCGAACGGAACGCAGGCGCGGGTTCGTCCATCACGGACGAGGAGTACACCGCGGCCGGGGCGCGCATCCTGCCCACCGCCGACGAGGTGTGGGCCGCCGCCGATCTGCTGCTCAAGGTCAAGGAGCCGGTCGCCGAGGAGTACCACCGCCTCCGCAAGGGCCAGACCCTCTTCACCTACCTCCACCTCGCGGCCTCCCGCGAGTGCACCGACGCGCTGCTGGAGTCCGGCACGACGGCCATCGCGTACGAGACCGTCGAGACGGCGAACCGCGCGCTGCCGCTGCTCGCCCCCATGTCCGAGGTCGCGGGCCGGCTGGCGCCGCAGGTCGGCGCCTACCATCTGATGCGCTCCGCGGGCGGCCGGGGCGTGCTGCCCGGCGGTGTTCCCGGTACGGCCGCGGCCCGGGCTGTCGTCATCGGCGGTGGCGTCTCCGGCTGGAACGCCACGCAGATCGCGGTGGGGCTCGGCTTCCACGTCACCCTGCTCGACCGGGACGTCAACAAACTGCGCGAGGCCGACAAGATCTTCGGTACCCGGGTCCAGACCGTCGTCTCCAACGCCTTCGAACTGGAGAAGGCGGTCGTCGAGGCCGACCTCGTCGTCGGTGCCGTCCTCATCCCCGGCGCGAAGGCGCCGAAGCTGGTCACCAACGAACTGGTCGCCAAAATGAAGCCGGGAAGTGTTCTTGTCGACATTGCGATCGATCAGGGCGGCTGCTTCGAGGACTCGCACCCCACCACGCACGCGGAACCGACCTTCACGGTCCACGATTCGGTGTTCTACTGCGTCGCGAACATGCCCGGGGCCGTTCCGAACACCTCCACCTACGCCCTGACCAACGCCACGCTCCCGTACATCGTCGAGCTGGCGAACCGGGGCTGGGTCGAGGCGCTGCGCCGCGACGCCGCCCTGGCCAAGGGCCTCAACACCCATGATGGGCAGGTCGTTTACCGCGAAGTCGCCGAGGCGCACGACCTCCCGCACGTCGATCTGGGATCGCTCATCGGCTGACCCGCCGGCCCGATCGTCCCGTCCCTCCGTCAATCCCGCACCTCCGGCCGGACCTTGTCGCGCAGGGTCCGGCCGGAGGTGTGTCGGGGGCTTCGGGGTCAATGAGCAACTCGCGCTGAATGCCAGGCTTTATCCGATTCGCACCCTCGCAAAATGTGCGCCTTGCTCCCTGTGCACCCTTGACAGAGGGGTGTTCGATTGCCGACACATCGGGCCGGGTCCGGCGGATTGTGTTGCTGCGGAGCGGTGACACGCCATAGAGTCGCCCATCGTCGGCATGGTGCCACGCTGACCTATCGATAAGTTTCCTGGTCACATCCAAGGAGGTAAGACGACTTGTGAATGAGTCGACATTTACTCCCGGGGGTGGTCAACCAGGGATGCCTGCACGGGGTCAGGGCCCGAACGGGTTCCAAGCTGTCGGCTCCGTCGCGGTCCGCACCTTCGCGACCCACCAGCACATGACGACGCCCCCCCAGATGATGGACGGCCTACACGTGAACGCCATGGCCGGCAACGAGAGTGGCCGCGACACCGCCCACCTCGCCGACTTCGCCGAGATGCCCGAGGGGCACTTCTACGACCCCGACGCCGAGTACGAGCCCGATCCGGAGTACGCGGCCACACTCGCCCCCGACGCGGCGCGACAGCGCCGTGAGCGGATCGGCCCGACGGGGCGCCCGTTGCCCTACTTCCCGATCCCGGGACCGCTGACCGAACACGGTCCCGCCAAGATCATCGCGATGTGCAACCAGAAGGGCGGGGTGGGCAAGACCACCTCGACCATCAACCTGGGTGCCGCGCTCGCCGAGTACGGACGACGTGTCCTGCTCGTCGACTTCGACCCGCAGGGCGCCCTCTCGGTCGGCCTCGGCGTCAACCCGATGGAGCTGGACCTCACCGTCTACAACCTGCTCATGGAGCGGGGCATGTCGGCCGACGAGGTGCTGCTGAAGACGGCGGTCCCCAACATGGACCTGCTGCCCAGCAACATCGACCTCTCCGCCGCCGAGGTGCAGCTCGTCAGCGAGGTGGCCCGCGAGTCGACCCTGCAGCGCGCGCTCAAGCCGCTGATGGCCGACTACGACTACATCGTGATCGACTGCCAGCCCTCGCTGGGCCTGCTCACCGTGAACGCCCTGACGGCCGCTCACAAGGTGATCGTGCCGCTGGAGTGCGAGTTCTTCGCACTGCGCGGTGTGGCCCTGCTCACGGAGACCATCGAGAAGGTCCAGGAGCGGCTCAACCCCGAGCTGGAGCTCGACGGCATCCTCGCCACGATGTACGACTCCCGCACGGTGCACAGCCGCGAGGTGCTCGCCCGTGTGGTGGAGGCATTCGACGACCACGTCTACCACACGGTCATCGGGCGCACGGTGCGCTTCCCGGAGACCACGGTCGCCGGTGAGCCCATCACCACGTACGCCTCCAACTCGGTCGGCGCCGCCGCCTACCGACAGCTCGCCAGGGAGGTGCTCGCCCGGTGTCACGCCGAGTGAGTCTGCCCGGTGCCGACGAACTGTTCCGCACGACCGGGGGCACGGGACTCCAGTCCTCCTCCCCGGCGGAGCGGCGGCGCAAGGCGAACGGCGAGGTACGGGTGCCCGCACCCGCCGGGGAGGGCGACTCAGCGCCGTCCTCCCCGGCGGGCGGCGCCCCACCGGAGCGGCCGGCGGGACGCGAGGAACACTCCGCGGCCGGCGCCGAGGGGGTCGATCCGCGCGGACGCACGGGCGGCGCGGAGCGCGCGACGGTGCCCCGGACCGGCCCCGGGCCCCAGGGCCGGCCGCCGGCCCAGGAGCAGACCGGGGCGCCCCAGCAGCAGCGAGGACGCGGCACCGGCCAGGGCAGGGGCGCCAACCGGCGGCCCAGCGGCCGGGAACGGCACGACGAGAAGATCACGGTCTACGTCTCGGCTGAGGAACTGATGGACCTCGAACACGCCCGGCTGGTCCTGCGCGGCGAGCACGGACTCGCCGTCGACCGCGGACGCATCGTCCGCGAAGCGGTCGCCGTCGTCCTGGCCGACCTGGAGTCGCGCGGTGACGCGAGCATCCTCGTGCGGCGGTTGCGCGGCCGCTGAGCGGTCCGCCGCGGGTAGCCTGCCCGGGAGGGCCGCACACCCCCGCCGATTCGCCCCGCGCGACCGGCTCCCGCTGCCCGCTCCCTGCCGGACGCCGGGCCCGTGCGCGACCGCACGACACGGCCGGTCCGCCGCCCGCCGTACACCTGGACCGTGACTTGCCGTTGCCGTTGCCGACAAACGCCGACTCCACCGACTCCACAGACTCCCCCGACCCCACCGCCCCCACCGCCCCCACCGCCCCGCGCCGCCGCACCCTCGGACGCGGGCCGGGGCCGACAGGACCGGCGCCGGACGGCGCGGGGCTGGACACGGAGGCGGCAGACGGCGCGGCGCGGGCGGAGGTCCGCGGGGCCCCCGAGGCGCTGGAGGCGCCTCCAGTGGGCCCGGAGCCGTCCGGGGTGCCCGAGGTCCCCGGCGCACCTCCCGGTGCGGCAGAGGGCCCTCAGGGGGCGCCGGAGGACGGCAGACGGTTCACCGTAAGACTGGCGAACTTCGAGGGCCCCTTCGACCTGCTGCTCCAGCTGATCACCCGGCACCGCCTGGATGTGACGGAGGTCGCGCTCTCCAGGGTCACCGACGAGTTCATGGCCCACATCCGCGCGATGGGGCCGGACTGGGACCTCGACCAGACCACCGAGTTCCTGGTGGTCGCCGCGACCCTGCTCGACCTCAAGGCCGCGCGGCTGCTGCCCACCGCCGAGGTGGAGGACGAGGCGGACCTCGCGCTCCTGGAGGCGCGGGACCTGCTCTTCGCGCGGCTGCTGCAGTACCGGGCGTACAAGCGGGTCGCCGACATCTTCACCGAGCGGCTGGACGCGGAGTCGCGCCGCTTCCCCCGTACGGTCGGGCTGGAGCCGCACCACGCGGCGCTGCTGCCCGAGGTCGTCCTCAGCATCGGCCCCGAGGGGTTCGCGCGGCTGGCCGCGAAGGCCATGCAGCCCCGCCCCGAGCCGCAGGTCTACGTCGACCACATCCACGCACCGCTGGTCAGCGTGCGCGAGCAGGCCGCGATCGTGGTCGCGCTGCTGCGCCGGTCGGGCGGGGCCAGCTTCCGTGAGCTCACCGAGGACGCGGCCGACACCCTCACGGTGGTGGCCCGCTTCCTCGCGCTGCTGGAGCTGTACCGCGAGAAGGCGGTCGCGCTGGACCAGGAGGAGGCGCTCGGCGAGCTCCTCGTGCGGTGGTGCGGCGACGAGGGCGCACAGCCCGTCGTGACGGACGAATTCGACAGGGAAGTCCAGCCGGACGCGGAGGAGGGCGAGGAGCAGTGAGCGGAGTCGGTGGAACCGGCGCGACGGATGAGGCCGGCGGGTCCGGTGCGGTCGCCGCGGGACCGGGGCGCGGGGGCGCACCGCGGCACGGCGGGGCGCGCGGGTTCGCGGACGAGGGGGAGCCCGCCCACGGCGGCGGGCCGGCCGGTTCCGGGAGCGTCGCGGAGCTGGAACTGAAGCCCGCCCTGGAAGCGGTCCTGATGGTGGTGGACGAGCCTGCCACCGAGGAACACCTGGCCAAGGTCCTCCAGCGGCCTCCGAGGGCCGTGGCCCTCGCGCTGCGGGAACTGGCCGACGAGTACACCGCCCAGCGTCGCGGATTCGACCTGCGGCTCGTGGCGGGCGGCTGGCGGTTCTACAGCCGGACCGCGTACGCGGAGGCGGTGGAGGGCTTCGTCCTGGACGGCCGGCAGGCCCGTCTCACCCAGGCCGCACTGGAGACCCTGGCGGTGGTCGCGTACCGCCAGCCGGTCAGCCGTTCGAGGGTCTCGGCGGTGCGCGGAGTGAACTGCGACGGGGTCATGCGGACCCTCCTGCAGCGTGCTCTGGTCGAGGAGGCGGGGACGGAACCCGAAACAGGTGCGATCCTGTACAGGACGACGAACTACTTTCTGGAGCGTATGGGCCTGCGTGGTCTGGACGAGCTCCCGGAACTCGCTCCCTTCCTCCCGGAGGCGGACGCGATCGAGGCTGAGACGCTAGAGGGTGTGCCGTCGTTCGATCCGGATGCACCGGACACCCCGGATACTCACGCAGACGACAAGACGGAATTTTGATGCGAAGCAGTGGCAGTAACAGCGGAAGTGGCAGCAGCAGCGGCGGCGGCAACCGGAACCCCCGGGGCGGCAGCGGCGGCTCCTTCCGGTCCAACTCCCAGGGCGGTGGCCAGGGCGGCCGCGGTCAAGGCGGTGGCCAGGGCGGCCGCGGTCAAGGCGGTGGCCAGGGTGGCCGCGGCCCGAGTGGCGGCCAGGGTGGTCGCGGCCAGGGCGGTCAGGGCGGCCGCGGACCCGCGCAGGGCGGTCAGGGCGGCCGCGGACCCGCGCAGGGCGGTCAGGGCGGACGCGGCCAGGGTGGCCAGGGCGGTCGGGGGCCTGCTCAGGGCGCCCAGGGCCGTGGCGGCCGCGACGACCAGCAGGAGCAGCGTCCGCGCCGCCCCCGCCCCGAGGAGCGCCGTTACGACGTCGGCCCCTCGACCAGTTCTTCGGGCGCGGGCGACAGTGAAGCACGCAAGGGCCGTGGCGCTTCGGCCCGCGGCGGCGCCAAGGGCGGCCCGAAGGCCCCTCTGCCGGGCAACGCCCGCGGTGGCTTCCGGCGCGGCCCCTCGGGCCAGGCCCGGCCGCGCGAGCTGGACGCGAAGATCGAGCAGCGCAACCGTGACCGGTACGCCGACAAGCCGGACTTCGAGGTCGTCAGGACCCACCCGGGCGCCGAGCAGGAGGGCGAGCGGCTGCAGAAGATCCTCGCCCGCGCCGGCATGGGCTCGAGGCGGGCGTGCGAGGAGCTGATCGAGCAGTCCCGCGTCGAGGTCAACGGGGAGATCGTGCTGGAGCAGGGCAAGCGCGTCGACCCGCAGAAGGACGAGATCAAGGTCGACGGCCTGACCGTCGCGACCCAGTCGCACCTGTTCTTCGCGCTGAACAAGCCGGCCGGCGTCGTCTCTTCCATGGAGGACCCGGACGGCCGTCAGTGCCTCGGCGACTACGTCACCAACCGTGAGACGCGGCTCTTCCACGTCGGCCGGCTGGACACCGAGACCGAGGGCATCATCATGCTCACCAACCACGGTGAGCTCGCCCACCGCCTCACCCACCCGAAGTACGGCGTGAAGAAGACGTACCTCGCCGCGATCCAGGGCCCGCTCCCGCGCGACCTGGGCAAGCGGCTCAAGGACGGCATCCAGCTGGAGGACGGGTACGCCCGCGCCGACCACTTCCGCGTCGTCGAGAACACCGGCAAGAACTACCTGGTCGAGGTGACCCTCCACGAGGGCCGCAAGCACATCGTCCGCCGGATGCTCGCCGAGGCCGGGTTCCCGGTCGACCGGCTGGTGCGGACGTCCTTCGGGCCGATCCCGCTGGGCGACCAGAAGTCCGGCTGGCTGCGTCGCCTGACCAACACCGAGGTCGGCATGCTGATGCGCGAGGTCGGTCTGTAGTACCCCGGGGCCCCTCCGGTCCCTCAGGGCTGTCCCGCAGTTCCTGGCGGGTGCCACGCATGGCAGGACAGCCCTTCACCGAGGCCCGCGGCCGGTTCTGTTCGATTTTTTTGAACAGAACCGGCCGCGGGCCTTTCGCATGCTCCGGTCCACCTTTATAGTCAGGGTGACCATTAAGGAGGCGGGCGTGAGTCTCGCGGATGTTCTCGACCCCCTGCAACAGCCTCTGTTCACCTGGCTGGACACCCCCGTCAGCTGGACCGAGGTACTCGGATTCGGCAGTGGGGCCCTCTGCGTCTGGCTCGTGGTGCGCCAGCACCTGGCCAACTGGCCGGTGGGCATCGCCAACAACCTCTTCTTCGTGCTGCTGTTCGCACAGTCCGGCCTCTACGCCGACGCCGGACTCCAGATCGTCTTCATCGCCCTCGCCGCGTACGGCTGGTGGACCTGGACCCACGGGGGTGGACCAGGGACGTCCGTCCTGCCGGTGCGCGGTACGCCGCGCGCCGAAGGGGCCTGGCTGCTCGCGGCGGGGGCGGTGGGGACCCTCGCGCTGACCCTCCTGCTCTCCCGCGCCACCGATTCCACCGTGCCGTTCTGGGACGCGCTGACGACCTCGCTCTCCCTGATGGCGACCTACGGGCAGAGCCGCAAACGGGTCGAGTCGTGGTGGCTGTGGATCGCCGCCGACCTCGTCTACATCCCGCTCTACGCCCACAAGGGCCTCTACCTGACCTCGCTGCTGTATGTCGGCTTCCTGGGGCTCTGTGTGGCCGGGCTGCGCTCCTGGCGGCGCGACATGGCGGCAGGCCCCGACCCGGCCGGCACCACCGGCCGCCCGGCCGGGCGCACGGGGGTGAGGGCGTGAGGAAGTACGCCCACGGCCTGGTGCTCGGCAAGTTCTACCCGCCGCACGCCGGCCACCACCACCTCGTCCGTACCGCCCAGGACCGCTGCGAGCGGCTGACCGTCCTCGTCTGCGCCGCCGGCGTCGAATCGGTGCCGCTCGCCGACCGGGTGGCCTGGATGCGCGAGACGCACCCCGCCGCCACGGTCGTCGGAACCGTCGACGACATACGCATGGACGTCCACGACCCCGCGGTCTGGGACGCGCACATGGCGGTGTTCACCGCGGCCGTCCCCGAGCCGGTGGACGCCGTTTTCTCCTCGGAGGCGTACGGCGACGAACTCGCCCGCCGCTTCGGCGCCGAGGCGGTCTCCGTCGACCCGGACCGCACCGTCTTCCCGGTCTCCGGCACGGCGGTCCGCGAGGACCCCGTCGCCTGCTGGGACTTCCTGGAGCCGCCCGTACGCGCCGCGCTCGCCCGCCGCGTCGTCGTGCTCGGCGCCGAGTCCACCGGAACCACCACCCTGACGCTCGCGCTGGCCGAGCACTACCGGCGACGCGGCGGGGTGTGGGCCCGTACCCGTGATGTGTCCGAGTACGGCAGGGAGTTCAGCGCGCAGAAGCTCGCGGCCCTGCGCGCCGACCACCCGGGCGCCCAGTGGGAGGACGTCGTCTTCACCACGGGCGACTTCCCGCTGATCGCCGCGGTCCAGAACGACCGTGAGGAGGCCGCCGCGCGGACCGGTTCGCCGGTGCTCTTCTGCGACACCGACTCCTTCGCCACCACCGTCTGGCACGAGCGGTACGTCGGCGGGCGCAACCCGCGCGTCGAGGCGACCGCGGACCGCGTCGACCACCACCTCTGGCTCCTCACCGACCACGAGGGTGTCCCCTTCGAGGACGACGGACTGCGCGACGGCGAGGAGCTGCGGCCCTGGATGACGAGCCGCTTCCGCGCCGAACTCACCCGCACCGGACGCCGGTTCGTGGAGATCACCGGCTCCCGCGAAGAGCGGCTCGCCGCCGCCGTCGCCGCCGTCGACGAACTCCTCGCAGTCGGCTGGCACTTCAACCCGCCCCTCCCGGAGCGGCGATGAACTCCCGGCCGGGCGGAGCGGGGAGAGCCCCCGAGGGGTACGACCCGTACGCCTTCACGCCGTTCGCGGTCACCGTCGACCTCGCCGTCTTCACCGTCCGCGAAGGGCGGCTCCACGTGCTGCTGGTGGAACGCGGCGAAGAACCGTACCGGGGACGCTGGGCGCTCCCCGGTGGGTTCGTCGCCCCCCGCGAATCGGCCCCGCAGGCCGCCCGCCGCGAACTGGCCGAGGAGACGGGCCTGGACGAGGACACCGTCTGCGAGGTCCACCTCGAACAACTGCGCACCTACACCGACCCGGACCGCGATCCGAGGATGCGGGTCGTCTCCGTCGCGTACACGGCACTCCTGCCGGACCTGCCCGAACCCCGCGGCGGCGGCGACGCGGTCAGTGCCCGCTGGTGGGCGTTCGGTGAGAGGGCCGGCGAGGTGCCCGGACCGCTCGCCTTCGACCACGGCACCATCCTCGCCGACGCCCACGACCGCATCGGCTCCAAGCTCGAATACACCTGCCTGGCAACGGCTTTCTGCCCCCTGGAGTTCACCCTCGGCGAGCTGCAGCAGGTCTACGAGACCGTCTGGGGCACCCCGCTCGACCGCCCCAACTTCCGGCGCAAGGTCCTCGCCACCTCCGGCTTCGTCGAGGCCGTCGAAGGGCCGCCGCGCCGCACCGGGGGCCGGGGGAAACCCGCCGCCCTCTACCGGGCGGGCACCGCCACCGCCCTGCACCCCCCGCTCCTGCGACCGGAAGGAAGAACCCCATGACCGCCGCCACCAGGACCCGCACCAAACAGGCCGCCACCGGCTCGCTCATCGGGCTCGCCCTCGGCGACGCGCTGGGCTTCCCGACCGAGTTCAACGACGTGCCCTCCATCCTCGCCAAGTGCGGTCCGTGGCGGGCGATGGAGCTGCCCCGGCAGGCCTTCGTCACCGACGACACCCAGATGACGCTCGCCCTCGGACGGGGCATCCGCACCGCCATGGACCGGGGCCTGCTCACCGGGCCCCGGCTGGCCCGGCCGGTCCGGGACGAGTTCGTGGACTGGTACCACTCGCCGGACAACAACCGCGCCCCCGGCCGCACCTGCCTGGTCGCCTGCGAACTCCTCGACAGCGACCGTCCCTGGCAGGAAGCCAGCCAGACCGGTTCCAAGGGGTGCGGTGCCAACATGCGGGTAGCCCCCGTCGGGCTGGTCCCCGGACTCAGCGACGACCAGCGCGCGGGCGCCGCCCAGCTCCAGGCCGCCCTGACCCACGGCCACCCCACCGCCCTGGCCGCCTCCGACCTGATGGCCCGCGCCGTCTTCCTGCTCGCCCGGGGCGCGGAGCCCCTCGGCCTCGTCGGACAACTGCGCAGCTACGCGTACGAGAACCGGAGCCGCTACCACGAGCACTGGCTCGGCGACCTGTGGCGCCACACCCACGACGCCTCCGCCCAGTCCTACATCCAGCGTGGCTGGGACGAGTGCCTGGACGTGCTCACCCGCGTCCAGGAGGCGCTGCGCCACCCGTCCCCGGAGACCGACCCCTGCGAGAAGACCGGCGACGGCTGGATCGCCGAGGAGGCGCTCGCGACGGCCCTGCACTGCTTCCTGCTCTTCCCCGAGGAGCCCGTCACCGCCCTCCGCCGCGCCGCCTGCACCCGGGGCGACTCCGACTCGCTCGCCTGCCTCACCGGCGCGCTCGCCGGCGCCCACCTGGGAGCTTCGGCCTGGCCGAAGGAGTGGGCCGAGCGGATCGAGTACCGGAGCGACCTGCTGTCACTGGGGGCGCTCTGGGACTCGTGACCCACCGCCCCGGAGGTGGGCGATCCGAAAGCCCTGGGACTCTTGGTCCATGACCACCGACACCACAAGCGCCGGCACGATACCGGCCGGCGAAGCGGGGCTCCCGGACGTCGACCTCGGGGCCGTCGTGGACGAGGAGCACCAGCTCCTCGCCTTCGCCACCGTCTCCGGGGCACATCTGTACGGCTTCCCGTCCCGTGACTCGGACGTGGACCTGCGGGGTGTCCACGTCCTGCCCGCCAGGGACCTCGTCGGGCTGGGCGATCCGGAGGAGACCCGGAGCCGCATGTGGGTGCGGGACGGCGTCGAGATGGACCTCGTCACGCACGACCTGCGCAAGTTCGCCCGGCTGTTGCTGCGGCCGAACGGATACGTGCTGGAGCAGCTGCTCTCCCCGCTGGTGGTGCGTACTGGCCCGGTGCATCGGGAACTCGTCGACCTGGTGCCCGAGTTGCTCACCAGTCACCACGCGGACCACTACCGGGGTTTCGCCCGCACCCAGTGGCGGCTCTTCGAGAAGAACGGCGAACTCAAGGCCCTCCTGTACACGTTCCGCGCCCTGCTCACCGGTATCCACGCGATGCGCGCCGGTGAGATCCAGGCCCATCTGCCGACCCTGCTGGAGCGGGTCACGGCACCCGAGTGGCTGCCCGGCCTGATCGAGGCGAAGGCCGCAGCCGAGCACGCTGCGATGGAAGGACCGGACAGGGACACGGTGGCCGGTGAGGTCGCGGCGCTGCACGAGGTACTCGACACGGCCCAGCGGAAGACGCGGCTCGCGGAGCGGCCCACGTGCTTCGAGGCGCTGGACGAGCTTGTCGTACGGGCCAGGCTGGGGGAGTGACCCCGACCCCGGTGAGCTCTGTGGGCCAGAGCTGATCCGGCCCTCTTCCCGGCCCTCCCCGCTCAGCCCCGCTCAGCCCGCGCTCAGCGCCGAGGCCCGCCGCGTCCGGACGAGGAACTCCTCGACCCGGGCCCGGTCGGGGTGGTCCGGCAGGGGGGACCGGCCGACGGCCTCCCCGCACTCGTCGGCCAGCCTCGCCATCCGGCGCTCCACCTCGGCCCACCCGACCTCGCCCCGCTTCACCGCGAGCAGCTCCTCGCGCCGCTCGCCGACATCGATCGTGAGCACGCCGGTACGCAGCAGTTCCCGGGCGGACATCAGCAAACGCAGCAGATGCATGGCGTGCTTCCAGCGTGGCGCGCCGTGCGTCCGCACGTCGGACTCCAGCTTCCGACGCTGGCCCGTCGCGTACCGGGTGAAGGTCTCGTGCGCCTGACGGGAGAGGAACGCGCCCCGCAGCGCGAGGAGTTCGCGGCCGGTGTCGTCGATCCGCTCCACCAGCGGGGAGTGCAGACACTCCAGCACGTTCGGGTTGGCACGCAGGGCCAGCTCGCAGAAGCGCTCCAGCTCCCACGAGAACTGCTCCGGCGCCGGACCGTCCACGTGCGTCGGCGGCTTCTCGAACCGCCAGAACGACGAGGTCGGGGCGAGGAACACCCCGCGCCGGTCGGTGTCGCTGCCCTCGGTGGCCAGCCCGAACGCCCGCGATCCCATCACGCAGGAGTACACCGTGTGGTCGTGGACGAGGGATGCGGCATCAGGGCTGGTCATGGGCGTGAGGCTACGCCCGGGACGAGGGGCGGCGCCCCGGATTTCTCCTTGCACGAGGGCGGGGGAGGTGTCGTGGGTGGAGGTGTCGCCATCGCCCGCACCCGCAGCACTCGGCGTACCGCCGACCCGGCTCCGACGCGCCCCGTGTCTCACGGAGAGAAACACCGGTCCCACCCGCCGGACCGTCCCCTTACTGTGATCACAGAACGTCGACGGGGACGAGCGAGCGAGGAGAGCGACGTGGCGGTACGAGCGGTCCGCGGAGCCGTCCAGCTGGACCGGGACGAGCCCGGGGAGATGGACGAGCGGGTGGGCACCCTGCTCGCCGCCGTGCCGGAGCGCAACGGCCTGAGCCACGACGACCTCATCAGCATCTGGTTCACCGCCACCCCCGACCTCCGCAACGGCTTCCCCGCGGCAGCCGCACGCCGGAGGGTCGGTATCGTCGACGTCCCGCTGATCTGCGCCCAGGAACTCGACGTCGAGGGGGCCATGCCCCGGGTGGTCCGGATGCTCGCACACATCGAGACCGACCTCCCCCGGGCGCGGATCCAGCACGTCTACCTCGGCGCCACCGCCGCCCTCCGCAAGGACATCGCCCAGTGAGAACCGCGCTCGTCATCGGTACCGGACTGGTCGGCACCTCCGCCGCCCTCGCCCTGGCCGGCCGTGGCATCCACGTCCACCTCACCGACCACGACCCCGCCTCGGCCCGCACCGCCGCGGCGCTCGGGGCCGGTACCGAGGCCCCGCCGGAAGGACCGGTGGACCTCGCCGTCGTCGCCGTACCGCCCGCGCACACCGCGTCGGTGCTGGCCGGCGCCATGCGCGGCGGCGTCGCCCGGGGCTACCTCGACGTGGCGAGCGTCAAGGGCGGTCCCCGTCGCGAGCTGGAGGCGCTGGGGCTCGACCTGACCCCGTACATCGGCACGCACCCCATGGCCGGCAAGGAGCGCTCGGGGCCGCTCGCCGCCACCGGGGACCTCTTCGAGGGGCGCCCGTGGGTCCTCACCCCGACCCGGGACACCGACACCGAGGTGCTCAACCTCGCCCTGGAGCTGGTCGCGGTCTGCCGGGCCGTCCCCGTCGTCATGGACGCCGACGCGCACGACCGGGCCGTCGCCCTCGTCTCGCACACCCCGCAGCTGATCTCCTCGATGGTCGCCGCCCGGCTGGAGGAAGCCGACGAGACCGCCGTACGCCTCTGCGGGCAGGGCATCCGCGACGTCACCCGGATCGCCGCCTCCGACCCCCGGATGTGGGTGGAGATCCTCTCCGCCAACCCGGGCCCGGTCGCCGACGTGCTGGCCGGCATCGCCACCGACCTCGACGAGACGGTACGGGCCCTGCGGAGCCTGCAGTCCGCCGACGAGGAGAAGCGCCGCACGGGTACGGAGGGCATCGAGGACGTCCTGCGGCGCGGCAACGCCGGCCGCGTCCGGGTCCCCGGCAAGCACGGCGCGGGCCCCGCCTCGTACGAGGTCGTCGCCGTCCTCATCAGCGACCGCCCCGGAGAGCTGGCCCGCATCTTCGCGGACGCCGGACGGGCCGGGGTGAACATCGAGGACGTCCGGATCGAGCACGCCACCGGTCAGCAGGCGGGCCTGGTCCAGCTCATGGTCGAGCCCAGCGCCGCCGCGGCGCTCGGCTCCGCCCTCACCGGGCGCGGCTGGTCGCTCCGGCCCTGAGCGCCCACCCCGTCCCGCGGGCCCCTGGGCTCCCGTGGGCCCCGTCACGGGGCGCGGCGGCCGGGCCCGTGACGGGGTGCGTGACGGGGGTGCGTCCGATCGGGGTACAGGTGCGTCCCCCACACTCGGTAACCTTGGGTCAGGCCGTCCGCCGGCCGACCCCGTCCCCGCCCGTCCCGCCCCGTGTACCAGGAAGGTGCCCACCGCCGTGGAAACCGCAAGCTCCGCTGTGATCGTCGCCATCGACGGCCCCTCCGGCACCGGCAAGTCGAGCACCTCCAAGGCCGTCGCGGCCAAGCTCGGCCTGAGCTACCTGGACACGGGCGCGCAGTACCGGGCGATCACCTGGTGGATGCTGACCAACGGCGTGGACGTCTCCGACCCGGCCGCCGTCGCCAACGCCGCCGCCAAGCCCGTGATCGTCTCCGGCACCGACCCGGCCGCCCCGACGATCACCGTCGACGGCGAGGACGCCTCCGGGCCGATCCGCACCCAGGAGGTCACCTCCCACGTCAGCGCGGTCAGCGCGGTCCCCGAGGTGCGCACCCTGATCACGGAACTCCAGCGCTCCATCGCCGCGGGTGCCGCGCAGGGCATCGTCGTGGAGGGCCGGGACATCGGCACCACCGTGCTGCCCGACGCCGGCCTCAAGGTCTTCCTCACCGCCTCGCCCGAGGCCCGCGCGGCCCGCCGCAGCGGCGAGCTGAAGGGCGCCGACGTCGCCGCCACCAAGGAAGCCCTGATCAAGCGGGACGCGGCCGACTCCGGCCGCAAGACCTCCCCGCTCGCCAAGGCCGACGACGCCGTCGAGGTGGACACCACCGAGCTGACCCTGGACCAGGTCATCGAGTGCGTCGTCACCCTCGTCGAGGAGAAGCGGGCGGCCAAGTGACGGAAGCCACCCCGGCGCCCTCCGAGCGCGGAGCGGCCGTGGGGCGCGGCATCGGAATCGGGCTGATGTACGGGCTGTGGAAGCCCCGTGTTCTCGGCGCCTGGCGGGTTCCGTCCGCCGGACCCGTCATACTCGCGGTGAACCACTCGCACAACATCGACGGTCCGATGCTGATGGGCACCGCCCCCCGGCCGGTGCACTTCCTGATCAAAAAAGAGGCGTTCATCGGTCCCCTCGACCCGTTCCTGCGGGGAATCGGGCAGCTGAAGGTGGACCGTACGGCCGCCGACCGCACCGCCATCGCCCAGGCGCTCGGCGTACTGGCGGACGGCGGGGCGCTCGGGATCTTTCCCGAGGGCACCCGGGGCGAGGGCGACTTCGCCTCCCTGCGGGCCGGACTCGCGTACTTCGCGGTACGCGGCGGGGCGCCGATCGTCCCCGTGGCGGTCCTGGGAAGCACGGAGGCCCGGGGACGGTTGATATCCGCGTTGCCTCCGCTGCGCAGCCGGGTGGACGTGGTCTTCGGTGACGCGTTCGACGCGGGCGACGGCACCGGCCGCCGGACCCGCAAGGCCCTCGACGAGGCCACCGTGCGGATCCAGCGCAAGCTGGCCGCGCACCTGGAAGACGCCAGGCGCCTCACCGGGCGTCCGGTCAAGACCTGAGTAGTGAGCCGCGTCACCGCGGCCCATCGATGATGACGTACAGAGGAACGGACTTCATGAACGACCAGATTCACTCCGACGGCTCGGACCACGAGCACGGAGCACTTGGCGACGCCGAGTACGCGGAGTTCATGGAGCTCGCCGCGCAGGAGGGCTTCGACGCCGAGGAGATCGAGGGCGCCCTCGGCGAGGCCGGAGCGGGCCCGCTGCCCGTCCTCGCCGTCGTCGGCCGCCCCAATGTCGGCAAGTCGACGCTGGTGAACCGCATCATCGGCCGCCGCGAGGCAGTCGTCCAGGACAAGCCCGGCGTCACCCGTGACCGCGTCACGTACGAAGCCGAGTGGGCCGGACGCCGCTTCAAGGTCGTCGACACCGGCGGCTGGGAGCAGGACGTGCTCGGGCTGGACGCCTCCGTCGCCGCCCAGGCGGAGTACGCCATCGAGACCGCCGACGCGGTCGTCTTCGTGGTCGACTCCACGGTGGGCGCCACCGACACCGACGAGGCCGTCGTCAGGCTGCTGCGCAAGGCCGGCAAGCCCGTCGTGCTCTGCGCCAACAAGGTCGACGGCCAGAGCGGCGAGGCCGACGCCACCGCGCTCTGGTCGCTCGGCCTCGGCGAGCCCCACCCGGTCTCCTCGCTGCACGGACGCGGCACCGGCGACATGCTGGACGCCGTCCTCGAAGCCCTGCCCGAGGCCCCGGCGCAGCGCTTCGGCACCCCCGTCGGCGGCCCGCGCCGCATCGCGCTCATCGGGCGCCCGAACGTCGGCAAGTCCTCGCTGCTGAACAAGGTCGCGGGCGAGGACCGCGTCGTCGTCAACGCGCTCGCGGGCACCACCCGTGACCCGGTCGACGAGTTGATCAACCTCGGCGGCATCACCTGGAAGTTCATCGACACGGCCGGCATCCGCCGCCGCGTCCACCTCCAGGAAGGCGCGGACTACTACGCCTCGCTGCGTACCGCCGCCGCGCTCGAAAAGGCAGAGGTCGCCGTCATCCTGATCGACTCCAGCGAGTCCATCAGCGTCCAGGACCAGCGCATCATCACCATGGCCGTGGACGCCGGACGCGCGATCGTCGTCGCCTTCAACAAGTGGGACACCCTCGACGAGGAGCGCCGCTACTACCTGGAGCGCGAGATCGAGACGGAGCTCGCGCAGGTCGCGTGGGCGCCCCGGGTCAACGTCTCCGCGGTGACCGGTCGCCACATGGAGAAGCTGGTCCCGGCGATCGAGACGGCCATCGAGGGCTGGGAGACCCGCATCCCCACCGGGCGGCTGAACGCCTTCCTCGGGGAGATCGTGGCCGCCCACCCGCACCCGGTCCGGGGCGGAAAGCAGCCCCGAATCCTCTTCGGCACCCAGGCGGGCACCAAGCCGCCGCGGTTCGTCCTCTTCGCCTCCGGCTTCCTGGAGCACGGCTACCGCCGCTTCGTGGAGCGTCGTCTGCGCGAGGAGTTCGGCTTTGAGGGCACCCCGATCCACATCTCGGTGCGGGTCCGCGAGAAGCGCGGCCGCAACAAGTAGCACGTAGGCCGGCACCACGACGGGCCGGTGCACGACGGAGCCCCGGACGCTCCCCCCTCATCGGGGAGGGAAGCGTCCGGGGCTCCGTCGTGCCAGGGGGCGGAAGAGGAAAGGTCCCGGAACAGGAGCTGTGCGGGACCTTCGTGCCGGACCTTCGTGCGGGACGGGCCCGGCGACGCGGCGAGCAGTCGGTGCGCCGGTCCCCCTCAGGGCTCCCGCGAGCCCGGGGGAAGGGCTGCCGGCTGCGGTCGTCCGGCGTGCCGGCCCACGCGCTGCCAGGCACCGGCCGCGCCCGCACCGCCGCTCTGGGCGGCCGTACGTCCCTGCTGCGCGGCGGCAGCGGCGTGCCCGAAGCTCCCCGGCCGTCCGGCGAGCCTGCCCGGACCTCCGAAGTTCAGGAAGCCCAGGCTCTCCTCGCCGCTGCGGTCCCCCGGAAGCGCCCGGAACGACCGCAGGTATTCGGAGTACAGCGCGTCGTAGATCGGGGTGGGCGAAGAGCCCCCCGGGAGGTCCCTGGAGGGACGCATGCCGGGGATCGGACTCAGATGCTGGCGGGGCGGGTCGTATGAGTGCACATAGGGGCCAACGACCCCGGCCCCGGTCGGATGCGGTCCCGAAGGAGAAATCGCCACGCGTCAAAGGCCGACGGGAGGCGTGGGCATGATCAGGTACCGGCCAGCGGCATCGAGGCCGCGACGAGCAGGCCGTTGACCGCCGCCTTGTCCAGCGCGTCCCTCAACAGGTCCTCGCGGGGCTGCTGGCCGATCGATCCCGCCGGGGCGGCGAAGACGAGGACCTGCTGCGACCTGACCGCCGCTGCCCGCCACCCGTCGGTGACCTGGAGCGGCTGGTGCGCCTGCCACCAGGCCACCGGGGTACCGCCGCCGGAGCCCGGCTGCAGCACCGCGTGCAGTTGCCCCATGGCCAGCAGCACCGACCAGCCGGGCAGCGGCCCGGGCAGCCGGTCGAGGCCGTGGGACTGGCGGAAGCCCTGCTCCTGGAGCAGCTGGAGGAACTCGTCGCCCCCTCTGCCGTCGGTACCGGGCCGGGCGATCGGGCCGGTCGGCTCGACCACCAGGGCGGGGCGGAGGTCGTCCTCGATGAGGACGAGTCCGCTGGTGACGCCGAGGACGGCCTGTTCGGGCATGAGACCCTCCGGGTTCTGTGGTTCGCTGCCGGTGATACTGCGCACCGCGCCCTGGAGCTGGTCCTCCGCGACGCGCACGACCTGCGAGGGGATGCAGGAGGCATGGGCGAAGGCCAGTACGGCCGTCTCGTCGCCCACGAACAGCACGGTGCTGGTGCGTTCCTGCTCCGAGTCGCCGGGAGTGCGGCAGGAGGTGCAGTCGTAACTGCCCGGGGCGTTGTCGCCGACGAGCAGCCGGTCTGCTTCGGCGTCGCCGATTTCGGCGCGTACGTCCTCGCTGACGTCGAGCATGCGCGGCACGGGTCGCTCCTAGGAGTCGGTGCGTGGCCGGGCGGGTCCCGGCTCATGCAAGAACAACGGACGATCCGTCGCCCGGGTCACGCCCGAAGACACATCGATACGGCGGACACCCGGGTACGACGGATGCCCGGGCGCCGCGGCCGGGTTCGCCGTACGGGGGAGGTGCGGGACCGCGATTCCGGGCCCGTGCGCGGTCGGACCGCCGCCGCAGGGGGGACGCGGGGCCGGTCGCGAGCGCGTGCCCGGTGTGCGGACGGGGGGCCCTACGGCCCGTCGCGCGTACAGCATCGGGGGCAGCGTCCGTACGATTTTCGACGGTGCGTCCGCGGGGCCGGTCCGTCAGGAGGTCCGGACGGAACCGGGCCGGACGGGACCAGGCAGCAGACCGCCCCGGGAGGACAGCACCGTCCGGCACCGGTCGGGTTCGCGGACAGAAGGTGTCCGCGAACGCTGGCAGACTCCCCGGCATGTTGGAGACCTCCGCACGACTGCTGCGCCTGCTCTCGCTCCTCCAGGCCCACCGCGACTGGAGCGGCCACCAGCTGGCCGAACGCCTCGGCGTCACCCCGCGCACGGTACGGCGCGACGTGGACAAGCTGCGCGAGCTCGGCTACCCCGTCCATGCCAGCCCGGGTACGGGCGGCGGCTACCAGCTGGGTGCCGGGGCGGCGCTGCCCCCGCTCCTGCTGGACGACGACGAGGCCGTGGCGGTGGTCGTCGGGCTGCGCACGGCTGCCGGCAACGGGATCGAGGGCATCGGGGAGGCGTCGGTGCGCGCGCTCGCCAAGGTCGAGCAGGTGCTGCCGGACCGGCTGAGGCGGCGGGTGGGCGCGCTGAGCGCCTACACGGTGCCCATGGTGCCGGTGCCGGGGCCGGAGGGCAGTACCGTCGACCCCGGGCTGCTGACCGAGCTGGCCGGCGCTTGCCGGGACTGCCGCCGGCTCCGGTTCACCTACCGGGACCACGGCGGCGCGGAGTCGCGCCGGCACGCGGAACCCCACCGGCTGGTGTGCGCGGAGCGCCGCTGGTACCTGGTCGCCTGGGACGTGGACCGGGAGGACTGGCGCACCTACCGGGCCGACCGGATCACGCCGACGCCACCGCACGGCTCCCGCTTCACGCCCCGGCCACCCCCGGCCGAGGACCTGGCCGCCTACGTGTCGCGGGGCGTCTCGACCACCGTCTACCCGGTCCGGGGGGTGGTCCGGCTGATGGTCTCCGCCGAGGAGGCCGCCTCCCGGATCAGCCTGTCAGCGGGTGTGCTGGAGCCCGTCGACGCCGGAAGCTGTCTGCTCACCGCCGGAGCGGCGAACCTGGACGTGCTGGTGATCCACGTGCTGATGACCGGGTTCACGTTCGCGGTCGTGGAGCCCCCGGAGCTGACCAGGCGCATCCTGGCCGCCCGCGACCGGCTGACCTCGGCGCTGCGGGGGTCAGGACATTCCGCATAGTGGACGCGCCGGGGGATGTGAGGGATTCGTGTGGGCGGGTAAGGCCGACATAAGGACGAGTGAATTCCCGGCGACGTCCTCCTGTACCCGAATGGGCCGGGGAAGGCTGCGGACCGGATCTCCCACCGGCTCCCGCGCACAATTCAGCGGTCCGGCCGAAAAGCGCTTCCGCGGCTGCCCGCATTACCCTTTTCGCTTCATCGGACGATTTGTTCGAGTGAATTGTTCGACCGGAATGCGGATGTGGATCTTGTGACACAAGTGTGACCGATGCCGCATCGGGGCGACGCCCGCCACCGGGGGCCGCCCGGACTCCGGTCCGGCCGGAGCCGGCCAGGGGGCGCCCGCACGCTCTACGGTGGAACGTATGGCATCCCTACCGACCCCGCCCGCCCAGCCCGACGACCCGCCCGAGCCGTACGTCGGCCTGGACGCCGCGACCGCCGAGCGGCGGGCCGTGGCGCACGGCTGGACCACGGTCCGGGCCGTGCCGCCGGGCACGTTCCTGACCATGGAGTTCCGCACGGGACGCATCAACTTCCAGGTCGAGAACGACACCGTGACCCGCTGCTGGATCGGCTGACCCGCCCCGCTGGACCGACCACCCCCGCTGCCCCCGGCCGCTGGGCGCCCCGTCCGCGTCGCCCCATGGCGCGGTCCGGACGCGGCTCAGGCCCCGGCCGGAGCCGGGGCCTGAGCCGTGCGGGCGCGATCGGGCACGCGGTGGAGCGGTAGCGTGCTCAGCCGCCCGACATCGGACGGACCGGGGTGGCGGTGCCCCGCGGAGGCCGGTCCGGGTGGGAGGGGCGGCGGGAACCGGCCGGGGCGCCCGGGGAGCGCTCCGTGCGCGACGGGTGCGCCCCGTGCGGAGCCGGACGGGTACGCGCGGAGGCGCCGGCGGGCATCAGCCCCGGGGCGGTCTCCGTGGACCCGGGCGCAGCCTCCCCGGGACGGTCCGCGCCCGCGAACGGGAGCGCGGGCCGGTGCCCGCCCGAGGCGACCGGGACGGAGACGCTCGCCCTCCGGCTCCCGCGCTGCCGCCAGCGCTCGCGCGCGGCCAGGATCACCTGTTCGGCCCGGGTGATGAGCGGTTCCATCCAGGGCAGGGCCAGCAGGACCAGCAGCCCGGCCGCCCAGCCCAAGAGGACGTCGCTGAGCCAGTGCGTGCCGATGTACACGGTGGTGAGCCCCACGCCCAGCGACACCGTCGCCGAGATGGCCGACAGATAGCGCCTGGCCCTCGGGGTGGTGGCCAGGTAGGCGAGGATTCCCCAGGTCACGACGGCGTTCGCGGTGTGCCCGGACGGAAATATATCGCCGCCGGCGAAGAGTTCGGCCGACCCGATCTGCGTCGCGTAGTGCGGGCCCAGCCGTCCGAGGACGTGCTTGACGCCTCCCACCGACGCGTTGAGCAGCAGCAGCGCGGCGCCCAGCGTGAGCAGGGGCCGCAGGGTGTGCTGCCGCCAGGAGCGCCAGCCGAGCCAGCTCGCGATCATCACGGCGGTCGGCCCCCGCTGGCCCAGCACGACGTAGTAGTCGAGGAAGGCGTGCAGCGACGGCCACTGCTGGTACGGCCGGAAGAGCATGACCTTCCAGTCCAGAGCCACCAGCCACGACGAGATCAGGACCAGGTGGACGATGACGAGATAGAACGCCAACGTCCCGCCGAAGAGGGCCACACGGTGACGACTCATCCGCGGGATCTCTATCTTCGGCGGTTCCGGCTCCCGGTCCAGCCGGGCAAAGATGTCGGTACGCACCCAATCGACGTTACAGCGAGTGAGTGTGTGACCCGGTCGATCCCACGGGTTTGTGATGACGATGTGATGTGACCCAGGTCGCCGGACGTGCCGTTTTCCGGTCCCGGAGGAAAAACAACGGGATCGGGTCTTCTCCTCCTTCCGGGTAGTCCCGTCAAGGCCGTGTGACGGCCGGACCAATTGACCGAAGAAGGCGCGACCCGCATTTCCCCCGCCCTTTCGCCGTTCTCCGTATCCGGGCGGAGGGAGGGTCCGGCAGCCCCGGCGGGGGTGGGAGGGCCCGTGGCCGCGTGGCCGCCGGGTGTGTGCGGGTGTGTGCGGGTGTGGCGCACACCACACCACCTGGGGCGGGGGGTATGAGGTGGGCCACGTGTGACAGCGGGGCTCTCGCGTACGCTGACGGCTCACTCGCCCGACGATGCCGGGCCCCGGGGGCGCCGCGCACCATTGCCGCTCCGGTCCGCCGCGCGCGAGGGACACATGGGAGGTACGCAGATGTCCGGGAGGAATGCGGCCAGAAGCGCCCCGCGCGCGGCCACCACCCCGAGTCCCGGCTCCGGTCAGGGGCCGAGCACTGATTCCGGTACGGGTCCCGCCCCCGGACGGGACCCCGGCAGGAGCCGCTGGGCCGTCCTCGTCGTCCTCTGCCTCAGCCTCCTGCTCGTCGCGCTCGACTCGACCGTGCTGCACGTCGCCGTACCGGCCGTCACCGAGGACCTGCGGCCCGGGCCTGTCGCCCTGCTGTGGATCGTGGACGCCTACCCGCTGGTCTGCGCTTCCCTGCTCATCCTCTTCGGCACTCTCGGGGACCGGGTCGGCAGACGGCGGGTGCTGCTCTGCGGGTACGCGCTCTTCGGCGTCGCCTCCGCGCTCGCCGCCTTCGCGGCCAGTCCCGGCATACTCGTCGCGGCCAGAGCGCTGCTCGGGGTCGGCGGCGCGATGATCATGCCGGCCACCCTGTCGATCCTGCGCCAGGTCTTCCCCGACCGCCGGGAGCGCGCCGTCGCCATCGGGGTGTGGACGGCGGTCGCCGCCGTCGGCGCGGCGACCGGACCGGTCATCGGCGGATTCCTCGTCGAGCACTACTGGTGGGGATCGGTCTTCCTGATCAACGTCCCGCTGATGGCACTGGTGCTCCCGGTCGCGCGCCGGCTGCTTCCCGAGTCACGAGGCTCCGGCGAAGGCCCGTGGGACGTGCTCGGCGCGCTGATGGCCGCCGCCGGGGTGCTCGGCGCCGTCCTGGGCGTCAAGCGGATGGGCGCAGGGGAGGGTGTCGTCGATCCGGCCTCGCTCGTCCCCCTGGTGGCGGGTGTGGTCCTCCTCGCCCTCTTCGTCCGTCGGCAGCGACGGCGTGAGCACCCGTTGATCGACATCGGCATGCTCACCCGGCCCGCCTTCTCCACGGCGGTCGGCTGCATCGTCCTCGCCATGCTGGCCCTGGTCGGCCTCGAACTCATCGCCGTCCAGTACCTCCAGCTCGTCCTGGACCTCAGCCCGCTCCGGACCGGTCTGCGACTGCTCCCGCTGACCTTCGCGGCGATGGCCGCCGGGGCCACCGGTACGTACACGCTGCGCCGCCTCGGCCCCCGCAGGATGGTCGGGCTCGGCTTCGTTCTGACGGCCGCCTCGGTGCTGCTGCTCACTCTGATGGGCGGCCACGACCGCCCGGCCCTGCTGACCGTCGGCTTCGTGACGCTGGGCTTCGGCCTCCAGACCACCCTCTTCGGCGCCTACGAGTCGATGCTGAACGACGTCCCCGCGGACCGCGCGGGCGGTGCGGCGGCGATCGGGGAGACCTCCTACCAGCTCGGCGCGGGGCTCGGCATCGCCCTGCTGGGCAGCGTCATGAACGCCGCATACGCCCCCGGTCTCTCCGCCCTGCACAAGGAGGGCATACCGGCCGCCGCGGGCAGTGCCGCCTCGCACAGCCTCGGCGAGGCGTATCAGGTGGCGGACCGTCTCGGCGGGCCGGCCGGAGGACTGGTGCGGTCCACTGCGCGGCACGCGTTCGTCCACGGTCTGCACCTCACCCTGCTGGTCAGCGCCGGGCTGCTGCTGCTCGGCGCGCTCGCCGCGCTGCGGCTGCCGCGCTCCATGGAGTGTGCGGGGGAGTGCGCGACGGAGTGTGTGGCGGACCCGTGCCGCACGGACGCGGAGGCCCGGATCGCCGGCCCCCGCACGCCCGACCACCAGGAGCGAGCCGGCCTCCCGCCCGCCCGCGAGGTGCCCGCGGCACGACGCGAACCGGCCGAGGCCACCGGCCCTGGACGCACGCCCCGCTGAGTCGTAGCGTCGGTCGCGACTACCACTGCTAGGCGGTGTTTTGGAAGTAGCGCCGTCCGCCCGGAGGGCGGGGCCGGCGATGTCTGGTGCGTGCGATCGCAAGGCGGAGGGTCGCCCCGATACTGGATGTATCGGGGGGATCCCGACAACGCGGCGAGCGTGCGTGCCGGACACCGCCGGACAGGCGGGACTTTCAAAACACGGCCTAGTTGGCCCGGTCCGGGGCCCCCACCGGGTTCCCGGTCCCGGCACCGCACGAGCCGCCGGAGGCACCATGCAGAGCACCGAGCACGATCGGCCGAAGCCGCCCCCCTTCGATCCGGGCGACCCGATCGGCATCGACGACCTCCTCGACCCCGAGGACCTCGCGATCCGGGCGGCCGTGCGCGCCTGGGCGGCCGACCGGGTGCTGCCGCACATCGCCGACTGGTACGAGAAGGGTGAGCTGCCCGTCATCCGCGAGCTGGCCCGCGAACTCGGTTCGCTCGGGGCGCTGGGGATGTCCCTCCAGGGGTACGGCTGCGCCGGTGCCTCGGCCGTCCAGTACGGCCTCGCCTGCCTGGAGCTGGAAGCCGCCGACTCGGGTATCCGCTCGCTCGTCTCCGTACAGGGCTCGCTCGCCATGTACGCGATCCACCGCTACGGCTCCGAGGAGCAGAAGCAGCAGTGGCTGCCCGCCATGGCGGCGGGCGAGATCATCGGCTGCTTCGGGCTGACCGAGCCCGACCACGGCTCCGACCCCGCCGGAATGCGCACCCGTGCCGAGCGGGACGGCGAGGACTGGATCCTCACCGGCCGCAAGATGTGGATCACCAACGGCTCGGTCGCCGGGGTCGCCGTCGTCTGGGCGCAGACCGACGAGGGCGACGCGGGGCGGGGCATCCGGGGATTCGTCGTCCCCACGGACAGCCCCGGGTTCTCCGCCCCGGAGATCACCCGCAAGTGGTCGCTGCGCGCTTCCGTCACGAGCGAGCTGGTGCTGGACGGGGTGCGGCTGCCCGCCGACGCGGTACTGCCGGGCGCGAGGGGGCTGGGCGGCCCGCTCAGCTGCCTGAGCCACGCGCGGTACGGCATCGTCTGGGGCGCCATGGGTGCCGCGCGGTCGAGTTTCGAGGCGGCCGTCGACTACGCGCGGACCAGGGAGCAGTTCGGCCGGCCCATCGGGGGCTTCCAGCTCACCCAGGCCAAACTCGCGGACATGGCGGTGGAGCTCCACAAGGGCATCCTCCTCGCCCACCATCTGGGCCGCCGGATGGACGCGGGCTCGCTCCGCCCGGAACAGGTCAGCTTCGGGAAACTCAACAACGTGCGGGAGGCGATCGAGATCTGCCGCACCTCACGCACCATCCTCGGTGCCAACGGGATCTCGCTGGAGTACCCCGTGATGCGGCATGCGACGAACCTGGAGTCGGTGCTCACGTACGAGGGCACCGTCGAGATGCACCAGCTGGTGCTGGGCAAGGCGCTCACCGGCCTGGACGCCTTCCGGTAGGGCCGCCCGCCTTTGCGGGGCGGCGGGCCGGCGTCCGGGGCGTCGTGGCGAGCGCCCTGCTCAGCTCTGGTTGAAGAAGCCGCCGGCCCGGCGGCCGGAGGCTTCGCCGCTGACCACATGGGTGTGGGCAGGGGTCAGCAGGAAGACCCGGGCGGCGACCCGGTCGATCGAACCGCGCAGACCGAAGATCAGCCCGGCGGCGAAGTCCACCACGCGCTTGGCGTCGGCGGGATCCATGGCCGTGAGGTTCAGGATCACCGGGACGCCCTCCCGGAACAGCTCGCCGATCGTGCGCGCGTCCCGGAAGCTGTCCGGGGTGACCGTGGCGATGCGGCGCTCCTGTTCCTCGGCGGCCTCGGAGGCGACCTGGACCCGCGGGTCGGTCACCCACGCCTGGCTGTGTGCCCCCGTTTCGGGGCCTTCGGAGTACTCGTCGTCGTAGTAGCGCTCGTCGCTGTCCTCCACGAGGCCCAGCCAGGCGCTCGCCTTGCGTACCGATCCCATGGACGCCTCCTCTCACCGCGGTTCTCTGATGTTCCGCATGTCTTTCGTATCCCTATGCTCGTCCATCATGCGGATAGCGCGCCAAGTGGATAGTCGGCGCGCAGGCGATTCGTGACGCTACTGGTGCAGAACATGTGGCGGTTCGTCAGGGTTCCGACCGGATAAGGGGGCTTGTAGGAAGAAAATAGGATGCTCCCGTCCGTACGGGTGACGCAGAAGACGTACGGGTGAACGACCGACTCGGTACGATGGCCGCCGCGTGGGTGCGTGAAGGTTCGCGGGCCCGTCGTTCAGGTTCTCGGGGGGAACGTCCTTGTTCGGAATCGTCAGGCCCTGTACGCACCGGCTGAGCGAAGGGCTCAAGGCCGAGTGGATGGCCCATCTCTGCGGGCTCTGCCTCGCTCTCCGCTCCGACCATGGGCAATTCGCCCGGATCGTGACGAACTACGATGGCCTGATCGTCTCGGTGCTGACGGAGGCTCAGGCCGGACGCGGTGCGTCCCAGAGGCGTACCGCCGGTCCGTGCCCGCTGCGCGCGATGCGGACCGCACCGGTCGCCCAGGGCGAGGGGGCCAGGCTCGCCGCCGCGGTCTCGCTCGTGCTCGCCTCCGCCAAGGTGCGCGACCATGTCGCCGACCGCGACGGGCTGCTGGCGCGCCGTCCGGTCGCCGCCGCCGCCCGACGGGTCGCCGCCGGCTGGGACCGGGCGGGGGCCCGCGGCGGGGCGGCCCTCGGCTTCGACACCTCGGTGCTGGTCGACGCGGTGGACCGGCAGGCCGGGATCGAGGCACTGGCCGTGACGGGTACCCCGCTGCTCTTCGTCACCGAACCCACCGAAACGGCCACCGCGGCCGCCTTCGCGCACACCGCCGTCCTCGCCGGCCGGCCGGGGAACGCGGCCCCGCTCGCCGAGGCCGGGCGGCTCTTCGGGCGGCTGGCGCACCTGCTGGACGCCGTGGAGGACCAGCGGGCCGACGCCGAGGCGGGCGCGTGGAACCCGCTCACCGCCACCGGGACCCCGCTCGCCGAGGCCCGGCGGCTCTGCGACGACGCCGTGCGCGGGGTGCGCCTGGCGCTCGCCGACGCGGAGTTCAGTGACGGCAAGCTGGTGCACGTCCTGCTGGTGCACGAACTGCGCCGCGCGGTGGACCGGGCCTTCGCCACCGACTCCTGCGCGCACCGGGGGGCGTACGGGCCGCCTCCCGGCAACCCGTACGCCCCCGGTGGCCCGACGACACCGCCGCCCCAGCCCCCGCCGCCGCCCCGTGACCGGCGCGGGCTCATCGCCGGCTGCCTGGTCTGGGCCGGTCTCGCCTGCACCTGCCAGATGTGCTGCGGCACCTACGACGGCCCCTGGTCCCGTGAGCGGCGCGAGGGCATCTGCAGCCAGGCGGACTGCTCCGACTGCTCCGACTGCTGTGACTGCTGTAACTGCTGCTCGAACTGCTCCGGCTCCGGCGACGGGTGCGGCTGTTGCGACTGTGACTGCGGGTGCGACTGCTGAGCGCCCGCGGCACGACCGCGCCGACGTGACGTCAGCCGTGCCGCCGCGCCCTCACCCGATGTCACCCGCGGTCACGCCATGTCAACCTACTCACTTGATCTCGGGCGGCGAGATCTGCGAGGTCTCGATCGCGGAGTCGGTGGTGCCCCACTTCTTGAGGATGCGGTCGTAGGTGCCGTCCGCCTTGAGGCTGTTCACCGCGGCTTCGAAGGCGGGGGCCAGCGGGGTGCCCTTCTTGAAGGCGAAGCCGACGTCGAGCCGCTTGAACTCGTTGAGGAAGCGGATGTCCTTCTGCTGGGTCACCGCGTAGCGCAGCCCGTTGATGGTCGACATCACCACGTCGATCCGCCCCTGCTGGAGCCCGATCCAGATGGACGTCGGATCGGCGAAGGTCTGCACGGTGTAGGGCTTCTTGCCCACCGCGGAGCACAGGCCCTTGTTCTTCTCCAGCGTCACCTCGAAGGTCGTTCCCGCCCCCGTGGCGACGTCCAGTCCGCAGAGCTGGGTGAGGTCGGTGACCTCCTTCAGTTTGCTGTCCTCCCGCACGGCGAAGCCCTGGCCGTCGTTGATGTACGTGACGAAGTCGATCGTCGCGCGCCGTTCGTCGGTGACGCCGAAGTTGCCGGTGCCCACGTCGTACTTGCCGCTGCCGAGCGCGGGCAGGATCGCCTCGAAGGAGGCCACCTCCCGGTGGAGCTTCAGACCGAGCTTGCGGGCCACCGCGTCGGCGAAGTCGACGTCCGCTCCGGACAGGGTCTTGCCGTCCGCCTCGTAGAACGCCGACGGTGGTGAGCCGGCCGCACTGGCGATTCTCAGAGTTCCCGCCGAGCGGACGTCCGCGGGCAGCAGGGCCGCCGCCGCGTCGTCCTTCCGTACTGCGGACACCACGTCGTTCTTCGGGGTGTCCGCGGCGGCGGTGCCGGCCGCCTGTGCCGTGGTGGAGTCACCCGTCCCGCATCCGGCGAGCGCGAGGGTGGCGGCGGTGATCAGGGCGAAGGTGACGCTGTGCCGGGTGCGAGGCATGGTGCGGCTGCTCCAGATTCGTCGAGGCGTGCCGGGACGTTGCCGGACGCGCCGAGGCGCGCCGGACGTGCCGGACGTCGCCGGTGTACCGGTTGTGGGGGACGGGATGTACGGGGGTATGCCGACCGGCCCCGCCGGACACGGCCCTGGGGCGGCGCGGGCGGAGCGGAAGGCCGTCAGTGGTGCGAGGGGAGGGGAGGGTGCTCTCGTGCGGGTGAAGTCACGCGTGGAGAAACGCTCGAAGACGCGCGAGGGCGCGAGCGTGCGGAGAGGAGCAGGGGGTCAGCTCAACAGGAAGAGGACCACACGCGACCGAAGTCGATGTGGGAGCGGGTGACCAGCCACTGCTGCGAATACATGCGCCCAGTGGAACAGGCATTCGGTGGCGCGTCAACTGCCGCCCGGGCGAGGCCCACAGTGTGGACAGGCTTGACAGCGGAGCGCGTGCGCCGCTTATCTCATAGGCGGACCAGTGCTGAGGGGCCTGATCCGCCTCGTGCTCGCCGTGAAGCCGCGCCCCGTGTTCGATCCCGCATCCACGGAGCCCCAGCATGTCCGCGCAGACAGAATCCCTCACGCCCGTATCCGCCTCCTCCCCGACGCTCTCCTCCGCATCGCCGGCTCCCCCCGACCCGACGTCCGTGGTGGGCCCGCCCGTCCCCGGAGACAGTGGCACGGAGGACGCCGGCGCGGAGGCCGTGCCCCGCATCGTTCCGGTCCGCCGCACGGGCCAGTGGGTCGCCGCCGCGATCGTCCTCGCCCTCCTCGGCCTCGTCCTCGTCTCGGTGGTCCGCAACGACGCCTTCCAATGGGACGTCGTCGGGCAGTACTTCACCACCGACTCGGTGCTCCGCGGCCTCGGCCTGACCCTCTGGCTGACAGCCGTCGTCATGGTGCTCGGCTTCGCCCTGGGAGCCCTGCTCGCGGTGATGCGACTCTCCGGCAACCGCGTTCTGCAAGCGACCAGTTGGGGTTACATCTGGCTGTTCAGGTCCACCCCGATCCTGGTCCAGCTGCTGTTCTGGTTCAACATCGGCGCGCTCTACCCCGAGATCCTCGGGGTCAACACCGTGAACCTCCTGGGCCCCGTCACCGTCGCCGTCGTCGGACTCACCCTGCACGAGGCCGCGTACGCCGCCGAAGTCGTCCGCGGCGGCATCCTCTCCGTGGAACGCGGGCAGTTGGAGGCCGCGCAGTCCCTGGGGCTCGGCCCCTGGCGCCGGTTCCGCCGGATCGTGCTGCCCCAGGCGATGCGCTCCATCGTGCCGCCCGCCGGGAACATGCTGATCGGCGCCCTCAAGGGCACCTCGATCGTCAGCATCATCGCCGTGCAGGACCTGCTCTACTCCGTGCAGCTCGTGTACCACCGCACTTACCAGATCATCCCGCTGCTGCTGGTCGCCACCATCTGGTACGCCGTCATCACCTCACTCCTCAGCGTCGGCCAGCACTACGTCGAGCGCTACTACGCACGCGGAACGGCGGACGCCCGATGAGCCCCGCACCCAGCCTCGTCGTCATCGGCGCCGGACCCCGCGGCACCGGGCTGATCGAGCGCATCGCCGCCAACGCCACCGAGCTGTACGCCGGCGAGCCGCTGGACATCCACCTCGTGGACCCCCACCCGGCCGGCGGTGGCCGCATCTGGCGCCACGACCAGTCCCCGCTGCTCTGGATGAACTCCATGGCCGAGGACGTCACCGTCTTCACCGACGAGACGGTGCGCCAGGAGGGCCCGGTCCGCCCGGGGCCCGCCCTGGACGCCTGGGCCCGTGAGGTCAGAGCGGGCCGCATCACCATCGACGCCGAACCTGCCGTCCTCGCGGAGATCCACGCCCTCTCCGGCCAGGACTTCCCCACCCGCCGGCTCCAGAGCACCTACCTCCGCTGGTTCTACGAGGAGTCCGCCGCCGCCCTGCCCGCCGGGATCACCGTGCACGAGCACCCCACCCGCGCCCTGCGCGTCACCGGTCCGCGCGACGGGCGCCAGCGGGTCTGGCTGGAAGGGCGCACCGAACCTCTCGTGGCCGACCTCGTCGTCCTCACGGTCGGCCACCTCGACGCCGAACTGGACGATGAACAGTCGGAGTTGTCCGCCTTCGCGCTCCGCCACGGATTGGTGCACCTGCCGCCCGACTTCACCGCCGACACCGATCTCGGCGCGCTCCGCCCGGGCGAGCCCGTCATCGTCCGCGGCTTCGGACTGGCCTTCGTGGACCTCATGGCGCTCCTCACCGAGGGCCGGGGCGGCCGGTACGAGAACGGCGTCTACCACCCGTCCGGACGGGAACCCGTCCTGTACGTCGGGTCCCGGCGCGGAGTCCCGTACCACTCGAAGATCGGCTACGGCTGGGAGGGTGAGCGCCCGCCGCTTCCGCACCATCTCGGCCCCGAGCGCATCAAGGAAATCCTCGCCGCACCGGGTCCGCTGGACTTCCGGCGCGACATCTGGCCGCTCATCGCACGCGAACTCGCCCACGCCCACTACCACCGGCTCTTCACCGCGCACCCCGAGCGCACCACCACCGCCTGGGAGGACTTCCAACGGGAGTACGAGGCCGCCGAGCCGGACAGCCGCGAACTCGCCGAACTCGTCGCCCGGTCCGTGCCCGATCCGGCGGACCGCCTCGACCTCGACGTGCTCGACCGGCCCCTCGAAGGTGTCGCGCTCCCCGACGAAGAAGCCCTCCAGGAGACCCTGCGCGACTACATCACGGCGGACCTGACACGCCGTCACGACCCGGCGTACTCCCCGGACCTGGCCGTCTTCTTCGGACTCCTCTCCGCCTACGTGCAGTTGGTCGCCCTCGGTGACACCGGGGACAGCTGGCACGGGTTCTTCAGCTATCTCGCCTCCGGCCCGCCCGGCCCACGGCTGGAACAGCTGCTCGCGCTCTCCCGCGCCGGGGTCGTGCGCTTCCTCGGCGCCGACATGACCGTGGAGAACGACGAGGAACAGGGCGTCTTCCGGGCCGCCAGCCCCACCGTCCCCGGCGCCCGCACCGAGGCCCGTGCACTCGTCGAGGCACGCCTGCCCTCCCCCTCCCTCCGGCACACCAGCAGCCCGCTCCTGCGCGGACTGTACGAGGACGGGGCCGCGGTCACCGGCAACGGCCTCCTCCAGGTCTCCCCGCAGGACGGCCGGATACAGGACCGCGACGGGTCCACCCACCCCCGCCGCTTCGCCCTGGGCCCCTTCACCACGGCACGCGCGTCGGGCGCGTTCACCCGGCCGCGCACCGGTGGCCCCGCGTTCGGTCAGAACGACGCCACCGCCCGCACCGCACTCGCCTTCCTGCGCGCTCTCTCCGACCGCCCCGTACTCGCGAACTGACCCCGCCCGAGCCCGCGGCCGCACCCCGCACCCTCCCGCAGGGCCCCGCCCACCCCGTACCGCGTCCGCCGCCCGTACCGCGTCCAAGGAAATGCCATGTCGCTCACCACCACCGAAACGCCGCCCATGGTCGAGATCCGCGCCCTGCACAAGAGCTTCGGCCCGACCGAGGTACTGCGCGGCATCGACCTCACCGTCCGGCCCGGCGAGGTGACCGTCGTCCTCGGCCCCTCCGGTTCCGGCAAATCGACTCTGCTGCGCACCATCAACCACCTGGAGAAGGCCGACCGCGGCTGGATCACCGTGGACGGCGACCTCATCGGCTACCGCAGGGACGGCGACAAGCTGTACGAACTGCGCGAGCGCGAGGTGCTGCGCCGGCGGACCCGGATCGGCTTCGTCTTCCAGAGCTTCCACCTCTTCCCCCACCTCACGGTGGTGGAGAACATCATCGAGGCACCCATCTCCGCGCTGCGCCGTCCCCGGGACGAGGCGATCGCCACCGCCGAGCGGCTGCTGGCGAGGGTGGGCCTCGCGGACAAGGCGGACGCGTATCCCCGGCAACTCTCCGGGGGGCAGCAGCAGCGGGTCGCCATCGCGCGCGCCCTCGCGCTGGAGCCGAAACTGCTCCTCTTCGACGAGCCGACCTCGGCGCTCGACCCCGAACTCGTCGGCGAGGTCCTCGACGTGATCAAGGACTTGGCGGAACAGGGCACCACCATGATCGTGGTGACCCACGAGATCGGCTTCGCCCGCGAGGTGGCCGACACCGTCGTCTTCATGGACGAGGGGCGGGTCGTCGAGCAGGGGCCGCCCGCCGAGGTGCTCGACCGCCCCGTCCACGAACGCACCCGCGCCTTCCTCTCCAAGGTCCTCTGAGGGCGCTCCCGCCCGTGGGCGCTCTCCCCGCCCTGCCGCCCCCGAACCGCCCGTCCCCCCCATTGACCAGATCCCGGAAGGCCCGCATGACACCCGGCAGACCCCTTCATCTGGCCGCCGAGATCGGTGGCCCGCCCCGGTACGAACCGGAGCACTACCTCGGTCTGGCGCGGCTCGCCGAGGGCGGCGCCCTCGACTACGTGACCCTGGGCGACTCCTTCGCCCGGCCCGGACCCGACGCGCTCTCCGTGCTCGCCCGGATCGCACCCGCCACCGACCGGATCGGGCTCGTCCCGACCGTCGACACCACGCACACCGAGCCCTTCCACGTCTCGTCCGCGGTCGCCACCCTGGACTGGGTGAGCCGGGGCCGGGCCGGCTGGACCGCCGACGTCTCGACCACCGAGGCCGTGGCCCGGTTGTTCGGCCGGCGAACCGCCGCGCCCGCCGACGCCCTGTGGCGCGAGGCGGGGGAGGCGGCCGACGCGGGCGCCCGGCTCTGGGACAGCTGGGAGGACGACGCTGAGATCAGGGACACCGCCACCGGGCGGTTCATCGACCGGGAGAAGGTGCACCACATCGACTTCGAGGGTGAGGCCTTCTCCGTACGGGGCCCCGCCATCGTGCCGAGGCCCCCGCAGGGGCGGCCCGTCACCGTGATCGACGGCACCACCGCCCCCGCCCGGGCGGTCGCGGCCCGGCACGCGGATGTCGTGCACATCCGGGCCACCTCGCCCGAACAGGCCGCCGCCGCCCGGGCGGACGTCCACCGGCTGGCCGCCGCACACGGCCGCTCCGCGCGGGAGCTCAGGGTGCTGGTCGCGCTCGCGGTCGACCTCGGCGACGCGGAGACCGCACCCGAACCCGGCCTGGCGAGCGGTCCGCCGCTGGCCGGCCACGGCACCTACTTCCGGGGCGGGCCGGTGGACCTCGCCGAACTCATCTCCCAGTGGTACCGGGCGGGCGCGGCGGACGGGTTCCACCTCACTCCCATCACTCCGGCCCGCGACCTCGAAAGGATCGTCAACGGCACCGTGGCCCTCCTCCAGCACCGCAGTCTCTTCCGTACCTTCCACCCCGGCCACACCCTCCGCGAGCACCTCGGGCTCGCCCGTCCCGCCAGCCGTTACGCGCTCGCCCGGACGGCGGGGGAGCGGTGATGACCGAGCACCGGCAGATGCATCTGGCCGCCCACTTCCCGGGCGTCAACAGCACCACGGTCTGGTCGGACCCCCGCTCCGGCAGCCAGATCGACTTCGCCTCCTTCGAGCACCTGGCGAGGACCGCCGAGCGCGGCAAGTTCGACTTCTTCTTCCTCGCGGAAGGGCTCCGGCTGCGCGAGTACGACGGGCGCGTCCACGACCTCGACGTCGTCGGCCGGCCGGAGTCCCTCACCGTGCTGGGCGCGCTCGCCGCCGTCACCGACCGGCTCGGACTCGCCGCGACGGTCAACGCGACCTTCAACGAGCCCTACGAACTGGCCCGCCGGTTTGCCACCCTCGACCACCTCAGCGGTGGTCGCGCGGCGTGGAACGTGGTCACCTCCTCGGACGCCTTCACCGGCGAGAACTTCCGGCGAGGTGGGTTCCTCGACCGCGCCGACCGCTATACCCGGGCCGCGGAATTCGTCTCCACGGCACGGGAGTTGTGGGACTCCTGGACTCCGGACGGGGCGTCCCGTCCGTTCGCGCACCGCGGCCGGCACTTCGACATCGCCGGCGAGTTCACCGTCCCGCGCTCCCCGCAGGGGCATCCGGTCGTTATCCAGGCCGGGGACTCGGACGAGGGACGGGAGTTCGCGGCCTCGGCCGCCGACGTCATCTTCACCCGGCACGGCACCCTGGAGGCCGGCCGAGCCTTCTGGGCCGACGTCAAGGGGCGGCTGGCGAAGTACGGCCGGGGCTCCGACGACCTGAAGATCATGCCCGGCGTCACGGTCGTGGTCGCCGACACCGACGCGGAGGCCCAGGAGCACGCCGCCGAGATCCGCCGTCTCCAGGTCTCCCCGCAGAACGCGATCCTCACCCTCGAACAGGTCTGGGGCCGCGACCTGTCCTCCTACGATCCCGACGGGCCGTTCCCTCCGACCGACCCGGAGCCGGACTCCGGGTTCGTTCAGGGCCGGGTCCGGGTCGCCGACCCGTTCGCCGTGGCCGCGAAGTGGCGGGCGCTGTCGGAGGAGAAGGGGCTCTCGATCCGGGAGACCGTGATCGAGAGCACCACCCGGCAGTCCTTCGTCGGCAGCCCGGAGACCGTCGCCGCCGGACTGACCGCCTTCGTCGACCAGGAGGCGGCGGACGGCTTCATCCTGGTCCCGCACCTCACCCCCGGCGGCCTGGACGACTTCGTCGACCGGGTCGTCCCCCTCCTCCAGGAACGCGGAGCGTTCCGTTCCGAGTACACCGGTTCCACCCTGCGGGCACACCTCGGGCTGGCCGAACCCGTATGGAAAGGTTGATCGCATGAGCACGAACGCACAGCAGGAATGGCGGAGCTGGCACGAGGGGCGCATCGCCGCGACGGCGGCGCCCTACGGGCCCCTCTCGCTGGCCGGTACCCACTGGCTCGCCGACTACCCGGAAGGGCGAATTCCGGCCGTCCCGGGAGAGTGGCGCGCGGAGGGTGACGATCTCGTCCTCACCGCCGGACCCGAGGACGGTCTGACGGTCGACGGCAAGCCGCTCACCGGCGACGTCCGTCTCGGCCCGGACCTCGGCCCGGTCGACGACGCCCGGGTGGCACGTGGCGAGCGGCGCTTCGTCGTGCTCCGCCGCGAGGGTCTCTGGGCCGTGCGGGACTTCGATCCGGCGACCCCCGCCCGGCACGCGTTCAGGTCCATCGAGGCGGCCGAGTACGACGAACGCTGGACCCTGCCCGGCACCTTCCGCGGGTACGCGGACCGCACCGTGCGGGTGGAGAACGCGGACGGCGTCGAGCGAGGTCTCCAACTCGCGGGCGAAGTGGCGTTCGTGGTGGACGGGAGCGCGTACACGCTGCAGGCCGCGGTCGAGCCGGGTGGCTCGCTGTGGATCGTCTTCGCCGACGCGACCAGCGGTGACGGCAGCTTCCGGTTCCGATTCCTGCGGCCCGCCGCCCCCGCGGCGGACGGCTCGGTGACGGTCGACTTCAACCGCGCCCTGCTGCCGCCGTGCGCTTTCGCCGATCACTTCATCTGCCCCTTCCCGCCCCCGGGCAACACCCTCCCGATCGCCGTGACGGCGGGGGAGCGGAAGCGGCTGGACGGCTGAATCCCGCGCCCTTCCCCTCCTTCGCCCCGGCCCCGGCGGCCCGCATGCTGCCGGGGCGGGGGCGTTTCTCCGTTCCGTACGGCCCGTGGCGGCCGAAAGGCGCCCTTGCGCCGCGCGCGGCCGGTCCCAAATACTCCGGATCAGCGCTTGTCAGGAACACGGCATCCGCATTGCGAACACCTCTCGGTCGCCCGACGCCTGACTGCGCCTCACGGGTCCGCCACCCCACGGACGGCCCCCCGATTCCCCCTTGGAGGAACGCGAAGTGAGGAACAAGCGCACCACCCCCCGCAGCACCACCGCCAGACGTGCCAGGGCCGTCGCCGTCGCGGCGGGACTGGTCGCCGTAGCGGCGCTCGCCGTCCCCGCGGCCAACGCCGACTCGGCCGGTACGTACAGCACCACCCAGCTCACCGCCGCGAGTGACGCCGTGCGCACCGCCGACGTGGCGGGCACCGCCTGGAGCGTCGACCCGGCCTCCAAGCGCCTCGTCGTCACCGTGGACAGCACGGTCACCCAGGCCGAGATCGCGAAGATCAAGGCGACCGCGGGTGACAAGGCGGGCGCCCTGCGCATCGAGCGCACGGCAGGCACCTTCAGCAAGCTGATCTCGGGCGGCGACGCGATCTACGCGAGCAGCTGGCGCTGCTCGCTCGGCTTCAACGTCCGCAGCGGCAGCACCTACTACTTCCTGACGGCCGGCCACTGCACCGACGGTGCGGGCACCTGGTGGTCCAACTCGGCCCACACCACCGTCCTCGGCACCACCTCGGGCTCCAGCTTCCCGGGCAACGACTACGGCCTGGTGACCTACACCAACAGCAGTGTCACCAAGAGTGGCACCGTGGGCAGTGTGGACATCACCGGCGCGGCCAACGCCACCGTCGGCCAGTCCGTGACCCGCCGCGGCTCCACCACCGGCATCCACAGCGGTACGGTCACCGCCCTCAACGCCACCGTCAACTACGGCGGTGGAGACGTCGTCTCCGGCCTGATCCGCACCAACGTCTGTGCCGAGCCCGGCGACTCCGGCGGCCCGCTCTACTCGGGCACCCTGGCGATCGGCCTCACCTCGGGCGGCAGCGGCGACTGCACCTCGGGCGGCACGACCTTCTTCCAGCCCGTCACCGAAGCACTGAGCGCGTACGGAGTCAGCGTCTTCTGATCCCTCGGGTCCACCGGTGCCCACGGGTCCCGGTGGACTCCCGGACCCGGCCCGTGGCGCGTCGTGCGACTGCGCAGGTCCCGTCGAGCCCCCGTTCGCTTCGGACGGGGGCTCCCGCGCGCCCCCTGTCCTGCGGGATGATGGCCGCACGGTCGGACGCAGAGGAGCGACGGGGGCGGACGCCAAATCCGTATGGAGGGATGCCCTCCGGCCCCCGCAGACACCCAGGGGGTTCCAGGCCCGTGCATCGCATCGGAGTGACCGGACACCGTTCCATTCCCCCGGCGGCCCACGCCCATGTGTACGAGGGTCTGCGCGAGGCGCTGCGCGGGGCCGGGGAGCCGCTGGAGGCGCTCTCCAGTCTCGCCGTGGGGGCCGACCAGATCTTCGCCGGACTGGCACTCGCGCGCGGCGCGCGGCTGACGGCGGTGATTCCCAGCGACGACTACGAGAAGTGCTTCGAGCAGGAGGCCGACCTCACGCGCTACCGCATGCTCAAGTCCCTCGCCGGCCGGGAGGTCCGGCTCGACTTCCCGCACTCCACGGACGAGGCGTACTACGCGGCGGGCACGTGGATCGCCGACCACTGCGATCTGCTCGTGGCGGTCTGGGACGGCCTCTCGGCCCGGGGCCTCGGCGGTACCGGCGACATCGTCGCCTACGCACGCACCCTGGGCCGCCCGGTCACGGTCATCTGGCGCGAAGGTGTGCGCCGCGACTGAACGCGTGCGCTCGCTGTGTGGCGGCACGTCACATCTGGTGCCGGGCCAGCCAGTCCGTGTGCTCGGGGGAGACGATGCGCTCGGTCTCGAAGACCGCCACCGGCCACTGCCGTTCGGTCAGTGAAGTCTCCATCGCCACCTGCATCGACTCCAGATCCTTCTCGACCACGGAGTGCGCCGAGATCAACGGATGGTGGCGCCGCGTCTCGTTCCAGGCCAGGCACGCCGCCGCGGCGGCGGAGAGCACCCCGGTGAGTCCGAAGGACCGGCCCGTGCCGAAGGTCTGCAGCAGGCAGAGGGCGAGTGCCGGGACCGTCAGCGCGGCCACCGTGCTCGACCAGACCAGCGCCCCCCGCCGGGAGACCAGCTGCCGTCTCCGGTACCAGCGGCGCTGCTCGATGAGCCGGTCCCGGACGTACGTCTCCTTGCGCACCGTGTAGGCCTTGTCCCTCAACTCCCGCATGGAGTCGGTGATGAGGCCCCCGTCCGGTCCGTCGAGGCCGTCGCGGGGATCGTCCCAGCCGGCCTTCCGCAGCTCCTGGAGCCCCTCTTCGAGCCTGCTGGCGAAGACCGCCTCGGGGTGCTGCGTGGTGGTGTCGAACGGTGAGCCGTGCACGGCGTAGCGCCAGCAGTTCGACTTGATGAACTCCGCTGCGGAGCGGTTGAGTTGCCAATGCGACTTTGCCTTGCGGTGCGAAGCGAGGAAGGTGATGACCAGAACACCGGCGTAGGCCAGCGCCCCCATTAAATCGAGGAGTTGGAGCGAGTCTCCCACCTCCGCGCTCCACGGCAGGGCGGCCGGTACCGTCCCGAGGACGAGGAGGGCGAGCTGGGCGCGGGTCGTGTTGGTGGCCTCCCGCTGCCGGGCGACCGCGACGGCGTCGGCGCGGTGGAAGAGTTCCGGCAGGTCGGCATTCCTGAAGACCATGCTCCGCAGGGGTTCAGGAATCGCTGTCATGTCCGCTCCTTGATCAGCACAGGGGGAGCCCTTGCCGGTGGAATGGCCTGTTCCGCCTATTGGCGGAACTTCCTTACCCTTACGGGGGTACACATGTCTGCGAAGATGTGCTCGCCGAGAATCTGAGAGTAAAGTCGTGACGCCGGACACTGCAATGGTGCAGCTGGCCGGTGCTGTTTCCATGTCCGGAACAAGCCACTCAAGGACGGCCGTGAAGACCTACGCATTCCCCTCCCCCTTCGCCACTGCGAAGATCAGCCGTGTGCCGCTCTCCAAGATCGAGGCAGCCGGGGGCGACGCCGCCGAAAAGCTCGGACGGGTCATCACGGTTCCCGGCGGTCGCCCGAACAAGACATCGACGTTCAACTCCGCGCTCTGATCCGGAGATCACCCGGGGACGTGCGGTGACAATGCGTCACCCGCGGACGGCCGACGCACCTGGTGCCGATGGCCAAGGGCCGTCCCGCAATTCCTGGCGGGTGCACGAGTCGGCTACGGCACCTCGCCGCGTCGTCGGAACGTCCCCATGCATCCAGTATGCGGACGCCCCTCCGCCTTGCGATGCACTGCATCCGACGCCGCGCACTGATCCCCCACGAATTACGGGACAGCCCTTAGAATGACGGAATGACAGGACCCCCGGTCCCATTCCGTGAAATCGTTCTGAAGGTTCACAGCAGGTGCGATCTTGCCTGTGATCATTGCTACGTCTATGAACATGCTGACCAGAGTTGGCGAACCCGCCCGAAGACAATCTCTGACCAGGTGATTCAGCGGACGGCCCAGCGGTTGGCTGAGCACGCCGGGACACATGCGCTGCCCTCCGTGTCAGTGATCCTGCACGGAGGGGAGCCGCTGCTCGCAGGCCCCGCGCGCTTGCGCCGCGTCTGCGAGGAGTTCGGCTCCGCGCTCTCGGGCGTCGCCGAACTGGATCTCCGTATCCATACCAATGGCCTCCAACTCAGCCCGCGGTATCTGGATCTCTTCGACGAGTTCGACGTCAAGGTGGGGATCTCCCTCGACGGCGACCGGGCCGCCAACGACCGGCACCGGCGTTTCGCGGACGGCCGCAGCAGCCACCCCCTCGTACTCAAGGCCGTGGAACTCCTCGGGCAGGACGCCTATCGCCACCTGAACCTGGGTCTCCTCTGCACGATCGACATCGCCAACGACCCGCGTGCCGTGCTCGACGCCCTGACCGGACTCGAACCGCCGCTCATCGATTTCCTCCTTCCCCACGCCACCTGGGACGACCCGCCGCCGCGCCCCGACGGATCACCGACCGCCTATGCCGACTGGCTCCTCGCGATCTTCGATCGCTGGCAGGAGCAGGGGCGCCCGGTGCCGGTCCGTCTCTTCTCCTCCGTGCTCTCCACCCTGGGTGGCGGACCGAGTCTCACCGAATCGCTCGGCCTGGCCCCCACCGATCTCGTCGTCGTGGAGACGGACGGGCAGTTGGAGCAGGTGGATTCGCTCAAAAGCGCTTACGAGGGCGCTGCCGCCACCGGCTTCGACGTCTTCACCCACTCCTTCGACCAAGTGGCGGCCCACCCGGGAGTACGGGCCCGCCAGCTGGGCCTGTCGGGCGTCAACCAGGACTGCCGCAGCTGCCCTGTCGTACGTTCGTGCGGCGGTGGGCTCTACACCCACCGCTACCGCTCCTCCAACGGATTCGACAATCCGTCCGTGTACTGCGCCGATCTCGAAGCGCTGGTACGCGGGATCGAGGAGCGCACGGCGTCGGCCCTCGTCTCTCCCGCGCTGGCCGGCCCGGCCGGAGCCGCCGCCGAGCAGCACGAACTGACGCGCACGCTGCTGGCCGGTCTCCACGCGCTGCTCGGCGGACGCGCGGGCGGACCCTGGCTGCGGGCGTGGGAGGCGGCGAATGCCCTGGAGGCATCGGACGCGGGGGCCGCCGGTCTCGACCACGTACTCGCGCACCCGTACGCGCGGTCCTGGCTCCAGGAGACCGTGGAGGGCCTCCACGCCGACGAGGAAAGGGCCGTCGCGGAGGCGTCGGTCCTCACCTCGTACGTGGCCGCGGCGACACTGCTGGCCGGCCTGACGGACCCGGTGCCGGTGAGCTACCGCGGAGGCAGGCTCTACCTCCCCACGCTCGGCGAACTGACGCTCGGCGGTAGGGGCGACCACGGAACCGTCCTCGTCCGGGGCGAGGGGGACGGCTTCGTGGTGGAACGCGGGAGCGGTGAGGAACTGCGTGTCGATCCCGCCGAGCCGGACGGCGGTCCCTGGCGCCCGGTCCGCCGGCTCGCGGTGGCCGGGCCGCCCGGCTGGGCGGTCGACGATCTCGACCTGTACCGGGACTGCCACGCGGCCCCGGCGGCGGCCCGTCTGGACCGGGATGCCTTCCACGCCTTCGGCGAGGCGGTCGCCCGCGCCTGGGCCAGGATCGAGGCGGTGGCACCGGCGGTGGCCGAGGCCATGGCGGCCACCGTGACCACCCTGACCCCGCTGACCGGCGGCAGCAGGGCGGAGAGGCCCCGTGGCCTCGGAGCGCTCGGGGTCCGGGTGGACGCCGAGGGCGACGAACAGGCGGCCGACCTGGTGCGTGCCCACCGCAGAAGTGAGCTGCGAGCCCTGTGCGACGTCACGGACCTGTACGCGGCGGACGGGGACTGGGAGTATCTGTCGCCCTGGGACGGGAGGGCCGTTCCGTTCTCGCGTCTGCTGGCCGAGACCCACGAGCGGGTGGGCGTCGGGTTGTTCGATCCGGAATTCCCGGCGGGCGTACAGGAGGCGCTCGACCTGCTGGAAGGCGCCCCCGAGTCGACCGTCCACGGAAAACGTCTGCTGGACGTGCTCCGAAAGGAGCTCAGCGGTGCACAGGGGGCAAGCAGGAACAACTGCCTCAGGACAATCTTCGATCAAGAAGGTAAGTGATCGATCCTGCTGGGAAATGACTCAAAAGGGGCGATGAATGACCGAAGATCGAAGGGGTGAAGGGCGGTCCGCTCCGGAATGATGAATTCGCTCGCATTCACTCCGTAGCATCGGATGTGGGTGCTCACACAGGACGGGGGTCGTGTGCACGCATGATGCAACAGCGAGCGGCGGACCATCGGCCGTACTTCTTTCTCAGTTACGCGCACACACCGGGGTACGGAGGTGGAACGGACCCCGATATGTGGGTCGAACGCCTTTTCCAAGATCTCTGCGGCCATGTGATGGCCATGACCGATCTTCCCGCGGGTACGCCCGCGGGGTTCATGGACCGGGAAATACGCTCCGGCGAGGGCTGGTCGGAACGGCTCGGCTCGGTGCTCGCCACCTGCCGGGTCTTCGTTCCGCTCTTCTCGCCGCGCTATTTCGCCAGTGAGATGTGCGGCAAGGAGTGGTACGCCTTCGAACAGCGGGCGATCCACCATCGCGCCCGCTCCAACCAGCCGGCCGAGGCCATCGTCCCGGCGCTCTGGGTCCCGGTGCCGCCCAGCCAGTTACCGGGCTCCGCCGAACGGATCCAGTTCAACCACCGGGATTTCGGGGAACGCTACGTCAGCGACGGGCTCTACGGGCTGATCAAGCTCCGGCTCTTCGCCCAGGAGTACGAGCGAGCCGTCTACGAGCTGGCCAAGCGCATCGTCACCGTCGCCGACACCGTACGGATCGACACCGGCAGACCCGTCGACTACCGCCTCGCCCCCAGCGCCTTCGGGTCCCGCAGCAGTGGAGCGGGGGCACCGAAGCCGATGCGCATCACCATCGCCGCCCCCACCCGCCACGACGTCCCGCCCGGGCGGGACACGGCCTACTACGGCGACAACCCGCAGGACTGGAACCCCTACCATCCGGCCGCCGCCCGCCCGCTGGCGTACGTCACCGAAGAGCTCGTCCGCTCACTCAACTACCAAGCCGTGATCGGCTCGTTCGACGAGGACCCCGGGCAGTCCGAGGACAAGCGGGCGCCCGCCACACCGGAAATCCTCCTCCTCGACCGATGGGCCCTCCAGGACGAGGACCGCCGCCGCAGGCTCGCCGCTTTCGACGCCGAGAACCGACCCTGGGTGACCCTGGTGGTGCCGTGGAACCGGGACGACCCGCAGAGCACGGCCGCGGAGGCGGAACTCACGGCGATCCTCGAACGGACCCTGCCCGTCAAGATGAGCCAGGGACGCGCCTTCTGCCGCGTCGCGGCCAAAGGAGTGCCCAGCATGGAGGCGTTCGGCCAGGTCCTGCCGCAGGTCGTCGAAGTCGCCGCGCAGCAGTATCTGCGCAACGCGACCGCCTACCCGCCCGGCAGCGGCGGCGGGCACAGCGAACGCACCCGACTGATGGGCCCCATGGGCAACACACAGTTCATACCCGACACGCTCGACCCTGGGACGCAAGCGGAGGACGTATGACAGCCGGTCGTGACGGGCGGATCGTCACTTTCTACTCGTACAAGGGAGGCACGGGGCGCACCATGGCCCTGGCCAACACCGCCTGGATCCTGGCCGCCAACGGCAAGCGGGTACTGGCCGTCGACTGGGACCTGGAGGCGCCGGGCCTGCACCGGTTCTTCCACCCCTTCCTCGACCCCTCCACCCTCGGCGCCACCACGGGCGTCATCGATCTCATCACCGACTACGCCTGGGCCGCCACCAGCCCCGTGCAGCGTCCCGACGACTGGCACCGCGACTACGCGCGCATCCAGCAGCACGCGGTCTCCCTGACACCGGAGGCGCTCGGCTGGGAGTTCCCGAGGGGCGGCACGCTCGACTTCGTCTCGGCCGGGCGCCAGAACCGGGAGTACTCCGCGGCCGTCTCCACCTTCGACTGGGACAACTTCTACGACCGGCTCGGCGGCGGGAACTTCTTCGACGCCCTGCGCGACGACATGAAGGCCAACTACGACTACGTCCTCATCGACAGCCGTACCGGTCTCAGCGACATCGCCGACATCTGCACCGTCCACCTCCCCGACGTACTGGTGGACTGCTTCACCCTCAGCGACCAGTCGATCGACGGGGCCGCCTCCGTGGCGCGCCAGATGGCCGAGCGCTACACCGGGCGTCCGATCGCCATCTACCCCGTCCCCATGCGCATCGACGAGGGCGAGAAGGAGAAGGCCGACGCCGGACGGGCCCTCGCCCGATTCAAGTTCGACCGGCTGCCGCGCGACCTGTCCGGCGACGAACTCACCGCCTACTGGGGCGCGGTGGAAATCCCGTACCGCCCCTACTACGCCTACGAGGAGACTCTCGCGACCTTCGGTGACGAAGCCGGGCTCTCCAACTCGCTGCTCTCCGCCTTCGAACGGCTCGTGGCGGTCGTCACCGACCAGGAGGTCACGGCCATGCCACCGGTCGCGGAGGACGTCCGGCTGCGCATCCGCGACGCCTTCACCCGGCGCCGGCCCACCCTCCCCGCCGACATCTTCCTCAACTACGTCGCGGAGAACCGGATGTGGGCGGACTGGATCGAGTCCACCCTGACCCGGGCCGGCTTCCGCGTCGTGCCGCGCGACGTCTCCACCGAGCGGGAGGACCGGGAGCCGCCCACCACCGCGCCGGACACCGCCGCCCGTACCGTCGTGCTGCTCTCCAGTGCCTACCTCAAGTCCCAGCGTGCCACCGAGCTGTGGCAGCGGGCCGCCGCCGAGGACCAGGGCGGCGGCCGGCGCCAGATCCTCTTCCGCGTCGGAGACGTCCGGCTCACCTCCTCCTACATCGACCGCAACCCGGTGGACCTCTTCCGGCTCGACGAGACCCACGCGGTGGCCGCCCTGCTGCGCGCACTGGACCGTCCGGCACAGCTGATCGACGGGTCGGCTCCGGGGCCCAGGTTCCCCGGCACGGTCCCGAAGATCTGGAACGCCCCGCCGCGCAACGCCGGATTCACCGGCCGCTCCCTGGTGCTGGAACGCATGCGCGACCAGCTCGGCGGCGGGCTCGCGGTGGTGCTGCCCCAGCCGCAGACCCTGTACGGTCTCGGCGGCGTCGGCAAGACGCAGGTGGCGCTGGAGTACGTGCACCGCTTCATGGCCGACTACGACCTGGTGTGGTGGATCTCCTCCGAGCAGACCGACGACGTGGTCGCCGGGCTCGCGGAACTCGCCTCGCGGCTGGGCGCGCAGGGCGGCGACGACATGGCGGCGGCCTCCATGGAAGCGGTCGACCTGCTGCGCCGCGGGGTGCCCTCCGACCGCTGGCTGCTGGTCTTCGACAACGCGGACGACCCCGAACGGATCAGGCGCTACTTCCCGCAGGGCGGCTCGGGCCACATCCTGGTGACGTCCCGGAACCAGTCGTGGTCGCAGCACGGCGACGCCCTGCCCGTCGACGTCTTCCTGCGCGAGGAGTCCGTCGAACACCTGCGCCGCCGCGCCCCCGGCCTCAGCGAGGACGACGCCGCGCGGGTCGCCACGGCCGTCGGCGACCTGCCGCTCGCCGTCGAACAGGCCGCCGCCTGGATCGCGGAGACGGCGACCCCCGTCGACACCTACCTCGACCAGCTCGCCGAGCAGGCCGCCCAGGTGCTGTCGCTCAACCAGCCCGCCGGCTACCCGGAACCCGTGGCCGCCACCTGGAACGTCTCCATCGAGCGGCTCAAGGAACGGTCGCCCGCGGCGGTCCGGCTGCTCCAGCTCTGCGCCTTCTTCGCACCCGAGCCGATCAACGCGAACCTCCTGTACAGCAAGGAGATGATCGAGGCGCTCAAACCCTACGACTCCTCCCTCCAGGAGAAGCTCGTCCTCGGCAGGGTCATCCGGGAGATCGGCCGTTTCGCGCTCGCCAAGGTCGACCAGGTCTCCAACTCGATCCAGGTCCACCGGCTGGTGCAGGCCGTCATCAAGGCGCAACTCAGCGAGGAGGAGCAGCGGGAGGCCCGGCACGTGGTCCACCGCGTCCTGGCGGGCGCCCGCCCGGACGACGACGAGCCGATCGACAACCCGGAGAACTGGCCTCGGTTCGCCACGATCTGGCCCCACCTGGGGCCGTCCGGAGCCCGCCACTGCGGGGAGCCGGAGACCCGCAGGCTGCTGATCGACCGTGTCCGCTACCTCTGGAAGCGCGGCGACGTCCGCACGGCGGCCGCGCTGAGCGCCGAACTCCGGGCCACCTGGGCGGAGATGCTGGGCAAGGAAGACATCCAGTACCTCTACCTCTGCTTCCACATCTCCAACATCTTCCGCTCGCGCGGACGTTACGTGGAGGCGAAGGAGCTCGACGAGATCACCCTCCAGCGGCAGCGCGACATCCTCGGCGCGGAACACCCCCACACCTACATGACCACGAGCAGCCTGGCGACCGACCTCGGCATGCTGGGGGAGTACACCCGGGCGATCGAGCTGGCCACCGAGGCCCGTGAAGGCTTCGGACAGATATTCCACGAGGGCCACCCGAGGACACTCGCGGCGGCGAACAACCTGGCGCTCAACCTGCGCCTGGTCGGGCAGTACTCCCGCGCCCGGGAGATCGATCAGGAGGTGTACGACCGGCGCAGCGAGGTGCTCGGCGCGGAGCATCCGTACAGTCTCTCCTCCGCCGTGAGCCTCGCCCGCGACCTGCGCGACGTCGGCCGGTACGAGGATTCCGTGGCACTCCTCAGCCGCACGTACGACAGTTACAAGAGGACTCTCGGACCCTCCTTCCCCGGCACCCTCTCCGCTGCCAAGGCACTCGCGGTGGCGCTGCGCCGGGCGGGCCAGCTGGAGGACGCCCGCAGGCTGACCCTGGCCACCCGCGCCAGGTACCGGGCGAAGTACACCTCCGCCAACCCGGAGTGGCTGGCCTGCGACCTGAACCTGGCGGCCGACTTCTACGCGATCGGCGAATCGAGCCAGGCGAGGGACGCGGCGCGAGAGGTGGTCGAGCAGTACCTGCTGGTGCCGGGAGAGAGGCATCCGTACACCCTGGCCGCCCAGAACAACCTGGCCGTCTACCTGCTCGGCTCGGGGGAGCCGGAGGAGGCGGCCAGGACGTCGCGGCGGGTCGTCGACCTGATGCGGGAGCTGTTCGGCAGGGACCACCCGCACACGCTCTTCTGCGTGATGAACCTGGCGAACGCGACCGCGGCGCTCGGGGACGCGGAGCTGGTGCTGGAGACCGAACAGCTCCTCACCGGCCAGCTCGCCCAGGCCCTCGGGGCACAGCATCCGGAGGCGCTGGCCATGGTGGGCAACATGGCGGTCACGCTGGAGGACCTCGGCCGCGGGGACGAGGCCCAGAAGGTGCGGACGAGGATCGTCGGGGAACTGGCCCGCCAGCTCGGTGACGATCACCCGATGACGCGGATAGCACGGGACGGGAGAAGGTTCGAGCGGGAGCTGGAGCCGATCCAGGTCTGAGCGCGCGGGAAGGGTGGGCCGCCCTGCGGGTGGGCCACCCTTCCGGTGCGGCAGGACAGTCGCGGCCGGACAGTCGCGGCAGGACAGCCGCGGCCGGACAGTCGCGGAGTCGCGTCAGTTCATCGAGCCGACGCTGGACCCGCGTTCGTCCAGCAGCCAGTTCAGGACCCGCGGGAGCACCGACAGGGCGTCGAAGTGCGCCGCGCTCGGCTCGAGCACGGTGGTCGCGCCCGGAATCCTTCCCCCCAGCCAGCGGGAGTGACTGGCCGGTGAGAAGACGTCCTTCTCGCCGTGCCAGAGCATCACCGGGCAGGTGATGTCGGCCGGGTCGAAGCCCCACGGCCGGCTGAACGCCAGGGCGTCGTCGATCCAGCCGTACGCCGAAGTCCGCAGGCCCTCGCTGTAGTTGCGCAGCAGCATCGAGCGGATGCCCGCGTCGTTCACCACCACCCGGTCGGAGTCGGTGAGTTCGCGCCGCAGGTCGTCGAGGAGCCGGACCGGATCGACCCGGATCTCGGCCGAACGGATGATGAAGGACGCCGTGAGGCTGTCCGGGTCGGCCGCCGCGGTGGAGTACGCCAGCACGTTGGAGGCGGCCATCCCCTCGAACCAGTCCAGCCCGGGGGCGTCCCACGGGGCCAGGGTGACCAGGGCGGCCGCCCTGGTCACCCGGTCGGGCATCAGTGCCGCGCAGGCCAGGGCGTGCGGAGCGCCGCCGGAACGGCCCACCACGGCGAACCGTTCCAGGTCGAGGGCGTCGGCGATGGCCCGTACGTCCTCGACGACGTCGCTCACGCGGCGGCCCGGATGCCGGTCGGACTCGCCGTAGCCGGGCCGGTCGTAGGTGATGAGCTGGGTCTGGCGCTGGTACATGACCATGCCGCGCGGCGCGGGTCCGAGCCTGCTGCCCGGGGTGCCGTGCAGCAGGAAGACCGGTCTTCCGCGCAGATCCCCCTGTCGCTCCACGATCAGGTGACGTCCGTCCGCCACGCGCACCCGATTGAGCACCCGTACCTCCTCAGGTCCCCCGGCCGGCCCGGGCGCGGTGCGCCCGGTGCGTGCTGCCTCGTTTCGATGATGAGTCATCAAAGGCGTTGTGTGCACTACCTGTTGGGGGAGAAACGGGATCACGCGGGGTGTGCGCCCCCTGGAGGTGTTCCCGTGGTTCCTGGTGCGGTTCCCGGTGCGCCGGGACCGGTGCCGGTGCCGGCGCCGGGCGCGGGACGCGTCGGTCCGGCGCTCCCGCCGGTGTCCGTCCGCTGGTGCCGCAGGGAGAGCAGCAGCGTCAGGGCCGTACCGACCACCGCCCAGGCGGAGAGGATCAGCAGGGAACCGGTGACCGCGTTGCCCCGGAAGTAGGCGATCGAGCGGGCGACCCAGGTGCCCGCGCCCGGGGGCAGGGCCGGCCCGATCGCCCGCCAGAAGTCCGGCAGCATCGGCAGCGGGAAGGCGCCGCCCGCGCTCGGGTTGCCCGCGATCACGATGATGAGGACGGCCAGGCCGATACCGACGATGCCGGTCAGCGCCTCCAGGGCGAGGGTGATCATGCCGGTGGCGAAGACGACCAGCGCGCCCAGCCCCGCCAGTCCCCAGAAGCTTCCGGGCAGCGCGCCGAGGACGGGGCCGACGATGATGGCGCCGCCGATGCCGCCCAGCACCGAGTAGACCGCCATGACCAGGGTGCGGATGAGTGCCCGGCGCGGATTGGCCGGCCGGGAGCCCGCACTGATCGCGAGGATCGACGCACAGAGGTAACCCCCCACGCACCAGCCGACGACCAGGTAGAACGACGAGAGCCCGTCGAAGTCGTCGGAGGAGGCCGGGGCCACGTCCACGACCCGTACGGCACGCTGCTGCCGGGCCATGACCTCGGTGGTGATCTTCTCCAGGGAGGTGGCGAGCGCGGAGCCACCGCCGGAGGCGACGAGCACGGTGTCGGTCGTGCCGGACGGGTTCACCACCAGGGCGCCGTCGATCTCACGGTTCATGATCTGCCGGCGCGCTTCGGCGGCGTCGTCGACGGCGCGCGGGTCCAGGGGACCGCCCGGGAGCTCGTCCAGCCCGGCGATCAGCTGCTGGGACACCTGCGGGGGCCCGACGACGCCGAAGGGGACGTCGGTCGCCACGGGCCGGTGCAGCGCACCCACGTAGGACACGATGAAGAGCAGTTGGAGGACGAGCACACCGAGGACGAGCAGGGCGGCCCGGGGCGTGACGGCCTGTTTGACCTCGCCGGCGAAGTTCATGCCCCCACGCTCGATCCGTCCGGCGCGTCACGCAGGCGGGGCGGGCCGAATGGCGCAAGGCGCCGGCGCACCCGCCGCGCGTCACGCGGCGGGTGGGCGCTTCCGCCGGGTCCCCGCCGGTGCCGGCGCCGGGGCCAGGCTCGCGGGCCGTACGGCATCGGCGCCGAAGAGCCGGCGGGCCCGGTCCGAGGCGGCCTCGGCGGCGCGGGACCGGTCGTCGACCGGGTCCAGGGAGAGCTGGCGCGGGGCGTCCTCGGCGGGCGTGAGGCCGTCGGCGCGCAGCGTGTAGGCGCGCACCCGGGCGCGTTGCAGGCCGAGCGCGTCCAGCAGCCCCAGGGCCGCCCCGGCGAGGAGGGGGGAGTGGCTGGTGGGTTCGGCGGAGGTACGGGTACGGGTGCTGGACGTCCGGTCGGCGTACCGCACGGTGAGCGTCAGCCGCCCGGCGACCTGGTGCCCGGCGCGCAGGCGTTGTCCCAGCCGTTCGGCCAGCCCCAGGACCGCCCGGTGGTGCCGGTCGGGATCGAGGCAGTCCCGGTCGAGCACCAGATCGACGGAGAGGTGGGCCGCCGGCTCCTCGGGTACGACCGGACGGGGGTCGCGGCCGTGCGCGCGCTCGGCCAGCAGCCGGGCGGTACCGACGCCGAGCAGGCGCTGGAGCGTCAGCGGAGGCAGGTCGGCGATCTGGCCGATGGTGTGCACGCCGTACCGCCCGAGCGTGGTCGCCGTGGCGCGGCCGATGCCCGGCAGCGCCGTGACCGGGCGGGGGCGCAGCCAGGAGTCCGCCCGGTCGCCGGGGACCTCCGTGGTGTGCCCCGGCCAGGACGCGTCGGCCGCCATGGCCGCCAGCATGCGGTTGCTCGCGAGCCCCGCCCGGCACTCGATCCCGTACAGGGCGAACAGCCGGAGCCTGACCAGCTGGACCAGGTCGTACGGGGTCATCCCGAAGTAGCGCAGCGCCGAGGTGAGGTCCAGCTGCACCGCGTCGGGGGGGACGGCCTGGACGTGCGGGGTGATGCCGGACATCAGCTCGACGACGTCGGCGTACCGCTCCGCGTCCGGCACGGCGTGCAGGTGCAGATGGGCGATGTGGCGGCGTGCCGGAGGAGAGGCCGTCATCCCGCGCTCCCCTGGCTGGTGTGGCCGAGCTTGCGCAGGTCGGCCGAGCGGCTGCCGGCCGGCTGGAGGTCGGCGTACGGGTGCAGCCGCGCGCCCGAGGTGCCGTTGGCGAGGGTGCGCCCCGGCTGCGCGGGCGTCGGGTGCGGGCGTTCCCCGCCGAGCAGCGCGAGCGCGGCGGCGGGGCCCTCGTCCCGGCGGGCCGCCGCGATCCGGTCCAGGTCCCAGGCCATGGTGCCGACGATCGAGCGCCGGGAACCGCGCACCTGCACGGTGCCGCGCACCAGCAGCAGCCCGCTGTGGAAGACGGTGTGCGCGCACGCCGGGTGGGAGTCCTCGAAGAAGACCAGGTCGACCATGCCCGAGCCGTCCTCCAGGGTGACGAAGATGATGCGCTTGCCGCTGGCGATCGGCGGGGTCTGCGTGGAGGCCCGCACTCCGGCGACCAGGACCTGTTGTCCCTGGCGCACGTCGGCCAGGTGCGCGGCGTCCACCGCGCCGATCTCCCGCAGCAGCCGCTGGTGGTGCTCCATGAGGTGCCGGGACACGTCGATGCCCAGCGTGTTCAGCTCGGCGTCCAGGGCCTCGCGGCCGGTCATCTCCGGCAGACCGCTCGGCTCGGCCGCCCCGGCCGCGCCCGCGTGGAGGGCGAGCTGACCGTCGCCGGCGGACCGGGTGCGGGACTGCCGGTGCAGTTCCGCGATGTGCAGCAGCAGGTCCCGCCGGGTGAGCGGGCCCCCGCCGAGCCCGCCGAAGGCACCGATCTCGGCCAGGCGCTCGGCCAGCGGCCGGCTGGGGCGGGCCCGCTGCCAGAAGTCCGACAGGGACTCGTAGGGCCGGCCGGCCTCGATCCGCGCGCTCTCGTCCTCGGTGATACCGCGTACGGAGGAGAGCGCGAGCCGCACCCCCCACCGGTCGTCGTCGGTCCGCTCCACCACGTACCCGGTACGGGAGAGGTTGACGTCCACGGGCAGTACGGGCACGCCCCGGCGGCGGGCGTCGGCGACGATGACGCGCCTGGGCCACATCCCGGGATCGTGTTCGAGCAGGCCGGCGAGGAGGAACGCCGGGAAATGGGCCTTCAGCCAGGCGCTCTGGAGGGCCGGCACGGCGAAGGCCACCGCGTGCGCACGGCAGAAGCCGTAGGCGCCGAACGCCTCCACGGTCGCCCACACCTTCGCGCGGACCTCGGGGTCGTATCCCCGGGCCGTCGCGCGGTCGTGGAACCACTTCTTGATGGCGGGGAGCCGCTTCCTCTCCCCGAGTGCCCGGCGGGCCACCTCGGCCATCGCCCGGTCGCAGCCGGTCATCACGGACAGGGTCTCGATGATCTGCTCGTGCCAGATGGTCACGCCGTAGGTGTCGGCGAGCACCGGTTCCAGGTCCCGGTGGGCGTAGGCGGGGGCCTTGCCGTGCCGCGCGGCCACGTACCGCTCGGGCATGCCACCGGCGACCGGCCCGGGGCGGAAGAGGCTGATGTCGGCGATGACGTCCTGCGGGTTGCGGGGCTGGAGGCGGGAGAGCAGGTCCTGCTGGCCGGGCGATTCGAGCTGGAACAGCCCGATCGTCTCGCTCTGCTGGATCAGCTTGAACGCGAAGACGTCGTCGAGGGGCACCTGCTCCGGATCGTCCAGGACGATCCGGTCGCCGGTCGCGCGTTCGATCTCGTCGACGGCGTGGGCCATCGCGGACTGCATCCGCACCCCGAGCACGTCGAGCTTGATGTTGCCCAGCGCCTCCACCTCCTCCTTCGCGGCCATGGCCATGGGGTAGTCGCCCTGCGGGGTGGGCTGCACCGGCAGCCGGTCCAGCAGGCTCGCGTCGCTGATGATCACGCCGCACGGGTGCATGGCCATGCCGTGGACCAGGGAGTCGAGCCCCTCGGCGAGCTCCCACAGCGGCCCGTACCGCTTCGCCTCCGACGCCAGCCCGCGCAGCTCGGGCAGCTCGGCGAGGGCGCTGGTGATGTCCGAGGCCCGCAGGTGCGGGAAGCTCTTGGCGATCCGGTCGACCTCGTCCGGCGCGATGCCCAGGGCCAGCCCGGTGTCCCGCAGCGCGCGGCGGGCCCGGTAGGTCTCGGGCATCGCGGTGACCGCGACCCGCTCCTTGCCGAACCGGGCGAAGATCGCGTCGTAGCACTCCAGCCGCCGCGCCGACTCCACGTCGATGTCGATGTCCGGGAGCGACCTCCGCCGCTCACTGAGGAAGCGTTCGAACAGCAGCCGGTGCTCCAGTGGATTGGCGGTGGCGATGTCCAGGGTGTGGCAGACCAGCGAACCCGCCCCGGAGCCCCGGGCCGCGACCCGGATGCCCAGCTCCCGGATGTCAGCCACCACCTGGCCGACGGCGAGGAAGTACGAGTCGTACCCCAGCCGGGAGATCACCCCGAGCTCCGTCTCCAGCCGTTCCCTGGCGACCGGATCGCGGTCCAGGCCCCGGCGGACCAGGCCCGCCTCGGAGCGTTCGCGCAGCAGGCGCGCGGCGCCCCCGGCATCCGGTCCGGCGCCGAACAGGGACGCCTCCGGGAAATGCCGCTCGCCCAGCCCGAGGCCGGCCCCGGGGTCGAGGACGCACCCGGCCGCCGTCGCGGCGGTGTCCGCCAGCAGGCGGCGCGCCCGGCGGTCGTCGAGCCCGGCCGAAGCGGCGATCGCGCGGGCGACGGCCACCATGGCGCCCTCGCCCTTGAGCCAGCGCTCTCCGCTGTCCAGCCGGCGCCGGTCGACGGGGCGCAGCAGCCGTGCGGCGTCCAGCACGTCGGCCAGGCGGTGCTGGGCGGGGTCGGCGTAGCGGACCGCGTTGGAGAGCACGGCGGTGACGCCGGTGCGGTCGGCCAGCGCCAGCGTACGCGCGGCGAGCCGCAGCGATCCCGGGCCCGCACCGGCCCGCTGGTACGCCACGGTCTCCAGCCGCAGCCCGGTACCGAAGATCTGCCGCCACGGTGCCAGCAGTTTCACGGCGACGTCCTCACGGCCCGCGGCCAGTGCCCGTACCGGCTCCGACAGCGGACCGAGGAGGACGGTCAGGCCGGGGCCGCCGTGTTCACGGAGCGCCCCCCACGGCACCACCGGTGGGGTGCCGGACACCGCGTCGGCGTGCGCCGCCGAGGTGATGCGGCAGAGCCGTGCCCAGCCTGCCCGGTCCTGCGCGAGCAGGACGACGCGCAGGGGCGGTTCGACGACGTGGGAGCCCCCGCGCGCCGGGGTGCGCGGGCGTTGCGCCGGGGGTGGCGGGGCGAGGGCCTCCACCGCGAGGTCGATGCCGAAGACCGGCCGTACCCCCTCCCGGGCGCACGCCTGAGCGAATCGAACAGCGCCGGTCACGGTGGACCGGTCGGTGAGCGCGAGCTCCGCCATGCCGAGTTCGGCCGCCCGCCGGGCGAGGTGCTCGGGGTGGGCGGCGCCGTAGCGGGCGGAGTAACCGGACGCGACGTGCAGATGGGCGAAGCCCGCCATGCCGCACCTCCATTCCGCCACCCCATTCCCGACCTTTGCCCGATACGTCCCTCGTACGTTCGTTCGATTACCTTAACTCCATCACCCCTGGTCGGCGAGTGGGCAGGGGTCCGCTCGGTGCGGAAATAATCGAACAAGGAGTGGCCCGGCGAGCTGTTGGATCGTCACGCCCGACGTGCGGTGCGGGACTTGGGGCCGAGCGGCCTTTTCGGGACCCGTCCTCGCCGGGGGGCATGACCTTCGCCACCCGGACGGGCGGTGCCGGGCCCCGTCCGTGGCCCTCGGCGCGCGCCTTGTCGGTGGCGAGAGTCACCTGCCAGGATGGTGATGTGAACCAGGAGCATGTCTTTCTCTGCGGAAACCCGGCGCTCGACTTCGTCGCGACCCTGCGCGCACGCCGGTCGGCCCGGTTCGAGATGTTCGCGTCGCCGGACCGGCTGGACGCCTGGTACCTCGCGTCCGGCCTCGTCGACACGGTCGCCCCGGCCGACGCCTCCCACGTGGAGCGGGCCACCGCCGTCCGGGAGGCGGTGTACGGGCTGGTCGCCGCCCGGCTCGCGGCCGGGCCCCTCGGTGCGGAGGCGCTGGCCGTGGTGAACGCGGCGGCCGGTGAGCCCGTCCCGGCGCTCCGGCTCACCCCGGCGGGGCGGCGCCGGGCGGACGCGACCCAGGAGGAGGCGCTGTCCCTCGTGGCGCGTCACGCGGTCGAGGTCCTGGGCGGGCCGGAGGTGCCGCTGCTGAAGGAGTGCGGCAATGCCACCTGCACCCGCGTCTACATCGACCGGTCGCGCGGCATGCGCCGGCAGTGGTGCGGCATGGAGTCCTGCGGGAACCGGCTGAAGGCGGCGGCCTACCGGGCGCGGAAGAAGCAGTCGGCGCAGGCGGCCCAAGAGGCAGACCCCGGGGCGGTCCCGGGAGCAGGCTCAGGGGTGGCCCCGGGGGGTCGGGAGGCCGTCCGGGGGGCGTCCGTCGGCTGAAGTCGCCGACCGGGAGCGACCGGCGGCCGGCGCCCGGGTCCCGGCCACCCCGGATTCGCCGTGCGACGGGCCGCCGTCCGCCGTCCGCCGTCGGGGGCGGAGCAGTTTTTACCGACGCGTAACTTCCCTCCCGGATCTACTCGCGCGTAATTTGACATGAGCACATAAAACTTGTGGTCCGGGCCACAGGGCGGAACCCCCACATCGCACCTCCCTGAGCCGAGGAGATCCCACGATGCTGCCCTGGACCCGTACGCCCCGCCCCCCGCGTGCGCGCAGAACCCTCGCCGCGCTCCTCCTCGCCGTCGCCGCACTCGCCGGCCCCGCCGCGGCCGCCGCCTCGGCCGCGCCCTCCGCAGGGCAGGCCGCCATCACCACGAGCGGCTGGAACGACTACACCTGCAAGCCCTCCGCGGCGCACCCGCGCCCCGTGGTCCTCGTCCACGGAACCTTCGGGAACTCCGTCGACAACTGGCTCGTCCTCGCCCCCTACCTGGTGGCCCGCGGCTACTGCGTCTTCTCGCTCGACTACGGGCAGCTCTCCGGGGTGCCGGTCTTCAACGGCCTCGGTCCCATCGACCGGTCGGCCGCCCAGCTCGGTACGTTCGTCGACAAGGTGCTCGCCGCCACCGGCAAGTCGAAGGCCGACCTGGTGGGCCACTCGCAGGGCGGCATGATGCCGAACTACTACCTGAAGTTCCTCGGCGGCGCCGCCAAGGTGAACGCGCTCGTCGCCCTCGCCCCCGACAACCACGGCACCACCCTCCTCGGGCTGACCAACCTGCTGCCCTACTTCCCCGGCGCGGGACCCCTGCTGAACGCCGCCACCCCCGGCCTCGCCGACCAGGTGGCCGGATCGCCGTTCGTCACCAAGCTCAACTCCGTCCCGGACACGGTGGCCGGGGTGAACTACACCGTCATCGCGACCCGGTACGACGAGGTCGTCACCCCCTACCGCACCCAGTACCTGAGCGGTCCGAACGTGCGCAACGTCCTCCTCCAGGACCTGTGCGCGGTCGACGTCTCCGAGCACGTCGCCATCGGCACCGTCGATAGAATCGCCTTCCACGAGGTGGCCAACGCGCTCGACCCGGCGCACGCCACCCCGACCGACTGCACCTCCGTGTTCAGCTGAACGACGTCCCGTACGCCACCGACGGGCCGAGTGCCGTACGGGACGTGCCGGGTCCGCCGCGGGCCCGGCATCCGTACGCACGGGCCCCGGACTCCGCCCAGGGAACGGAAGATCCGTCGGTGATGGCCGAACGGCACCGCGGAACCTCGCGCTGACGGACCGTCCTGCCGCAATCCTTGCCGCGTACGTCGGTGACCTGGCGCAATTCATGTGGACCGCACCTTGAGTGTCGGCGCCTGCTGGGACCATGGAAGCCATGACGACGATCAGTTACTGGGACGAGGCCGCCGACTCCTTCGACGAAGAACCCGACCACGGACTGCTCGACCCCGCCGTGCGCGACGCCTGGGCGCGGCGCCTGCAGAACTGGCTCCCCGTCACCTCCTGCGAGATCCTCGACCTCGGCTGCGGTACCGGCAGCCTCTCCCTGCTCGCCGCCGGCCAGGGCCACCGGGTCACCGCGGTCGACCAGTCGCCGCGCATGGTCGAGCAGGCGCGGGAGAAACTCGCGGGAACAGGCTCCGAGGTGCTGGTCGGCGACGCCGCCCGGCCACCCGTGGGCGCGCGGCGGTTCGACGTCGTCCTGGTCAGGCACGTCCTCTGGGCGCTGCCCGACCCCGCGGCTGCCCTGGAGACCTGGTTCGGCCTGCTGAAGCCCGGCGGGCGGCTCGTCCTGATCGAAGGCGTGTGGGGCGGCGTGGGCGTCTCCGCAGCCCTGCTCACCGCCCTGCTCGCCCCGCACACCGAGCGGGTCCACCACGAACCGCTCTCCGGGGACTCCCGTCTCTGGGGCAAGGACGTGGACGACGAGCGGTACGCCGTCGTGGCCCGCGCCGAACCCCCACGCCGCCACACCGAGGTCGTCGACGTCCACCTGATCCTCCGGCGCGGCCCCAGGGTGCTGCTCGCCCGCCGGGCCGGCACGGGGTACGCGGACGGTCTCCTCCACCTGCCCTCCGGCCACCTGGAGGACGGCGAGGACGTGCGCGAGGCGATCGTCCGAGAGGCGGCCGAGGAGATCGGCGTCACCCTCCAGCCGGAGGAACTGCGCGTCGCGCTCGTCATGCACCACCGCGGCCCCGGCGGCGACCCGCGCACGGGCTGGTTCTTCGAGGCGGAGTACGACTCCGGGCGGGCGCCGTACAACGCGGAGCCCGACAAGTGCTCGGAGCTGGGCTGGTTCCCGCTGGACGCGCTGCCCGAGGACATGGTCGCGTACTGCCGGGCCGGCCTCGACGGATACCGGTCGGGCGAGCACTTCCTGATCCACTGGCACGAGGACGGCGACCCGGTCGCCCACGACCCCGCCGTCCCGCGCCGCGCCGTCCCGCTGCCGTCCGCGGGGGCCGGTACGGGACGGGTGCACCACATCGAACTGTGGGTCGCCGACCTGGCGGTGGCCGCCCCCGGCTGGGAGTGGCTGCTCGGACGACTGGGACACCTGCCGTACCAGCGCTGGTCCCACGGCCGCAGCTGGCGGCGCGGCGACAGCTACGTCGTGATCGAGGAGTCGCCGGACGCGGTCGCGCGGACCCACGACCGGCTCCGCCCCGGCCTCAACCACCTGGCGTTCCACGTGGAGGACCGGGAGGTGCTCGACGGGCTCGCGGCGGAGGCCCCGTCGCACGGCTGGACGCTGCTCTTCGCCGACCGGCACCCCTACGCGGGCGGCGACGGCCACCGGGCCGCGTACCTGGAGGACGCCTCGGGGTTCGAGGTCGAACTCGTGGCCGGCGGCCCGGCCCGGGAGGCGCCCGCGCCGTGCGCCGGCGAACCGGCGGCCGGGAGGCAGGTCCCTGCGGTCTGACGCGCCGTACCCGCCCCCGCACCGGAGCCCTCGGGGCCGCCCGGCGCGGGGCGGCCCCGAACGGTCAGCGGGCGACGATGCAGAAGGGGTGGCCCGCCGGGTCGGTGAGGACCCGCCACCGGGCGCTGTCCGGCTGGAATCCCGGCTTCGCCGCGCCCAGTTCCAGGAGCAGGGCCTCCGCCTCGTCGAGATCGTCGACGTCGAAGTCCAGATGCGCCTGCTGAGGTGTGGTGCCGCCGTCGCCGGGCCACTGGGGAGCCCGGTGACCGTCCACCCGCTGGAAGCCGATGTGCAGACCGTCCTCGCGGGTGAGGCCGGCGAACCCGGAGTCGGACCCGGGGTGGAGGGCGTATCCGGTGGCCCGCTGGTAGAAGGCGGCCAGCGCCAGGGGGTCGGGGCAGTCGAGGGCGATCGAGACGAGCCTCAGCCGTGGGCGTACTCCCACCCCGTCCTGGGTGTCCGGGCCGGGACGGGACGCGTCGGCACCCGCCAGCAGGTCCGGGAGCCCGCCCGCGCGGGCGATGCGCTCCAGTGCGTCCAGGGCGTCGATCGCCGCCCCGGCCGCTGCCGGATCGCGTCCGGCCAGCCCGCTCTCCTCGAACTCGTCCTCGTCCAGGCGCAGGACCTCCGAGGCGTCCGCGGACACCCAGAGGTCCAGGTCCAGGTCCTCCACCCGTACTTCGCCGTCGGCGACGACGCAGGGGCGGGTGATGTCGCAGTACCAGCCCTTCAAGAGCCCCTCGCCCGTGCGGACCTCCTTCACCGAGTACCACCGGTCGCGCCAGTAGTGCTCGGTGAGGACGTCACCGGGTGCGAACGTCACGAAGCCGAAGTCCCGTGCCACGGGGGCGGCCCACGGGGCGAGGACGGTCAACCGGTTGCCGTCGTCGGCCAGTCGGCGGGCCGGGTAGCGGATCTTCGTCCGCCCGGCCTTGGTCAGGACGACGGTCACCTCCCCGGCCGGCCCGTCCGTTCCGTCGGCGGGATCGCTTCCGGATCCGTCGGGGGGCCCGCCGGGGGGCCCGCCGGGGGGCCTGCCGGGGGAACCGTCAGGGGGTGGGACCGAGCGTGCGGACATGGCGGACCTCCGTGGCGCAGACCTGGTAGCCGAACCAGGCGTTGATGGCGAGCATGGGACCGTTTCCGGCGTCGTTGCCGGTGTAGGCCATGGTGAATCCGGCGGCCCTGGCGCGGTGCAACGAGTCGTTCTTCGCCATCCTGCCCAGCCCGCGCCCACGATGGGCGCGCTTGGTGCCCGTCATCCCGGAGGCGTACCGCGTGCCACCGTCGGTGGTCGCCAGACTGAAGGCGACGGGCTCCGAGCCGACCAGCACCACCGAGGTGAGCGAGCGGTCGACCACGGGGTGGTGCCAGGTCGAGGCGAGCCAGTGCTCGTAGTCGGTGAGCAGGCTCGGGACGTCGCTCGGCTCGTCCGCCGTGACCTCGGCGTCCAGCGCGAAGAGAGGGCGCGGATCGTCGGCGAAGTCCTCGGCCGTCCGCAGCTCCACACCGGGCGGCAGCTCCTGGCGAGGCGGCAGGCCGCCCTTCGCCAGGTCGAGCGAGAGGAAGTGGGCGGAGCGGCTCGGTTCGTACCCCCGCCCGCGCGCGAAGGCGCGACTGGCCGGGTCGTCGAGCACCCAGCTGAGGATCTCCACCGCTCCCAGACCGGCGAGATGGCTCTCGGCCACCCGGACCAGCTCTGATCCGCTGCCCCGGCCGAGCCGGCCGGGGTGGGTGTAGACATTGCAGAAACCCTGGCCCGGCCGCGCGCTGTCGTGGGCGACACCGACCTGCGCGGTACCGATCACCTCGCCCTCCTCCTCGGCCACGAGCAGCCGCAGGTGCTGTTCGGGAGGGGAGTGCGCGAGATCGTGCGCCCACTGGCCCGGAGCCGACACCAGGAACGGAAGGGCCGCACGCCGGACCGCCTCCCAACCGGCCGCGTCCTCGGCCCGAAAATCTCTGACGATCACAGTCATGGGCCGACGGTACGCCGGGGAAGTGACGGGCCGCCTCCGGATTTCCGGGCGGGAGGTGCAGAATCTGCACCGTGACTCTGACGATCGTGATCGACCCGGACGCCGGTACCGCCCCGTACGAGCAACTGCGCGCGCAGATCTCCGAACAGGCCCGCTCGGGCGCGCTCCCGGTCGGGTACCGGCTGCCGACCGTACGCGGGCTCGCCGAGGAACTCGGTCTGGCCGCCAACACGGTGGCGAAGGCGTACCGGGCCCTCGAAGCCGACGGCGTGATCGAGACCCGTGGCCGCAACGGCACTCTTGTCGCGGCTGCCGGGGACGCGGCGGACCGCAGGGCGGCGGCCGCCGCGCAGGGCTACGCGGACGAGGCCAGGCGCCTCGGACTCTCCCGCGCCGCCGCCCTCGCCCTCGCCGAGGACGCGGTGCGGGCGGCGTACGAGGGCTGAGGGTTCAGAGGTAGAGGCCCGCCTCCGCGCCCGCCCCCTGCTTCGGCACCGAGGCCGGGCCGCTGCCCCGCCGCAGGGCGAACAGTTCCGCGAGGGTCGCCCCGTCACGGCTGATCCCCTCGTCGGTCCCCAGCCAGGACACCGCCTCGGGCCTGCTCAGCGGGCCGACCTCGATCCGTGCGAGGCAGCGGCCGGGCCGGACGACCGCCGGATGGAGCCGCTCCAGGTCCTCGTTGGTGGTGACCGCCACCAGGACGTTCCGGCCCTGCCCGAGCAGGCCGTCCGTCAGGTTGAGCAGCCGGGACAGGGCCTGGCCCGCGGTGTGCTTGGCCTCGCCCCTGATGAGTTCGTCGCAGTCCTCCAGGAGCAGGAGCCGCCACCGTGCCTTCTCCGTACCGTCGTCCTCACCGATAGCGATGTCCATCAGATAGCCGACGTCGTTGAAGAGGCGTTCCGGGTCCAGGACGCAGTCCACCTGGCACCAGTCGCGCCAGGTGCGGGCCAGCGTCCGCAGCGCGGACGTCTTCCCGGTCCCGGGCGGCCCGTGCAGCAGCAGGAGCCGGCCGGAGATGTCGTCCGGGGTGACCTTCATCAGCCCGTCCATCGCCCCGGCCACCTGCGCCGAGTAGTTGGAGCGGACCTCGTCCCAGGTGCCCGCGGAGATCCGGCGCGTGGTGCGGTGCGGCCCGCGCTGCGGCGAGACGTACCAGAAGCCCATGCTCACGTCCTCGGGCTGGGGCTCGGGCTCGTCCTGGACACCGTCCGTCGCCTCCTTGAGGACCCGTTCGGCGAGTTCGGCGCTGGTCGCGGTCACGTTGACGTCGGCGCCCCTGCTCCACCGCCGGGCGAGCAGGGTCCAGCCCTCGCCCTCCGCGAGGGTCGCGCTCCGGCTGTCCTCCCGGGCGGTCCGCAGCACCGTCGCCCCCGGCGGCATGAGCGTCTTGCCCGGCTTGACGCGCTCCAGGGACGAACTGTGCGCGTACGGCTGCTCGCCCGTCGTGAAACGGCCCAGGAACAGCGAGTCCATGACGTCGGAGGGTGAATCACTGTCGTCGACGGTGAGCCGGATCGGCAGGGCGGACTCGAGGTTGGCAGACATGCGCCCATGATCGGGCACCATGCGGCCCGGCGCACCGGATTTCACCGACGGACACCACCGAGGGCGGCCCCCCCCGCGCGGTGGAGTACGGGGGCGGGCGGGGCCCGGCGGGGGCGTGCGCGGGGGGACACGGACCACCCAAGTCCCTTCCGTACCCGGGGGAACAGCGTGACGCACCGTCAACCCCCGCATGCGTGCATGTAATCCTGCGCCCGGGATACGCGTGTGTGGTCGCGGAGCGATAGGGTTGACCTGCCCGCACCGGGTGCCCTCGTACGGGTGGGGAGTGACATGGAACAGATAACGGTCCGCAGCAGGCCGCGCGTGCCTGCCATCACATGTGGAAGCAGTGCGACCAGTTCGCGGCTCGACCGCCATCTCGCGGTGCTCGGTGGCCCCGCGCTGCCGCAGCGCGAGACCGCCGAGGCGACGCTGCTGATGCGCGAGCTGACCTCGCGCGACGCCGCGCACACCCGCGGCAGCAAGAGCGCCCGTGTGTCGCTCTTCGCTCCGCTGCGGCGACTGCGGCGCTCGCTCTTCGGCAGCCGCCACTGACCGGTCCGCACCGGCCCCGCCGTGACCGGCCCGGCCGTTACCGGGTCGACCCTCCACCTGGGTCGGCCCGGGAGATCGCTCTGTCCTGATGCGGTCCTGCCGCCCGCCCTCCCGCTTCCCATCCTCCCGCCCTGCCCTCCTCCCCGGGTGTACGGCGGCACCGTCCGCATGCGGGCGCGGCACGGACGAACGGCGTACGGAGCCCGGCCCGAGGAGTGCTCCTCGTAAGGTCCGCGCGCCCGCCGCTCCGGTCGTGAGGGTCCTCAGAGCAGGGTGAACTGCCCCTCCGGCCCCTCCTCCTGCCCGCCGAGCACCGACGCCGGGCGCCGCGCCGCCGCCGGAACCGGCAGCACCCCGATTGCCCGCAGCTCTTCCCGCCCGAGGGTCCGGGCCGTACCGATCCGCCCGGCGATCTCCCGCAGCCGGTCACGGAGACCGTCGAGCAGGGCGAGCACGGTGATCAGCTCCAGCAGCTCCGAGGTCCACTCCCGGGGCCAGCCGGCCGGCCCCATCGCGTCGAGTCCGTCCCGCTCCGGGCCGGCCCACGCGGCCGCCCGCCGGTCGAACCACGTCTCCAGCATCCGTACGCCGCCCACCCGGTACTCCCAGGCCCCCGCCGGCACCGGGGCGATCCGCCCCTCGTCGAGCAGCAGCGTCCCGCTCCCCGCGTCGTACGCCACCGAGCCGGGCCGGGGCGGCACGGCGGACCGCACGTAGGGCCGCCGCCCGCCGGGCAGCCGGGGCCGCTCCCCACCGCGCGCCCCGCGCAGATGGAGCCGGAGCAGCTCACGGCCCAGCTCCACCCCGGCCGACCAGAGCGCCCCGTCGCGGGGGAGCGGGACGAGGCATCCGGCGGGGGAGGGGCGGGCGGCGACCAGGGTCCAGGCGAGCAGCGACTCCGGGTTCACCGCCTCACCGCCGTCCGTGCCGGGACCGTCCGTTCCGCCCAGCCCGGCGGCCCCGAGCGCGGCGCACAGACCCGGGGTCAGGTTGGGTTCGGCGCCGCCGGGGCGCCGGTAGAGCGGCCGGACGCGTCCGGGGCGACCGGCGGGCAGGTAACCGTCGGGGAGCAGCGCGGTCACCGACAGGGCGGGGCCCGAGTCCCCGGGCAGGCAACCGTGTTCGACGGTGAAGAGCTGGTGGGCGTCGGCCACCCGCCAGAGTTCGGGGCGGGCGGCGTCGATCAGCCGCTGGTCCGGGATCAGCCACTGCTCGTCGAACGGCCCGTGCTGGACACGTACCGGCTCGGGGTACGCCCCCGGGTCCCGGGCGAACCGCCCGGTGGAGGTGGTCCGTCCCGGCAGTGCGGCGGCCGGAGCGTGCGGGGTACGGAACCGGCTGGGCCGGAACAGCTGCTTCTGCTCCTCGCCCCCGGCCCGTACCAGCCGTTCCCAGCGCGCCTTCAGGGAGACCGGGTCGGGCCCGGTGACCCAGGACCGGCCGGTACGCAACGGCCGTACGGACCAGGGCATCAGCTCGTCCAGGGTGAGGTGGCCGGCATCCTGGCGCGGTACCCGGCCGGTGGTCCCCGAACCCGGCCCGGCGCCAACACCGCCGCCGTCCCCGGTGGCCGGACCCGCCGTGCCCCGGGCGTCCTCGGCCGCCCTGCCCGCTGCCACCGTGTCGTCCTCCCGCTCGCCACGTCCGCCCGTTCCCTCCCGGCATCGTAACGGGGCGGCGGGGCGCCGTACCGGGCCTCGGGCGGCCCGGCAGGAGAGCGCCCGGCTCCGCCCCGAGCCGCCGAGTCAGCGGGTCAGTCGGCTCTACCGTCTTGGTCGGGTTGATCGAGCCATTCGTAGGGTTGGGTCGCCCAGGGGTGCTGGGTGGGGCTATCAGTCGGCTGCCGTCTCGTGGCTTCCAACGCTTCGCCGCCCGGCACCCCACGACGACTCGGCCGCCGATGAGGAAGTGCGAACAAGTCGCTGAGTAGAGCAATGCCGGCGAGGTCGTCCGTGGTACGAACTGCACGAACACGCGCGTCAGGAGCAAGATGAGCCGGATATGGGCGGGGATCGACAGCGGCAAGAGCCACCATCACGGCCTCGCCCTGGACGCGGACGGCAAGACGCTGTTGTCGCGACGGGTCGCCCACGACGAGCCCGAGCTGCTGAAGCTGATCGGTGACGTCCTCGATCTGGCCGGCGGCCGTGAGGTCACCTGGGCCATCGACATGACCGGCGGCGAGCCCGCACTGCTGCTGGCCCTGCTGATCAACCACGGCCAGGACGTCCTTTACATCCCCGGCCGCCTGGTGAACCGGGCCTCCGACGGATACCGCGGCGAGGGCAAGACCGACGCCCGCGACGCTGTGGGCTCTGATCCGTGACCGACGGTGCTACGAAGTAGCACCGCCAGTCACTACGGCCGTTTGACAACAGCATTAGGAAGCGTCCACCGTCACCGAGAAGGAGAACCGGTCGCCCCGGTAGTGGATGCGGGCCACGTCGACCACCCGGCCGTCGGCGTCGTAGGTGACGCCGGTGAAGTGCAGGATCGGGCTGAGCAGTGGCACCCGCAGCAGCGCGGCGGTGGTGGGGTCGGCGAGCCGGGCCTCCACGGTGTCGGTGATCCGGGATATGGAGACCCCCGCCATGTCCCGCAGGATCTTCGTCATCGGCCACCGCTCCAGATCGGCGGCGTCGAACCGGGCGGCGACCTCCGGGCGTACCGTGTTCTCGGCCCAGTTGACGGGCTCACCGGTCACCGCGTCGCAGCGCAGCCGCCGGTAGCCGACCACCTCGGCGCAGTCCGGGAAAAGGGACGCCAGCTCGCCGGGCACGGCGCCGGGCCCGTGGCCGAGGACGGTCGTCCGCTCGCCCGACTGCTGGGCCACGATCGCGTCGACGGACCCGAGCACCCGTACCGGCTGGACCCGTCTGGCCCGGGGCTCGATGAAGGTGCCGTGCCGCCGGCGCCGGCTGATCAGGCCCTCCGACTCCAGCTCCTTCAGCGCCTGGCGCATGGTCAGGACGCCGACCCCGTAATGCGCGGCGAGCCGCTCCTCGGTCGGCAGCCGGGGAGGGGCGTCGTGCGGGCGGCCGAGTATCGAGGCGCGCAGCGACTGCGAGACCTGGTACCAGAGCGGGAGCTTCCCGTTGAGTACCAGCGAGTCCGGCGCGAAGGAAGCCACCCGGACCGGCTCCGGCACCCCGGCGGCCGACTCTCCGGCAGGCGATTCCCCGGCGGCCGATGCGTCCCCATCGGCCGGGTCCTCGTCCGTGCGTGCCGCCGTCATCCCGTCCCCCTGACTCGTACGCGCTCGTTCGCACCGGGACGCACCCGTACGGTGCACCGACCCGTACGGCGCCCCGCCTCGCACGGCCGGCCGGACAGTGCGTCCATGGCTTCTATGGCCGGAAGTTGCTGTCCAGACCCTGCCACACCTCGTCGTAACCGCGCTGCAGATGGGGGGCGTCGGCAGCCTGAGCGGTGAGTGTGAGCGGCCTGCGCGTCTCGAACATGAACGCCAGCCCGTCGTCGATCCGCTGCGGCACCAGCTCCGCCGCGCTCGCCCGGTCGAAGGTCTCCCGGTCCGGGCCGTGCGCCGACATCATGTTGTGCAGTGAGCCACCGCCCGGCACGAAACCACCCGCCTTCGCGTCGTAGGCGCCCTCGATCAGCCCCATGTACTCGCTCATCACATTGCGGTGGAAGTAGGGCGGCCGGAACGTGTCCTCGCCGACCAGCCAGCGCGGGGCGAAGACCACGAAGTCGACGTCGGCCAGCCCGGGGGTGTCGGTCGGCGAGGTCAGCACGGTGAAGACCGACGGGTCGGGGTGGTCGTAGCTGATGGTGCCGATGACGTTGAAGCGGCGCAGGTCGTAGACGTACGGCGTGTGGCTGCCGTGCCAGGCGACGACGTCCAGCGGGGAGTGGTCGTACACCGCCGTCCAGAGGTTGCCGCAGAACTTGTTGATCACTTCGAACGGCCCCCGGCGGTCCTCGTAGGCCGCGACCGGGGCGCGGAAGTCCCGTGCGTTGGCGAGGCCGTTGGCGCCGATCGGGCCCAACTCCGGCAGCTGGAAGGGGCTGCCGTAGTTCTCGCAGACGTATCCGCGGGCGGTCGCGTCGAGGAGCTCGACCCGGAAGCGCACTCCGCGCGGGACGAGCGCCACCTCGCCGGGCGCGACGCGCAACAGGCCCAGTTCGGTGCGGAGCAGCAGCGCGCCCTGCTCCGGGACGATCAGCAGTTCACCGTCGGAGTCGCTGAACACGCGCTCCGTCATGGAGGAGTTGGCGCTGTAGAGGTGCACCGCCATACCCGTGCGGCCGGCCGCGTCGCCGTTGCCGCCGAGGGTCCAGAGTCCGGAGACGAAGTCGGTACCGGCGGAGGGGGCGGGCAGCGGGTCCCAGCGGAGCCGGTTGGGGTCGGGCACGGACTCGGTGAAGGGCGCGGAACGCAGCGCGCCGTTGTCGGTGCGGACGAACGCCGGATGCGCGGCGGAGGGCCGGATCCGGTACAGCCAGGAGCGGTGGTTACGGGCGCGGGGCTCGGTGAACGCGGAGCCGCTGAGCTGCTCCGCGTACAGCCCGAGCGGCGCGCGCTGGGGGGAGTTGCGCCCGTGCGGCAGCGCGCCCGGCACCGCCTCGGAGCTGTGCTCGTTGCCGAAACCGGTGGAGTACGCCAGCGGCCCGCCGGGTCCGCCCGGTGCCCCCGCGGCACCGCTGCCTCCGGCGCCCCCCGTACCGCGCCCGTCGTCCAAGTGCCGCGTGCCGTCCGTACCGTTCATACCGCTGCTCCCGGTGGAGAGACGGGCCCCGCGGCCCTCGGGGACGCGCGGGAACCGTGGAGAGTGAATCCTATGGACCACCGTAGGAATGGGGAAGGAGCGCGTCAACGTCCATCGCCGCGCACCCGGGGGTTCCGGATGCACCCGCACGGCGCCGGGCGGCTCCCGCGCCCGGTCCGGGCCGCCTGCCCGGGCCGCCCCGCGCGCACGGACGGCATGATGGGGCCGTGGCCCACCCGAAACCGAACCTGCGCCGCACCCCCGTCCAGCAGCGCTCTGCCGAACGGCTCACCCGGATACTCGACGCCTGCGCCGCGCTCCTCGACGAAGCCGGCTTCGAGGAACTGTCCACCCGTGCCGTCGCCGTCCGCGCCGACGTGCCCATCGGCTCCGTCTACCGCTTCTTCCCCAACAAGCGCGCCCTGGTCGACGCGCTCGCGGTGCGCAACCTCAACCACTACACCGAGAACCTGACCGCCCGGCTCGCAGCCGTCCCCGCGGCCGACTGGCGGGGTGCGATCGACGTCGTACTCGACGAGTACCTGGCGATGCGGCGTGCGGTTCCCGGCTTCGCCCAGGTCGACTTCGGGGCCGCCGCGCACGACGACGACCCGCAGCACCAGGCGAACCACCGGCTGGCGGACCGGCTCGCCGGACTCCTCGCGGGGCACCTCGGCGGCAGCCCGGACGAAGACCTGCGGCGAGCCATCCTGGTCGGCGTGGAGGCGGCCGACGCCACCCTCCAACTCGCTTTCCGCGCAGATCCGTCCGGCGATCCGGCGATCGTCGCGGAGATCCGGGTGCTGCTCCACGCCTACCTCGCGCGGGTGCTCGACTGACGGCGGCGCAGCCGGCTCCCGCCGGCGGCGCCGGGCACAGGCCGCTCCCGGGGCCCGCGCCCAGGGCCTCACCGGCCGGTGCCGGGCACGGGCCGCGTCCGGGGGCTCCCCGGCATGCGTACCGGTCGGTATGCTCACGCTGACCCAGTCGCTCCCCGGGGAGGCCCCGTGTCCGCCAACTCCCGTACCACACTTCGCATCTGCCCGCTCTGCGAGGCCACCTGCGGGCTGACCCTCACCATCGAGGGGACCACCGTCACCGGAGTGCGCGGGGACCGTGAGGACGTCTTCAGCAGGGGCTTCATCTGCCCCAAGGGGGCCGCCTTCGGCGGTCTCGACGCCGACCCCGACCGGCTCCGCACCCCGCTCGTCCGCCGCGGGGGCGAACTGCGCGAGGCGACCTGGGAGGAAGCCTTCGACACCATCGCCGCCCGCTTCCGCGCGGTCACCGGCGCCCACGGACCGCAGAGCGCCGGGCTCGTCCTCGGCAACCCCAACGTCCACACCATGGCCGGCGGCCTCTACCCGCCCCTCCTCGTCGCCGCGTTGCGCACCCGCAACGTCTTCAGCGCCAGCACCCTCGACCAGATGCCCAAGCACGTCTCCAGCGGGCTGCTCTTCGGCGACGCCAACGCCATCCCGGTACCCGATCTCGACCGCACCGGCCATCTGCTGCTCATCGGCGCCAACCCGATGGAATCCAACGGGAGTCTCTGCACCGCGCCCGACTTCCCCGGCCGGCTCAAGGCGCTGCTCGCCCGGGGCGGCACGCTCACCGTCGTCGACCCGCGCCGCACCCGTACGGCCAAGCTCGCCGGACGCCACCTCGCGATCCGGCCCGGCGCGGACGCCCTGCTCCTCGCCGCACTCGCCCACGTACTCGTCGAGGAGAAGCTCGCCGCCCCCGGAGCGCTCGCCGGACACCTGGACGGACTCGACCGGCTCGGCGACGCACTGGCGGACTTCACCCCGGAGGCGGTCGCCGGACCCTGCGACCTGGCCCCGGCCACCATCCGCACCGTCGCGCGAGAACTCGCCGCCGCGCCGACCGCCGCCGTCTACGCGCGCATCGGCAGCTGCACCGTCGCGCACGGCACCCTCGCCAGCTGGCTGGTGGACGTCCTCAACATCCTCACCGGCAACCTCGACCGCCCCGGCGGCGCCCTCTTCCCGCTCGCCGCCACCGCGCGCGCCCCGCGCCCGGCCGGCCCCGGCAAGGGCTTCGCCCTCGGCCGCTGGCGCAGCAGGGTCTCCGGACACCCCGAGGCCAAGGGCGAACTCCCCATGGCGGCCCTGGCGGAGGAGATCGACACCCCCGGCGAGGGCCGCATCCGCGCCCTCGTGGTGCTCGCCTCCAACCCGGTGCTCTCCGCCCCGGACGGCGACCGGCTCGACCGCGCGCTCACCGACGGGCTCGACTTCATGGTCAGCGTCGATCCGTACCTCAACGAGACCTCCCGTCACGCCGACGTCGTCCTGCCCCCGCCGCCACCCTCCCGCTCCGCCCACTTCGACTTCGCCCTGAACACCCTCGCCGTGCGCAACCAGGTCCGCTACACCCGCCCGGCCGTACCGCTGGACGAAGGGGCCCTCGACGAGAGCGAGATCCTCGCCCGGCTGATCCTCGCCGTCGGCGGCATGCACGGGGCGCCGCCGGAAACGGTCGACGAACGCGCCGTCACCGCCGCACTCGACCGGGCCGGAGCGCCGGGAGAGCTCGCCGGGCAGCTCTCGGGCACCACGGGCCCCGAACGCCGGCTCGACCTGATGCTGCGGCTGGGCCCGTACGACCTCACCCTGGACGACCTGCTCGCCCGTCCGCACGGCATCGACCTCGGCCCGCTGCGCCCCCGGCTCCCCGAAGTCCTCCGGACCCGCAGCGGGCGGATCGAACTCCTCCCGGAACCGCTCGCCGCCGACCTCGGGCGACTGCGGGCGGCGCTCGGCGACACCCCGGCCCCGCTGGTCCTGGTGGGCCGCCGCCACCTGCGCTCCAACAACAGCTGGATGCACAACATCCCGGCGCTGGCCGGCGGAACGAACACCTGCACCCTCCAGATCCACCCCGAGGACGCGCACCGGATCGGCCTCACGGACGGCGCGACCGCCCGGATCGAAGCGGCCGGGGGCGCGATCGAGGCACCGGCCGAGATCACCGACACGGTCCGCGCCGGAGTGGTGAGCCTGCCGCACGGCTGGGGGCACGGCCGCCCCGGCACCCGGATCGCGGTCGCCGCCGCCCGACCGGGTGCCAACGTCAACCAGTTGCTCGACGGCACCCTCCTCGACCCCCTCTCGGGGACCGCCGTCCTCAACGGCTTCCCCGTCATGGTGACGGCGGCACGGTGACGGGGCCGCGGTGACGGCGGCGAGTCGACGGCTGAACGGAAGGGGCGGCGGGCAGTGCGTCGGGTGGCGTGGACACCCCGTCGCCGACGCCGCCCCCGCCGCCGGGCGCAGTCGTCAACTCCCCTGATCCCAGACCGAAAAGATTGCGACAACCGGAACCGTACGTGGCACTTGCGGCCCAGTGCGCAACTGTCGTCGCAACCTTCGCGCGAGTCATTCACACACCCCGCACCGTGGGTTAACTTCAGGCCACGCAGCCGCTCCCCACCGTGCAGCCGCATCACTTTTCCCTGGGCGGAACCCTCATGACTCGCGCGATCTCTCTGCAGGACATCAGCAAGACGTACGGACGGGGTCCGCGTGCAGTGGACCACTTCTCGCTCGACATCGCTCCCGGTGAGTTCGTGGTGCTGCTCGGCCCCTCGGGCTGCGGCAAGTCCACCGTCCTGCGGATGATCGCGGGGCTGGAGGAGGCCACCGAGGGGGAGATCCTGCTCGACGGCGAACCGGCCTCCCATCTCCAGCCCCGCGAACGGGGCATGGCGATGGTCTTCCAGAACTTCGCCCTCTACCCGAGCATGACGAACCGGGGCAACATCGGCTTCCCGCTGAAGCTCCAGAACCCGCGCGAGGACAACACCGAGCAGATCGAGGCCACCGCGCGGATGCTGGGCATCGAGGGCGTCCTCGACCGTTACCCGGGCCAGCTCTCCGGTGGTGAACGCCAGCGCGTCGCCATGGGCCGGGCCATCTCCCGCCGCCCCTCGGTCTTCCTGATGGACGAGCCGCTCTCCAACCTCGATGCCAAGCTCCGCAACCACCTGCGCGCCGAAATCGCCCAGCTGACGAAGGAGTTGGGCGTCACCACCGTCTACGTCACGCACGACCAGTCCGAGGCGATGTCCCTCGGCGACCGGGTCGCCGTGCTGCGCGGTGGAGTGCTCCAGCAGGTCAGTTCCCCGCGCGAGGTGTACGCGCTGCCCGAGAACGTCTTCGTCGCCGCCTTCATCGGTACCCCCCGGATCAACCTCCTCCAGGCCGTCGTCCACGCACCGCTCGAAGGCCGGATGTCGCTCGACCTGGGACGCCAACGCCTCGCCCTGCCCGAACCGCTCAGCACGGACCACCAGTTGCTCCGCATCCAGCAGGGCCGCAGGATCATCGTCGGACTGCGCTCCGAGGCCGTACGGATCGCACCGCCGAGCCAGGCCCGCCCCGGCGAGGTGGCGCTCGGCGGCATCGTCCAGCACGTGGAGTACCAGGGCCACGAGGCACTGGTACACCTCAGCACCGGCTCGCAGCCGGCCGTGGTGCCCGACCTGGAGTCCGCCCGCCCGGAGGCACCCACACGCCGGCGCCGCGCGGCGGGCGGCCGGGCGGGAGGAGCCGCCCGCGGCGACTCCGGGCACTCCTCGCGCGGCGGGCGCCGGGAGGGCACCACCTGGGCCCGGGGCGGTGGCCTCGGTGTACTGGAACGCCTCCGCGAGAAGGCCGGCCACATCAGCGGACCGGTCGTCGCGCTCGGCGAACCTCCCCGCGACGGGCAGGGGTACGCCGTGAGTGGCCCCGACCGCCCGGCCGTCAGCCCCGGCGACCTCGTCGTGCGCACCAGCCCGGACATGCGGCTGCGCACCGGCGGCCAGGTACCCCTCCTGGTGGACCTGGCGCACCTGTACGTCTTCGACCACCAGGGGCGGCGGATCTGCCCGCTGCCCAGGGACGTGCCGGGGCTGGACGTCTGAGCGGACCGCCCGTACGTACCAGCGCCAGCACGGGGGTGCACGGGCCGGGGCGGGGCATGGCCTGCTCCGTGGCCGCGCCGCACGCGATGCCCCCGTCCGCACCCGTACCGTCCGCAACCCGTACCGCCCGAGGGCGGCGTGACCCGGCACCGAGCCGGAGAGCGCCGCCCGTCGGCATTTCCCCCTCCCGTCCACGACCCGCGCGGCGCCCGCGTGACGCGCGTCTCCGGCCCCTGCCCGTACCGGCTCTGGCGCACAAAAACTAACAGCGCTAGTTTGGTCCTCCGGCGACCAGGCACGAACGGCCGGGTACGGACGATCACGTACGGACGACCACGTACGGACGGCCGGCCACGGACGGCCAGGTCGCGCGAGAGGTGTCGGACGTTCCGGTCCGGCGACGACGAGCGGGCGGCCCGCACGCGGGCAGGCGCCGCAAGCCCGGGAGGAACAGCCCATGAAGGCCCACGACGGGATGTACATCGGCGGCGCATGGCGGCCCGCCGAGGGCCGCGACACCATCGCGGTCGTGAACCCGGCCGACGAGCAGGTCATCGCCCACGTGCCCGCGGGCACGGCCGCCGACGTGGACGCCGCCGTACGCGCCGCGCGCACCGCTTTCCCCGGCTGGGCGGCCACCCCGCCCGCCGAACGCGCCGCACGGCTCGCCGCCCTGCGGGACGTCCTCGCGGCCCGCACGGAGGAGATCGCCACGACGATCACCGCCGAACTCGGCTCCCCGCTCCGGCTCTCGCAGACCGTGCACGCGGGCGTGCCGGTCCTGGTGGCCGGTTCGTACGCCGAACTCGCCGCCACGTACGCCTTCGAGGAGAAACTCGGCAACTCCACCGTGCTGCACGAGCCGGTCGGGGTCGTCGGCGCCATCACCCCCTGGAACTACCCGCTGCACCAGATCGTCGCCAAGGTGGCCCCCGCACTGGCCGCCGGCTGCACCGTCGTCCTCAAGCCCGCCGAGGACACCCCGCTGACCGCGCAGATCTTCGCCGAGGCGACCGAGGAGGCCGGGATTCCGGCCGGCGTCTTCAACCTGGTCACCGGGGTCGGTCCGGTCGCCGGGCAGGCACTCGCCGAGCACCCCGGGGTGGACCTGGTCTCCTTCACCGGCTCCACGGCCGTCGGCCGGTCGATCGGTGCCACCGCGAGCGGCGCCGTCAAGCGCGTCGCGCTGGAACTGGGCGGCAAGTCCGCCAACGTGATCCTGCCCGGCGCCGACCTCACCAGGGCCGTCAGCGTCGGTGTCGCCAACGTGATGTCCAACTCCGGCCAGACGTGCAGCGCGTGGACCCGGATGCTGGTGGACGCGGAGCGGTACGAGGAAGCGGTGGCGCTCGCGGGTGCGGCCGTCGCCAAGTACGTGCCCGGGGAGCGGATCGGCCCTCTCGTCAACGCCAAGCAGCAAGAACGGGTGCGGAGTTACATCGAGAAGGGCATCGCGGAAGGCGCCCGGCTCGTCGCCGGCGGCCCCGACTCCCCGCGGGAGGAGGGTTATTACGTCCGCCCCACGGTCTTCGCCGACGTCACCCCGGACATGACCATCGCCCAGGAGGAGATCTTCGGCCCCGTCCTCTCCATCCTCCGGTACGAGGACGAGGAGGACGCCCTCCGGATCGCCAACGGCACCGTCTACGGCCTGGCCGGCGCGGTCTGGGCGGCCGACGACGAGCGGGCCGTCGCCTTCGCCCGCCGGATGGAGACCGGCCAGGTCGACATCAACGGCGGCCGGTTCAACCCGCTGGCCCCCTTCGGCGGGTACAAGCAGTCGGGCGTCGGCCGCGAACTGGGCCCGCACGGTCTCGCCGAGTACCTCCAGACGAAGTCCTTCCAGTTCTGAACTCCGGCCGCGTGCCGTCCGGTACACCCAGTCCCTCGCCGGTCCCCGCCCGGGCCCGGCCCACCACACGAGGAGCCGTCCGTGGTTCGCGCCGCCGTACTGCCCGCCGTCCATGCACCGCTGGAGATCACCGACATCGAGCTGCCGGAGACCGGTCCGGGCCAGGTGAAGGTGAGCCTGGCCGCCGCCGGGGTCTGCCACTCCGACCTGTCCCTGAGCAACGGCACCATGCGCCTGCCGGTGCCCTGCGTACTCGGCCACGAAGGCGCGGGCACCGTGCTGGAGGTCGGCGAGGGCGTCGACCACGTCGTCCCGGGAGACGCGGTCGTCCTCAACTGGGCCCCCTCCTGCGGAACGTGCCACCCCTGCCGGCTCGGCGAGGTCTGGCTCTGCGCCGACGCGCTGAAGGGCGCCGCGAACGTCCACGCCCGCCTCGCGGACGGCACCGAGCTCCACCCCGGCCTGAACGTCGCCGCGTTCGCACAGGAGACCCTCGTCGCCGCGAACTGCGTACTGCCCGCACCCCCGGGCATCCCGCTCACCGACGCGGCCCTCCTCGGCTGCGCGGTGCTCACCGGCTACGGCGCGGTCCACCACTCCGCGAGGGTGCGCGCGGGGGAGACGGTGGCCGTCTTCGGGATCGGCGGGGTCGGCCTTGCCGTGCTCCAGTCGGCGCGCATCGCCGGGGCCTCCCGGATCATCGCGGTGGACGTCACGCCGGAGAAGGAGGAGCTGGCCCGCCTGGCCGGCGCCACCGATTACGTCGTCGCCTCCGCCACCACCCCGCGCGAGATCCGCAAGCTCACCGACGGGGCGGGCACGGACGTGGCCGTGGAGTGCGTGGGCCGCGCGCAGACCATCCGTACCGCCTGGGAGTCCACCCGCAGGGGCGGCCGCACCACCGTCGTCGGCATCGGCGCCAAGGACCAGGACGTCACGTTCAACGCCCTGGAGATCTTCCACTGGGGGCGCTCCCTGACCGGGTGCGTGTACGGCAACAGCGACCCGGAGCGCGACCTGCCGGTGCTCGCCGAGCACATCCGCGCGGGCCGCTTCGACGTGTCGATGATGGTCACCGAGCGGATCTCGCTCGACGGCATCCCCGCCGCCTTCGAGAACATGATCGCCGGAAAGGGCGGCCGGGCCCTGGTCACCTTCTGAGGCCGCCCGTACCCGGCCGCCCGTACCCCCTGGGGCACGGGCGGCCGGCGGCGGGACCCGTGGGGTCCCCGCGGTCCGGTCAGCGCACCGGGGCGTCGGCCCGTTCCACCTTCTGGGTGGCGTTGAGGGCGCGGTAGGAGCGGACCCACGCGGCCGTGGCGTCCTGACGGGTCTTGTCGGAGACCGCGTAGTAGTCCATCTGCGAGCGCGCGGCGGTCCCGTCGAGGACTCCGTAGCCGTGGCCGTCCATCCCTCGTCTTCGAAGGGAATCCCGGCCTTCAGGCCGGGAGGGAGTTCGATCCCGAGGGCGGAGGCGCGCAGCGCCGGTGTGCTGTGCGCCTTGGTCGGTAACGGTCAGCCGGGGCGCTTCTGGTTCTCGATGTACTCCTTCACCACCGACAGCGGTGCGCCACCGCAGGACCGGGCCCGGGCGACCGTCGTACCGGAGGCGACCGTCCGGGAGAAGGCCCTGTCCTCGGCGGTCTCCCAGCCGACCGCGGTGTCCGCGCCGAGACCGGAACCGGGCACGGCGTCCGGGGAGGGCGTGATACGGGTCCACAGGAGGACGCCGTCGGGGAGCGGATCGCCGGAGGCGACACCGTGCAGGAAGGCCGGTCCGCCGGCGGACCGGGCGGCGGTCGCGCCGAGGAGCACGGGGACGGCGACGGCCGTGGCGGCGACCGCCTTGACGACCGTACGACGGGTGGGCGCGGGAACGTGTTGTGTGGTCGCGGGCGCACACGCTACTGACGGGTACGGCCAACCGGTGGACGAACGGGAGAAGTTCGCCGAGCCGTCGCGATCCGGTGGCTCACCGTTGTTCCGGCGGTGCTGCCGACGGGGCCGCCGGTGGTGCGGGGCGCCTTCGCGAGGATCAGTCACACGGCCGCGGAAAGGCTCTCAGGCCTTCGGCGGCCTCGGTGCGAGCAACCGGGCGTCCGCCTCGCCCACTTCGAAGAGCCGGGACGCCGGCCCGACGATCAGCGGGTCCGGGGTGCCGACCACGGACGTGTCCTTGCCCGGGTAGTCGAAGCGGTCCAGCACGTGCCGCATCGCCTCCAGCCGCGCCCGCTTCTTGTCGTTGCTCTTCACCACCGTCCAGGGCGCGTCGGCCGTGTCCGTGTGGAAGAGCATCAGCTCCTTGGCCTCGGTGTACGCGTCCCACTGGTCGAGCGACGCCAGGTCGACCGGGCTCAGCTTCCAGCGGCGGACCGGGTCGATCTGCCGGATCATGAACCGGTTGCGCTGCTCGTTGCGGGAGACCGAGAACCAGAACTTCACGATGTGGATGCCGTCGCGCACCAGCATCCGCTCGAACCCAGGGGCCTGGTGCATGAATTCCAGGTACTCGCGGGTGGTGCAGAACCCCATCACCCGCTCCACCCCGGCCCGGTTGTACCAGGACCGGTCGAAGAGGACGATCTCGCCCGCCGTCGGGAGGTGCACCGCGTACCGCTGGAAGTACCACTGGGAACGCTCGCGTTCGGTCGGCTTCTCCAGGGCCACCACCCGGGCACCGCGCGGGTTGAGGTGCTCGGTGAACCGCTTGATGGTGCCGCCCTTGCCCGCGGCGTCCCGCCCCTCGAAGACGATCACCAGCCGCTCGCCGTGCTCCTTCACCCAGTGCTGGAGCTTGATCAGCTCGATCTGGAGGGCCCGCTTGCGCTTGTCGTACACCTTGCGGCCGAGCTTCTCCGGGTACGGGTAGTCCTCCCGCCAGGCGTCCCGGGCGTGGCCCTCGGGGGTGACCAGCTCCGGGTCGTCGTCGCCCCGGTCGCGGACCCCGAAACCCGCCAGGTCCGGTCCGCCGAACCGGGCGGCGCGAGCCGCCTGCGTCTGCGCCTGGGGCTGTGCCTGGGGCTGTGCCTGGGGCTGTGCCTGCGCCTGGGTCCCCGCCTGCCGGGCTCGCGCCCGCCTCCGCGACTCAGACCCGCCCGGTTTCCTGCTTCTCGACGCCATCGGGGGTTCCCTCCACCGGCTCCGCCACGATCTTCCGCGTCCGCCCAGTCTGCGGACGGGTCCGGGAGACCGCCACCCCTGCCAGACAGAGCAGGCCGCCGAGGACGGAGAGCGCGGCCGGTACCTCGTCGAGCATCAGCCACGACATCAGCACCACGAGAGCGGGCACCGCGTAGGTGGTGGCGCCCATCCGGCCCGCCGTGGTGCGCGCCAGCGCGTACGCCCAGGTGGTGAAGGCGAGCGCGGTCGGGAAGACGCCCAGGTAGATCATGTTGAGGGTGGCGGAGAGTGGGGCGTCCGCGGCCTCGTGGACCAGCACCCCGGTGAACGGAAGGCACCCCGCCGCGCCGATCAGGCAGCCGAAGGCGGTGACCTGGAGGGGCGAGCCGTGCCGGAGCGCCGGCTTCTGTGCGACCACGCCGGCCGCGTACGCGATGGCGGCGACGAAGCAGAGCAGCACCCCGAGCACCGAGGAACCGCCGTGGCCCGACATGGACAGACCGACGACGGCGGCGCCCGCGAAGGAGACCCCCATGCCCCCGAGCAGCCGGCGCGGCAACCCTTCGCCCAGCAGCCGCGCGCCGAGCAGCGCGATCAGGATCGGTCCGACGTTCACCACCATCGCGGCGGTCCCCGCGTCGACCTCCTGCTCACCCCAGTTGAGCACCACCATGTAGAGCCCGAACCAGAGGAGCCCGGAGACGACGATGCCGGGCCAGGCGCCGCGTGCCGGCAGCCCCTCGCGGCGTACGAGCAACAGGGCGACGAGCACCACGGAACCCGCCAGCAACCGGCCGAGGGCGAGGGCGCCGGGGGAGTAGGCATCCCCCGCGCTGCGGATGGAGACGAACGCGGTCGCCCACAGCAGGACGGTGACACAGGCGGCGGCGACGGCCCGCCGGTCGGGGCCGGAGCGGGGCGGAGAGGCAGGTATGGGCGGTGTGGTCATGTGATGAAGGTACGGTGCCCGGGGTTCGGCCCGCACCGAACGGTCGCGGGCGGGAGTGCGCAGGTTGCCAGGTCAGCGGCTTACGGGGAAGGCGGCCGGGTGCCGGTCCTGGTGCGGTCCAGTTGGGCGTACTGGAGTGCGAGCCCGTCGAGCAGCGCCCGCAGCCCCGTCTCAAAGGCACCCTCGTCCACCTGCTGGCGCCGCTCGGCGAGGAGGTGGGCCTGGCCGAGGTGCGGGTAGTCGGCGGGGTCGTAAGCCGTCTCGTCGTCCACGAAACCCCGCGCGAAGGAGCCCAGCGCGGAACCGGTGACGAAGTACCGCATCAGCGCCCCGATGTACGTGGCCTGGGCGCGCGGCCAGCCCGCGTCCACCATCGCGCCGAACACCGCGTCGGCCACCCGCAGCCCGGCGGGCCGCCGCCCGGGGCCCTGGGCCAGGACCGGCACGATGTGCGGATGCGCCGCGAGCGCGGCGCGGTAGGAGACGGCCCAGTCGTGCAGGGAGCAGCGCCAGTCGCGCGGATCGTCCGCGTCGAACATCCCCAGATCGACCTGGGCGGACACCGCGTCGGCGACCGCGTCGAGGATCTCGTCCTTGTTCCGGAAGTGGTTGTACAGCGAGGGCCCGCTGACCCCCAGCTCGGCGGCGAGCCGCCGGGTGGAGACGGCGCCGAGACCCTCCGCGTCCACGAGCGCGCCCGCCGCCTCGACGATCCGTTCTCTGCTCAGGAGGGGGGTGCGAGGTCGGGCCATGCGGCACATCGTAGGGCCTGCGACGGGAGGCCCGGCTACCTCGCCCCGTGTGGGCGGCGGGACGGAAGGGGCGGTCCACGTGAGGACCGGGAGGGCTTGCGCCTTCCGGCCGTGCGGCACATAGTGGGCTGCGACAAGAAACTAGCAGTGCTAATTAACGCCCCGGGGGATCGATGATCCGGCGGGCGCGCTGTCCGACGCGGAGGAGCGAAGCGCGATGAACCTGGAGCTCATCGAGGAACAGGAAGCCGTCCGCCGGCTGGCCAGGGACTTCGTGACCCGTGAGGTCACCCCGCACGTCGCCGCCTGGGACCGTGCCGAGAGTGTCGACAAATCGATCGTGAAGAAACTGGGCGACCTGGGATTCCTCGGGCTCACCGTGCCCGAGGAGTACGGCGGCTCGGGTGGGGACCACCTCGCCTACTGCCTGGTCACCGAGGAGCTGGGCCGCGGTGACTCCTCGGTGCGCGGCATCGTCTCCGTCTCCCTCGGACTGGTCGCCAAGACCATCGCCTCCTGGGGGGACGCGGAGCAGAAGCAGCGCTGGCTGCCCGGACTCACCGCCGGCGACCTGATCGGCTGCTTCGGCCTCACCGAGCCCGGCACCGGTTCGGACGCGGGGAACCTGGCGACGAAGGCCGTCCGCGACGGCGACGACTACGTCATCGACGGCACCAAGATGTTCATCACCAACGGCACCTGGGCCGACGTGGTGCTGCTCTTCGCCCGCACGAACGACACCCCGGGCCACAAGGGTGTCTCCGCCTTCCTGGTGCCCACCGACACCCCCGGCCTCAGCCGCAACACCGTCCACGGCAAGCTCGGCCTGCGGGGCCAGGCCACCGCCGAACTGGTCCTGGAGGGCGTCAGGGTCCCCGCGTCCGCGCTGATGGGCCCCGAGGGCAAGGGGTTCTCGATCGCGATGTCCGCGCTGGCCAAGGGACGCATGTCGGTGGCCGCCGGGTGCGTGGGGATCGCGCAGGCGGCGCTGGACGCGGCGGTCGCCTACGCGGGCGAGCGGCAGCAGTTCGGCAAGCCCATCGCGAGCTACCAGCTGGTCCAGGAACTCATCAGCGACATCGCCGTGGACGTCGACGCCGCCCGCCTCCTCACCTGGCGGGTCGCCGATCTGGTCGACCGGGGCGAGCCCTTCGCCACCGCTGCCTCCCAGGCCAAGCTCTTCGCCTCGGAAGCGGCGGTCCGCTCCGCCAACAACGCCCTCCAGGTGTTCGGCGGGTACGGCTACATCGACGAGTACCCGGTGGGCAAACTGGTCCGCGACGCCCGGGTGATGACGCTCTACGAGGGCACCAGCCAGATCCAGAAGCTGATCATCGGCCGCGCGCTGACCGGGATCTCCGCCTTCTGACCGCCGCTCCTCCCCGGCCGCCGCACCGGGCCTGAGTACGGAGTGAGTACGGGCACGGATGCGGCGTCCCGCCGTGCGGGCGGAAGCTCGGGGCATGAGCGACACGACATCGGTCAAGCAGCAGAACACCGGCGCCTACTACGGCCAGGCCGTCGCCTCCTTCGGGGTGGCGATGGGCGCCGTGGCCATCGGCGTCTTCTTCCTCGACGCGGACGCCTGGGTGCGGGGTTTCCTCGCCATCGGCGTCCTCTACCTCGTCACCTCGTGCTTCACCCTCGCCAAGGTCATCCGTGACCGCCAGGAGGAGGGCCGGATCGTCAGCCGCGTCGACCAGGCGCGGCTGGAGAAGATCCTCGCCGAGCACGACCCCTTCCAGAAGATCTGACCGCCGACGGACGCGCGGGTCCGGCCCGCACGCCTCCCCGCCCCTCGATGTCCCCGGAAAGCCGGGCGATCTCGGGGGGCGTACCCGTTCCACCACTCCCCACCTCCCCCGTGCGCGCGGGCGGCGCTATCCTGCGGGCGAGATCCTAAGCGCTTGCTCAGGGTCGGGGTATGGTGTTCGTCCGGTGGACGGAGAGGGGCGCGTGACGATGGGTACGGCGGAGGAGACCGACGGCCAGGAGACGCCGTGGGGCGAAGTGACCCCCGAGGCCGCCCGGCGGCTCCTCGTGGCGGCGGTCGAGGCCTTCGCCGAACGCGGCTACCACGCGACGACCACCCGTGACATCGCCGGCCGGGCCGGCATGAGCCCCGCGGCCCTCTACATCCACTACAAGACGAAGGAAGAGCTGCTCCACCGGATCAGCCGCATCGGCCACGACCGCGCGCTCTCCCTGCTGGAGGCGGCCGCCGACGGCGAAGGCACCGCCCCGGACCGGCTCGCCCTGGCCGTACGGGCCTTCGTCCACTGGCACGCCGAACGCTTCGCGACGGCACGGGTGGTGCAGTACGAACTCGACGCGCTGAGCGACGAGCACCGTGCCGAGATCATCGAACTGCGGCGGCGCACCGACGCGGTGATGCGGCGGATCATCAAGGACGGTGTGGCCACCGGGGAGTTCGACGTTCCCGACGTGCCCGGCACCGCGCTCGCCGTGCTCTCGCTCTGCGTCGACGTCTCGCGCTGGTTCAACGCCCAGGGCAGCCGCACGCCCGAGGAGGTCGGCGCGCTCTACGTCGACCTGGTGCTGCGCATGGTCGGCGCCCCGAAGTAGGGCCCGGTGCGAGGCCCCGGTGCGCGAGGCCGGACGCGCGTTCCGCCGGAACCGCCGCGCGCCCGGGGCCGATCCGAGCCGTCGCTCAGAAGTAGTACCGGGACACCGACTCGGCGACGCAGGCCGGCTTCTCGCCGCCCTCGCGCTCCACGGTGACGACCGCCGTGATCTGCACCCCGCCGCCCGCCTCCTCGACGGACTTCAGCACGGCGGTCGCCCGCAGCCGGGAACCGACCGGGACCGTGGAGGGGAAACGGACCTTGTTGGTGCCGTAGTTGATGCCCATCTTCGCGCCCTCCACCGCCATGACCTGCGGGACGAGTGTCGGCAGCAGGGAGAGCGTCAGGTACCCGTGGGCGATCGTCGTGCCGAACGGGCCGGCCGCCGCGCGCTCCGGATCGACGTGGATCCACTGGTGGTCGCCGGTCGCTTCCGCGAACTGGTCGATCCGCTTCTGGTCGATCTCCAGCCAGTCGCTGTGCCCCAACTGCTCGCCCACACCGTCGCGCAGCTCCTGTGCGGAGGTGAAGATCTTCGGCTCTGCCATGGTCCTGGTCCTGCCTTCCGGCTCACTGCTCGATGTCTAAGCGCTTGCTCAGCATGGAGTGGGCACCGGCTCCTGTCAACGAAGCGGGGAGCGCGGTCGCGCGCAGTAAATTCGGGGTGTGCCCCAGATTCCCCACTCGCTCCACGAACTCACCGTCGGCCAACTCGCCGCACGCAGCGGCGCGGCCGTCTCCGCCCTGCACTTCTACGAGTCCAAGGGACTGATATCCAGCCGCCGCACCAGCGGCAACCAGCGTCGCTACGGCAGGGACGCGCTCCGGCGGGTCGCCTTCGTGCGCGCGGCCCAACGGGTCGGCATCCCGCTGGCCACCATCCGTGAGGCACTCGCCGAACTCCCGGAGGGGCGCACGCCCACCCGGGAGGACTGGGCCCGGCTCTCCGGGGTGTGGCGTGCCGAGCTGGACGAGCGCATCGCGCAGCTCGGCCGGCTGCGCGACCATCTGACCGACTGCATCGGCTGCGGCTGCCTCTCGCTGGAGAACTGCGTGCTCTCCAATCCGGACGACATCTCCGGCGAACGAATGGCCGGTTCCCGACTGATGCCGGAGCGCCGGACCGCCCCGGAGTCGCGCGACTGACGCCCGGGGACGGGGGCGGGGGGGTGCCTCTATGTCGTTCGTCAAGCCTGCTTTGTCGGTTTCGGGGGTTTTGGTCCTGTTCATGCGGCGAGGGTGACGGTCGGAATTCGT
>NZ_JBIAJC010000019.1:0-152487 GCF_042871745.1 Streptomyces sp. NPDC005576 | reverse complement strand
CCGAACAAGTCAGCGACCCGCCCGAACAACAACGTGAACCCCGCAGCACACAACGCGAACGACGTCGCGATCCACTGCAGATTCGACAACGAGAACCCCAGCCCGTCACCGATCACCGGCAACGCCACATTCAAGATCGAGAAGTCCACCGCCAACATGAACTGCGCGACCAACAACACCACCAACACCAGACGAAGACGCCCATCCAAACGGACCGGCCCCTCCCCCACACGCACACCCTCAGAAACCGCCATCACACACATCCTTTTCCGTCGAACGGATTCAGCGGCCTTCCGTTCGGGAAGGCCGGTACTCATGGGCGGGCCGGATCAGTCGGACGAATCCGTCGAGGCCCGGCGCCGCAGTTCTTCCGACAGTTCCTGCCAGTCCCTGGCGCACTGGGCGGCGGCAGCCGCCGCGGTGCTCACGCGGTAGGGCGGGACCGCCGCGACGATCCGCTCCCGCTGGCGCAGTCCGCTCATCTGGATGTCGAGCATCCGCAACAGCAGTCGCCCGGCCTCGCTCAGCTTCAGCAGGGGGTCCCTGCAGAGGCTGCCGACCAGATAAGGCAGTCCCGGTCCCTGGCCGCCCGGCTTCCCCTCCGGCGCCACCGCCGCGACACCGCGGTTGCGACGCTGGGCGGCGGGCACCGGATCGGCCCCTTCGCGGAGCCTCCGGCGTACGTCCCGTACGGTCGACGGGGCGATACCGGCCTCCCGGGCGATCTCCCGCAGGGAGGCCGCCGGGCGGTGTTCCAGCAGCCGGGCCGCCGCCTCCCGGCCACGCACCGGATCGATCGGTCGGATCCGGCCGTCCTGGCCGACGCGGCCCTCCGGTTCGGGCAGTGGACCGGTGCGGCGCCGCAGCGACCCCACGGTCCTGGCCGCCAGTCCGGTCCGCCCGGCGATGCTCCGGTCGGACCAGCCGGGGTGGCTGCGCAGGACGCGCTGGGCCGCGGCGGTGCGTTCCGCCGGGGTCAGCGGGAGCCCGTGACGGATGTTGGCCTCGACCGAGAGGACGAACGCGTCCTCGGCCGTGCCGTCGAAGTACGTCACGGCGACCGTGCGCTGCCCCCGCAGCTCCGCGGCCCTCAGTCGATGTGTCCCGTCGATGACCCGCATGGTGGGCCGGTGCACGAGCAGTGGCGGCAGTACCTCGCAGAACTCCGCGAGGGCGCGCGCGTGGTCCTCGTCCACCCGGACGGCGCGCGGGGAGTCACCGGCGTGCACATTCCCGATGGGCACCTCGGTCACGGTGCCGAGGACGACTCCCGCGTTCCTCTCGACCATGGGGTTCACCTCCTTCCCTCTCCTTGGGTGCGTCGGGCTGGGCTCTGACTGTCGGCCGGGGAAGAAATTACATAAGTACCGTTCGGTAACCAGTGCTGCCGCTGAACCCCGGCGAGATTCCGGCAACTTGGCCAAGTGGTGGTGGAGTTGGCACCCGACGGGTCCCCATGGGGCCCGTCGGACGAGGCCACCCGGACTTCCGGGTGGGTGGGCGACCGCCGAACCTGCGCAGTCGCCCACCGCGTGGCCCTCTCAGAGCTTCAGAGCTGGGCCATTTCCTCGGCACGCACGAACTCGCGCAGCCAGGACCGGAAGCCGGGCCCCAGGTCCTCGCGCTCGCAGGCGAGCCGGACGGTCGCGCGCAGGTACTCGGCTCGGTCTCCGGTGTCGTACCGGCGACCGGAGAAGACGACTCCGTGCACGGGGCGGCCGGCCCGGACGAGGGTGCGCAGGGCGTCGGTCAGCTGGATCTCCCCGCCGCGCCCGGGGACCGTCTCGCGCAGCACCTCGAAGATCTCCGGGTCCAGGAGGTAGCGGCCGATGACCGCGAGGTTGCTGGGGGCCGTGCCCGGTTCGGGCTTCTCCACCAGGTCGGTGATCCGCACGCCCTCACCGCCCGTCGTCCCCTCCACCGCGGCGCAGCCGTACTGCTGGATGGTGTCCGGGTGGACCTCCATGAGGGCGACCACGCTGCCGCCCCGGGCGGCCCGCACCTCGGTCATACGGGCCAGCAGCGGGTCCCGGGGGTCGATGAGGTCGTCGGCGAGGAGAACGGCGAACGGCTCGCGGCCGACGTGCGGAGCGGCACACAGCACCGCGTGGCCGAGACCCTTGGGGTCGCGCTGGCGTACGTAGTGGATGTCGGCGAGCTCGGTGGAGGCGCAGACGCTGTCCAGTTTGTGCTGGTCGCCCCGGATGCGGAGCGACTCCTCCAGCTCGTAGTTGCGGTCGAAGTGGTCTTCCAGCGGGCGCTTGTTGCGGCCGGTGACCATGAGGATGTCGGACATACCGGCCGCGACGGCTTCCTCCACCACGTACTGGATGGCCGGCTTGTCGACCACCGGGAGCATTTCCTTGGGGGTGGCCTTCGTCAGGGGCAGGAATCGCGTTCCGAGTCCCGCCGCGGGTATGACGGCCTTCGTGATCGGGTTTCCGTGGGAATTCATGGATACGACGCTAGGGACCGCCGTACCGCAGGATCAACGATCCCCCTCCCCCTCGGACTACTTGGGCACGTGAATCAGCCACTTGGGCATTTCGGCCCCCTCGCGACGGGTCGCCACGACCGACCGCCGCGAGGGCCGCATCCAGGTCGGGTGGCTGGAATTCCCGGGAGCACCGCCCGGGAACGGCCGGCCGGGAATGCGCCACCCGGGAAATGCGTCGCCGGCCCACGCCTCAGCGGCGTGCGGCGGCCGGAGCGACGATTCCCCGGCGGACGAGCCGCCACTGCTCGGCGAGTTCGCGCACCGCTTCTCCCGAGGAGTCCTCACCGGCCTCGCGCGCCCGCGCCACGGTGCCGCACACCAGATGGAGGACGAGCAGCACGACGGTGCGGGGCGCCACGTCCGGGGCCAGCTGCCGCTGTGAAGCGGCCCGTTGGAGCAATGCCTCCACCTGCGGCAACCAATGACAGAGCCATCCGCGCCCACCCTCTCGGCGCTCCTGGGCGAGCCGGGCGGCGGCCCGTACGGCCGGCTCCCTTTCGGCCAGGGAGGCCAGTGCGAGCACCACCGCGGCGAGGGTGTCCAACGCCGGTCCGCCCGGAGCCATCGCTTCCTCGACCGCCTCGCGGACGGCCGAGCATCCCGACTCCTCGACGGCGGCGGCCAGTTCGGATTTGGTGGCGAAGTGGAAAGTTAGCGCACCCGTCGACACGCTCGCGGCGTGGCTGAGCCGGGACATGGAAGTGCCCTCATATCCGGCTCTGTCGAATTCGGTGGCCGCGGTCTCGACGAGAAGACTCCGGGTACGTACGCCACGTTCTTGTTTGACCACTTCACCATCACTGCCATCCGATTCGTCCCTGACCGCCGCCCGTTCTCCCGGAGCGACGAGGCGAACCTCCAGAATTGCCTTTCAACGGGTTGCGCACAACTCGGACTTGGCGAAGATGCAACGAGATCCGCCGGGAAAGCACGGCGCGGTACGGGCGCGGTACGGGCGCGGTACGGGCGCGGTAGCGGGGGCAGTACCCGACTCCGGGGTGGCCCGTGCGCGGCTCACCCCGGCCCGACCCCCCCGGGCCGGGGGGCGGAGGGGCCGCCGGGACCGGCCTGAACGAGCCGATGTGCCGAAGTCGCGCACGGGCTGCGACCGCGACGCTGAAAAAAAGACGAACGTTCTCTATTCTATGGAGAGTGGACCTGGCGCACCCCGGTGCCGGGCAGCGAAGAGGGGGAGAGATGACCGCACACGCACGCACCAGATCCCTGGTCGCCGTGGACACGGAGCTGGAAGACTTCACCGAGCGCCTGTTCGGACACCTGCCGAGGGCCGACCAGCGGCGCTGGGCCCGCGTCTACCTCCAGGGCCTGCTCACCACCCCGGGCAAGAAGTCGGTACGCCGGCTCGCCGCCTCGGTCACCGACTCGCCCACCGCTTCGCAGTCGCTCCAGCAGTTCATCAACTCCAGCCCCTGGGACTGGGATCAGGCCCGTCTGGAGTTGCTCCGCTGGGCCGAGGAGCGCCACACCGTCCACTCCTGGACGATCACGGAGGCGATCTTCCCCAAGCGCGGCGCGCACTCCGTCGGGGTGCACCGCCGCTTCGATCCCGTGGTCGGACGGTCCCTCAACTGCCAGCTGGGATACGGGCTCTTCCTCTCCCGGGACGGGCTGAGCGTGCCGGTCGACTGGCGGCTGCTGCTCCCCGACACCTGGGCCGCCGACCCGGCGCTGCGCCGCCGGGCGGGCATCTCGCCGGAGGCCGTACTCCCTACGCCGGAGTCGCTCGTCCTCACCCTCGTCGAGGCGATCGCCACGCGCACCGGAGCGGCGCACGCGCCCGTCGTCGCCGATCTCAGCCGCCTCGGCGAAGCCGCCGCGCTGGTCGGCGCTCTCGACCGGAGCGGTCACGACTTCCTGGTGTCGGTTCCCCCGTCCCTCTCGGTCGCCGCCGCGGGGCTCACGCTCGGCACCACCGTGGACCGGTCGGAGCCCTCCGGGAACCGGCGCGACAGGCGTGCCGCCGGGGACTTCGCCCGGATGGGAAACATCAGCCACCCGTACGCCCCTCCGCTCACCGGTTCGCACGGAGGGTCCCAGCGGTTGCGCATCCAGTCCGGTCTCGTGCGGCTGCCGGACGCGGAGCCGGGTCGGCGGCCCGGTATCCGCCGCCCGTACCGACTCTTCGCCGACCGGCGGCCCACGCCCGGCAGCCGGACGGGCCAGATCTGGCTGACCAACATGACCGAGCACCGGATGGACGACCTGCTCCGCCTGATCCGGCAGTCGGCCGGGAGCACCCGGACCCTCGGCACCCTCGCGGACGACTTCGGTCTGTTCGACTTCGAGGGCCGCTCCTTCCGCGGCTGGCACCACCACATGACCCTCATGTCGGCCGCCTACGCCTACCGCAGCCTCCAGGTGCGCGACCGGGCGCAGGACCGGCAGCCGCTCGACGGCTCCCGGACGGCGCTCGACCACGGCCGCAGGTCGGCATGAGCGGGCCGCGCCCCGCGCGGGACCCGGACGGGTACGCGCGAGCCGCGGCCCCCACCGTCACCCCGGAGGCGCAGCCACCTCCGTCACCCCGGAGCCGCGCCGCCCCGCTCGCGGTACCACTGCGCGGCCCCGTCGAGCCGGGCGAGCGGACCGGGTCCCGGATCGACCCCGGCCAGCTCCCAGGCGGCGTCGGAGCGGTACCAATGGTCCCGTGCCAGCAGGTCGAACTGGCGCGCGCTCGTCCACCCCGGCGCCGCCTCCAGGGCGTCGAGGCATCTGCTCCAGGACCAGTCCTCCTCCGGTCGGGCCGGCAGCACCCCGATCCCGGCCAGCGTGTCCATGAGGTCCCGGTTGCGCACCGGCACCGGATGGTGGGCGTGCAAGATTCCCCGGGCCGGACCACCCCCGGCTCCGGCTCCGCCCTGCCCGCCTCCGCCCCCGGCTCCGGCTCCGAGCGCGAATCCCACGAGGAGCCGTGCGAGGTCGTCCACCTCGACGAAGGACGCGAGCCCGGCACCCCCGTCCCAGGACGCCGGCACCCGCCGGAAGGCGTCCACCAGGGCGGGCACCACCCAGCGGTCGCCCCGCCCCAGGACGAGCCCCGCCCGCAGGACCAGCCCGCCCGCCCCGAGTACCGCCGCCTCCCCGGCCAGCCGGGTGCGGCTGGCGACGGACACCGGCGCGGGTGTCACCTCCCCGACGTCCTCGCCGCGGTGGGGCCCCTGCCCGTAGACGGCGCAGGTGGACAGCTGGACGACGCGCTCCACCCCGGCCCGTCGCGCCTCCTCCATCAGCGCTGCGGGACCGGTGGAGTTGACCGCCTCGCAACGTGCCGCGTCCGGTCCGACGTAGGAGGCGAGCGAGAGGAGCACGTCGGCGCCCTCGCACACCCCGCGTAACGACGCGGGGTCGGTCAGGTCCGCCTCCACCCGGCCGACTCCGGGCAGGCCGCCGCCGAGGGGCGCGCGCGACACGGCCCGCACCTCGACGTCCTCCCCGGCACCCGCCAGGCGGCGCAGCACCGCCGACCCCACGAAACCGGTGGCCCCGGTGACGACCACCCGGCGCACGCTCACGCCCCGGCTCCCCGGCCGGACGAACCGGACCCGGCGTGGGCCGGCTCGGCCGCCGCCACGCGTTCGGGGTCCGTCTCCACCCGCCACACCGGATCGGCCGAGGGGGGCGGCAGCGTCAGGAGCACTTTTCGGCCGACTTCATCGGTGGCGACGGCCGGTAGCAGATACCTCCAGAGCGAACCGATGCGATGCACCAAGTCCGCCCGTCCGGTAGAGACTTGGGAAAATATCTGGGCTCCGGTGAAGGAGCTGACGAGCACCTGGGCGAGCTCGTACTCGTCGACACCCGGCCTGAGTTCGCCGTTGTTCCGGGCGAAGCGGAGTTGCTGGCGGAACTGCAACACCCATGACTGGTAAGCGGCATCGTCGCGGAGACCGAACTCCCCCTGTTCGACCGCGAGTCGGACACCGGCCCTGAGCACCGGATTGTGCCTCAGCTGCTCGGCGAGGTAGAGCGTGATGTCCACCAGCCGCTGGAGTCCGTCCTCGCCCTCGGGGAACTCCAGGCCGTCCCCCTGACCGACCATCACGGCGTAGGCGAGGTCCTCCTTCGAGCCGAAGTGGAAGTACATCCCTCCCTGCGTGACGTCGGCCCGCTTCATGATCTTGCTGATGCTGGCACCGCTGAACCCGAACTCGTCGAAGACCTCGGCGGCGGCCCGCAGGATCGCCGCCCGGGTCTGAACCGCGCGTTCCTGGGGGGCTCGTTTTGGCTTGCGTTCAGACATGTTCCCTACAACTTCCCTCGACAAAAAAAACGAACATCCTCTACTTTAAGTCCGTCGCCGGTCGAACACCATCCGTTGCGTATGACGTTTCATGGAGGACTCGCATGTCCACGTCCGCTGCACACACCCTTCCCTTCGCCGAATCGCTCACCGGATCGCTCCAGGACTCGCTCTCCAGCGCGCTCCCGAGGGAGTACGTGCACAAGAGCGCCCACTCGGAGGTCCTGCTGACCGGGTGGCGTTCCGTCGCCCCCGACGACTTCGTCGTCACCGCCCAGTGGCCGCGTACGCACAGCTTCTACACGCCGGACGAGGGCCGTCACGACCCGCTGCTGCTCGCCGAGACCGTCCGCCAGGCGATCCCCCTGCTGAGCCACGCCGCGTACGAAGTCCCGTTCGGCCACCGCCAGATCTGGGACACCTTCACCTACTCGATGAACCCCGACGCCCTCGTGGTCGGCAACGCTCCCGCCGACATCGAGCTGCACATCACCTGTTCCGGCGTCACCCGGCGCGGGCGGAGACTCGCGGGTCTCACCATGCACGTCACCGCGATGCGCGACGGCGCGGTCCTGGCCACCGCCGAGGCGACCTTCACCAACCAGCCACCCGCCATCTACGAGCGCCTGCGCGGCCGTTACGCGGATCTCGGCGCGGCCACCGCCCAGACTCCGCCGCTGCCGGCGCCGGTGGCACCCCACCGGGTCGGGCGCGACCGCTTCCACGACGTGGTCCTCGCGCCGACCAGCACCAGCCACCGCCTCCAGCTCCGCACGGACATCAGCCACCCCATCCTCTTCGACCACCAGGTCGACCACGCCCCCGGCATGCTGCTGATCGAGGCCGTGCGCCAGGCCGCGTACGGCTGGACCTTCCCCCGGCGGGGCGTTCTGACCGGCCTGGAGATCCGCTTCTCCCGCTACGCGGAGCTGAACGCCCCCTGCTGGATCGAGACGACGGAAGCCCCCGAGATCCCGCGCACCGAGAGCGAGTACCCGGTGCACGTCATCGGTCTCCAGGACGGTGCGGAGATCTTCGCCGCCACCGCCGTCGTCACCGCCACCGAGGCGCCCGCCCCGATGCTGCGCGTGGTGGCCGGCTGACGGCCGTCCGTCCATCCGGCGGGCCGCCGCGCGAGATCGGAACGCGCCAGGAGGGCGCGCCGACAGCACGCGCCACCGGTGCGCGCGATCGGTTCGCGGCGGCCCGGAACGAGCGGAACGGCCCCCGCACGACCGGACCGCGCCCCCACCGGACCCCGCTGTCCGGGAAGCGCCACCCTGACTGTTCGTCACCGTACGGTCTCTGATAGTTGTGTCCCCGGGGTACGGGCGCCGGCCCGTAGCGGGGCCTCGTGTGCTCCGCGAGGGAGGATGCACATGAGCACGACCACACGCGAAGAGGTCCTCGCCGGGGAGCAGAAGGCCGTCGACCACGCGTACGACTGCTACACCACACGGCTGGCGGGCATGACCGGCACGTCGGCCGCCACCGCTTCGGCGAGCGGCAAGGACGGCGTCGCCAACCGGATGGCGGCGGAGGCGCGCGCAGAGGCGTACGGCGGCCTGGGGGACGAGTCGCTCGTCTTCTCCCGCGTCGATGCACCGGAGGAACCGGGGGGGTCGGCCCCGCCCCTGGTACATCGGGCGACGGTACGTACCGGACGCCGAGAACGAGCCGGTCGTCCTGCTGTGGACCAGCCCCATGGCGAAGAAGTGGTCCGAGGCGCGGCCCGCGGACCCGGGGGACGTGGAACTCCGGCGCCAACTGCGGTGCGTGCGGGAGGTGGTGGAGGACTACTACGACGACATCGCACCGGTGGTGGAGGCCGGTCCGGTGCAGGAACCCGCAGACGCTGTGGGCGTCCCGGGGCCACGGGGGACCGCCTCGACCACTCCGGAGGGAGACGACACCTCCGACCCGCAGGAAGTACAAGACGCACAGGACACGCAGGACACGCAGGACACGCAAGTCCCACGGAAGACGGCCCACGACGGAGCCCCGTCGGATGCCGTACCGGCTGGGCCCGACGCACCCGACGCACCCGGCGTACCGGACGCCGGCCACCCGCCCGGTCACCTCACCGGCCCCCATGTCCCTGTCCCGCGAAGGAGGTTGCGCGTCCCGTCCGCCACGCCCGGCGACCTCGCACGGACTCGGCGGCGCAAGCCCTCGCAGCCGGACGAGTTCCTGCTCCGCGAGCTCCAGCGTTCGCGCGGCGGCCGGATGCGGGACATCGTCGAGACCATTCGCCGCGACCAGATGGACCTGGTCACCGGGTCGCCCTCGGACATCCTGGTCGTCCAGGGCGGGCCCGGTACCGGTAAGTCGGCGGTCGGCCTGCACCGGGTCACCTGGCTGGTCAGCAACGAGCACTTCAACGCCCGGGACATCCTCGTCATCGGCCCCCACCAGCGCTTCCTGGAGTACGTCGGCCAGGTCCTGCCGACCCTCGGCACCCGGGACGTCAACACCGTCCAGCTCTCCCGCCTCTGGGAAGGCGAGCTGCTCGGCACCGACGATCCGCAGGCCCGTGCCGTGAAGTCCGACGAGCGCATGGCGGCGGTGCTGCGGCGCCGCGTCGAGCACGAGTGCCACCCCGAGGCCATCGACGGTCAGCTCACCCCGCCGTCCTTCGAGGGCGACGAACCCGCGTTCACCGTCACCGCCGGCAGCGCGACCCTGCGGATCGGGGGCTCCGACGTCCGCGCCCTGCTGGCCGAGGCACGGGGCGGCGAAGCCGCCTACCGCGAGCGCCGCGACCGTTTCCGCAGCCTGATCGTGGACCGGCTGCTGCGTGAACTCACCGCCATCGCCCCGCGCCGGGGCGCGGACGGCACGATCCGCCGCAGCCTGGAACGCAACCGCCGGGTCGAACGCCTCGTGGACCGCGTCTGGCCCTCGCCGGGTGCCCGGGAGGCCCTGCGCACCCTCTACGACTCGCCCGAACTGCTGCGCGCCTGCGCCGAGGACGTCCTGAGCGAGGACGAGCGGCGCGCGCTGCACCGCCCCCGCGCGGAGCGCGCGGACGGCGACCCGTGGACCCTGGACGACCGGGTCTGCCTGGAGGAACTCCGGTACCTCATCGCCGGGGAGATCCCCCGCCGCTACGGCCACATCGTCGTGGACGAGGCCCAGGACCTCACCCCGATGCAGGCCCGTGCCCTGCGCCGCCGGGTGGCCCGGGGCGGTTCGATGACGGTGCTCGGCGACCTCGCGCAGGCCACCGGACCGGTTCCGTACACCGCTTGGGACCGGCTGGGCACGCTCCTCTCCGACCACGGCGACTGGCGGGTCGCGGAGCTGAACACCAGCTACCGCGTGCCCGCCGAGATCATGGAGTTCGTCGCCCCGCTGGCCCGCGTGGTCGCCCCGTCGCTGCCGTACCCGCGCGCCGTGCGCGAGGCGGGCGCGGACGCCGTGCGGACCCTGTCGACCGAGCCCTGGAAGCTCCTCGACGACACCGTGGCCCAGGTGATCCGCCTGGTGGGCACCAACGACGGGCGCACCCTGCGGTCCGTGGCCGTCATCGTCCCCGACGACTCGCGCTGGCTCGGGGAGATCAGCGGCCGGCTCGACCGGAGCCCCGAGATCACCGGCCCGGCCCGCGAGGCGGTGTCCGTACTGGCCGCCACCCAGGCCAAGGGCATGGAGTACGACCACGTCCTGGTCCTCGAACCGGCCACCATCGCCGACACCGGCCCGGCCGGACTGCGGCAGCTCTACATCGCCCTGACCCGCAGCACCCAGAGCCTCACCGTGCTGCACACCTCCCCGCTCCCGGAGGCCCTCACGCCCCGGACCGAAGACGGCACCGGCACCGCCACCGGTCCCGGGCCGGATGCCGCCCCGGCCGCCCCGGCCGCACATGCCCGTACCACGACGGACTCCGAGGCGGCGGATCACGGCACCGCGCCGGAGGCCGACGCCCCCGAGATCGGCTCCGACATCCGGGTACGGGTCCTGGGCCCCGGCCCGGGTGGCCGCTACCGCGTCAAGGCGCTCGCCCCGGCCGTCGACCGGGCGCTCGTGCTGACCGTCCGACACGGCTCCGCGCCGCCCCGTCCCGGCCAGGAACTCGACACCTGGGTCTTCGCCAACGAGACCAACCACAGTGTGCTCACCGCCGACGAACGGGGCCGCCTCCCCATCTCGCCGAGGATGGCGGACCGTTACGTCGGAGCCGTCACCGTGCTCGCCGAACTGCTCGCGGCCGACCGGGACATGGTGTCCGTACCCGACGCCCGAGCCCGCCTCTCCGAACTCCAGGGCATGGCCAATCGCATCCTCCGCCGCGACCAGGCGGACTGGGTGGACGTCCGGCGCGTACTCGGCTCCCCGGACCGCGACCGGCTCGGCGTGCTGCGCGACCTCGCGGCGTCCACCAACCGCGCGCTCAAGGACGACACCCTGGACACCGCCGGGCTGTCGGCCGAACTGTCCGGCTCGGGCTGGCACGAAGCCCTCGCCGAGGCGCTGGAAACACTCCGTACCCGCGGCGCGGGCGCGGCCGATGCCGATGCCGATGCCGATGCGGGGGCCGGTGCCGGTGCGGGGCCCGGTCCGGTTGCTGGTGCCGACGCCGGTGCCGAGCCGCCCGCATCCGGCGCGGAATCCGGGGCCGCGCCTCCCTCCGCCCCGGCCCCCGCCCCCGTGACCCGGCCCGACCGGCCCGAGCCCGAGCCCGAGCCCCAGCTCCAGCCGCAGCACTCCCCCGAGGAAAGCGACGCCGTGACCCCCGTGACCACCGCCGAAGACGCGCCCGCCCTCCCCGTGCAGGTCCCGCCCGCCCCGCACGAGGTGTTCCGCCAGGTGCTGGCGGACTCGGCCGCCGCCGACCGCACCGGCAAGAGGCACGAAGCGGTGCGGTACGCGCTCAAGTCGGCCCTGCTGTTGGCCGACATCCAGCCGACCGACTCCGAGATCGTCGACGTCAGCTGTGTCACCGAGCGCGGGCTGTTCCTCTACGAGGTGCTCGGCGCGGGACGCGCCGCTTACGAGGACTTCCGCGAGGGCGCGACCCGCCTCCTGGAGATCGACCACACCCTGCCCTCCCCGGCGGCGGCCCGCTACCTGGTCCTCTGTGAGCCACCCACCGAGGACTGGTCCGCCGACACCGTCCGCGACGTCTTCGGCGTCCGCGTCCTCTGGTGGACCCCCGGCGGCTGGGGCGGCGAGGACACGGCGTCCGCACTGGGCGCGGGCTCCCCCGACGCGTAGGCCCCGCGCCGACACGGGCGACGACCGGACCGGCCGGGGCGAGCAGCACACTGCCCGGTCGCCGGTCGCCGGTCGCCGGTCGCCGGTCGCCGGTGGCCCGGTTCAGTCCACGCTGGGCCGGACGAGGCCGTGGTCGTAGGCGAAGATCACGGCCTGGATGCGGTCGCGGGCGCCGATCTTGGCCAGGACGCGGCCGACGTGCGTCTTGACGGTGGACTCGGACAGGACGAACCGGGCGGCGATCTCGCCGTTGGTCCAGCCCTTGCCGACCGCCACGAGAATCTCGCGCTCGCGGTCGGTGAGCGAGCCGAGCCGCGGGTCCTCGGTGGTCTCCGCGCGGTGAGAGGGCACGTACCGGGCGAACTCCTCCAGGAGGCGGCGGGTGAGGGCGGGCGCGATGACGGCGTCGCCCACGGCGACGGCGTGGATGCCGGCGAGGAGTTCCTCGGGGCGCGCGTCCTTGAGGAGGAAGCCGCTGGCACCGGCGCGGAGCGCGGCGTGGACGTACTCGTCGAGGTCGAAGGTGGTGAGCACGAGGACGCGCGAGCGGCCGCCGGCGGCGACGATGCGGCGGGTGGCCTCGATGCCGTCCATGCCGGGCATCCGGACGTCCATCAGGACCACGTCCGGGCGTAGTTCGGCCGCCTTGCGGACGGCTTCGGCGCCGTGGCCGGCCTCACCGACGACGTCGGTCTCGGGTACGGAGTCCAGGAGCAGGTGGAAGCCGTAGCGTTGCAGCGGCTGGTCGTCCACGATGAGCACGGTGGTCACCGGACACCGCCCTGGGGTGTGAGGTCCAGGACGGCTTCGACGCGCCATCCGCCGTCCCCCGTCGGCCCCGCGCTGAGTTCTCCGCCGTAGAGAGCCGCTCTCTCCCGCATGCCCACCAGCCCGTGTCCTTCTTCGTTCGGCGGTCCGGCGGGGGTGGCCGGGCCGGTGTCCTCGACCCGGACGGTCAGCCGGTTGTCCTTCTCGACGATCGCCAGCCGCACCAGGGTGTCGGTGTCGGCGTGCTTCAGGGTGTTGGTGAGCGACTCCTGGACGATGCGGTACACCGTCAACTGCACCCCGCTGTCGAGGGAGTCCATGTCGCCGGAGGTCCGGTAGACGACTTCGAGACCGGCGGCACGCACCGTGGCGCAGAGCGCGTCGATGTCCGCGATGCCGGGCTGCGGGCTGAGTTCGGGGCCACCCGGCGGACCGTCCCCGGCCTCACGCAGCACGCCCAGCACGCGCCTCAGCTCGCCGAGGGCCTGCCGGCCGGTGTCGCCGATGAGCCGGAGTGCCTCTCTGCCGCGCTCGGGTGCGATGTCGGTGGCGTAGGACCCGGCGTCGGCGAGCGTGATGATGACGGAGAGGTTGTGGCCGACGATGTCGTGCATCTCCCGGGCGACGCGGGTGCGTTCGGTGGCGGTGGCCAGCCTGCTGCGCTGGTCGCGCTCGATCTCCAGCCGGGCGGCCCGGTCGCGCAGCCCGGCGAGCTGGGCCCGCCGGATGCGGACCATCAGCCCGAGTGCGAGGGCCGCGATCGCCGTGCTCAGCAGGAAGAACAGCGCGTCCCAGACGGACACCGCCGAGGACGCGCGCACCGCGACCAGCGCCATGGCACCCGCCATGACCGCGCAGGCCCACGGCAGCTGCCGCAGCCTCCCGTGCAGAGCCAGGCTGTACAGGGCGACGAAGAGGGCGATGTCCGCACGCAGCGCGGCGCCCACCGCCCACTGGAGGACGAACACCGCCGCGATGGCGGCGAACGCCGCGAGAGGTCTGCGCCGCCGCCACAGCAGGGGCAGGACCAGTCCGGCCTGAAAGGCCAGCATGCCCGCGACGGGCAGGTGGGTGAAGGCGAGGCGGAACCGGGCGGGGCCGTCACCGTCGCCGTCGTCCACACCGCCGTGCACCAGGTCCGGCAGGCAGAACATCGCGAAGACCACGACGACCACCGCGATGTCCAGCACCCAGGGGAAGGCCCGGTCGGCGTGGCGCAACCGCTGGCCGCCCCGGAGCAGACGGGCGACCAGCGGTCCCATCCCGCTCAGGTCATCGGTGGTCACTGCGGTCACCTGTCCATGGTGCGGGTGTCAGACGTCGGTGCGCACGAGCCGGTACGCCGCGCCGCCCAGCGCGAGCGCCGTCCAGCAGAGGAAGACCAGCAGTCCGGCACCGGGTGACAGGGTCGTGGAGTCGTGGGACAGGGCGAACACGGCCTCCCCGGCGTTCGACGGCAGGTAGGGGCTGATGCCGTCCTGCCAGGAGCTGGGCAGCAGGGTGACCAGTCCCGGGATCAGCATCAGGGCGGCCACCAGGACCGAGATCCCACCGGCCACCGACCGCAGCAGCGCGCCCAGGGCGGTGCCGATCACCCCGACCAGGCCGAGGTAGAGGCCCGCGCCCAGCAGGCTGCGCAGGACTCCCGTGTGCGAGAGGTCCATGGCTGCGGGCGTGCCCGAGACGATCCCGCTCCCGATGAGGAAAGCGACGAACCCGCCCAGCGTTCCCACGGCCAGGGCGACCAGCCCGAACACGGCCGCTTTGGACCACAGCACGGGAAGCCGGCGCGGAACCGCCGCGAGGGTCGAGCGGATCATGCCGGTCGAGTACTCGCCCGCGGTGACGAGTACACCGAGGACACCCAGGGCCAACTGGGCGAAGTTCACGCCGAAGAGGGACAGGCTGACCGCCGTCGCGTCGGCGAAGTCCCGGTCCATGTGGCCGGAGTTGATCCCCGACTTGTACCGGGCGGCGGAGATCAGGCCGAAGGCGACCAAGAACAGCAGGCCGAGCCCCAGGGTGATCCAGGTCGAGCGCAGGGACCACAGCTTGGCCCACTCGGAGGCGAGTACCCGGCGTCCCGTCACCCGGTAGACGGGGCGATCGGGGGCGGTCCGGGGTTCCTCGGCGGTGGTGGTGAGGGCGGTCATGCGGGCCTCCCGAGCGTGTCGGTCCCGGTGGTGGAGCCGTGGTACTCCACGGCGTCCCTGGTCAGGTCCATGAACGCTTCCTCCAGCGACACGGTCCGCGCGCTCAGCTCGAACAGGGCGATTCCGTGCTCGGCGGCCTTCAGGCCGATCTCGCGGGCGGTCACCCCGATCACCTGCAGTTCCTCGGAGCCGATCCGGCCGGTGACGTCGACGCCCGGCCCGGCCAGTACGTCCCGCAGCCGTGCGGGGTCCTGCGTCACGACCTTCACCGTGTCGCCGCCCGCTTCGCGGATCAGGTCCGCCACGGTCGTGTCGGCCAGCAGCCGACCGCGTCCCACGACGATCAGGTGGTCCGCCACCAGGGCCATCTCGCTCATCAGGTGGGAGGAGACGAAGACCGTCCGTCCCTCGGCGGCGAGCCCCAGGAGCAGATTGCGGATCCAGAGCACTCCCTCCGGGTCCAGTCCGTTGACCGGCTCGTCCAGCATCACCGTCTGCGGATCGCCCAGCAGCGCCGCCGCGATGCCCAGCCGCTGGCCCATCCCGAGGGAGAAGGCGCCGGCCCGCTTCTTCGCCACGCTGCCCAGTCCGGCGAGGTCCATGACCTCGTCGACCCGGCGGTCCGGGACGCCGTGGGTCAGCGCCAGGGCCTTGAGGTGGTTGTACGCCGAGCGCCCCGGGTGGATCGACTTCGCCTCCAGGAGGGCGCCGACCTCCTGGAGCGGTGCCTGGTGACGGGCGTACTGCCGGCCGTTCACGGTGACGGAGCCGCTCGTCGGGGCGTCGAGACCGACGATCATGCGCATGGTCGTGGACTTGCCCGCGCCGTTGGGCCCGAGGAAACCGGTCACCGTTCCCGGTCTCACGACGAAGTCCAGCCCGTCGACGGCCGTCTTCTCGCCGTACTTCTTGGTCAGCTGCCGTGCGTCGATCATGCGCGCTCTCCCTGTCGGGCCTCGGGTGCGTCGATTCCGACGCCACACCGACCACGCTAGGAGCCGAAACGCCCGAATCGGTGGTACCCGGGGGCTGAACCGCGCCGGACGGGTGGTACCGCGGTACTACGTGGGGCGGGGCGGCGGCCCGCCCCCCACCGCACCCGCGTGCCGGCTGCTCACCGCTGCCGGTCCGGTGCCGGTGCGGGTACGGGCGCCGGTGCGGGTACGGGTTCGGGTGCCGGTACGGGTTCAGGTGCCGGTACGGGCGCCGGTGCGACGTACCCGCGCAGGCTTCCCACCTGATGCGCGGTCCAGGAACGGGCGTAGCCGGGCGGGCCACCGCTGCCCGGCCCGACGAGCAGGGCGGTGGGCAGCCGCCGGGCGGTCCCCCGGATGCCGGACGGCGTGGTGTTGGCGTCGTGGCCGCCGGTCGCCGCGGACGCGCAGCCCGCGTAGTAGGCGATCGGCACGTAGTCCTTCCCGGTGACCAGACAGGGCGGACGGACACCCAGCCGACGCAGCTCGGCGGCGACGGCGGCCCACTCGCGCCGGGCCTCGGTGGTGCGCCCCACGGTGCTCACCAGCACCACGGACTGTGCGGTCAGATGCCCGGCCAGAGTGAGGGCCAGCACCACCACGGTCAGCGGCCGGCGCATCCGTCCGGGCGCGGCCACCAGGTGCGTCAGGAGACCGGCGACCGGAACGGCGAGCAGCGCGTAGGCGGGCAGCAGGAAGCGGGGCGCCGCGTAGCCGATCAGGAAGAGGTACGGGAAGGCCGCCGAAGCGGCGCAGGCCAGCGGTACGAGCGTCACGGCGGCCCGACGGGTGCGGACCGCGACCACGACCGCGAGGACGGCGAGCACGGGCAGGGCGTACCACCACAGGGTTTCCGCGACGGGGGGCGCGCCACCGGTGCACGGCCTGCACAGGGTACGTCCGCCCAGCGAGCGCAGTTGGTCGCCGACGGCGATGTTCCAGCCGAGGCCGCCCTGGATGCGGGACGCGTCGGCAAGGCGTTGCGCCAGGCCGCCGTAGGAGACGTACGCCTCGATCACCCACTCGGCCGCCCCGAGCACGAGGCCGCCGCAGAGCGCAGCCAACAGCGCGGGGCGCCGCCACCGCCGTACGCACACCAGCAGGACGAGCAGGGGCAGGGTCACCCAGACCGCGTCCGTGGGGCGCATCCACGCCACCAGGGCCGCGCTCAGACCGACCCCCCACAGAGCCGCGCGGTCCGAGCGGTTCTCCCGCGCGCGCAGGAAGAAGCCCGTACCGGCCAGGCCGCCGACGGCGACCCAGTAGTTGGGCATGGCCTGCGGGCCGTAGAAGAGAGTCACCCACAGGGTGGCGAACAGCCCGCCCGCGGTCGCGAGCACGCGGGCGGGAACGACGCCCCGCCAGGCGCGGAGGGCGAGGAAGAGGGCGAGGCCGGACAGGACGGCCAGGTAGATCCGCAGCAACGCGGTGGACGACGACCAGGCGGCGACCGGCGCCACCAGCAGCGGAACCCCACGGGCGCGCGGGGCGCTGAAGAACGAGGCAGGCGCGTGGGAGGCGACCTGGCTGACGTACACCGACTCGTCCCAGCCGAGACCCATCCCCGGTCGTACGAGCAGCAGTTGGGCCAGTGTGAACGCGCCGGCCACGACCGCGAGCGCCACCTCGCCCCGGGACCACCGGGCGGAACGGCCGGTCGGTTGCGGCTCCGGTCGTGGTCGGCGCGGACCGGCTGGGGCGACCCGCGCACCGGCGGTGTCCGTGGCCGTGTCCGGGGGTGTGACCGTGGCGGTATCCATGGCCCGTGTGCCGTCGCTCATGACTCTCCCTCGCCCTCGCACCGGTGGGGCGCCGGCGGATCTCTCCGACCGAGACTCCCCCACACACTGCGAAGCTTCGGTCGTGGTCGGCGCGGGCCCGCCAGGAAGAGCCGAACGGCGGAACGCCGGTGCGCCGGAGAGGGCGTGGGTGAGGTCGTCGGGTGCGGCGGGGCGGGCGGCTCCGGTGACGCGGCCTGGTTCTCCGACCGGCCCACCAGACGCGCGGGCCTACGACTATTCCTCCCGCCCCGCTCCTCCCCCGCCCTGCCGGCCCTCGGGAGCCCCCGCACCGCCGGTCCGGAGCACCCGCGCACCTGCCGGGGATGCCCGGCAACCTACCCGTCGGAGCCGTAACGGGCCGGAGTGGGGTGGCGGGACCTGGTGGAGAGGTGCGTGGTGGCGGGGCGGGTGAGGGGCGTGTGGCGGCGGGGCGGGTGAGAGGTGCGTCCGGATGGCCCCGGCGGACCGTGACCACCCGGGCACACGTGCGTTCTCATTTCGAGCACCGGTCCACCCGCCGTCCGACCCACCACTCGCCGACGGGCGCGGATGCGGACACCGGCCGACAGGCACGCGTCAGGGAAGTGGAGAGAACATGCGGCAGAAGTGCTGTGAAAGCTGCGAGTTGGTTATCGGGCTGGGCTGCACGTGCCCACCCGAGAGTGGCGCCTCGCCGACGACGCGCCCGGTCGCCTCACCCCGTCAGGAGTGGAGGAGCTTCCCCGCCGACACGATCCTCATCTCTCCGAGGCGGTACGCCCACCTCCCCGGTGCGTGCACCCACCTGAGCGAGGAATGGGTGACCGCTCCACGCTGGGGCTGGATCCCGGCCCCGCCCGCCGGGCTCTGGGAAAGCCTGGGCACCAGCTGCCCGGCGACCGCGACGGAGGGAAACACGGACCGGCAGGCGGTCCGGCGGTGCGAGGAGTGCCAGGCGGCGGTGGACTGAAAGCTGTTCCCCGCACGCTCACGGCGTCCGGGGATCAGCGGCTTCGAGCTGCGGCTTCTCGTTGCGCTTCGAGCTGCGGCTCTGCGTTGCGGCTCAGGGAGACCGCGTTGCGTTGCGGCTTCGAGCTGCGGTGGATCAGCGGCTTGGAGCCGCAGTGGTGGAGTGGGCCGAACCCGCGGTCCAGCGGTGGTCGGCGTGGATGCGTTGGGCTTCTTCGAGCTGGTCCTCGAGGATGACGATGCGGCATGCGGCCTCTATGGGAGTGCCCCGGTCGACGAGCTCACGGGCGCGGGCGGCGATGCGCAGTTGGTAACGGGAGTACCGGCGGTGGCCACCGGCCGACCGCAACGGGGTGATGAGGCGGGCTTCGCCGATGGCGCGGAGGAAGCCCGGGGTGGTGCCGAGCATCTCGGCGGCCCGGCCCATGGTGTAGGCGGGGTAATCGTCGTCGTCGAGTCTGACGTGCGGGGCGTCTGCCGCTGTCATCTCACCTCTCTGGGGAACGCGTGGAGGGGCCCTGGTGCCTATTGACACCAGGGCCCCGAAGGAACTGCTACACCATCAGCCGACCCTGGTACTGCGCCGGCCCTCTGTTTCCGCGGACCCGGCCCGAACGCTGCCGGGGGTGCGGGGATCGCGATTGCTTGACCGGAGACCACCTCACTATCGATGTCCTGCGGTACCCGGGTTCAGACTTCCGCCCGGGCGATCCTGATGGCGCGTGCCCCTCCGTTCTTCCCTCTGGGAACTGTTGCTCATTACTGCTGGTGTTGCGAACTGCTGGTCATGCGTACTGCTGGTGTTGCGTCCTGCTGGTAAAGCGAACTACTGGTACTCGTCATGCTGTTACTGCTGCTACTGCTGGTGTTGCGAACTGCTCTGTGGCCTGTGTCAGCGCCACCACTCTTCGGCAGCCAGCCCCGTCGCCCGTCCTGCGTCTGCTCTGGCTTAGAACCCCACTGCCGAACTTCCCGGTGCGCGCGTCCGCAGCCGACGCCTTCACCGAGGTGCTGCCTCATGACTTCACTGCTGAGCCCTGCTCGCGGCAGCCCCTGATCACTGCGGGCCGCCCGGTCCGGTCGTCAGTCCCGTCGCCATCCTGCAACTGCTCCGGCTTCGGAACTCCACCACCGCACCGTCCTGCAACTACCTGTACTGCACTTACTGCTTCCCGGCAGTTCATCTCTGCCGGGCCTTGCGGTCTCTCTGGCTACGAGAGAAACAATAACCAGGTCGACGCTGAATGTCTACACCCGCCATCACAGATTTTCGCGAGCCCGGCAGAGAGGTAATCAAGGTCGGCCGATCCCCTCCACAGCGGAGCCGGATCTCCGGGAGACATGACCCGTCGCGGCACGAGCGCCCACCACCGGCAAGTCGGTCATCCACCCCGGCCGCGATCCCCTCACATGCCTGACGAGGCGTCACGCCTGGTTCGCCGCAGTAAGGTTCGTCACTGGGTCACCGCGACTCTCGCCCGGTGGTGGGCGCTGCTGATGGCCGCCGCCGACTTCAACGCGGACGGCAAGGCCGACCTGCTGACAATCGACGCGGCCGACAACTACCTCTACGTCCAACCCGGCAACGGCACCGGCACGTTCGGCCGACGCGTGAAGGTCCCCCCCGGCAAGTGGAGCGGCATGCGCCTGCTGGCGGTCGCGGACTACACCGGCGACGGCAAGGCCGACATCCTCGCCGCCCACGTCAACGGCAACCTCTACCTCTACCCCGGCAACGGCGCCAACGGTGTCACGGGCTCTTCCATCCCCCGGAGCGGCTGGAACACCATCAGCATGATGGCCGCCGCCGACTTCAACGGCGACAAGAAGGGGGACATGGTCGGCGTGAGCGGCAACGGCAACCTTTACTTCTACGCCGGCCAGGGCTCCACCTTCGCAGCGGCCACGGAGGCGAGCACCGGCTGGGCCCACATGCGGGCCGTCGTCGCGGGCGACTTCACCGGCGACGGCAAGGCCGACGCGTACGCGGTCCATAACAGCGGCGCCCTGTACCTGTACACCGGCAAGGGCGACGGCACCTTCAACGGGGCATCCCAGACGGGCCAGGGTTGGCAGGGCATGCGGCTCGTCTCCGGAGGCGACTTCAACGGGGACGGTAGGACCGACATCATCGCCATCAACGACAACCGCGGCATCTACGCCTACCCCGGCAAGGCAGCAGGCGGCCTGGGCACCCCCATCGTCACCCCCGCCCCGGCGAACTGACCCGCCCGGACACGCGACTGCACCCGCCCTCCAGACCGCCGGGAGGGCGGGTGTCTCAGCCCCCTCACAGGCCCCCTTCCCCACGGCGTCCCCGCACGCCCACTGCGGTACCCGCTACACTGGCCGCGGCGAGCAGACCCTCACCGGTCGATCGCCCAACTGTCCCGCCTTCGTAGCTCAGGGGATAGAGCACCACTCTCCTAAAGTGGGTGTCGCAGGTTCGAATCCTGCCGGGGGCACAGCTACAAGCAGGCAGTTTCTGGCAAAGGGCCAGGTCAGGGCAGACGCCCGGCCTGGTCCTTCTGCGTAGGCTCCCGTTCTACTCACGCTCTCCCCCGTCCTCCCCCGCTCTCGGTACGCGAGCACGTTCCCCAAATCCTCCCCAGATGATCATGCAGAAGCCGCAGGTGGGGGCTGACCACAGACAAGCGGCCCCCCGCCGAAGCGAGGGGCCGCCGCGCGCCAGGCCGAGGGTGCCGCCCTTCTCACCTGGCACGTCATGGGTGCAGCCGAGGCCGCGAGGCCATCGGGACACGTGTTCGAATTACCGCGCAATGCCCTTGGGGATCGAAGCATTCCGGTAGTGAGTGCGGCATCCATGATCAGCCGTTTTAGGGTCAACCCCAAAGACAAGTGATCTTGATGCGGCGAACGTGGGCAGGTGCACCACCAGCCGACGCCCGACGACCGCGTCCTCGCGCGCCGTCGAGCCGTCGGCGACCGGATACGAGCCGCTCGACTGCACGTTGGCCTCACCCAGGAAGCGGTGAGCCTCCGCGCCGGCATCGGGCTCGACTCGTACAACCGCATCGAGAAGGGCCACGCGTCCCCGCGGCTCGACAGCTTGATCCGGATCGCCGACGCGATCGGCGTGCCGCTCGCCGACCTGGTCCGCGAGTAACCTGCGTCAGTTCCGTCTAGCCCGTGGTGCCGGCATCGCGTCGAGCTGTGCGTGGAGCATGCTCGGCGATGCCCGTCGGGTGACGCACGCCGGGTCGCCCGCCGGGTGGGCGTACGCGTCCTCTCGGGCACCGGATGCCGAGTGCCCCTCGGAGACGACGACTGCGGCACCGGTGATCGTGCGGTCGCAGTCGACGCAGTACCGGGGGAAGGTCATCGGGCCGCCCTCCACTTCCGGCCGAGCGCCACGGCGGTGGGGCAGGCGACGTTGGCCCGACAGGTCGCGCACTGCTCGGTGTGGAATATCCACGTGCGGTACGCCCGGTCCCCGGCGGTGAGCGGCGACGGTGTGGTCGTCCTCACCTGGTCACCCCCGACGTCTCGGGCAGTACGCGGTACAGCACCTGTACACCGCGCTGCTCGGCGCACGCGGCGTGCGCGTACACGGAGGTGCCTGCCACGCCAGCCGTGCCATGCACACGGACGCACACGTCGGCCCCGGGCTTCGGGCAGTACGTGCACTCTCTGCTCTGCTTCATCGCTCACCCCTGGCGGGAGATCTGATTCGAGGGGCTCTCAGCCATTTCGCTGCACGGCCCGCTGTCACACCCCGATGATGTGTGTGCACGTCAGGTAGCGAATAGGCCACCGGGTGGCCATCGGTGGCCACGTAGCGGCCACGGCCGGGAGCGCACACGATGACACCTCACACTGGGCAGGCAGGCCGCAACGATGCTCTCCGCGCGGGACGCTTACGCGCAGGATGGCGGACCGTCGAGGCTGCTGCTCACGCTCTCACCGAACACGGTCAGCAGCTCTTGGACGACCGGCAGTTCACCGTGTCCGCACGCACCTGGCGGCGCTGGGAGGGCGACCGCCCCGGGTGGCCGGCAGAAGAGACAGCGATCGTTCTCCACGACGCACTCGGCCGGTGGCCCGAGGACCTGGGCTTCACCACTCCGCCGGGCTGGCTGCGGCCCGAGCACCACGAAGAGGCAGATGTGAGACGACGCGCCTTCGCGAGCGTCACCGCGGCAGCGCTCGTCGCCGGACCCGTGGCACCGCAGCACGTCGACCCGGCCCTGATCGGGTACTTCCAGACGCAGCTGGAGGGCCACTACCGGGCAGACATGTTCCTCGGCCCCCACGATCTGATTGGCACTGTGGCCGCCCAGTACCAGCTGATCGACAAGCTGGTGCGTTCGGCGAAGGGCGAGACGCGGCGAGGACTCCTGCGCGTCGGCGCGGCCTACGCGGCGCTGGTCGGCTGGCTGTACCAGGACGCGGGCGACATGGACGGGGCGTCCTTCTGGCGCGGGGTGACGCAGGAGATCGCGATGCGGTCCCGCGACCCGCACCTCATCGGGTACTCGCTGGTGAATCAGGCGCAGGTGCGCACCGACCTGGGCGACGGGCATGCGGTCATCGACCTGTGCGAGGCCGCGCTGGACGATGCCGACCGCCTGGTCCCGAAGGTGCGGATCATGGCGATGCAGCAGCAGGCGCACGGCGCCAGCCTCACCGGGGAACGCCGGACAGTGGACCAACTGCTGGACGAGGCTGGCCGTTTGCTGCCCCGGGTCGACGACGACCTGCCGTGGGGCAACGCGTGCCGGCGGACGCCCGGGTACTTGGAAGTGCAGCGGGCCACCTGTTACGGGCGTCTCGGCCTCGGCATCGAAGCGGGGGATCTGTGGTCGCAGGTGCTCACGATGGTGCCGGAGACAGCCCGTCGGGACCGCGGGGTGTACATGGCCCGCCAGGCGACCGCAGCCGCTGTTGCACGCGAGCCAGACCAGGCGGTGGAGATCGCGCGCACGGTGGCGACCATCGCGGTGGAGACTCGCTCGGCCAGAATGAGCCGGGAGCTGGACACCCTGGAGCGGGCGATGCGCCCGTGGCACGATGCCCCAGTCGGCCGGGACCTCGCGGAGATCCTGGCACCGGTGAACGAGGGGAGCTGACGGTGAAGGACCCGTTGACGGAGGAGCAGATCGCGGAGCACCTGGCTGCACGTCCAGGATGGTTGCGCGACGGTGACGAGATCACCCGCAGCTTCGGTGTGCGCTACCACGGGGGCGTCGCGATGATCGTGCACGTCGCGGACGTGGAGCGGCTCATCGGCCACCACGCGGACATCGACCTCCGGTGGGACCACGTGCGCTTCGGGATCACGACCCACGACGCCGGCCATAAACTGACCGCCGCCGACTTCGACCTCGCCGCGCGCATCGACCAGATCGCCTCAGCCCACGACGCGGTACCAGTCGCCTGACCCGGGGCATGACGAAACGCCCCCGCCCGGCCAGGTGGCCAGACGGGGGCGCCCAGCATGCCACGACGGTCCCCCGCATCGACGTCGGTATCCGTCGGGCCGACGCCCCCCGGGTCCTCACCCCGCTGCCCCCGCAATGCCGTTGCGCCAGGCCCAGGCCGCGATCTCCACACGGTTGCGGGCGCCCAGCTTGGCCTGGACGTTGCTCAGGTGGGTCTTGACGGTGCCGGTGCTGATGGAGAGGGCGGAGGCGATCTCGGCGTTGGTGAGGCCGTCCGCGAGGAGGACGACGACCTCCAGCTCACGCGGGGTGAGCGGCGGGGTGAGCGGCGGGGTGGAGGGCGGGGTGAGCGGGTCGGCCGGGGTGGCAGCGGTGCGACGGCCGGTGGCGTGGCCGTTACGACGGCCGGTACGACGGCCGGTGGCGTGGGCGCGCAGGAGGCGGAGGGTGAGGGAGGGGCTGACGAGGGCGTCGCCGGAGGCGGCGGCGCGTATCGCCTCGGTGAGCAGGCGCGGGCCCGAATCCTTGAGGATGAAGCCGCAGGCACCGGCCTCGATGGCCTGGTTGAGGTAGGCGTCGTCGTCGAAGGTGGTGACGATGACGACCTTCGGCGGGTTCACCGTGCCAGGCCGGTTGAGGAGGCGCAGCGCGTCCAGTCCATCGAGGCGGGGCATGCGGATGTCCATGAGGATCACGTCGGGGCGGTGCGCAGCGGCCTGTTCGACGGCGTGCAGGCCGTCGTGGGCGTGGGCGACCACTTCGATGTCGTCCTCGGCGGAGAGGATCATCGCCATGCCGGTGCGGACGATGGCCTGGTCGTCGGCGAGGAGGACGCGGATCGCCGCGGTCACGCGGACATCGCCCCTCGCGGGCAGGGGAGTTGTGCGCTGACGCGCCACCGCCCCTGGCCGTCGGCGCCCGCGGTGAAGGTGCCCCCGGTCGAGGTGACACGTTCGCCGAGGCCGGTGAGGCCGTAGCCCCGGCTGTGCGCGGATCGCGCTGTGCCGTCGTTGGTGACGGTGGCGGTGATGTGGTCGCCCGTGGTGCAGAGGTGGACGGTGATCCGGCTGGTGTCCGGGGCGTGTTTCCGGATGTTCGTGAGGGATTCCATGACGATGTGGTGGAGCACTACCACGGTGTCGGTGGGGAGTTGGTCGAGCGGGCCCTCCTCCACGAGCCGGGCGTGGGCACCGGGGAGGGTGAAGTCGGCGACGAGCCGGCGTATCCGGGTGAGATCGGCGTGCGGGGTGTGCTCCGCGACGGTGTCGGGGGCCCGGAGGCCGCTGACCATACGGCGCAGGGCGCCCAGCGCGTCGGTTCCGGCCTGCTCGATCTGGGCCAGGGCGGGCGTGATCATCTCGGGCCGGGCGGTGGCGACGGCCTGGGCTCCCTGGGCGTGGACGACGATGCCCATGACGTGGTGGGCGACGTAATCGTGCAGATCGCGGGCGAAGGTGAGGCGCTGTTCGAGCCGGAGGCGTTCGTCGCGGTGCTGCCGGTCGGCCTCCACCAGGCGCAGGCCGAGGGCCACGGTGGCGACCGCGCCCGCGACCAGTCCGACGAACAGGGTGAGGGTGAGGCTGCCCTCGTCGATGTCCACCGCGACCGGCCGCAGCACGACGGCCGCGAGCAGGAGCGGGGTGGCGACGGCCGACGTCCTGGGCGCCCCCCGGCGCAGGGTCAGGGCCAGCACGAGGACGAGCACGCTGATCTCGAAGAAGCTGTACGCGTCCGTACGCTCGACGGGCTCCCCGGCCCGCGCGGCGAGGACACGGAGCGCCGCGGTGACGCCGAGGGAGAGGACCGCGAGGGCCACCGCGAGCGCGGCGAACACCCCGGGCGGCAGCCACCGCCCGCCCGGCACCCGTACGAGGAGCAGCAGCGCGGACGCCGCCCCGGAGACGGCGAGGTACGGGGCTGCCGCACTGTCGTCGAGGCCACCCAGATAGTCCAGGTACAGGGCGGCCCCGAGCCCCAGGAGTACGGCCGTCACGGCGAGGACGCGCAGGCCCGTACGGAGGCCCACCGGCGAGAACCGGCGGCCCGGGCGAGACAGGCGGGGCAGGCGGGACGCGCGGGGGAGTCCAGGCGGCCCGGAGGAGCCGGACGGAGCGGGGAGCATGTGCGGAAGCCTACGCACGTCGGGCGCCCGCGACCTCTGCCGAAAGTCGTAGGCGCGGCCGGAAGATCTGCTGTTCGGCCGATCCGCGCACCGGGACGGTCCGGCGAGGGTGGGGCCATCGCTCACAGGAGCGGTCGCCTCACCTCCCCGCCGCGTCGGACGATCCCCGGAGCACGCCATGAGTACGCAGTTCGAGATTCCCGCCCTGTACGTCGAAGGGCCGGCCCTGGCGGTGTTCGCCGTGTACGCGGTGGCACAGCGGTGGCGGAACGCGCCGGGGTGGAGCGGCCGGCACCTGGCCGCGCGGGTGACCGCCGCGCTCTACGCCGCCGCTGTCGTGTCCCTCACCCTCTTCCCGATCCGGGTCTACACCGGCGAATACCGCAACCTGAGTCCGTGGTTCAACCAGATCTCCCCGATCCCGCTGCTGATGGCCGACGTGACGATGGTCCCGAACGTCATCATGTTTGTACCGTTCGGCTTCCTGCTGCCGCTCTTCATCCGGTGCGAGGGAGCCCGCCGGATGGCGTGGATGGCCGCACTGGCGAGCCTGGCCATCGAGGGCACCCAGCTGGCGCAGTACATCGTCTTCAGCTCCGGCCGCGCGGTCGACATCAACGACGTCATCGCCAACACCCTCGGCGGGCTCATCGGGTTCGCCCTTCTGCGCCTCGCGCTCCGCAGGGAACGGACGCGCGCCCTCTTCGCGCGCTGGGCGCTGCCCGCCGCCGCCCCGACGCGCGTCTGAGAGCAGCGTCGGGACAGCGCTACACCCCCTCCGCCACCAACTCCCCGATCACGCGCCGTGCGTTGGCCGCCATCACCTGGTTCGTGGAGCGGTAGTGGGCGAGTTCGGGGAGGGCGATGGACAGCGCCCAGCCGCGCGCCCGCCGCCAGGTCGCCTCGTCCGCGCCCGACGCGGTACGGAACCCGGAGCGGGCAGTGGCGGGGAGCAGGTACCAGGCGGCCATCAGATCGAGTGCCGGATCGGCGAGGCCCATGCAGCCGAAGTCGATGACCGCACCGAGTCGGCCCTCCTTGATGAGGATGTTGCCGGGCTGGAGGTCTCCGTGGGACCAGACCCCCGGCCCGTCCGGCGCGGGGGCCCGCAGCGCCGCCTCCCACACGGCGAGAGCTGCCTCGGCCCCCGGGCGGCCGTCCGGAGCGGCGTGCAGGACCCCGCGGAGACTCCCGATCGTCCGGCGGGTGTCGTCGTCCCGGGCGGCAAGGGGTTCACAGCGGTACGCGGGCGGGGCGCCGGCCGGGTCGACGCGGCGCAGAGCGATGACGAACTGGGCCAGATCTGCGGCCAGTTCGCTGCCGTCCGGGTGCCCTTCCACCACTCCCACCCCCAGCTCGCAGCCCTCCGGGGCCAACCACCGGTTCAACGGCTCGCCTTCGAGCCAGCGGCACACCGACCAGGGCCAGGAGTACCCCTCCCCCGGTCCGCCCTGGGCGAGCGGGGCGGGGATCGGGACGGGAAGGTGCGCGGCCAGCCGGGGCAGCCAGTGGTGCTCCTTCTCCACGTCCCGCGCGCCCGGCTCGGCGAGCGGGAGCCGTACCGCCATCGCTCCCCCGAGCCGGTAGATGGCGTTCACCGTGCCGTGGGAACCGGTCCGGTGGACGGGCAGCCCGGCCCACTGGGGGAACTGCGCGGCGACCAGGGCCCGTACAAGATCTTCGTCGGAGAGCATGAGCCGATCGAATCGGCTGGACGGAGCCACCGCAACCGCTTTCCGCACGGGACCCCGGAACCTGCCCCCACCCGATGCCACCTGCGGAAACGCGGGGCGGTGGCGGTGCCCGGAAGCAACCCGCGATCACCGCTGGGCCGCACTCCTGCCCGTACTCCATCCTCCGGCCCGGAGCACGGGGGCCGCTCGATCAGGGCGTCAGCGCAGCTCTTCCGGGCACGGGGTGCCGGGGCTGAAACGGTAGGGCGCGGCGAGCTGGTAGACGCCCGCCTTGGGCGCCACCAGCTCGGTCCACTGGTCGCCGTGGGTCTCCTCGTCCACCTCCAGGAGGCAGCCGTTGACGTTGTCGAAGGTCTTGGGAGCGTTGTCGTCGTCCTTGGTGCGCTCCTTGGACTCCGCCGTCTCCTGGGGGCGGTCCATGCCTTTGCCCTCCTCGTCCACGAGGGAGAGCCAACGCGTGTAGGGCACCCGGATGAGGAAGCGGCCGGCCTCGGGGACCCGGAGCGTGATCTCGTCGGCCTCGAAGTTCAGGACGGTGGCGGGCGGGTCGGCGAGCGGGGTCGGGTCCTCGACCCGGTACAGCTTCCAGTTGGCGTCGGCCCAGAGCTGCTTCAGGTACGGCAGGCCCTGGCCGACCAGGGCCGCCTCCTGGGCGGCCCCGCTGTCCGGTTCACCCTTGGGCAGGACGACGTAGTGGACGGCCCAGCGGTCGAGCCACTCGCGGTAGTTGGTCTTGTCGAGGGTGTCGTCGTAGAAGAGCGGGTTGCGCTTCATGTCGGCCTGGCGGTTCCAGCCCCGGGCGAGGTTGACGTACGGCGCGAGGGCCGAGGCCTCGCGGTGGCTGCTCGCGGGCACGACCTCGATCCGGCCCCTGGTCGCGTCGACCTCCTGGAGCTCGTTGACGAGTGGTGCCAGCTCGCGCGCCCAGGACGCGGTGGGGGCGGTGCGGACGATGTCGGCGACGCTCTTGAAGCCGATCCAGAAGTTCAGGCCGACGACGGCGATCACCAGGGCGTACCACCGGCGGGTGCGCGGCGCGGTGAACGGCAGCGCGGCCAGCAGCACCACACCGGCGAAGAGCATCGCCATGCGTGTGATGTTGGAACCGATCTGGGAGTCCACGAAGTAGGTGGCGAGCGTGCCGAGACCGTAGAGGGCGGACGCCGTGCGGACCGTCTTCCAGTCGCGGGGCACCAGGACGAAGACGAACACCGCGAAGACGAACGGCAGCGACAGCGTGCCCACCGACATCGGCTGGGTGCCGGAGAACGGGAAGAGCCACGAGGAGAGCCCGACCACGGCCACCGGCGGCAGCCCGATGGCGTACGCGCCGGGGCGCCGCTTGTGCAGGAAGAGCGCGGCGGCCACCACGCCGAGGAAGAGGCCGGCGACCGGGCTGGACGCGGTGGCGAGCCCGGCGAGCGGCGCGGCGACGGCCGCCTTCGCCCAGCGCCTGTACCGCCAGCGGTACGGCCAGCAGAACACGGCGGCGACGGCCCCGACCGCGAACATCATGCCGAGCCCGAACGTCACCCGCCCCGACAGCGCGTTGCACAGGTACGCGAAGACCCCGGCGAGCGAGCAGACGAGCGGGTTCCGCACCGCCTTGACCCGCACCAGGATCATCGCGGTGAGCCCCGCGGAGACGGTGCCGGCGAGCATCATCGTCGAGCGGACGCCGATGAGGGACATCAGGTACGGCGAGACCACGCTGTACGAGACGGGATGCATGCCCCCGTACCAGGCGAGGTTGTACGCGGTGCCGGGGTGCTGGCCGACGAACTCGGCCCAGGCGTCCTGCGCCGCGATGTCGCCGCCGCTGTTGGCGAAGAAGAAGAACCAGAGGACGTGGGTGACGGCCGCGGCGGCCGTTGCGATCGTGACGGGGTGGCGCGCCAGCCGGCCGAGCAACGAGCCGGAGGCCGCGTCCGGGCGGCCACGGTCGGCACGGTCGCGGTCGGCGTGGTCGCGGTCGGCGTGGTCGCGGTCGGCCTGGTCGGCGTGGTCGCCGAGGTCGGGGTGGTCGGGGTGGTCGCCGAGGTCGGGGTGGTGGCGAGCCGCGTGGTCACGGTCGGCGCTGCCGCGGCCCGCGTGGGCCGGGTGCGCTGCGGGTTCCGGCACCGGTCCGGGTTCCGGCACGGGCGCCGGTTCCGGCATGTGCTCGGGTTCCGGTGCGTCCGGGGTGCGCTGGGTCGGCAGGAGGTCCGGCGACGCCACGAGGTCCGGCGATGCGGCGGGTTCTGCGGGGCCCGTCGGGCCGCCGGTCCCGAGGCTGTCGGTCTGTCCCGGCTTCCGGACTCTCTCGCTGTCCGCCTCGCGGCCGGGTCTCGGCTCCGCGGTGGTCACTACGGCTCTCCCCGTCATCCGCCGGCCCCGGTGCGTCCCCGGCGACCGCGCGTCCTGCGGGACGCGCCCCGCGCCCGCCCGCCGTCCCAGCCGTCCGGCCCGCTCGGCCTGCTCTGCTGTCCGGTTATCGACTGGTCGGCTGTTCGGCTTTCCGGCTGTTCAGTCTGTTCGGTCTGTTCCGGGACGCTAACACGTACCAAGCGGACAGAAGGGGGACGGGGGGCGCCGGATCGGCACCCCCCGTCACCTCGTCCCTCTTCCCGCAGGTCGGCCCGTACGTCAGCCGATCCGGGACAGCTTGGCCCCGAAACCGGGCTCGCTCAGGTCCTGCGCCAGGGCGACCGGCACCTTCACCTGGCTGCTGCCCTCGCCGACCGTCAGCGTGCCGACCCGGGTTCCGGCCGCCGCCTCGTGCGGGACGACCTTGCCGTCGTCGGTGAGCTCCAGCTTCACCGTGAGGCCGCCCCAGCCGACCGCCTTGACGTCCTTGGTGGCGACGACCTCGGTGGTCGAGCCGAGCCCGTCGTCCACGACCCCGACGACCTGGCCCTTCTTCACGATCGTGGCGCCCTTGAGCGCGTCCTCGGTGGCCACCATGACCGTCTTGCTGACCCGGTTGACCTCGTCGATGATCGACTGGCTGTCGTACTGGCCGAGGATCGCGCCGACGATCAGCTGGTCGGTCCCGTCGATCATCTTGTGGGCCGCGAAGAGCAGGTTGCCGCCCGCCTTCGTGGTCGAGCCGGTCTTGATGCCGAGCGCGCCGTCGTAGGGGACCAGGCGGTTGTAGTTGGGCCAGGGCTTGCCGGTGGGGTCGGTCCAGCTCGGCAGGACGGTGATCTCCATCAGCGCCGGGATCTCGACCAGCTTCTCGCCGAGCTTCACCAGGTCCTCGGCGGTGCTCACGGTGGTGGCGTTGAGCCCGGAGGGGTCGGTGTACGTGGTGTTCACCATCCCGAGCTCCTTCGCCGTGGCGTTCATCTTCGCCACGAACGCCTTCTCGGAGCCCGCGTCCCACCGGGCCAGCAGCCGCGCGATGTTGTTGGCCGAGGGAATCATGATCGCGGAGAGGGCCTCGCGCTGCGTGAGCACGTCCCCCTCCTTGACGGTGTCCAGCGTGGACTCACCCTCGGAGGAGAGCTTGCCGTCCGACTCGCCCTTGGCGTCGACCTTGATCGACTCCCCGTCCGCACCCTTCTTCATCGGGTGGTCCCTGAGCACGATGTACGCGGTCATGGCCTTCGCCACACTCGCGATCGGCACCGGCTTCTGCTTCCCGAACGAGCCGACCTTGCCCAGGCCGGTCGCCGCAATGTAGCCCTGGCCCTGGTCCGGCCACGACAGATCGGGGGTGGCCCCCTCGAAGGTGTAGGTGGGCGTCGTCGTGACGGCGAGGGTCGGGTCCGGCAGCGGCCTGAACATCTGTACGAGTGCAAACACGACGACCAGCAGCAGGACGAGCGGCGTCCAGATCTTGACCCGCCGGACCGCCGTGCGGACCGGGGTCTCCTCCGGGGGCGGAGTGTTCGTCAGCTCGGCGAGCAGGTCGAGCGGCGGCTTCGGGGGCAGCGGCATCGCCCGGGTCCGGTCGGGCTCGGCCGGGGTGGGCGTACCGACGGCCGGTGTGACCGTGGGACCGACGACCGGCCCCTGCGGATCGGGACGACGCGGCGCGGGCGCCGACCGTACGTCGTCCGAGCGCAGCGGTACGAAGGTGCTGGTGCGCTCCGAGGGGCTCTCGGGCTCCGGCCCCGACTTCGGCGCGGACTTCGACCCGGCATCCGGGTCGGTCTCCGGCTTCGGCGCCTGCTCCGGGTCCGGGTCGGGCTTCGTCAACGCCTCGCGCTGGGGGATCTTCAGCGCGGTGGTGGGCTGGTCGATCCGGGCGCGGGCCGACGTGAACACGGCGGTGGGCTGGTCGATACCGGTGTCGTCGGCGCCCTCGTCCTCGCCCTCGGCACCCCCGGCGCCGCGGTCGGGTGTCTCGCTGTCCGCTGTGTCGCCGGCGCCGGTGGCTGCCGACGCCGGTTCGGTGGGCGTGGCCTCCTCGCGGGTACGGGGCACCTGGGCGCCGGCCGTCGCCACCTCGGGCTTCTCGTCCCCGGCGGGCTTCTCGACCTCGGGCTTCTCGTCCCCGGCGGCCTTTGCGTCCTCGGGCTTCTCGTCCTCGGCGGGCTTCTCGTCCTCGGGCTTCTCGTCCTCGGCGGCCTTTGCGTCCTCGGGCTTCTCGTCCCCGGCGGCCTTTGCGTCCTCGGGCTTCTCGTCCCCGGTGGGCTCTGCGGCCCCGGGCTTCTCGTCCTCCGTGGGCTCTGCGGCCTTCACGGCCCCTGCGGGCTCTTCGGCGGCGGCGGCGGAGCTGTCGTCCTTGCCGTCCTTGCCCACCCAGGCGGCGACCGCACGGCGAAGCCGGGTGTCGCCGTCACCCTCGGCGGACTCACCCTCGGCGGACTCACCCTCACCGGACTCACCCTCGGCGCGCTCACCCTCGGCGGCGTCGTCCGAAGCCTCGTCGTCGGCGGCGGCCGTACCGGCCGCCGGGGCGCTCGCGGCGCCCTTCTGTGCGCCGGAGGCTCCGGAGGGCGCGGAATCGGCCTCCGGGGGCCCTGTGGGGCCTTCAGGGGCCTCTGGCGCCCCGTCCTCGGCCTCGGCGTCGGCGGTCGCGCCCACCGTCGCGCCCGCAGTCGCGTCCGCCGTCGCATCGGCAGTGGCGTCAGCCACCGGAGCCACATCGCCCTCCGCGGCGGCGTCGGTGGACCCGTCGGTGGACTCGGCCGTGGCCTCGGTCACCGTCTCGTCCGTGGCGTCGTCCGCCGACGGGACCGGAACCCGGAAGCGGAACACCGCGGTGCGCGAGTCGGCCTCGGGCTCCACGTCCGCACTCGACGCGTCCGCACTCGACCCCGCGTCCGTACCCGATTCCTCGTCCGACTCCGCGTCCGCGCCCGCACCCGATTCCTCGTCCGGCGCGTCCGCGACGGAACCGGTATCGGCGTCCGCCGCGTCACCGACTGTGTCGTCGCTCGGTCCGGTGGGTTCACGGAACACGGAAAGCCGGGGGTCGCGTTCCTCCGGAGCCGTCCCCGAGGACTTCCGCTGCTCCGACTTGCCGGGGGACTCGCCCGCCACCAATGCCTCCTCTTAAAGCTGCGGGGACTGCCCCCGCTGTCCGAACCGTGTACCAGTGTCCTGTGTGAACCCCGGCTTCAGCTGCTAGACGAGAACGACATACCTACTGGTTCCCGTACAAAGCTGGCAGGTGCTCTCGACAGACAGTTGTGAGAGGGGTCACCCTGTCACTCATCCACGCGGGGAGGCATGGATGGGCAGGAGCCGCAGAACAATTCCGGAAGAGCTTTTGCTGCTCGCTCTGGACCCGACCACGGGTACCACGGCGCAGCCGCAGTCGCTCGACCTCGGCCTCGCCGGAGCACAGCTAGTGGAGCTGGCTCTGGCAGGTCGGATAGCCCCTGACGGGGATCGTATCGCCGTGGTGATGCCACGGCCGACTGGAGATCCGACACTGGACTCCGCACTGGAACTGCTGCGCAGACGCGGCAGCCCGGTACGGGCGGTCCACTGGATCGGCGGACCCCGACTGGGGCTCCGTCAGGTCTATCTCGCTCATCTGGAGCGGTGCGGCATGGTGCATGCCGTGGCGGGCCAGATGTGCGGAGTGCTGCCGACGACTCGCTACCAAGCGACGGACACGGCAGTCAGCAGGGACATCAAGTCCCGGCTGGACAGTGCGATCCGCACCGGCGTACCGCCGGACCCGCGGACCGCGGCGCTTGCCGCGCTGGCCCACGCGGTCGGACTCGGCAAGCACCTGTACCCGGGGAACGAAGGGCGTTCATCACGCTCCCGCCTCCGGGATCTGATCAGGCACGATCCGATGGGCGGCCTCGTGGCGCATGCCGTGATGGACGTCCAGAGCGGTGCGGGCGCACAGCCCCGCCGCACCCAGCAGGCAGCGGGAGTGCCGTTGCAGCCGCAAGCACAACGCGGCAGCATGGCCCACACCGCGGCGAGCTGAACCGCGGTGCGCCGCGCGGGTCACCCGCGCTGCGCACCGTTTCGGAACCCGTGCGGGAGACCGCGCGGAGAATCCCATACCGCCGTGCCGACGTCCGCGAAGACCCGGTTCGGGAGCCGCACCACACGCGGGGCAGCCGGAGTACCGGCTGCCCCGCGTGCTTGCGTTCCCCGTGCTCGCGTTCTCCGTTTCCCAGCGAAGCGAGGGCCAAGGGTGGCAATCTGCTGAGAAGTAGATACGCACAGCAACACAGCCGGAGGTGCCGTTTCCGTGCCGTCCACCGTCAATCCCACCGTCAGGCGACGTCGGTTGGGCCAGGAATTGCGCCGCCTGCGCGAACAAAAGGGCATGACCGCAGAAGAGGTCGCGGACCGTCTGCTGGTCTCCCAGTCGAAGATCAGCCGGTTGGAGAACGGCCGCCGTTCCATCAGCCAGCGTGACGTCCGCGACCTCTGCGGCGTCTACGAGGTCGCGGACCACCGCATCGTCGACTCCCTCATGCAGATGGCGAAGGACTCGCGCCAGCAGGGCTGGTGGCACGCGTTCGGCGACATCCCGTACAGCGTCTACATCGGTCTGGAGACCGACGCCGAGTCGCTGCGCGGATACGAACCCCAGGTCATCCCGGGCCTGCTCCAGACGCGGGCCTACTCGGAGGCGCTGATCACGGGCGCGCTCCCGGAGGCGCCGCCGGCCGACATCGAGAAACGGGTGAACGTCCGGGCCCGCCGACAGGACCGGATCAACGACCCCGAGCGGCCGTTGCGGCTGTGGGTCGTCATAGACGAGTCGGCGTTGCACCGGACGGTCGGCGGCAAGCAGGTGATGATCGAGCAGTTGGAGCACCTCGTCGCCTGCTCGAAGCTGCCGCACGTGACGGTGCAGGTGCTGCCGTTCGACATGGGCGCACATCCGGGCATCAACGGGCAGTACGCCATCCTGGAGTTCCCCGACACGGCCGACTCCAGCGTGGTCTACATCGAGGGCGTAACGAGCGACCTCTACCTGGAGAAGGCGAACGACGTCCAGCGGTACAGCGTCATGTACGAGCACCTCCGGGCCCAGGCCCTCAACGTCGAGCAGAGCCGGCAGTTCATCGGCGTGATCGCGAAGAAGTACACCGACTGAGCAGGCGGGACCGCACGGCCGGGGCCGAGCAGCCGGGACCCAGCACGGAACAGGCGAAACCGGGTCAACTCCGCCGATCGCGAGGGGCGCGAACCAGCCAACCCGCCATAGCGGGTCATGGGCGACATGCAGCGATGTGACGTGAGGGGCGACGGCACGATACACCGTCGCCACCTCATGAGGTAAGAGTTCATCGGCATTTGCCATCCGGTCGAGTGAACGGCACCTTCAGCCGTGGGAGTTGGCGAGTAGCGTCGATCACGCCAGCTGAAAACAGTCTGGTGCGACACCAACGAGCAACTCACTAAACCGGAGTGAACATGGCTATCTTCCAGGGTGCTACGAACATGTGGACCAAGTCGTCGTACTCCGGCGGCAACGGCGCCTGCGTCGAGGTCAAGTCCCCCGTCGCTCTCTCCATCGCGGTACGTGACTCGAAGGTGACCGAGGGCCCCTCGATCACCTTCGTGCCCGGCGCCTGGAACGCGTTCGTGCGGGACGTCGCGGAGCGCACGCTCGACGTCTGAGCCCGGTGATTCCCACCGGTCCGCTCCCGCGCCGCTCGCCCTGCCCTCTCGACCGGCCCGCCGTCCTGGCCGAGAGGGCTCGGCGTCACCCGCTCCGCGCGGGAGTGATCGAACGAGGTGACCGAGCGGCACGCACGCATCACCGGTGCGCCGGAGGCGACCCGAAGGCGTTCACCCGCCCCGGCCGCACGGAGAGGCACACGTTCACCGCCGCACGGCACGACCGTCGGCGCACGAGGGCGAGAACCGGCCATCGCCCCGGCTCTGCTCCGGCATCGCCGGATGTCGACCGACCAAGTTCCTCCCTCCTCGACCGCACGGGACCCGCATCCCGTGCGGTCTTGCCGTTTGCGCACCGCGCGGCGTGACTGCGAACAGCAGCGCCCCGCAGCGCGCCTGGCGTTGCGTCACGGGCGCCACTGGGCTGCACGGACCGCTCGCCGTACCGCCGGCCACGCCCGCGCCACCCGCGCCCGCACGCGTCGCGCGCGCCGCGTGCCTTCGATGTTCCGGACTGCTTGACGACCTGACGAAGTGCCCGCCCATCGTGTGGCTCCCGTCACGCCCGCACAACGCCCCACTAGGTCAAGAACGAGCAAAATCGTTCGGACTACTGATTCGCGTTCACACTCATGGACGCTTATGCCTTGACCACCTGTGCGCGGAAGGGGTTCAATCCCCCAAGTCCCCGTTACCCGCGCGGGGTACCGCTGAGCGGCCGTACCGACGAAGAGCGTTCCCGTTCACAAGGCGGACCCCTGGAGGGGTACATGAACAGTCTCGACTGGACCGTACTCATCGGATATTTCGGTGTGATGGTCGCGATCGGACTCTGGTCGCACAAGCGCGTGGACACCGTCGGTGACTTCTTCACGGCCGGCGGGAAGATGCCGTGGTGGTTGTCCGGCATCTCGCACCACATGTCGGGGTACAGCGCGGTGATGTTCACCGGCTACGCCGGCATCGCCTACACGTACGGGGTCACCTCCTTCGTCACGTGGTCGCTCCCGATCGCCATCGGCATCTTCATCGGCGCGAAGCTCTTCGCACCCCGGCTCAACCGGCTGCGCTCGCGGCTGCGGGTCGCCTCGCCGCTGGAGTACCTGAAGAACCGCTACAACATCCAGACCCAGCAGGCCCTCGCCTGGTCCGGTCTCCTGCTGAAGGTCGTGGACGTCGGCGCCAAATGGGCCGCCATCGCCACCCTGCTCTCCGTCTTCACCGGGCTCACCATCACCCAGGGCATCCTGATCACCGGTGTGGTGACCGCTGTCTACTGCACGGTCGGCGGGTTGTGGGCCGACGCTCTCACCGAGCTGGGGCAGTTCATCATCCAGTTGTTCGCCGGCCTCGCGATGCTGATCGCCGTGATGGGCAAGCTGGACGGCTTCTCCACCCTGTGGACGGTCTGGGACAAGCTCCCCGACGGGCACGCCGACCCGACGGCCGGTCCGTACACCGTGACCTTCCTGCTGGCGTTCCTCTTCATCAAGACCTTCGAGTACAACGGCGGTATGTGGAACCAGGCGCAGCGGTACATGGCCACCGACTCGGCCCGTTCCGCGACGCGTTCGGCCCGGCTCTCCGCCATCCTCTGGTTCGTCTGGCCGCTGGTGCTCTTCTTCCCGATGTGGTGCGCGCCGCTGCTGGTCCACGCGCAGAAGCCGGACGCCTCGGACAGCTATGCGCTGATGACCGAACAGCTGCTGCCGCACGGCCTGTTGGGCCTGGTGATCGTCGGCTTCTTCTCGCACACGATGGCCATGTGCTCCTCGGACGCCAACGCCATCTCCGCCGTCTTCACCCGTGACATCGCACCGACCCTCTCCAAGACGGCGCGCGGCTGGAACGAGCGCATCGGCCTGATCGCGGCCCGCTGGACCACGATCGCCTTCCTCGCGCTGTCGATGGCGGTGGCGACGCAGGTCAGCTCCCCGACGTTCAAGGACATCATCACCGTCGTCATCAAGTGGGTCGCCGGCCTGATGGGTCCGATCGCCATCCCGTTCATGCTCGGGCTGCTGCGTACGTTCCGGAAGTCCGGCCCGACCGCGGCGCTGGTCAGCTGGGCGATGGGCCTCGTCGCGTTCTGGCTGGTCAACTACCCGATCAACTGGGCCGTGGACGGCGGTGTCCCGCTCCAGTACCAGGTCTCCGTGCCGCTCGCGGTGTCGCTGATCCTGTACATCGTGATCGGTTTCGTGAAGCCGGAGGACACCCCGGCCCGCGACGCGCTCCTCGCCCGCATCAACGGGGACGGCGACGACGACTCGGCCGCCGCGCCCCTCCCCGCCCAGGGCGGCCCGGCGGCGGAGACCGCTCCGGTCCGGGACTGAGGCGCCTCGTACGGGCAGGTACGCGCACGGGCCGGCATCTCCTCGGCACTCACCGCCGGGAGGTACCGGCCCGTGCGCGCGGCTCCGCCTCGCCGGTCAGGTCACTCCCCTTCGCGCGGCAGCCCGGCCACGAACTCCGACAGGCGGGTCGCCGAAGGGGGCAGCTGCCCGCCGAGGTAGCGCTGGTAGTGGCCGGCGACCATGCGGCGCAGCCCCCGCTCGTCCGGCTCCTCACCGGTCAGTTCGAGGCGGACGTCGTGGGGTCGGCCGGTCATGCGCAGCGGCCTCGCCGTCGCGTCGAACCCGCAGGTGTACTCCTCGGGCATCTCCCACCACGTCTCCGCGTACGCCTGATCCCTCAGGACGTACATGTAGGACTCGTCGTCGAAGATGATCACAGGAGCCGTCGGCGTCGCCATCCGTGGAGTATGACGCGGAGCGCGACACCGGCGATGGGAATTGTTTCTCTCGCGGCCCGACCGGCCCGACCGCCCGACCGGCCCGACCGGCCGACCGGCCCGACCGGCCCGACCGGTGGTGCGGGCAGCGACCGGGTCAGTCCCCCGCGCGCGGGCGGAGCGCGTCCACGACCAGGTCGAGCACCCGGCCGGTCCGGTCCGGGGTGTCGCCGATGGCCACGCCGTGGAAGGCCCCGAAGATCATGGACATGGCGTCGTCGGGGTCGACGTCCGCGCGGAGCGAGCCGGTGCGCGCGCCGGTGGCGAGGATCGTCGCGATCGCCTCGGTGAGGCGTTCCCGGGTGGCCGGGGTGGCGATGGCTCCGGAGGCCCAGCCCGAGCGGAGGGTGCCCATCATCCCGCTCTTGGCCGCGACGAACTCCGCGTAGCGGTCCATCCACGCACGCAGCGCGGCCTCGGGCGGGAGGGCGGCGAGCAGTTCGTCGGCGCTGGCGGTCACGGCGTCCAGTTCGGCCGCGAAGACCGCCTCCACGAGCGCTTCCCGGGTGGGGAAGTGACGATAGAGCGTGCCGATGCCCACCCCCGCCGCACGGGCGACGGACTCCAGCGGCACGGTGTCGTCGGCCGCCGCGAAGGCCGTGAGGGCGGCGGCGAGCAGCTTCTCGCGGTTGCGTCGCGCGTCGGCGCGGGCCGGCCGCGCACCCCCGGCTGCTGGGGGCCGCTCGTCCGGTGCTTCGGGTGTCATCAAAACGGAGGACCCTCCGGTAGTGCTACTGTCGACCTAACGGAGGCTCCTCCGTTTACTCATCCTCTCACGAGAACGGGATGACCTCATGACGAGCACAGACACCACCGCCACCGGCTCCCCCCGCGCCGGAGGAGCCGGCCGGCTCGGCGCCCGGACCGTCTCCCGCATCGGCTTCGGAGCCATGCAGCTCCCCCGCCTCCGGGACGACCGCGCCGCCGCCCTCGCGATCGTGCGCCGGGCGATCGAGCTCGGCGTCGACCACATCGACACCGCCCAGTTCTACGGGGACGGCTTCGCCAACGACGTGATCCGCGAGGCGGTCCGGCCCGAGGACGACGTGTACGTCGTCAGCAAGGTCGGCGCCACGCCCCACTCCGGCGGCCCCCACCCCCTGCGCCTCGCCCAGCGGCCCGAGGAGTTGCGGGCCTCCGTCGAGGACAACCTCAAGAGCCTCGGGATCGACCGGATTCCGCTCGTCAACCTGCGGCGCGCCTCCCGCGCCCCGGGTCTGATCGCCGAGGGTGACCAGGTGGTCGACCTCGACGACCAGCTCGCCGTCATGACCGCGCTGCACGACGAGGGCAAGATCGACGCGATCGGCGTCAGCCACGTCGGCATGGACGAGCTGCGCCGCGCGCTTCCGGTCGGCCTTGCCTGTGTACAGAACGCGTACAGCCTGGTCGCCCGCGACGACGAGGAGATGCTCCGGCTCTGCGTGGCGGAGGGCATCGCCTGGGTACCGTACTTCCCGCTCGGCAGCGCCTTCCCCGGCATGCCGAAGGTGACCGACGAGGCCGCCGTCCTCGCGGTGGCCGAGTCGCTGGGCCGCACCCCCGCCCAGATCGGTCTGGCCTGGCTGCTCCACCACGCGCCCAACGTGCTGCTCATCCCCGGCACGGCCGATGCCGCACACCTGGAGGCGAACGTGGCCACCGGAGCCATCAGTCTCGATGCGGCCGCACTCGACGCACTGGACGCCGTCCCGACCCGCTCGGGGGAGATCCTCGGATAGCGGGCAGGCTTCTTGGCGCCCCGGTGCGGCCGCCCCTCGTACGGGGCGCCCGCACCGGGGCCCACTGCCGGGGATCAGGTCGCCGTCGACGACCTTCCGGCCGCCGGCCTCTCGCGCAGGGCGTCGACGACCGCGCGCTCCAGGACCGCCGTCTCGTTGATCAGGGTGCCCTTCTTACCCATGGTGGTGTCCTTGATGAGGTAGCTCCGTTCGCCCAGGTACTCCAGGGTGGCCGGGTCGAAGATCCAGGCGGTGCGCCAGCCGGCCCGCGTGTCGTCGCGGGCCACACCGATCCCGTGCCGGCCGGCCGCGTCCACCGCGTCGGGGTCCACGGTCACGCCGGGGATCTTCGCGGCGGCCTTGTAGAGGGCGGCCGCGGTCTTCGGCGGCATCAGTGTCTCCCGCAGCAGCTCGCCGATGGCGTCGAAGGCATCCTGGTCGCGGTTCCGGTCCCGGGCCGGGGTCTCGCGCGCGTCCTGGTCCCGGGTGATCTCGGTGGTGAGCCGCCGGAGCAGGACGTCGGGGTCGGTGGGCAGTGAGGCCAGCCACGTGTACGTCGGCCGGCCGAGGCCCGCCGGGGAACCGACGGCGGTCTCACCGTCCGGGACCCCGACGGTGATGGGGAAGTACGAGCCGTCCTCGTGGATCAGGCCGACATCGATCACCGGCCCTGCCTCCTGCGCCATCCACACCTCACGCTCGCGGGGTTCGGTCAGCTTCACCGGGCCGCCGAACGCACCCTCGTTCGCTGCCTGGAGTGTCTTCACGTAAACGAACTGCCCGTCGCCGACCTTCTGTTCGTCCTTCTTCGCGGCAACCGAGGCGACCCGGTCGAGCAGTACGGCCGCGCCGTGCGCGGCGGTGGACCGGGTGGCCGTGCCCGCAGCGGACGGGGCCGGAGTGCGCTCCTGGCCGGTCACGGTGAGCGTGGCCAGCAGCACCCCGCCCAGGGCGAGTCCGGTGGCGGGCAGCAGGACGGCGGGGCGGAGCAGGACGGCGGGGCGCGGGAGGCGCGTACGGGGGCGGGCGGTGGCGGGGGCGGTGTTGCTGTCTTGGTCGATCAGACGCATCAGGGTGTCCTTGTGGTGGAGATGACGGCCCGGGGGCAGGTCCCGTTCGGCCGGGGCCGGCAGCAGCCGGGCCAGTTCCTCGTGTTCGGCCCGGTCGGGGCCCAAGGTGCGGTCGTTCATCGGGCTTCCTCCTGGATGGGCAGGGCCACGAACGCGGCCCTGCTCCCTACCTCTCCGCCGCCGTGGCGGGGTTCCCTTCCGGATCGGTCCGCCTCTCCGGTGCGCGCCTCCCGCGAGGCCCCCTCCGGTCTCCGGCGGAGCTGGTCGTCGGTGAGCCGTCGCAGCCGGGTGCGGGCCCGGGACAGCCGCGACCGCACCGTGCCCACCGGGATGCCGAGGGCTTCGGCGGCCTCGGCGTAGTCCAGCCCGGACCAGACGCAGAGGGCCAGCACCTCGCGTTCCTGGCGGCGGAGTCCGCCGAGTGCCTCCCGGAGCGCGGCGAGCCGCCGGGTGTCGTCGACGCGCCCGGCCGTGGCGTCCGCGATGTCCGCCACCGGCTCCGGGGCGGGGCGACGGGCCAGGAAGGCCAGGCGGCGCCCCGTACCGCGATTGGCGTTGCGCGCCTTGTTCGTGGCGATCCCGAGCAGCCACGGCCGCAGCGAGTCCCCCTCCGGCTCCACGGCGTGCCGGGTGCGCCAAGCGGCCATGAAGGTCTCGGACAGGACCTCCTCTGCCGTCGACCAGTCGCCCGTCAGCCGGTAGGCGTGGTTGTAGACCGCCCGCGCGTACTCCTCGTAGAGCGCGGCGAACGCCTCGCGGTCCCCGGCCCTGATGAGTGCGCGCATGCGCTCCCGATCTCCCTGTTCATCACATCTCACACCTCTACCTCTCCGGCCGGACCGACGGGTTCCCGTGACCCACGCCACATGTGTACGGGGCGGCCGCCGTACCGGTACGCGCCCGGCTCCAGGCCATCGCCAGGAACCCACCCGGCACCCAGGGGCGGGATCGGGCCAACGGCCGGAAGGTGGTGCGTGCGGCACGTCACCTGCACCGCGACCCCCCGCCCCTTGCCCGGGGACCTGCGCCCCCCTACCTTACTTTGCAGTAAGTTGACTTGCGAGTAAGGAGTTTGGCGTGGTCGCGTACCAGACGGTCATGGTCGGCACGGACGGTTCGGAGTCGTCGTTGGCGGCGGTCGAGAGGGCGGCGAGCCTCGCCGCCGCCTGCGAGGCCGAACTCGTCATCGCCTGTGCGTATCAACCCATGCGCGGGCACGAACTCGCCCAGGCGCAGGATGAGTTGGGTGCGGAGGCGTACCAAGTGGTGGGCTCGGCGCCCGCCGAGGCAACCCTGCGCGTGGCGACGGACCGGGCCCGGGCGCAGGGCGCGAAGAACGTGCGGACGATCGCGGTGGAGGACGAGCCGGTCGCCGCGCTGACCCGGATCGCCCGGGACACCTCGGCGGATCTGCTGGTCGTCGGCAACCGCGGTCTCCGCTCCCTCGCCGGGCGCATCCTCGGCTCCGTGCCGGCGGACATCGCCAGGAAGGCGCCTCTCGACGTGCTGATCGTGCACACCACATGAGCACGCCGGGGCCGGCGGAGGAGTGGTCCGACCCCCTCGGCATCGACGCGCTGGGGCAGGCCGTCGAGGAGGTGCTGCTCGGCGGCGGGCGTGTCTGGACGAGGCAGGAGATGGCCGAACGGTCCGGGGTGGGTTCCGAGCGCACCGAGTCGATCTGGCGCGCGCTCGGGTTCCCCATGGTCGAGAAGGACGCGCGGGTCTTCACCGAGGCCGACGTCGAGGCGCTCCGCGCGGGGGAACGGCTCATCGCGGCCGGGCTCATCACCGAGGAGAGCGAGATCATGATGGCCCGCGCCCTGGGCCACCACCTGTCCCGGCTCGCCGAGTGGGAGGTGCACACCCTCTGGTCCTGGATCAACCGCGAGTCGGCCTCCACCCTGGACGGGGGGACGTTGATGGCGCACGCCGCAGCGCTGCTGCCGGAGATGGAGCAGTTGCAGCAACACGTCTGGCGCCGGCACCTCGCGGCGTACGCCGAACGCGTCCTCGCCGAGGCGGACGAGGCCGCGCGCGCCCGGTCGGGCCGGCGGGCGGACGGGCTCGGTGACGAGACGGCCGACGGCGCGGCGGGCGGCCCGGTGCCGCCGTACGAGGGCGCCGACGTCCGCGACCGGGCGGTGGGCTTCACCGACATGGTCGGCTACACCCGGATGACCCGAGGCCTCGGCAACGCCGAACTCGTGCGCGTGCTCGACCTGTTCGAGAGCCTCACCGGTGACGTGGTCGCCGAGGGCCGGGGCCGGGTGGTGAAGACCATCGGGGACGAGGTGCTCTTCGTCTGCGAGTCGGCCTCCGAGGCGGCCGACATAGCCCTGGAGCTCACCGCCCGCGCCGAGGCGGAGCAGCGGCTGCCGCAGGTACGGACCGGGCTCGCCCACGGAGCCGTACTCAGCCGCTTCGGCGACGTCTACGGGGCGGCCGTGAACATCGCCGCCCGGCTCACCGCGGTGGCCCGACCCGACACCGTCCTCGTCAACACGGAGCTCGCCGGGGAGCTCTCGGGCATGCCCGCCTACGAACTCCGTTCGCTGAGGCCCGTATCGGTACGCGGGTACAGCAGGCTCCGTCCGGTCCTGCTGCGGCCGGCCCGGGCCTCCGGGCGGACACGGGGTGGCTGAACGGTCCACGCGCGGCCGGCCGGTCGCTCACCAGAAGGCGTCAGGCCCCCGCCGGCGCCTCGTCCCGTACCGCGAGGCGCCATCGGATGTCGACGCCCGTCTCGCCGGGCGCCACCGGTCGGTCCTGCGCCGAGACGCGGGCGAACTCGGTGAAGCCCAGGCGTCGGGCGACGGAGCCGCTCGCGACGTTGGCCTCGTCGTGGTGGATCTCGACGCGGTCGATGCCCGGCAGCCCGCGCGCCGCCTCCACGAGGGCAGCCGCCGCCATGGTGGCCAGCCCCTTCCCCGTCCACGCGTGGTGGAGCCAGTACCCGATCTCCAGGCCGCCAGGCCCGATCCGACGGTGCAGACCACAGCTACCGACCACCACGCCGTCCGAGACGATCGCGTAGTTGTACGCCTCCCCCGCGAGCCACTCCTTCTCGGCGAAGGCCAGAAAGCCTTCCCCCTGCGCCCGGTCGTGGGTCGCCGCGAAGGGCATCCAGGGAAGCAGGTGCTCGCGCGACTCGTTGATCGCCCGGTCCAGGGCCTCGATGTCGTCGGCGCGCCACCGGCGCAGTTCGACCCGCTCGTGGCGGTACGTGTCAGCTGGCTGTTCCATGGCCGGATGCTGACCCAACTGCGCTGATCCCGCAAGGCGATTACTAACCGGGGGCAGCCCTGCGCAAGTCCCCGGCCGTCCTCACACCCTCGGGTAGCGGGCCAGCCAGCCCGGCGCCGCGGCGGTGGCGTTGTGGAGGGCCGGGCCCTGCGTCATCTCCATCGCGAAGTCGTCGGCGAGTTCGAGGAGGGTGGCCCGGCCCTCGATCTCCGCGAGCCAGGACGGCGGCAGCGCCGTCTCCCCGTGCAACGCGCCCAGCAGAGCCCCACAGACCGCCGCGGTGGCCGAGGAGGGCCCCCCGTGGTTCACCGCAAGCCGGAGCCCGTGCCGTACGTCCTCGCCGACGAGCGCGCAGTACAGCCCCACGGCGAGCACCTCCTCCGCCGAGTCGTCCGCCCCCAGCGACTCGAGCAGCGCCGGCCCCGGAATGCCCTGTCGTACGGCTCCGAGGGCCCGGCGCACCGCCTCGGTGACGGGCTCGTGGCCCGGGCGTTCCGCCAGCAGCGCCAGCGCCCGCTGCACCGACCCGTCCAGGGTGTCCCGCCGGGCCAGCCCGTGGACCACCACCGCGAAGGCACCGGCGGCCAGTTGGGCGGTGGTGTGCCCGTGGCTCTGGGCCGCGCACTCGACCGCGAGCTGACACACCAACTGCGGCTCCCACCCGGCCAGCAGCCCGAAGGGCGCCGACCGGGTCAGGGCAGCGGAATCCCGGGCGTCCGGGTTCTTCGGCCGTTCCAGGGTGCCCATGGTGGTGTCCCCGAAGCCGTGCAGGCAGGACCGTGCGGGCGCGCGACGGGCGTACAGCCACTCCTCGCGGGCGAGCCAGCCGTCCCCCTCGCGCCGCTCGTCGGGCCCCCAGTCGCGCTGCGTCGCCGCCCACCGCAGATGGGCCCGGTACACGTCGGTCGGCGGATGCCAGGCCCCCGTGTCGCGCCGCACCTGCGCCCGAATCAGCCCGTCCACGGTGAACAGCGTCAGCTGGGTGACCGAGGTGACACCGCCCCGCCGCCCGTCCACCGGTACAAAGTCCGCGACCCCGCCGACCCCGTGGGCCTCCCGGATCTCCTCCAGCGTGAGCGGTGTGACGGCCGCCCCGAGCGCGTCCCCGAGCGCGGCGCCCAGCAGCGCTCCCCGTACCCGGCTGCGGAAGTCCTGCTGCTCCACACGGCCCCAGACAGCTGTGGTCCCGATGGTCATCCGGCCAGTCCCCTTACCGTCGGTACGGCTCCGCCAGCACTGTAATAGAACGGGAACGACTGATTCAGGGCCGGAACGGTATGTACGGAGTAGCTCCGGAGATCACTTTTGAACGGCATTCATCAGGGTTTTCCCGACAAAGAGGGCCGGGCACGCCTGGGGCCACGCGCACCTCACCGCCCGGGACCCCTCACCGCCGGGGCCCCGGGCTCACCCCGCCCACGATCCAGGCGAACGGAGGCCGCCCCTCCCGGCACTCCGCCACCCGCAACACGTCCCGCAACGACTCGGTGGCCGCCCTGAGCGCGAACCGTACGGCCACCTCCCCGGCCGACTCGTCGGCCAGCACCTCCCGCGCCCCCGCGAGCACGTCCTCCCCGCACGCGAGGAGATCGGCCTCCACCTCGTCGGCGAGGCGGGACATCCGGCTGTCGGGGTTGTCGGTGCTCAGGTAACAACGCTTGCCCTCGGGTGAGTTCCAGGGCATCAGGCGGAACTGGGAATCGGTCATGAGGTGTGCCTCGCAGACGCAGTGACTCGGGGTGACTTCCATCGGGTGATGCTCACCGTTCGTGACTCGATGATCACTGTCCCGGCCTACGCTCGGTAGCAGCACACGATTGCCCGCGCACAGGACAACGGGAGGACCACGATGACCGAACCGGCCGACGTGGACGAGGAGTCGGGCCGCGCCGCGCTCGGCCGGACGCTGCGCTACCTGCGCGAGAAGACCGGCAAGTCGCTGGGACAGCTCGCCGAGGAGACCCGCTACGACAAGAGCTACCTGTACCGGCTGGAGGTCGGCCAACGGCTGTCGAAGCTGGAGGTGATGCAGGACCTCGACCGGCACTACGAGAGCGGGGAACTGCTCCAGGGGTTGTGGAAGGTCGCCCGGAGGGAAGTGTTCAAGGACAAGTACAAGGAGTTCATGCGGCTGGAGAGCCGGGCTCGCATCATGTGGATGTTCCAGCTCGCCATTCCTGGGCTCTTTCAAACGGAGGGTTATGCCCGGGAGGTGTTGTCTGCGGCCCAGACTCCGGAAGGTAACGCCAACCTGGTGGAGGAACAGGTCGCAGCGCGCATCAGCCGTCAGGAGATCTTGCATCGGGTCCCATCGCCTCACATCCGACTGATCCTGGACGAGGTGGCGCTACGCCGACCGACTGCGGATGCAAACGTCTGGTGTGAGCAGTTGAGCCGCCTCATCGAGGTGGGCGAGTTGCCAGGTGTGGTCCTACAGGTTCTGCCGTTCTCGGCAGGAGTACATGGGCTGATGGACAGCCATCTTTGGCTGCTGTGGGAGCCCGAGGGAACCGCCGTTGCCTACGTCGAGGGCAATGGCGTAGGCGAGTTGATGGATGAGGCTGAGAAGGTGGCTGGCTACCGCCTGTCCTACGATCGGGTCCGAGATCTAGCGATGTCCCCGCCGGACTCAGCGACGTTCGTCCAGCGTGTCTTGAAGGAGCACCAATCATGACCGGTAACCCTGACCTCTCCAACGTCACGTGGCGCAAGTCGACCTTCAGCGACGGTGGCGGCACCAACTGCATCGAGGTCGCCGACAACGTCCCCGGCCTCGTCCCCGTCCGCGACAGCAAGAACCCCACCGGCCCCACGCTCGCCATCACCGCCCCCGCGTGGACGGCGTTCCTCGGCCAGTTCCAGAGGGCGGAATGACGGCCGCACTGCCCGACCTCAGTCGCGTTGCCTGGCGCAAGTCGACTTTCAGCGACGGCGGTGACACCAACTGCCTCGAAGTCTGTGACAACGTCCCCGGTCTTGTCCCCGTCCGCGACAGCAAGGACCCCACCGGCCCCGCGCTTCTCATCGCCGCCCCCGCCTGGGCAGCATTCATCGCCTTCGCCGCCAGGCACTGAACAGACCGGGTACGAAGCTGCCCGGGGCCGCGCGTCTCCGCGTACTGCCCCGGGCCAGGGCTCAGCCCGGAGTTGACCGGGGCGATGGGTGGAGGCGCCCCCGCCCGGGGCTGCTCGCATCTCACCCAAGCGCGTATCGCAGCCCCATAATCCGATTGCGCTTCACCACCACCCCGGTAGCGTGCCCCGTCATGACATCGGAACTGAAGCGTCCCCCACTCCAGGCGGACGAACGTACCGCGCTCGTCGGCTGGCTCGACCTTCAGCGGCAGATTCTGCGCTGGAAGTGCGAGGGGGTCAGCGACGAGGACGCGCGCCGGCCGGTCGTCCCGACCTCGCCGGCCATGACGATGGCCGGTCTCGTCTCCCACATGCGCTGGACCGAACACACCTGGTTGGAGGTGGCGTTCCTCGGCGGCGACACGAAGGAGAACCCGGCGTTCGACGAGTCGCGCGAGGACGCCGACTGGGTCACCGAGGGCCGTCCTCTCGCCGAGCTCCTCGCGGAGTACGAGGCCCAGTGCGCGCGCAGCAACGAGATCGTCGCCGCAGCCTCCCTGGACGACATCGGCCGGCACACCGGCTTCCACGCCGGCGGCGCGAACCTCCGCTGGATGCTGATCCACCTCATCGAGGAGACAGGGCGGCACGCGGGACACGCGGACATCGTCCGGGAGCTGCTCGACGGCACCAAGGGCTATTACTAGCACCAGCACGAACCGCACCCGGCCGGAACGGTGCGCCCCCCGCTTCTCCGACGCCCGCCATCCTCCGACGCCCGCCATCCCCCCTCGCACCGCAGGAGGATGGCGGGGTCGGTCAGTCCGTCGGCTCAGCCTGCCGGCTCAGCCCCCGCAGCCGTAGCCGGAGTGGGCCTCGATGCTGGTCACCGAGTTGTCGTAGAGCGCCCAGAGTTCCTGCTTGTTGCCCGGCTCGATGATCCAGTTGAGGCCGCGGAAGTCGGCGTCGGTCCAGATGCACACATTGAGGTTGCTGCGGTTCCACAGCGAGCCCGCCCGGTCGTTCCACGCCGCACCGATGTTGCGGTTGTCCACCGCGTCGAGCTGCAGGACGTCCCCGGTGAGGCTGGGGCCGTCGAAGAGGCAGACCTTGCCCTCCGAACAACGGGCCACGCCGCCGTCCTTGGGGTCGTCGGCCAGTGCGGTTCCCGGAGCCACCAGTACGGCGGTGGCTGCGAGGACTACCCCTAACGCTGCGGTCTTGACTGCCAGTTTCATGAAGGTCCCTTCCCGTTGTCGCCCGAGGGAACGCGGTCATGCTCGCCGCGTCCAGCCGTCGTCATGAGGAGGGCATCCGGTCGGGAGACGGTTCCCCCACGCAGGTCATGCACAGGGATGACGCTGATCACAGCCTCCGAGCACAACCTGCGGCCCGCGCCCGGCCGGCGGCCCGCGCACGGTCCCCGCGACCGGACCTCAGCCCGCGAGGGGATCGCGCCGAGCGGCCTCACCGGCGTCCGGGGCGAGGGCGAAGACCTGGTCCAGGCCCAGGATGCCCAGGATGCGGGCGGTGTTGGCGGGGACCTCGACCAGGGCGATGCGGGCGCCTTGCTCGACGGCCAGGATGCGGGCCGACAGCAGGGCGCTGATCCCGCTGGAGTCACAGAACTCCAGACCGGCCAGATCAAGGACCAGCTGTTGCCCTGCTGCGAGGCTGAGGCCCTCCAGGGCATCGCGCAGTTCCGGCGCGGTCGCGTAGTCGAGATCACCGATGATCCCCAGTACGGGGCCGGTGGCTGCGTCGCGGGTGGTGATCGTCAGCAGGCTCATGTCTGGTTCCCGCTCGCGAGGGTGTGGGACGGGGCGGGCACGCCGAGGGCGAGGAGCGCGGTGTCGTCGTCGAGACCGTCGCCGAAGGAGGCGAGCAGCCCGCCCAGGGCGGTGATCAGGGCCTTCGGGCCCTGTGCCGGCTGGTCGGCGGCGAAGGCGCGCAGGGCTTCGTCGCCGTAGAGCCGGCGGTCCGGTCCGATGCGGGCCTCGGTCAGGCCGTCGGTGTACAGCAGCAGGGTGTCGCCGGGGAGCAGCCGGGTGCGGGCGGCGGTGAACGATGCCTGGGGCATGACGCCGACGAGCATCCCGCCAGGGGTGTGGAGGTAGTCGGCGCTGGTGTCGGCGCGCACGATCAGGGCCGAGGGGTGGCCGCCGGAGGCCAGGTGCACGTCGACGTGGCCGTCGCGGGGTTCGAGGGTGCCGAATATGGCGGTGCAGAAGCGTCCCTCGCCGCTGGAGTACCGCTCGTGCAGCACCGTGTTCAACGTGGTGAGCACGGTGACGGGGTCGTCGTCGTGCAGGGCGGCGGCGCGCAGGGTGTAACGGGCCAGCGAGGTGACGGCGGCGGCCTGGGGGCCTTTGCCGCACACGTCGCCGAGGAAGAACGCCCACCGGTCGGAGCCCAGGGGGAAGAGGTCGTAGAAGTCTCCGCCCAGCAGGTCCGGGGAGGCCGTGTGGTAGTAGGAGCCGGCCTCCAGACCCGGGATCTCGGGCAGTTGGGAGGGCAACAGGCTCTGCTGGAGGACGGCGAACGCCTCCTGGAGCCTGGCGCGGTCCGCCTCGGCCCGCCGATGGGCTTCCTCGGCCTGCCGCCGGGCCTCCTCGGCCACCTGGCGACCGCGCAGCAGCTCCGTCTCGTAGGCGCGGCGGTCGCTGGCGTCGAAGACGGTGGTGCGGATCAGCAGCGGCTCGCCGCGCTCGCTGGTCTTCACCCTGGAGGTGACCAGCACCGGCATCCGCCGGCCGGCGGCGGCCTTGATGTCCATGGCGATGCCGCTGACCTCGCCCTTCATCTGGAGCAGCGGCGCGAAGTGCGTCTCGTGGTACAGCTTGCCGCCCACGGTCAGCAGGTCGGTGAAGCGCATCCGCCCCACCACCCGGGACCGCTCCAGGCCCAGCCACTCCAGGAGGGTGCTGTTGATCTTGGCGATGGTGCCGTCCATCAGCGTCGACAGGTAGCCGCACGGGGCCTGCTCGTAGAGCTCCTCGGCGCTGTCCTCCAGCAGCGAGGTGAAGACCGTGTTCGTGGTGGCGACGTCCTGCTCCTCGCCGGGCTCCGGGGACTGGTCGGTGCGGCACATCATCAGGCGGCCCCGACGAAGTCGACGATCGCTCCGGCCGTGGCTTCCGGCGCGCTCAGCTGCGGACAGTGCCCCGTCGCCTCCAGGGTGACCAGCACGCTGCCGGGGATCGCGTCGCGGACGTAGGCGCCGACCTCGCGGGGGGCGATCACGTCCTGCCGGCACTCCAGGATCAGTGTCGGCGTGGTGACCGTCTTGAGGTCCTTGCGGCTGTCGGAGAGGAACGTCGTACGGGCGAAGACGCGGGCCATCGCCGGGTCGGTCGCGCAGAACGAGGCGGTCAGTTCCTGGCCGAGTTCGGGCCGGTCGTCGTTGCCCATGATGACCGGGGCCATCGCCGCCGACCAGCCCAGATAGTTCGACTCCAGCGACTCCAGCAGCTCGTCGATGTCCTCCGCGCTGAACCCGCCGCGGTAGCCGTCCTCGTCGATGTAGCGGGGCGAGGGAGCGACCATCACCAGCCGGGAGATGCGCTCCGGTGCCTTCGCCGCCGCGAGCACGCCCACCATCGCGCTGACCGAGTGCCCCACGAAGGTCACCTTTCTCAGGTCCAGCTCCTCGAGCACCTCCAGCACGTCCTGGGCGTAGCCGTCCAGGGAGCTGTACCGCTGCTCGTCCCAGGCCGAGGGGATCGCCTGTCCCGCGCCCACGTAGTCGAAGAGCACGACGCGGTAGCTCTCCGCCAGCGCCGGCACGACCAGGCGCCACATGTTCTGGTCGCAGCCGAACCCGTGCGCCAGCAGAAGCACCGGCCCATCCGTACGGCCGGTGACGGTCACATTGTTCCTGCGGCGGATATCCATACCCGCCAGTCTCCCACCCCCGGTTTCTTACGAGCTTCCGAGCCCGGAGCCCCGGTGTCCCGCCGGTCCGCGCCTGCCTCGCCCCCGACCGGCCGGCGCGCGGGGCCGGCCGGCCCGGGGAGGGACGGCCGGCCCCGCGCAGCCGGCTGCGGAACCGGCCGCGGGACGGCGACGCGGGTCGGTCAGCCTCGGGCGAGGTGGACCGCGACCGTCTCGGCGGCCGACACGGACTGCTCGTAGTCCGGGTCGGTCGCCGTCGCACGGGCCTCGACTTCGACGTCACCGCGCTGGAAGGGCACGTCACCCGTCGGCACCGCCTTCGCGGACCAGGCGACCGGCGCCCCCGGCACGCAGTTCACCACGGTGGCGTACGAGCCGCGGATGAGCTGCCGCTTCTTCACCTGGGTGACGTCCCCCGAGACGTCGACCCGCACGGGCTTGTTGCAGCTGACCGTACCGCCCAGCGTGGCCTTGCCGTTCAGAGTGCTCGCGGTGCCGTCCAGGGACACGGCGAGACCGAGGTCGAGAGCGGCGGGAGGGGCCGGTTTGTCGATGTGGACCTCGCCGCGGGCGGCGGCGATGTCCCCTTCGCAGTGCTGCTCGAAGGTCGCGTCGAGCGTCTTGACGTAGCCCAGGGGGCCGAACTCCACGTCCTCGATGGTGAAGGTGCCGGTGAGCGTGTTGCAGCCCCGGCCGTTCCCGTAGAGCGACAGCCCCGGATCGGACGGCTCCTGGAACGGGTCGCGGGTCGCCCCCGTGTAGGTCCCCGGGGCGAGGGTGGTGCCCGAGGGTGCGGCGAGGTTCAGGTACCACCAGTCACCGTTGGCGCCGTCGACGGAGAGCGACACCCCACTGTTGTCCGCGTTCGCGGAGACGTCCAGGTGGTCGTCCGAGGCGGTGTCGTAGGCGTAGGACTGCCCCTGACTGATGTAGTCGCCCTCGTCGCCGCTGAAGCCGAAGGTGCCCGCAGCCGCCGGTGCGGCGTGCGCCTGCACGACCGGCAGAAGGCCGGTCGAGCCGGTTGCCAGGGCCGCAGCGAGCGCGACGACGCTCGCGGTACGGGACAGAGATCCTCTTAACAGGCGCAGTTGCATGTGATTCCCCCAAGGGTTCGGATGGTCACCGGGTGGTCGACCCAGCGACGAGGGGTGAGTCTTACAGACGTCACCAAGGTCATCAACTGAGTTACCACATACACCAGTTGCCCCTTCATTCGACTTCTGCACCAGGAGTTCCGACGCGGACGCCCCGCCCTGCTCCCCGCGGTTCAGCCGGCAACCGGCGACTCCGGCAGAGCCGGGTAGTCCGTGTAGCCGGTCGCCCCGCCGACGTACATCAGGTACGCGTCCCGTACCTGGTTGACCGGGGCTGCCGTACGCAGGCGGTGGACGAGGTCGGGGTTGGCGAGGAACGGGCGGCCGAGGGCGATGAGGTCGGCTCCGGCGGCGAGCAGGTGTTCGCTCGCGGCGAGGCCGCCGTCCTCGGGGATGCGGTCCTTCGGGAGCACGGGGTTGGCGATCAGGGTGCCGGGCCACTCCTCGCGGATGCGCCGGAAGACGGGCCGGCCGGGGTCGGCGTACCCGATGTGGAGGTAGGCGATCCCGCTGCCCGCCAGAGCGGCGAGGAGCGCGGGGTAGATCTCCTCGGTGTCACCCTCCTCGATGCTGTTGACCGTGTTGCCGGGAGAGACGCGGAGCCCGACCCGTTCGGGGCCGATCGCCTCGGCGACGGCCCGTACCACCTCGGCGGCGAACCGGACGCGGTGCTCGACCGGGCCGCCGTAGGCGTCGGTGCGGCGGTTGGTGTTCCGGGAGAGGAACTGGTGGAGCAGGTGCCCGTTGGCGCTGTGGACCTCCACCCCCTCGAAGCCCGCCTCGATCGCGCGGCGGGCGGCCGAGGCGAAGTCGGCGATGTGCTCCTCGATGTCGTCCGGGCTCATCTCGCGCGGTACGGGCGCCCGTTGCTTCCCGGTGGGCGTGTGGAGGGTTTCGGGGAGCGCCACCGGCGAGGGGGCGACCGGGGTCAGACCGCTGGTGTCGGGGTGGCCGACGCGTCCGCCGTGCTGGAGCTGGAGGAACATCCGTCCGCCCGCCGCGCGCACCGCGTCGGTGACCAGGCGCCATCCGGCGACGTGGGCCGGGCGGTGGATGGCGGTGATGTGGGGGTAGGTCTGCCCGACCGCGTTCGGGGTGGACGCCTCGGCGATGATCAGGCCGGCCGTGGCGCGCTGGGCGTAGTAGGTGGCCATGAGCGGGGTGGGTACGCCGTCGGCGGTGGCGCGGTTGCGGGTCAGCGGGGCCATCACGAGACGGTTCGGGAGGCGGAGCGGGCCGAGCGCGGCGGGATCGAAGACCGACGCCTTCGCGGCAGTGGGGACCGGTGTGTTCGTCATGCCGGGAGGGTAGGAAGTGACACCGGTGTCAGGTTCAAGCCCGGGTTCCGGGTCGACGGGACGGACGGAAACCATGCGGATCGGCGAACTGGCCCGGCGTACGGGAGTGAGCGAGCGTTCCCTGCGCTACTACGAGCAGCAGGGCCTGCTGGCCTCGGACCGTACGCCCGGCGGGCACCGTGAGTACCCGGAAGGCGCGGTCGACCGGGTCATCCGCATCCAGGAGTTCTACGCGGCCGGGCTGAGCAGCTCGAAGATCTACGAACTCCTGCCCTGCGTACGGGACTCGGACGGCGGGCCGTCCGCCGTCGCCACGCCCCGGCTGGTCAGCGACCTCGGCGCGGAACGCGACCGGATCGACCGGATGATCGGTGACCTGCTCCGTTCCCGTGAGGTGTTGGACGAGGTGATCGCCACGGCGAAGGAACAGTCGCCGCCGCCGGCCGCCGGGGACGCCGTCGCGTGACTCCGGCGCCTGACTCCGGTGCGACGGGTCGGCCTGCCGCCCCACGCGGGACCGTCACACGCCCGCCCTCACGCCCCGGCGGCCGAACCGTCGGCGTCGAGGCTGCCGCCCGCGGTCCACGCCGGTGCGGCGCCGACCAGCGAGTCGAGGCGTTCCAGGCGCTGGGCGGTGGCGGCGTCGTCCGGCGTCATGACGATGATCCGCTCGCCCCGCGTCCGGTCCAGCCACAGACTCTGGAACTGCACGTCGAGGGCGCCGACGCGCGGTGACTGGTAGTGGCGCAACTGGTTGCGGTCGCCCCGGACTTCGTACGACTCCCAGTGCCGTACGAAGTCCGGCGACTCCTGGCGGAGCCGGGTGATCAGCCTGTTCCAGCGGGGGTCGTCACGGTGTTCCGGCTGGCGGGCGCGGAGCCGCGCGGTCATCTCGCGGAGGACGGTGTCCTCGTCGACCAGGCTGTTGCGCCAGCTCGGTTCGGTGAACATCAGCCAGGCGCAGTTGCGTTCCTCGACCGGGTACGCGTCCAGGTCGGCGAAGAGGTACCGGTAGGTGCGGTTGGCCGCGACGAGGTCGTAGCAGTCGGTCTGCACGGCGGCCGGGTAGGGCAGCAGTTTGGCCAGGAGGGCGGTGTGCTCGGGGCGCAGGAACATGGGCGGTCCCGGTTCGGGGACCGTGCCGCGGCCCGCGAGCATCATCAGGTGCAGGTGCTCGGCGTCGTCCAGGCGCAGGACGCGCGCCACCGCGTCCAGCACCTGGTCGGAGGCGTTCTTGGCCCGCCCCTGTTCGAGCCACGTGTACCAGGTGACCCCGACACCGGCGAGCTGCGCCACCTCCTCGCGCCGCAGCCCGGGAGTGCGGCGCCGGCCGCCCGCCGGCAGGCCCACGTCGCCGGGGGTGACGCGGGCGCGGCGGGCGCGCAGGAACGCGCCGAGGGCGCTGCGGTCGGGCGTCGAAGAGGTCACCGCCCCAGTGTCGCGCCTCGGTGGTGTGCGGGGGCCGGTGCATCCAGGTAGTACTGGTACCCCTATGAGCAGGCTCCTGGTACCAGGATGAGGGGGCGCGCAGAGTCATGGTCATGACCGTGACGACCGTTCCCGCCGCGCACACCGCACCGACCGTTCCCGCACCGCACGCCGCCCCGACCGTTCCCGCCGCGCACGCGGTGGCGCCACCCCCGGCGCGCGCCCTCACTGGCACCGGCCTCGCCGCCCTGCTCGTCGCCTTCCTGCCCGTGAACATGACGTTCGGTTCGGTCAACCTGCTCGAACCCGCGATCACCGCGGACCTCGGCGTGACCGTGTCGGGCGGGCAGCTCGTCCTGTCCGCGTACACCACGGCGTTCGCCGCGACCCTCGTCGTCGCGGGGCGGCTGGGCGACCGGTTCGGGCGGCGCCGGCTGCTCTCGGCCGGTGTCGCCGCGTTCGGCATGGCCTCCGCGCTCGCCGCACTCGCGCCGAACCTGGTCACCCTGGTCGTGCTGCGCGCCGTCCTGGGCGTGGCCGCCGGCCTGTTCACCCCGCAGGTCCTCTCCACCATCCAGTCCACCGCGCCGGAGAAGCTGCGGTCGCTGGGTGTCACGCTCTTCGCCGCCGTCGGGGGGATCGCGACCGTGGCGGGGCAACTCCTCGCGGGCGGCGTGTCCCAGGCAGCCGGGGACCACTGGGGCTGGCGGCTGGTCCAGGTATTCACCGGGGCGATCGGTGCGGTCGCCCTGCTCGCCCTGCGGACCGTGCCCGAGTCGCGCTCGACGGCGCCGCTCGCGCTCGATCTGCGCGGGGCCGCGCTCCTCGGTACGGGACTGCTCCTCGTCGTGGTGCCCCTGACGCTCGGGACCTCCGCGGGCGGCCCCGCCCCGGTGCTCGCGATGCTGGCCACGGGCGGAGTACTGCTCGCCGCCTTCGCCCGCTCGCAGCGCGCCGCCGAACGCCGCGGTGAACTGCCCGTCGTACCGCCGAGCGTGCTGCGCACCCCGGCCGTGCGGCAGGGCCTGATCATGACGCTGCTCTTCTTCACCGGTTACGGCGCGTTCCTGTACGAGTTCTCGGCGCTCGCCCAGGGCGCGTTCGGCGTGGACGCCTGGGGCACCGTCGTGCTGCTGCTCGGATTCGGCGCGGCGTTCGTCGTCACCGCCCTCGCCCTGCCGGCCGTCGAACGCCGCACCGGACGCTGGACGATGACGGGCGCGGCCATCGGACAGGCCGCCGTGCTCCTGCTCCTCGTCCTCACCGTGCACGGCAGCCACGGCCACACCCCGTGGGCGCTGCAACCGCTCCTGATCGTGCTCGGCGTCACCCAGGCCCTGATGTACGGGCCGGTCCTCCGCACGGTCCTCTCCCGCACCCCGACCTGGGCGGCGGGTGTCGCCGGTGGCCTCTTCACCACGTTGCAGCAACTCGGCCTCGGTCTGGGCGTGGCGCTCCTCGGCGGCCTCTTCCACGCCGTGGCCGACGCGGCGGCGGACGGCCCCGCCGCCGCCCTGCCCCGCGGCTTCGCCGTCGCCGTGACCGCGCAGGCCGTCCTGGCCCTGGCCTTCGCCTTCCTCGCGTCCCGCATCGCACGGGCCGGGTCGCCGGACACGGTCTGAGCAGTGCCCCGGCCCCAGTCCGTCGGCACCCCGTTCCCGATCGTTCAGCCGTCAACACCGCTGCTCCACGGCCGCCTTCCGGTTCACGCTCCACAACGCCTGTCGGAAAAGGGCAGGTTGTTCGTAAGCTGCGCTCATGACGACCCGATCCGCCACCCCCGCCCTCGCCGCCCGTGCCGCCTCGGTCGGCGCCTCGCCCGTACGCGAGATCCTCGCGCTGACCTCGCGGCCCGAGGTGATCTCGTTCGCGGGCGGGCTCCCGGCGCCGGAGCTGTTCGACACCGGCGAGATCCGGGCCGCGTACGACCATGTGCTGGCCGAGGACGCGGCCCGGGTGCTCCAGTACTCGGTGACCGAGGGCGATCCGGGGCTGCGGTCGGCCGTCGCCGCCCGGTACTCCGCGCGGGGGCTGGCGACCCGGGCGGAGGACCTGATGATCACCACCGGGTCGCAGCAGGCGCTGACGCTCCTCGCGACGGCTCTGCTGGAGCCCGGGGACACCGTGCTCGTCGAAGACCCCACCTACCTCGCGGCGTTGCAGTGCTTCGCCTTCGCGGGGGCGCGGGTGGTGCCGGTACCGTGCGACGACGACGGCCTTGACCCGGTCGCGCTCGCCGAGCTCGTGGAGCGGGAACGGCCCAAGCTGCTCTACACGATCCCCACGTTCCAGAACCCGACCGGGCGCACCCTCCCGCTCGCCCGCCGTCAGGCCATCGCCGAGGTGGCCGAGCGGCTCGGGCTGTGGATCGTGGAGGACGACCCGTACGGCGAGCTGCGCTACGAGGGCGCGCACGTGCCGTGGTTCTCCTCGCTGGACGCCGCCGCCGACCGTACGGTCCTGCTGGGCAGCTTCTCGAAGGTGATGGCCCCCGGGATGCGGCTCGGCCACCTCCGCGCGCCCGCCGCGCTGCTCCGGGCCTGTGCGATCGTCAAGCAGGCCGCCGACCTGCACTGTTCCGCCGTCGACCAGGCGGCGGCGGCCCGCTACCTGGCCGTCTCCGACCTCGACGCCCATGTGGCCAGGGTCCGGACCGCCTACCGCGAGCGCCGGGACGCCCTGCTCGACGGCCTGGCGGCCGCACTGCCGCCCGGCAGCACCTGGAACCGGCCGGACGGCGGGATGTTCGTCTGGGTCCGGCTGCCCGACGGCCACGACGCGACCGCGCTGCTGCCGAAGGCGATCGCCCACGAGGTGGCGTACGTGCCGGGGGCGCCGTTCTACGCGGGCACACCGGAACCGGCGACGCTGCGGATGTCCTTCACCACCCACACCCCCGACGAGATCCGCGAGGGGCTGCTGCGGCTGGGCAAGGCGCTGGGCCGCGACTGACCGCGCACCCGTACCCCCGGCCCCCGCACGCGCCGCCCCCGTACCACGCGCGAGCGGGCGGTACGGGGGCGGCGGGGCATGAGGGCGGCGCGGGGGTGCGGGGCGGCGCGTCGGCTCAGGCAGGCAGTACCGGCAGCAGCTCCGGGAGGTGTCCGTCCGAGGCGGTCGCCGCCGCGACGCGCTCGGCGGGGACCTCTCCGTACAGGGTGGTACGCGGCTTCGCCGGGCGGCCGGCCAGTTCGGCGATGGCCACCAGATCCTGGATGGAGCGGTACGAGCCGTAACTCGACCCTGCCATGCGGGAGATGGTCTCCTCCATCAGCGTGCCGCCGAGGTCGTTGGCGCCCGAACGGAGCATCTCGGCGGCGCCCTCGGCGCCGAGCTTCACCCAGCTGGTCTGGATGTTGGTGATGTGCGGGTGGAGCAGCAGCCTGGCCATGGCGGTGACCGCGCGGTTGTCGCGGTCGGTGGGGCCGGGGCGGGCGATGCCCGCGAGGTAGACCGGGGCGTTGGTGTGGATGAACGGGAGGGTCACGAACTCGGTGAACCCGCCTGTCTCCTGCTGGAGTCGGGCCAGGGTGCGCAGGTGGCCGAGCCAGTGGCGGGGCTGGTCCACATGCCCGTACATCATGGTGGACGAGGAGCGCAGTCCCACCTCGTGGGCGGTCTTCACGACCTCCAGCCAAGTGGCGGTGGGGAGTTTGCCCTTGGTGAGGACCCAGCGGACCTCGTCGTCCAGGATCTCCGCCGCCGTGCCGGGGATCGAGTCGAGTCCGGCCTCCTTGGCGGTGATCAGCCAGTCGCGGATCGAAAGCCCGGTGCGGGTGACCCCGTTGACGACCTCCATCGGGGAGAAGGCGTGCACGTGCATGCCGGGGACGCGTTCCTTCACGGCCCGCGCGATGTCGAAGTAGGCGGTGCCGGGCAGGTCGGGGTGGATGCCGCCCTGCATGCAGACCTCCACCGCGCCCACGTCCCACGCCTGGGCGGCCCGGTCGGCGACCTGGTCGAGGGAGAGGGTGTACGCGTCGGCGTCGGTGCGGCGCTGCGCGAAGGCGCAGAAACGGCAGCCGGTGTAGCAGACGTTGGTGAAGTTGATGTTCCGGGTGACGACGTAGGTGACCTCGTCGCCGACCGTGTCGCGGCGCAGGGTGTCCGCGATCCGGCAGAGTTCGTCCAGCGCCGGGCCCTCCGCGTGGAGCAGGGCGAGTGCCTGGGCGTCGGTGAGCTTCGTCGGGTCGTCGGCGGCCCGGCTCAGCGCCTCGCGTACGTCCGTGTCGATCCGGGAGGGGATCATGCCGGGGGCGGCGGCCTCGCGGAGCGCCTCCCAGTCCCCGTACACCTCGTCGAAGTCCTCGCGGCGGTCCCCGGTGCGGCCCTCGGTGTCGATGGTGCGGTGCAGGTCGGTACGGCCGGTGGCACCGAACTCCTCGTCCGGTTCCTGCCAGGGGAGGCCGACCGGGACGGCTCCCTCCTTCGCCATGCCGGTCTCCGGGTCGGCGAGCGCCCGGACGTGCGGGAGCAGCCGGGGATCGAGCCACGGTTCGCCGCGCTGGATGAACTCCGGGTAGATGGTGAGGCGTTCACGCAACAAGAAGCCGGACTCGGCGGTACGGGCGGCGAGTTCGTCGATGTGCGGCCAGGGGCGCTCGGGGTTCACGTGGTCGGGGGTGAGGGGGGAGACCCCGCCCCAGTCGTCGATGCCCGCGCCGACGATCAGCGCGTACTCGGAGTCCACCAGGTTCGGCGGGGCCTGGATGCGGGCGGACGGACCGAGGATGTGCCGGGCCACCGCGATCGTCGCGGCCAGCTCCTCCAGTTCCGCGTCGGGCATCGCGCGCATCGCGGTGTCCGGCTTGGCGCGGAAGTTCTGGATGATGACTTCCTGGATGCCGTGGTAGGCGCGGGCGGTGCGGCGGATCTCGAAGAGGGAGTCGGCGCGCTCCTCGTAGTTCTCGCCGATGCCGATCAGGATGCCGGTCGTGAAGGGGACGTTGGAGCGGCCGGCGTCTTCCAGGACGCGCAGCCGGACGGCCGGTTCCTTGTCCGGGGAGCCGTGGTGCGGACCGCCCTTCTCCGACCAGAGGCGGGTCGCGGTGGTCTCCAGCATCATCCCCATCGAGGGGGCGACCGGCTTGAGCCGCTGGAGGTCGGTCCAGCCGAGCACCCCGGGGTTGAGGTGCGGGAGCAGGCCGGTCTCCTCCAGGACCCGGATCGCCATGGCGCGTACGTACGCCAGGGTGTCGTCGTACCCCTCCGCCTCCAGCCACTCCCGTGCCTCGGGCCAGCGGTCCTCGGGGCGGTCACCGAGGGTGAAGAGCGCCTCCTTGCAGCCGAGGGCCGCTCCCTGGCGGGCGATGTCGAGGACCTCGTCGGGCGAGAGGAACATCCCGTGGCCCTCGCGGCGGAGCTTGCCGGGGACGGTGACGAAGGTGCAGTAGTGGCAGATGTCGCGGCAGAGACGGGTGAGCGGAATGAACACCTTGCGGGAGTACGTGATGACACCCGGCCGGCCCGCCGCCGCCAGGCCCGCGTCACGCACCCGGGCAGCGGACGCGGCGAGGTCCGTCAGATCGTCACCGCGCGCCTGGAGGAGCACGGCGGCCTCGGTCGCGTCGAGGGCCACACCGTCGCGTGCCCGTCTGAGTGCGCGCCGCATGGCGTTGGTCGTGGGACGTCCGCTCTGAGGATCGGTCATGGATCGAGCATACGAGCGGGACCGGAGCCCCGGGGCGGCCGGTTCCTCTCGGCTCCGCACCCCCGTACGGCCCGCGCCGCGCGTCCGGGCGCGGATGGTCACGGTGCGACGGGGTCCGCCCCGTAGGGTCGGGACGGTGATGGAAACGATCGTGTTCGACATCGGTGAGACCCTCGTTCGCGACGACAGCCACTGGGCGTCCTGGGCCGATTGGCTGGGTGTGCCCGTGCACACGGTGAGCGCTCTGGTCGGCGCGGCCGTCGTCGGGGGCGGCAGCGCCACGGACGCGCTCGCGCTGCTCCGTCCCGGCATGGACGTGGCGGAGGCGGAGCTGGCCCGCGAGGCGGCGGGGCGCGGCGAGCACCTGGGCGAGCGGGACCTCTACCCGGACGTACGCCCGGCGCTCGCCGGACTCCGCGCCCTCGGGCTGCGCGTGGTGGTGGCGGGAGACGGAGCGGCGCGCGCCACCGAGCAGTTGCGGGCCCTGGACCTCCCGGCCGACCTCGTCGTCACCACGGCCCGGTGGGGCGTGGCCAAGCCGGACCCGGGGTTCTTCGTGCGGGTGCTGGAGGCGTCGGACGCCGACCCGAGCACCACGGTGTACGTCGGCGACCACCCGGCCGAGGACCTCTTCCCCGCGAAGGCCGCCGGCCTGCGGACCGCGCACCTGCGGCGCGGCCCGTTCGGGCACTGGTGGGCGGATCACCCGGACGTGGTGGAGTCGGCCGACTGGCGGGTGGACGCCCTGACCGAGCTGGCCGGGCTGCCGGGGCTGGTACGGGAGCGGGACGCCGGGTACCCCGAGGCCGCGGGGGACGCCGACACCGCCGAAGGCGAGGGCCCTGCGGGGGACCCGGACGCACGACCGGAACGAGCCGGGGCGCCGACGCTCCGGGCGCTGCGCTCGGTGCGGTAGGCGACGGGGGCGGAGGGGGCGGGGCGGCCCGGCGGGCGGCCCGGCGGTGGGCCGGGCGCCGCCCCCGGGCACGTACCGTCAGAGGAACGCGGCGTACGCGTCCAGCGCCCGCAGCACCGCCGGCTCACCGGCCGACGGCAGTTGCGCCACGACCTCCTCTATGCCCAGCTCCGCGAAGTGCGCCAGCTTGCCCGGCGTGGGCACGATCGCGTACGGCACCACCTCGAGGTGCGCCGGGTCGCGTCCCGCCTCCTCCCAGGCCGTACGCAGCTTCGGCACGGCCTCCGTGAGCCCGCTCCCGCCGATCGGCAGCCACCCGTCCGCGTACCGCGCGATGTACGCGAAGAGCTTCGGCCCGGCCGCGCCGCCGATGAGCGTACGAGGACCGACGACGGGTCCCCGTGCCTCACGCACCGGCTTCGGGTAGGCGATGCTGGCGCTCACCGACCCGAACTCACCCTCGTACGAGGTCGGTTCGTCCGACCAGAGCGCCCGCATCAGGGCCAGCCGGTCACGGCCCCGGGCGCGCCGGGTCTTCCACTCCACGCCGTGATCGGCGGCCTCCTCCACGTTCCAGCCGAAGCCGACGCCCAGGGTGAACCGGCCGTCGGAGAGGTGGTCGAGCGTGGCGACCTGCTTCGCCAGGTCGATCGGGTCGTGCTGCGCGACCAGCGTGATCCCGGTACCCAGGGCGAGACGCTCGGTCACCGCCGCCGCCTGCCCCAGCGCGACGAACGGGTCCAGCGTCCTGCCGTACTCGGGCGGCAGGTCGCCGCCCGCCGGGTACGGGGTGTCCCGGCTCACCGGGATGTGGGTGTGCTCGGGCAGATAAAGCCCGGCGAAGCCGCGCTGCTCCAGCTCGCGGGCGAGTGCGACGGGAGTGACCGTCTGGTCGGTCAGGAAGATGATGGTGGCGATCCGCATACGGGGAACCTCCGTCGTGGTCCGTGCGGTGAGTCCGGTGGTGGCGGTCGGTGCTGGTCGGCGCTGTTCGGTGCGCGCCGCCCGGCCTCCGTCGAAGTGCCGCGCCCCACGGTAGGGCGCGGCGGGAGCGACGGCACGGGGCCCGCACCCACCGATTCCGTACCCGCCCAGGGATAACGGGGCCGTCCACCGGGAAGAGAGCCGGTGGGCTGTGCGCAACCCGGGGGGGTACGAATGGCATTCCTGCTCTTTGTCGTGGCGGCGATCCTGAGTGTGCTCGGGATGGCGACCGACAACGACACGCTTTTCGACGTCAGTTGGCTGGCCTGGCTGCTCGGACTGCTGCTGGCACTCTGCATCTGGCGGCAGCACCGGAAGTACGGCACCCCGGAGCGGCTCGCCGCCGCGGCCGAGGGCGGCGATCTGCGGGCCCTGCGGTCGATGGCGCTCCTCGCGAAGATCGGGGGAGACCCCGACGAGGCGGAGCGCCTCTTCCGGGTGGGAGTGGAGCGGAAGGACCCCCAGTCGATGTGGGAGATGGGCCGCCTCGTCGAGGACCGCGACGGGCTCGCCGCGTCGGAGCCCTGGTTCCGGATGGCGGCCGAGCACGGCCACGTGTTCGCCAAGCGCTTCTTCCGGCCGGGGCACGCCCTCAACATCAACGGCGACAACCCGCTGTAAGAGCGGCACCCCCACGGGCGCGGGCTCATCCCTCGCCGTCGCCCAGTACCGCGTCCAGGAGCCCGGGGAAGCGGGCGTCGAGGGCGTCACGCCGCAGTGTCATCAGTCGCGCTTTACCGGCCCGCCGGGTCTGGGTGATACCTGCCTCGCGCAGAACACGCCAGTGGTTGGAGAGCGTGGAGGGTGGCACGTCCAGGCCCGCCGGAGTGCACACGCTCTCTCCGCCCTCAGCCATCCGCCGGACCAGGAAGAGCCGGACCGGATCGCCCAGCGCGCGCAGGACCGTGGCCAATTCCACCTCATCTATGCCGAGTTGCCTCATCCGTCCCCCTTGCCCGCACCTACGGCGCATCCCTGGTATGCAGATCAATTCCATATTTCGGGAAAGTCGAAACGACCTGGGAGACGCCGCACCGATGCTCACCACCTTCGCCCGGGTGTACGTCGACGATCTGGATACCGCGCTGCCCACGTTCACCGAACTCACCGGAGAGCAACCGGGGCTGCGCTTCACCTACCGTGATCTGGAACTCGCGACCGTGGGCGGATTTCTGCTTCTCGCGGGCACCGACGACGCCCTCGCCCCCTACCGCGGCACCCACGCCACCGCGATCGTCGGGTCCCTCACCGAGGTCCTGCGCCTGGCCGGACAGCACGGGGGAGAGGTTCTCGACGGCCCCAACGACGTGCCCACGGGCCGCAACCTGACCGTACGGCACCCCGGTGGCGCGACGATCGAGTACGTGGAGTTCCACACCCCCCCGTATGACCCGTCCGCACGGAAGGGCCCGCCACCCGTGGGACGCCCGTGGGGCGCGGTCACGATGGCGCCCGACGAGCACACACGGTCGCGAAGACGCGACTCGGTGCAGGCCCCTCCCCCGCAGCCTCCGCTCAGCAGTCCGGAATCACCGTGCCGTTGTTGTCGCGGGCCTCGTCGCTGCCCCAGCGGGAGAGGTAGTAGGCCGAGACGTAGGCGTTGTAGCCGTTCTTGCCCGCGTACACCGTGTCCAGGTCGGTCCGCAGCCACCAGTGGTTGTACGCCGAGCCCGAGCCGACCTGCGCGCCCCAGACCTTGCAGTAGACGTAGTTGGTACCGGCGTTGAGGACGCCCTGCGCGTCGGCGGTGTTGGCTGACGCGTACCCGGTGGCGTTGGCGAAGGTGTCCACCCAGTACTTCCCCGTACCGCCGCCACCGCATCCGTTGTCGCTGGTCAGGTACTTGCTGTTGTAGGCGCTCGGATACGGGGCCAGGGACTGGCCGTTGAGCACGATGTTCTGGCCGACACCGTTGTAGAGCTGCTCGTAGTGGATGTGCGCACCGGTGCTGTTGCCCGTCGAACCGGTCACTCCGATCTGCTGACCCTGGGCCACCTGGGCCCCGTTGGCGACGGAGTACGCGGAGAGGTGGAAGTAGTAGGTCTGCCAGCCGCCGCCGTGGTCGATGGCGATGTAGTTGCCCGCACCGCTGGGCTGGGAGTACCGGTAGGCGGTACCGGCCGCGGAGGCCAGCACGGGGGTACCCGCCGTGGCTCCGCCGTCGGTGCGGACGAAGTCGAGGGCGAGGCGGACCTCGGCCGAGTGGTGGCTGTAGGTCCACTGCTGGCCGCAGGGGTAGGGGGCCTTGAAGTTCGGGGCCGCCGCGGCCGGGGTGGCCGTGAGCAGACCGGCCACCAGGGCGACGAGAGCGAGCAGGGCGATGCGCAGGGGGGATCGCACGCGGATTCATCCTCCGAGTCGAGAGCCGGGCGTCGTGGGGGTACGGGTCTCGTGGGGTACGAGCGTCACATCGGGCCGAACACGCCCCAGGATGCCGGAGTTTCGACCGCCGGAGTAGACCGCCGCAGTCACGGCCGCCCCGGGCCCGCGCGTCTCCACACACCCGGCCCCGCCACCTCACTTCCGGTACAGCTCCTCAATCTCCGCGGCGAAGTCCCGTGCCACGACGTCCCGTTTGAGCTTGAGCGAGGGCGTGAGGTGGCCGCTCTCCTCGGTGAAGTCGACGGGCAGCACCGTGAACTTGCGGATCGACTCGGCGCGCGAGACGGAGCTGTTGGCCTCGTCCACCGCGTGCTGGATCGTCTCCCGCAGCTCCGGGTCGTGGATCAGCTCACGGACCGGGACGCCCTGCTTCTTCTTCATCTGCCGCCAGTGCGCGAGCCCGTCCTCCTCCAGGGTGATCAGCGCGGTGATGAAGGAGCGGTTGTCGCCGACGACCATGCACTGGCTGACCAGCGGGTGTGCGCGCAGCCAGTCCTCCAGCGGGGCCGGGATGACGTTCTTCCCGCCCGAGGTGATGATGATGTCCTTCTTGCGGCCGGTGATGGTGAGGTACCCGTCGTCGTCGAGCGCCCCGAGGTCACCGGTGGCGAACCAGCCGTCGTCCACCACCGGGACGGACTCGCCGCGCCGCGCGTCCCAGTAACCCTGGAAGACCTGGCCGCCCCGGAGCAGCACCTCCCCGTCGTCGGCGATCCGCACCGCCGCGCCGGGGAGCGGCCAGCCGACCGTGCCCAGACGGGGCCTGAGGGGCGGGGTCACGGTGTGGGCGGCGGTGGTCTCGGTGAGGCCGTACCCCTCGAAGATCTCGATGCCGGCGCCCGCGTAGAAGGCGGCGAGCCGGCGGCCCAGCGGGGAGCCGCCGCAGATGACGTAGCGGACGTGGCCGCCGAGGGCCGCGCGGATACGGCGGTAGACCAGCGGGTCGTAGAGGGCGCGGGCCATCTTCAGGGCTCGGCCCGGACCCGGACCCGTGCCGTGTTCGGCGGCCTCGACCGCCTGGCCGTACCGCTGGGCGATTCCGGCGGCCCGGTCGAAGGAGGAGGCGCGGCCCATCTTCTCGGCGGTGGCGCGCCCGGTGTTGAAGACCTTCTCCAGGACGTACGGGATCGCCAGCAGGAACGACGGTTTGAAGCCGGCCAGGTCCGCCAGCAGGTCCTCGGTGCGGATCGAGGGGGCGTGGCCCAGGCGAACCCGGGCGCGCATGCAGCCGACCGCGACCATCCGGCCGAACACGTGGCTGAGCGGCAGGAAGAGCAGGGTGGAAGCGGGGTACTTGGAGACCGACTTGAAGACCGGGTGGAGGAGCTCGATGGCGTTGTCGACCTCGGCGAAGAAGTTGCCGTGGGTGAGCACGCACCCCTTGGGCCGGCCGGTGGTGCCGGAGGTGTAGATCAGGGTGGCGGCGCTGTCCGGGCCCAGTCGGCCGCGCCGTTCGTCCACCGCCGTGTCGGGCACGTCCTTGCCCACCGCCTTGAGGCGGCCGAGCGCCCCGGTGTCGAGCTGCCACAGGTGGGCCAGATCGGCGAGGTCCTTGCGTTCCTGGCTGACGATCCGCGCCTGCTCCTTCCCCTCGACCGCACAGGCCCGCGCGCCGGAGTCCTGCAGGATCCACCGCACCTGGTACGCCGAGGACGTCGGGTAGATGGGCACGGTGACGAGCCCGGCGGCCCAGGCGGCGAAGTCGAGCAGCGTCCACTCGTACGTCGTACGGGCCATGATCGCGATACGGGCGCCGGGCCGGAAGCCCTCCGCGATCAGGCCCTTGGCGACGGCGCGCACCTCGTCGGCGAAGTCGCGGGCGGTCACGTCCCGCCAGCTGCCGTCCTCCTGCTTACGGCTGAGGACCGCGTCCGAGGGCGCCTCGCGTGCGTTGTCGAAGGGGATGTCGGCGAGCGAGCCGTGGAGGACGGGCGGGGCGAACGCGGGTACGGAGACCTCCCGCACCCTGCCGTCCGCGCCGCACAGGGTGAGCGGGGGGACCAGAACGGGCGGCGCGGCGGGGGACGCGAACGGGGCGGGGGGCGTGGAGGACGGGGGCATGGACACGTGCGGCTCCTCGGACGGGGACGGGGACGTTGGCGGCGGTGGCGGGCGGTCACGGGCGGGTACGGCGGAGCACATGCCGTACGGGTCACGGCCGTTCGAGGATCGCCGTCACCCCCAGGCCACCGGCCGCGCAGATGGAGACCAGCCCGCGCCCCGGGCCCTCGCGCTCCGCGAGGAGCTTGGCGAGGGTGGCGACGATCCGTGCGCCGGTCGCCGCGAACGGGTGGCCGGTGGCGAGCGAGGAACCGGCCACGTTGAGCTTCTCCCGGTCGACGGGTCCGAGGCCCTGCTGCTGCCAGGCGGCGAGCGTGGCCAGCACCTGCGAGGCGAACGCCTCGTGCACCTCGAACAGGTCGAAGTCGTCGAAGGTCAGCCCGGCCCGCTCCAGCAGCCGGGGCACGGCGAGGGCGGGGGCCATCAGCAGGCCGTCCTCCGGGTTCTCGCCGTGCACGTGGTCCACGGCGGCGCTCTCGTACAGCGAGAGGTACGCCAGCGGCTCCAGGTCGCGCGCCCGGGCCCACTCCTCGCTCGCCAGCAGCACGGTGGCGGCGCCGTCCGTGAGCGGGGTGGAGTTCCCGGCGGTCATCGTCGCGTCGGGGTGGTCGGCGCCGAACACCGTTTTGAGGGTGGCGAGTTTCTCGACCGTGGAGCCGGGCCGCAGGTTCTGGTCCCGCTCCAGACCGAGGTACGGGACGACGAGGTCGTCCAGGAACCCCCGGTCGTAGGCGGCGGCCAGCCGCCGGTGGCTGGCCGCCGCCAGGACGTCCTGGTCCTCACGGGTGACGCCCCAGCGGCGGGCGGTGATCGCCGCGTGCTCGCCCATCGACAGCCCCGTACGGGGTTCGGCGTTGCGCGGGATGTCGGGGACGAGGTGGCGGGGGCGGACCGCCGCGAGTGCCCTGATCCGGGCGGCGTTCCCCTTGGCGCGGCGGGCGTTCAGCAGGATGCGGCGCAGCTCGTCGTTGACGCCGAGCGGTGCGTCGCTCGCGGTGTCCGCACCGCCCGCGATGCCCGAGTCGATCGCACCGAGGGTGATCTTGTTGGCGACGGCGATGACGGCCTGGAGGCCGGTGCCGCACGCCTGCTGGAGGTCGTACGCCGGGGTGCGGGGGTCCAGCCGGGAGCCGAGCACGGTCTCGCGGGCGAGGTTGAAGTCGCGGCTGTGCTTGAGGACGGCACCGGCGGCGAACTCCCCCACCCGCTGCCCCGCGAGGCCGAACCGTTCGACGAGTCCGTCGAGCGCGGCGGTGAGCATCAGCTGGTTGGATGCCTCGGCGTAGGGGCCGTCCGAGCGGGCGAACGGGATGCGGCTGCCACCGAGGACGGCGACCCGGCGCGGCTGGGGGAGCGGAAGGGGAATCATCGCGAGCCTCTCGTCCCGACGGTGACGGAGGCCGCCGTCCCGACGGTCGCGGAGGCCGTCGCGCCCTCCCCGGCAACCGTCGTCCGGAGACGTGCCGTCGTCCCGAGCGGCGCCCCGGGCCGTTTCCGCAAGCGGTTCATCTCGACCAGCTCCTGACTCTTGAGTAACCTTACTCCGGAGTAAATCTAAGACCGAGCAGGGAGTCTGGACAATGGCCGACCGCTATCTGCACCTGACCGGCACAGCCCCCGGCCGTTTTCTCACCCGCCGGCTGGGACTCCCCCAGCCCGCGCCGCTGCGCCGCTGGTCGCTGGAGACACCCACGCTCGACGGGCCCCTGCTCCACCTCACCGCGGGCGAACCGGCCGTACCCGGAGAGGTCCGTGAGCTGCTCGCCGGCCTGGGGCTCCCGGTGGTGGAGCAGGTGGACCAGGTGGACCAGGTGGACCAGGTGGAGCGAGTGAAGCAGGGGGGGAAGAGCGAGGGGGCGGCCCGCCCCGCCGGGATCGTGGTGGACGCGACGGGCATCACCTCGGCGGCGGGGCTCGCCGCTCTCCACGCGGCTCTGCACCCCGTCGTCCGCTCGGTCGCCCGCAGCGGCCGGGTCGTCGTCCTCGGTACGGCCCCGTCCCCCGAGGACCACCACCAGGCCGCCGCGCAGCAGGCGTTGGAGGGGTTCGTCCGGTCGCTCGGCAAGGAGATCGGCGGGGGCACCACCGCGCAGCTGGTACGGATCGTCCCGGGCGCAGCCGCGTCCGCCGAGTCCACCCTGCGCTTCCTGCTCTCGCCCCGGTCCGCGTACGTCAGCGGCCAGGTGGTCGAGGTCTCCGGAGCCACCCCCGATCCGGTCGCCGACTGGTTCGCCCCGCTCTCCGGCCGCACCGCCCTGGTCACCGGCTCCGCGCGGGGCATCGGTGAGGCCGTCGCCTCCGTGCTGGCCCGCGACGGCGCCCGGGTGATCTGCCTCGACGTCCCCCAGGCCGAGGCCGACCTGGTGCGGACGGCCGACCGGCTCGGCGCCACCGCGCTGCCGCTGGACATCACCGCGCCGGACGCCGCCGAGCGGATAGCGGCGGCGGTCCCGGACGGGCTCGACGTCCTCGTGCACAACGCGGGCATCACCCGCGACCGGCGGCTCGCCAACATGGCGGCCGACCGCTGGGCCTCCGTGATCGACGTCAACCTCGACTCGGTGCTGCGGACCACGGACGCGCTCCTCAAGGGCGGCACCCTCAACCGGGGTGGCCGGATCGTCGCCACCGCATCCATCGCGGGCATCGCCGGCAACAACGGGCAGACCAACTACGCGGCGAGCAAGGCGGGCATCATCGGCCTCGTCCGGTCGTTGGCCCCGCGCGCCGTCGCCGAGCACGGCGTCACCGTCAACGCGGTCGCCCCCGGCTTCATCGAGACGAAGATGACCGCCGCCGTCCCGCTCTTCATCCGCGAGGCGGGCCGCCGCATGAACTCCCTCTCCCAGGGCGGCCTTCCGGTGGACGTGGCCGAGACCACCGCATGGTTCGCGCAACCCGCCTCCACCGCCGTCAACGGCCAGGTGGTACGGGTCTGCGGCCAGAGCCTGCTGGGAGCGTGAGCCGATGCCCCGCCTCGAACTCTCGCTTCTGCGCGGCGCGTTGACCTCACCGTTCAAGCGTCCCGGCCGGCCCGGCACCTCGCTCCCGGCCACCCGGATCTCCCGCCCCGAAGCCCCGGCCCCCACCGAACTCCTCGCGCGCTACCGCCGGATCTGCCACTTCCCCGCCGACGGTCCGCTCCCGCTGACCTATCCGCACGTGCTGGCCTTCCCGCTCGCGATGCGGCTGATGACGGCACGGTCGTTCCCGCTGCCGGTCCTCGGACTCGTCCACACCTGGATCGAGATCACCTCGCACCGACCGCTACGGCCCGAGGACCCGCTCCAACTGACGGTGTACGCGGAGAGTCTGTCGCCGCACCGACGCGGGACCGAGGTCACCGTCGTGACGGAGGTCCGGGTCGCGGGCGAGCTGGTGTGGGAGTCCCGCAGCGGATACCTCGCCCGCCACTCCGTACGGAACGCCCCCGCCGCGCCCGTACCACCCGCGCCGCCGCCCTTCCACGACCTGCCCGACCTGCCCGCCGTCGCCGAGTGGCGGCTCACCGGCGACCTGGGACGGCGGTACGGCTCCGCCTCGGGTGACCGCAACCCGATCCACCTGCACCCCCTCACCGCCCGCCTGTTCGGCTTCCCCCGGGCCATCGCCCACGGGATGTGGACCGTCGCCCGGTGCCTCGCCGAGGCGGAGGGCGCCGAGCACATCCGGTCCGTACGGGCGGAGTTCCGGGCACCGGTACTCCTGCCGGGGACGGTGACGTACGCCTCCGACGGCCCGGGCACGACGTTCCAGCTGCGCGGCGGCCCGGACGGCGGACGGGTCCACCTCACCGGTGCGGTGACCCGGGACGTGTGATCCCGTACGGTCGTACGACCTCGCGGGGCACGACCCGCACGTCCCGCAGTACGTCCCACACGACCACAGGACCACACGACCACAGGACCACAGGACCACACGGAGGAACCATGGAGATGGCCGACCGCTTCCGCGCCGCGGTGGAGAAGGGCGAACTCGGCGCGATGGACGCGCTGTTCACCGAGGACGTCCGCCTCTACAGCCCGGTGAAGTTCACGCCCTTCGACGGGAAGCCCCAGGTGCTCGGCCTCTTCGGGGTCCTGCTCCGCGTCTTCGAGGACTTCCGCTACGTCGGCCACTTCGAGGGCACCTCCGAGACCAGCGCCGACGGGACGGACGCCCCCTCGGAGGTCCTGCTCTTCCGTGCCACCGTGAACGGCGCCCAGATCCACGGAATCGACCTGCTCCACTTCGACGAGGCCGGTCTGATCAAGGAGTTCACCGTGATGGTGCGCCCGCACTCCGCCGTGCAGGCACTGGGCAAGGCGGTCTACGCGGGTCTGGTCGCGGACGGGCTCGCCCCGGAAGCTCCCTGAGGAGACCGGGCTCCCTGAGGAGACCGAGGGGCGCACACCGCCCCGCACCACGTCAGACCGGCGGCTGCCAGGGCCGCCCGTTCATGAGGTTCTCCAGACCCGCCCAGGAGAAGTTCATCAGCGTCGCCGCCGCCTCCCGGGCCGAGACGCCCGGGGTCTCGTTGGCCCACCCCGCCAGCGCCTCCGCGGCGCCCACGAGCGCCTGCGCGAGTCCCACCACGTCCCGGTCGGGCAGCGCGGGATCGTGGTGCGCCTCCCGGGCGGCGGCGCCGATCAGGCCCGTCACGAAGGCGACGATCTCGTCCCGCATCGCGGTGATCTCCGAGGCGAACGGCTCCCCGTGCGTACGCGCCTGGCGGTGCAGCACCGCCCAGCCGTCCGGGTTCTCGGCGGTGTGGACGAAGAAGGCGCGCAGCCCTTCCCAGAGTTGGCGGTCGGCGGGCAGACCCGGCTCGACCCCCGCCTGGACGGCGTCCACCAGTGCCTTCGCCTCGCGGCGGATGCACGCGGTGAAGAGCTCCTCCTTGGAGTTCAGGTAGAGGTAGACCAGCGGTTTCGACACGCCGGCGAGCTCCGCGATCTCGTCCATCGAGGCCGCCCGGTAGCCGCGCTGCCCGAAGATCTGTACCGCCGCGTCCATCATCTGCTGCTCACGCACGGCGCGTGGCATTCGCTTGCTCTTCACGGCATCCATGTCGGACTTCCTTCCGCCCCCGCAGCCTTACTCCCGAGTAAGGGTACGGGGAGCGAGGCCGGTCCCCCGGCGCGAAGGTCCCGCGACGACGCAGGGGCGCCCGGTCCCGAAGGACCGGACGCCCCTGCGTGAGGTGCGGTGTGCCGTGGCGGCCGGTGCCGCGTCAGCCGGGTGGCCGGCGCGCCACCGGCGCCGTCGGGTGGCGATGTCAGGCGGCGACGGGGACCCGGACGGGCTCCTCGTCGCGGACCTCGATCTCGTCCACCGGCGAGGCCGAGGCGGAGTTGTACTTGCCGAGGTCGAGGATCTTCTCGCGGGCCGAGACGATCACCGGGACCAGCGCCTGACCGGCCACGTTGGTGGCGGTGCGCATCATGTCCAGGATCGGGTCGATGGCCATGAGCAGGCCGACGCCCTCCAGCGGGAGGCCCAGCGTGGACAGGGTCAGCGTCAGCATGACCGTCGCCCCGGTGAGACCGGCGGTCGCGGCCGAACCGATGACCGAGACGAACGCGATCAGGATGTAGTCGCCGACGCTCAGCTGCACGTCGAAGATCTGCGCGATGAAGATCGCGGCCAGCGACGGGTAGATGGCGGCGCAGCCGTCCATCTTGGTGGTGGCGCCGAACGGTACGGCGAAGGAGGCGTACTCCTTCGGGACGCCGAGGCGCTCGGTCACCTTCTGGGTGACGGGCATGGTGCCCACCGAGGAGCGGGAGACGAACGCCAGCTGGATCGCGGGCCAGGCGCCCTTGAAGAACTGGAGCGGGCTGACCTTGGCGACGGTGGCGAGCAGCAGCGGGTAGACGCCGAAGAGCACCAGGGCGCAGCCGATGTAGACGTCGGCGGTGAAGGTGGCGTACTTGCCGATGAGGTCCCAGCCGTAGTCGGCGATGGCGTATCCGATGAGGCCGACGGTGCCGAGCGGGGCGAGGCGGATGACCCACCACAGGGCCTTCTGGAGCAGCTCCAGGATCGACTCGCTGAGGGTGAGGATCGGCTGGGCCTTCTCGCCGAGCTTGAGGGCGGCGATGCCGGCGACGGCGGCCATGAAGACGATCTGGAGGACGTTCAGCTCGGTGAACGGCGTGATCACGTCGGTCGGGACGATGCCGGTGAGGAAGTCGAGCCAGGAGCCGGCGTGCTCGGGCTTGAGGCCGTCCTTCGGCGTCAGGCCGGTGCCGGAGCCCGGGTTGGTGATCAGGCCGATGGTGAGGCCGATGGCGACCGCGATCAGCGAGGTGATCATGAACCAGAGCAGGGTGCGGGTGGCGAGCCGGGCCGCGTTGTTGACCTTGCGGAGGTTGGTGATCGACACCAGGATCGCGAAGAAGACGAGCGGCGCGACGGCCAGCTTCAGCAGCTGGACGAAGATGTGGCCGATCTTGTCGAGCGTGGTGTAGAGCCACGCGACGTCGTACGAGCGGGTGATCCAGCCGAGGACGACGCCGAGGACCAGACCGGCGACGATCTGGGCCCAGAAGGGCACCTTCGGTATACGAAAACCGGAGCGCTGGGGCTCGGCGGTCTCCGTGGTGGACGCGGAGTTCGCGGACACGGACACACTCCAGACAGGACGCGGCGTACCCATGGGGGCATGCGTACGCGGTGAACGAGGGGGACGGAAGGCGGCGTCCTCGCCGGGAGGCGGCGCCGCTGCATGCTGTCGGTCAGTCGCGACAACAGGCCGCGGTCGTGCGGCGGCAGAGATCGACGTGCAGGCGCGCCACGAGCGGGACGCCCGGGGCGTAGCGGATGCGCACTGCTGTCTTCATGCCATTCACGTTAACACCGCGGCTTTGAGGTCCTCAAAGTTCTTCTATGACCACACGTCCCGCCGCGCGTGCCCGGCGAGCGAGGGTGGTGAACGCCAAAGACCCCGCTACCGGAGCGACTTGCTCCGGAACGGGGTCCGATGTGCGGCGCGCGGGGACGCGCGAGTGTGACGAAGGTTACGTGCGGTGTCCCGGCGGCCCGCAAGTCCGGCCGGGCTCGCAGGTCCCGCCGGAGCGGGAGTCGCGCCCTACTGGACGGCGTCCTCGCGCGTGCGGTTCGCCTCCAGGCGGGACTTGGCGCGGCTCACCTTGTCGACCACCTGGGCGGACATCTCGTCGCGCTGCTTGCGCAGCAGGACGTAGCTGAGCGGGGCGGAGAGCACCAGCCCGAGCAGGACGACCCAGACGACGTTGGAGCCGCCGACGCCGGAGGGGATCACTCCGAAGTGGACCGCCACCCCGGCGACGAAGAAGCAGGCGACGAAAATCAGCAGTCGCAGCGCGGAGTAGCGGATCGTTGCGCTCGGCTTGGCAGCGGACACGGCTGAACCTCTCTCTACGTACGACGGTGATGCGAACCTGCCCGACCAGTGAAGCATGCCCCGAAATCGCTCGGTTCACGGGGTTGCCGCGATCCCTGGCGCGCCTCCGGCGCCCCCGGCTGAACTGCGGGAACGCTCCGTACGAGGGCCCGCGCCGACACGTTCGGGGCCGGTCAGAGGAGCGGGAGCAGCATGGTGATGTCGTCCCGGTCGTCGCCTTCGGCGACCCGGATCGCACTCGGCACCCGGCCCACCTCCTTGTAGCCGCAGCTTCCGTAGAAGCGGTCCACACCGGTGCCGCCCCGGCAGGTGAGCCGGATGGCCTCGATGCCGTCGATCCCGCGGGCCGCGTCGGCCGCCGCCTCCATCAGGTCGCGGCCGTACCCCTTGCCCTGGTGGGAGGGGTGGACCATCACCGTGTAGAGCCAGAGCCAGTGCCTCATCAGCCGGTGGGTGTTGAAGGTGAGGAAGGCCGTCGCCGCCACCGTGCCGTCCTCGTCCCGGCCGACCAGCAGCCGGGTGCGGCCCTCGACCATCGCGGTGAGGTGCTTGAGCAGCTCGGGACGGATGTCCTCGGTGGTGACCGGCGGGACGAAGCCGACCGCGCCGCCCGCGTTGGAGACGTCGGTCCAGAGTGCGAGGAGGCCGTCGCGCAGCTCGGGATCGAAAGCGGGATCCAGAGTGAAGGTAAGAGGCATGTGCCAAGGTTAGTCATTACCGCCGAACGGCCTCAATCACCCTTCCGGCATGCAAGACGGGCGGGGCAGCCGAGGCGGTCGGTGGACACAGGGATCGCAGGCGGTGACCGCAGTCGGCGGGCACCGTGGCAGCCCAGGTACGCCGAAGGCCCCGGCCGCAGGCTTTCCACCTGCCACCGGGGCCCTTGAGGCCGGTGACGAACCGTCGCGACGCCTCGCGTCAGACCCGCATCGCCTGCGGCGACTCGCGCCGGTCGACGTCCGGACCCGGGTACTCGCGGATGATCTCGTACCGGGTGTTGCGCTCGACGGGCTGGAAGCCCGCGTCCCGGATGAGCTCCAGCAGATCGTCACGGCCGAGCTTGCTGGGCGTGCCGTAGTTGTCCGCGTCGTGCGTGATCTTGTACTCGACGACCGAGCCGTCCATGTCGTCCGCGCCGTGCTGGAGCGCCAGCTGGGCGGTCTGCACGCCGTGCATCACCCAGAACACCTTGACGTGCGGCACGTTGTCGAAGAGCAGCCGGGAGACGGCGAAGGTCTTCAGGGCCTCGGCACCGGTGGCCATCGTCGTGCGCGCCTGGAGCTTGTTGCGGATCTTGCCGTCCTTCATGTCCACGAAGTCGTGCTGGTAGCGCAGTGGGATGAAGACCTGGAAACCGCCGGTCTCGTCCTGCATCTCCCGCAGCCGCAGCACGTGGTCGACGCGGTGACGGGGCTCCTCGATGTGCCCGTACAGCATCGTCGCCGGGGTCTTGAGACCCTTCTCGTGCGCGAGGCGGTGGATGCGCGACCAGTCTTCCCAGTGGGTGTTGTGGTCGACGATGTGCTGGCGGACCTCCCAGTCGAAGATCTCCGCGCCGCCGCCGGTCAGGGACTCCAGACCGGCTTCGATCAGCTCGTCGAGGATCTCGGAGGCGCTGAGCCCGGAGATGGTCTCGAAGTGGTGGATCTCCGTCGCCGTGAACGCCTTCAGCGCCACGTTCGGCAGCGCCTCCTTGAGGGCGCTGAGCGAGCGCGGGTAGTACCGCCACGGCAGGGTGGGGTGGAGCCCGTTGACGATGTGCAGCTCGGTGAGGCTGTCGTTCTCCATCGCCTTGGCGAGGCGGACGGCCTCCTCGATGCGCATCGTGTACGCGTCCTTCTCGCCCGGCTTGCGCTGGAACGAGCAGTACGCGCACGAGGCGGTGCACACGTTCGTCATGTTGAGGTGGCGGTTGACGTTGAAGTGCACGACGTCACCGTTCTTGCGGGTGCGCACCTCATGGGCCAGACCGCCGAGCCAGGCCAGGTCGTCGGACTCGTAGAGAGCGATCCCGTCCTCGCGGGTCAGCCGCTCGCCGGCCCGGACCTTCTCCTCCAGCTCGCGCTTGAGTCCCGCGTCCACAGATACGCCTCCCATTTCTCCGTAAACAGACTTCGACCCACCGTACGCCCCGGGGTTCCCCGGCGATCCCCGGGGACACCCTCAGCTCTCTTCGGGAAGTTCTCCCACCCGGTTCTCCCACTTCGTGGAGAGCACGATGGTCGTCCGCGTGCGGGAGACGCCCTTCGTTCCGCTCAGCCGGCGGATCGTCTTCTCCAGGCCGTCCACGTCGCCGACGCGCACCTTGAGCATGTAGGAGTCGTCGCCCGCGATGAACCAGGCGTCCTCGATCTCCTCCAGATCGCGCAGCCGGCGGGCCACGTCCTCGTGGTCGGCGGCGTCGGAGAGGGAGATGCCGATCAGCGCGGTGACGCCGAGGCCGAGTGCCGCCGCGTTGACGGTGGCGCGGTAACCCGTGATGACCCCGGCGGACTCCAGCCGGTTGATCCGGTCGGTGACGCTGGGCCCGGAGAGGCCGACGAGGCGGCCCAGTTCGGCGTACGACGCCCTGCCGTTCTCCCGGAGGGCCTGGATGAGCTGCCTGTCCACCGCGTCCATATGACAGAACCTTCCATTATTCAGCAGTATCGCAAGTCTACGTATAGAATTTAAGGCGAACAGGGCCTAGGCCCTGCGAATCTTTCAGAAGATCCAAGAAAAGCTTTCGAACCTTCAGAACCATCAGAACCTTCAGGAGCGAACACCGTGTACCCGAGCGCAGTGGCCTCGATCGAGATGGCCTACGCCCGCATGCGTGAGCTGCAGGACCAGGCCAACCGTGCGCGCGGGGACCGGCCCGCCGCCACCGAGCGCGTCGCGAAGACCCGCGGCCGGCGCCACAAGAAGCGCTGAGCGGGCGGGGCGAACCTCAGGTGGTGCGGGAGCCGCCACCGAGTTCCCCCTCCCACCGGCGGTACAGGCCGTGCGGCACCCCTGCCGCGTCCAGCACCCGTCCGGCGACGAAGTCCACCAGGTCCTGGATGTGCGTGGCGCCCGCGTAGAACGCCGGGGAGGCGGGCAGCACCACGGCCCCCGCCTCGTCCAGGGCCACCATCTGCTTCAGCGTCGCGCCGCTCAGGGGTGTCTCCCGCACGGCGACGACGAGGGTGCGCCGCTCCTTGAGCGTGACGCTCGCCGCCCGCTGGAGCAGGTCCTTCGACAGCCCGAGCGCGACCCCGGCCACGCAGGCCGTCGAGGCCGGCACGATCAGCATCCCCTTCGCCGGGTACGAGCCCGACGACGGCCCGGCCGCGAGGTCCCCGGCGGGCCAGTGGCGCACCCCGGAGAGGTCGGCGTCGAAGGTGTCCGGCTTCCCGTCCGCCCCCCGCGCGAGCCAGCTCGCGAGGTCGTCCCGCCAGTGCGCGTCGCGGAAGGCGATCCCCGTCTCGTCCAGCAGCGTGAGCCGCGAGGCACGGCTCACCACCAGGTCCACGTCCTCACCGGCGGCGATCAGACCGCGCACCACCGAAGCGGCGAACGGGGTCCCCGAGGCGCCGGACACCCCGACAATCCAAGGCCGGCGCCGCTGCTGACTCACTGAAGTCGAGGATTCCACACGCCGAGGGTATCCGCCCCCCGCGCACCGGCCGAACCCGGAACCGGGCAGCGGCTCTTGGGCGTCGCTCCCCCGCGCCGCTCCCGTATCCCCGCCGTCACGGCGTGAGGCCGCGCACCACCAGGTCGAGCAGGGTGCAGGCGAAGAGCGCCATGCCGATGAAGCCGTTGACGGAGAAGAACGCCCGGTTGAGCCGGGACAGGTCGTGCGGGCGCACCACCCGGTGCTCGTAGACGAAGGCCACGGCGACGATCACCATGCCGATCCAGTAGAAGAGCTCCGCGTCGGTGGCGAGGCCGAACCAGACGAGCAGCCCGGTCGTGATCGCGTGGCAGACCCGGGCGCCCCAGAGCGCGGCCGGGATGCCGAAGCGCGCGGGGACCGAGAGCACGCCGTGCGCGCGGTCGGCGCGGACGTCCTGGCAGGCGAAGATCAGGTCGAAGCCGCCGATCCAGATGCCCACCGCCAGCCCGAGGATGACCGCGTCCCACGACCAGCTGCCGGTCACCGCGAGCCAGGCGCCGATCGGGCCCATGGCCTGGGCGATGCCGAGGATGGCGTGCGGGAAGTTCGTGAACCGCTTGCCGTACGGGTAGACGACCATCGGCACGATCGCGAGCGGCGCGAGCGCGAGGCAGAGCGGGTTGAGGAGCGCGGCGGCGCCGAGGAAGAAGACCAGCGCGACCAGGGCGCCCGTCCACGCGGAGCGCACGGAGACCGCGCCGGTGACGATCTCGCGGGTCGCGGTGCGCGGGTTGCGCGCGTCGATCTCCCGGTCGATGATCCGGTTCGCGGCCATCGCGAAGGTCCGCAGGCCCACCATCGCCACCGTGACGAGCAGCAGCTCGACCCAGTGGATCGACTCGCTGACCCGGAACATCGCGATCAGCGCGGCGATGTACGCGAAGGGCAGCGCGAACACGGAGTGCTCGATCATCACCAGCCGCAGGAACGCCTTCACCTTGCTCCTGGGCTGCGCCGGGCCGTGGCCCAGCGCTGCGTCTGCGGCAGTCACAGTCCGTATTCCTTCCAGCGGCGGTCGACCTTCGCCGCCGTCTCCGGGTCGGACTCGACCATCTCCGGCCAGCCTCCGTCCCGTGTGTAACCCTCCTCGGGCCACTTCCTCGTCGCGTCGATGCCCGCCTTGCCACCCCAGAACTGCTGGTAGGAGGCGTGGTCGAGGTGATCGACCGGTCCCTCGGCGACGGTCAGGTCCCGGGCGTAGTCGGTGTTGCCGAGCGCCCGCCAGGCCACCTCGTGCAGATCGTGGACGTCGCAGTCGGAGTCCACGACGACGATGAGCTTGGTCAGCGACATCATGTGCGCGCCCCAGACGGCACTCATCACCTTCTGGGCGTGCTTGGGGTACTTCTTGTCGATCGAAACGATCGCACAGTTGTGGAAGCCGCCGGCCTCGGGGAGGTGGTAGTCCACGATGTCCGGGACGATGATCTTCAGCAGCGGCAGGAAGAACCGTTCGGTCGCGCGGCCCAGCGGCCCGTCCTCGGTGGGCGGGCGGCCGACCACGATCGACTGGAGCAGCGGACGCTTCCGCATGGTCACGCAGTCGATGGTCAGCGCGGGGAACGGCTCCTGCGGGGTGTAGAAGCCGGTGTGGTCGCCGAAGGGGCCCTCCGGGAGCATCTGCCCCGGCTCCAGCCAGCCCTCGATGACGACCTCGGCGTGGGCCGGCACCTGGAGCGGCACGGTCTTGCAGTCGACCATCTCGATCCGCTTGCCCTGCACGAACCCGGCGAAGAGGTACTCGTCGATGTCCCCGGGTAGCGGTGCGGTCGACGCGTACGTCACGGCGGGCGGCGCGCCGAAGGCGATGGCCACCGGCAGCCGCTCGCCGCGCTTGGCGGCGACCTGGTAGTGGTTGCGGCTGTCCTTGTGGATCTGCCAGTGCATGCCGATGGTGCGGCGGTCGTGGCGCTGGAGGCGGTAGAGCCCGAGGTTGCGGACGCCGGTCTCGGGGTGCTTGGTGTGGGTGAGCCCCAGGTTGAAGAAGGAGCCGCCGTCCTCGGGCCAGGTGAAGAGCGCGGGCAGCCGGTCCAGGTCCACGTCGTCGCCGGTGAGGACGACCTCCTGGACGGGGGCGCTCTCCCCCTTCACCTTCTTCGGCGGCACGTGGATCATCGAGCCGAGCTTCCCGAAGGCCTCGCGCACGCCGACGAATCCGTGCGGCAGCTCCGGCTTCAGCAGGCCGCCGATCTTGTCGCTGATGTCCGAGTACGCCTTCAGCCCGAGCGCCTTCAGCAACCGCCGGTCGGTGCCGTACACGTTCATGGCCAGGGGCATCGAGGACCCCTTGACGTTCTCGAACAGGAGCGCGGGCCCGCCGGCCTTGTTGACGCGGTCGACGATCTCGCCGACTTCGAGGTACGGATCGACCTCGGCCTTGATGCGCTTGAGATCGCCCTCACGTTCCAAGGCCCGGAGCAGGGAGCGAAGATCGTCGTAAGCCATGCCCATCAGTTTGTCATCCTCCCCACGCTCCCCCTCGGCCGCTCCCCCACCGCCGCGCCGGGGAGGGTAGCGGCCGGGCGGACTCCGGTCCGCCTGCGACACGCCACCGCCACGTGGCGCCTGGCGCGCGGTCAGTGGTGGGCGTGCACGACTGCGTGGCCCTTGCCGCGACTGATCATCCAGCGGTTGACCGGGGTGGTCGCCACGAAGGCCACGAGCAGGGAGAAGACCAGCGATCCCCAGAACAGGGCGTCGGCCAGGCCGGCGTTCAGGGCGCCGGGCACGCCGACCATGACGGTGTTGTCGACCAGCTCCATCACCGCGATGGAGACCGTGTCGGCGGCCAGGGCGACCTTGGCGGCCTGCCGGAAGGGGACGTGGGCGCGCAGTACACCGCGCATGGTCAGGGCGTAGCCGAAGACGAAGGCGAGCACGATGGAGAGCGCGACGGTGGCGCCGTTGTGCAGGCCGGCCGCGGTGCCGATGACCATGCCGAGTACCTCGCCGATGGCGCAGCCCGTCAGGCAGTGGAGGGTCGCCTGCGCGGCCATGCGCCAGCTTCCGCCCCCGGCACCGTGACCACCGTGCGGGTCGTGGCCGGCGGTGTGCTCTCCGTGGCCCGTGACGTACTGGTCCTGGTGGTGCGTCGTGTGGTCCATGCTCGCCTCCCGTTCGTACGACTGGTTGGTGCGGCGCCCTGTACAACCAGATACCCCCCAGGGGTATTCCCCGGCGGAAGTGACCGCCCTGCGCGAGCCCGGGACGGGGCGGGCGGTACGTCTCCCGGGCGCGCACCGCTCTCCCCGTCCGCGCTCGTCGCGGCCCGCCTGGCGGAGCCTCGTCCCGAACTGCTCACCGCCGGTTCACACCGGCTCGCCCTGGGACGTCACCGGAAGCCGGTACCCTGGCGCCTCACCGGGGGCCATCACGCCCCGCCGCCGTTTCCGGGGGGACTTCCTCAACCATGCTCAGGGCCCTGATCTATCTCCTGCCGCTGGCGCTGACGATCTACGCCTTCATCGACTGCCTCAACACCCCGGAGGACGAGGCGAAGCACCTGCCGAAAGTCGCCTGGGTCTTCATCATCCTGCTGTTCTGGATCGTCGGCCCGATCGTCTGGCTGGCGGCGGGCAAGATGCGGTACGCCCCCGCCGGCGGCCGCACGCCCTCCGAATGGCACCGCAACCACCGCACCGCGTGGGTGGCGCCGGACGACAATCCGGAGTTCCTCAGCAGTCTCCGCGCGGAGAACAAGAAGGACGAGTCGCTCCTGAAGGACTGGGAGGCCGACCTGCGCCGCCGCGAGGACGAACTCAAGCGGCGCGAGCGCGGTACCGGCCCCGACGAGGCGCCGGGAACCCCGCCTCCTGCGACCGCCTGACCGGGCGGGACGCCACACCTCCACGCAAGAGCCCGCGCGCACCGTTCACCGGTCCGCGCGGGCTCTTGCGTTCGGGCTCCGACGTACGCGCTCCGAGGAACGCGCTCTGACGTACGGGCTCCGCCGTACGGGCTCTCACCTCCGGGCTCCCGCTACGGGCTCCCGCGACGGGCTCCCGCTACGGGCTCCCGCGCTTCACGGGCCGAGCAGGGCGCCCAGACGGTTGAGCAGCGGGAGCAGCGCGGTGCGCTCCTCCGGGGTGAGCGCCTCCAGCGCGCCGTGCACCACGCGCATCTCGGCGCGGATGCGGTGGGCCAGTTCGGTGCCCTCGGGGGTGCGGGAGGCCACCTTGGAGCGGCGGTCGCCGGGGGCGGGGGTGCGGACGAGCAGGCCCCGGGTCTCCATCCGGCCGACGAGCCCGGTGGCGTTGGACGCGTCGCAGACCAGGTGGCGCGCGAGGGCGCTCATCGGCATCGGCGCGTCGAGCGCGATGAGCGCGCGGGCCTGCGCGCTGCTCAGTCCGTGGCGGGCGGCGACGGCCGTGAGGTCGTCGGAGTGGCCCCGTACGACGACGGCCAGGGGCTCCAGCAGATCGTCCGGGGTGGGGGCGGCACGGTCGGCGCGGGGTGCCGGTGGCGGGGGCATGGGGTGGTCATCCTTGGGCAGAGGAGCGGCGGTGGGTCCGGGCGTGGAGTGCCGGACGCGGTGTCCGTGGGTCCGCACGCGATGTCCGGAGTCCTGGTGCTGACCCTCCACGGTACGTCCCGTGCGCACTGCACTCCGATTATTTGACTTACTCAAGCTTCGGCAGTTCCATGAAGGTGTTGCTTGATGATGTCAACCTCATGAACCTCGTGAACCCCCCACACACCTCTCAGCAGGGAGCCCCCATGCCCGCCGAGTCCCCGGCCGACGTCGTCGCCCGCCTCCGCACCACCTTCCGCACCGGCCGCACCAAGGACCTGGCCTGGCGCACCCACCAGCTGGAGCGGCTGCGCACCCTGCTCACCGAGCACGGCGACGAGCTGGCCGACGCGCTCCGCGCGGACCTCGGCAAGAGCCGCACCGAGTCCTACCGGACCGAGATCGACTTCACCGTCCGCGAGATCGACCACACCCTGGAGCACCTCGCCGACTGGCTGCGCCCCGAACCGGCCCCCGTGCACGCCGGGCTGGCCGCCGCCGGGGCCACCGCCTCCACGGTGCGGGACCCGCTCGGGGTCGTCCTGGTGATCGCCCCCTGGAACTACCCGGTGCAGCTGCTCCTCGCCCCGGTCGCGGGCGCGCTGGCGGGCGGCAACTGCGTGGTGGCCAAGCCCAGCGAGCTGGCCCCCGCGACCTCCGCCGCCGTGGCCCGGCTGCTCCCCCGGTTCCTGGACACCGACGCGGTCGCCGTCGTCGAGGGCGCCGTGGAGGAGACCACGGCCCTCCTGGAGCAGCGCTTCGACCACATCTTCTACACCGGCAACGGCACCGTCGGCCGCATCGTGATGGCCGCCGCGGCGAAGCACCTCACCCCGGTGACGCTGGAGCTGGGCGGCAAGTCCCCGGTCTTCGTGGACCGGGACACCGACCTCGAGACGGTCGCGCAGCGGCTCGCCTCCGGGAAGTTCCTCAACGCGGGCCAGACCTGCGTGGCCCCCGACTACGTCCTCACCGACCCGGAGACCGCCGCCGCCCTCGCGGACGCGCTCGCCACCGCCGTCGAGGCGCAGTTCGGTACGGACCCCTCGGCCTCCCCGGAGTACGGCCGCATCGTCAACGAGCGCCACTTCGACCGCCTGGTCGGCCTGCTGGACTCCGGCCGTACGGTCACCGGCGGCGCCCACGACCGGGCGGCGAAGTACATCGCGCCGACCGTGCTCGCCGACGTCGCCCCGGACGCCCCGGTCATGGGCGAGGAGATCTTCGGCCCGGTGCTGCCGATCCTCACCGTGGCCGGGCTGGACGAGGCGATCGACTTCATCAACGGCCGGGACAAGCCGCTGGCGCTCTACGCGTTCACGGAGTCGGCCGAGGTCCGCGAGCGGCTGCTGACCGAGACCTCCTCGGGCGGCGTCGGCATCGGCCTGCCGCTCGCCCACCTGACCGTCTCCGACCTGCCGTTCGGCGGGGTCGGCGAGAGCGGCATGGGCAGCTACCACGGCCGGTACTCCATGGACACCTTCAGCCACCGCAAGGCGGTCCTGGACACCCCACTGGGCTGATCCCCCGGCCCCCGGGCCGCGCGAAACGGCTGCCCGCTCCCCCCGTGCGTACGGGAGGTGCGGGCAGCCGTTTCGCGTGTGGAGCGGGTGTCAGACCCCGGCGTAGGAGTGCTTGCCGGTGATGAAGATGTTGACGCCGTAGTAGTTGAACAGCCAGCAGCCGAAGGCGATGAGCGCCAGGTAGGCGGCCTTGCGGCCCTTCCACCCGGCGGTCGCGCGGGCGTGCAGGTAGCAGGCGTAGGCGACCCAGGTGATGAACGACCAGGTCTCCTTGGCGTCCCAGCCCCAGTAGCGGCCCCATGCCTCGCCGGCCCAGATCGCGCCCGCGATGATCGTGAACGTCCAGAGCGGGAAGACGGCCGCGTTGGCGCGGTAGGAGAACTTGTCCAGCGTCGCCGCGGAGGGCAGCCGGTCCAGGACGGACTGGGCGAACCGGCCCGGCGTACCGCCGTCCTCGATCTTCCGCTCGTAGCTGTCCCGGAAGAGGTAGAGCAGCGTGGCGACCGCACCGAGGAAGAAGACGGCGCCGCAGATGATGGCGGTGGAGACGTGGATCCACAGCCAGTACGAGTGGAGCGCCGGCACCAGCTGGTCGCTGTCCGTGTAGAGGATGGTGGTCGCGATGCCGAGGTCCAGCAGGACCACGGTGACCAGCAGCAGACCCATCCAGCGGACGTTCTTCCGCAGCACCAGCAGGACCAGGTAGGCCGCGACGGCGACCGTGGAGAAGGTGATCGAGAACTCGTACATGTTGCCCCAGGGGGCACGCTCGACGGAGAGCGCGCGGGCGACGACGCCACCCGCCTGTACGAGGAAGGCGAGCACGGTCATCGAGACCGCGATCCGGCCCCACAGGTCGCCCTGGAACGTGCCTCCGGAAGCGCCGGGGCCGTCCGGGACGTCCCGGCTGCCGGCGGCGGCCCGGGTGATCACCTTCGGGCGCTCCAGCACGGCGGTGGCGCCGCCCGCCTGCTTGACCTGGATCTTCGGCGCGGACGCGGCGGCGGCCCCGGGCCGGTGCGAGGAGTCCAGCGCGGCGGCCGTGCGGCCCACCTTGCTGCGGCTGCCGAACACCCATTCCGCGATGTGCGCGAGGAAGGCCAGGGTGTAGACGGCCATCGACGAATAGATCAGCACATTGCTGGTGTGCGCCAGATTCTCGTTGGTGGCGGCGGCGAGATTCACTTCTCAGCCCCTTCGGCAGTTTCTGCGGCAGGTACGGCGGTACCGGGACCGGGTTCGGCCACGGAGTCGGTAGCCAGCCCTTGGCCGGGAAGAAGGCCGGGGCCGGGCTGTGGATCGGGTGCGGTCGGCGCCACGTCGTTCAGCGCCACCGCCAGGGCGAGCAGCTCCTCGGGCAGCTTCGCGGACTCGCTGCGGCCGAGTCCGGCCATCTCCACGACGGTCACCCCGTCGGCCCCGCGCACGGCACGCACCCAGACGCGGCGGCGCTGGATGAAGAGCGAGCCGGCGAGTCCGGCGATGGCGGCGATCGCCCCGCCCAGCGCCCAGCCGGCGGCCGGCTGGCGGGAGATCTGGAAGCTCGCCCACTCCTCGACGCCGTCGAAGGTGATGGAGCCGGCGCCGTCCGGGAGTCGCATGGTCTCACCGGGCGCCAGACGCTGCTTCAGGTTGTCGCCGTCGGCGTCCTTGAACGCCTTCATCTTCGTCGTGTCGAGCTGGTAGACGTTCTGCGGGAGGCCGGAGTCGACGCCGAGGCTGCCGTGCAGCGCGTTGAGCGCCAGGACCGGGTTCTCCGCGCCGGGGAACTGCGAGAGCATCGTGCCGCTGCCCGCGCCCGCGAAGGTCGGGACGAAGAACGCCTGGAAACCGAGCTGGTCCCGCTTGCCGTTCTTGTCCTTGTAGCCGTCCATGACCTTGATGGCGCCGGACGAGGTGATGTTGGCGTCACGCGGCAGCAGCGGCACGGCCGCCTTGAAGATCTGCTTGCCCTTGCCGTCCCGGACGGTGACGACCGGGGCGTAGCCGTGCGAGATCAGGAAGATCTTGGTGCCGTCGATCACCAAGGGCTCGTTGACCTTGATGACGCCCTTCTTGTCCTTGCCGTACGCGCCTTCGGCGTACGTCACGTGGGCCTCGAAGGTGCGGGCCGTGCCCCGCTGCGGGCCGGTCTTCTCGTACGTGCCGATGAAGTCGTCGAGGGTGAAGCTGAAGGGCGCCAGCGAGTCCGTGTCGTAGAGCGAGCCGGACTTGAAGTCGTCGTACTGCGTCAGCGTGTTGGAGAAGCCGTCGCCCTCGGTGACGAGCTTGCCGCCCTCGGACTTGAAGAGCGAACCGACTGCGAAGGCGAGCAGCATCACGATGAGCGCGACGTGGAAGGCCAGGTTGCCGACCTCGCGCAGATAGCCCTTCTCCGCCGCGACCGAGTCCCCCGCCGCGTGGGAGCGGAACCGCCGCTTGCGCAGCAGGGCGAGGGCGGCCTCGCGGACCTGCTCGGGCTCGGCCTCCGTACGCCAGGTCGTGTACGCGGGAAGCCGGGTGAGCCGCTTCGGGGCGTGCGGCGGGCGGCTGCGCAGCTGGCCCACGAACTGGACGGTGCGCGGCACGATGCAGCCGATGAGCGAGACGAAGAGCAGGATGTAGATCGCGGAGAACCACACCGAGCTGTAGACGTCGAAGAGCTGGAGCTTCTCGTAGATCGGGGTGACCGTGGTGTGCGCGTTCTTGAACGTCAGCACCTTCAGCTCGTCCACGCTGTTCTGCGGGATCAGCGAGCCGGGGATGGCGCCGAGCGACAGCAGGAAGAGCAGGATCAGCGCGATCCGCATCGAGGTGAGCTGGCGCCAGAACCAGCGGATCCAGCCGACGACGCCCATGGCGGGCAGCCCGGCCTCGCGGTCGGCACGCTCCTCCACGGGTGCGGTGGAGAGCTGCGCCCCGGCGGCGCCGAGATCCCGGCGTTCCTGGTCGGCCTGCTCGGCGGCGCGCGCGTCGTCGCGCTCGTCAGTGGTGTTCAGCTTGCTCAATGGAACTCAGATCCCCACAGTGAAACCGTTGGACCAGCCCTGCACGTCCTGCATGAACGTGGCCCACAGGCCCGTCAGCAGCAGGATGCCGGTAGCGATCATCATGACGCCCCCGATGCGCATGACCCAGGCGTAGTGGCGCTTGACCCAGCCGAATGCTCCCAGCGCCTTGCGGAAGGCGACGGCGGCGAGGACGAACGGGACACCGAGTCCCAGACAGTACGCGACCGTCAGAAGTGCCCCGCGCTCGGCGGTCCCCTGGTTGAAGGCGAGCATCGTCACCGCGCTCAGCGTCGGGCCGAGGCAGGGGGTCCACCCGATGCCGAAGAGCGCGCCCAGCAGCGGCGCGCCCAGCAGACCGGTGACCGGTCTGCGGTGGATGCGGAACTCGCGCTGGGTCATCCACGGCATCAGCCCCATGAAGAAGACCCCCATGAGGATCATCAGCACGCCGAGGACCTTCTGGAGTGTCCCGCCGTGTTCCTGGAGGGTGCCGCCGAAGTAGCCGAAGAGCGCGCCGCCCGAGACGAAGACGGCGGTGAAGCCGAGCACGAAGAGCGAGGCCCCGGCGACGACCCGGCCCCGGCGGGCGTTCGCCAGGTCGGTGCCGCTGACCCCGGTGACGTAGCTCAGGTAGCCGGGGACCAGCGGCAGGACGCAGGGCGAGAAGAACGAGACGAGGCCGCCGAGCAGCGCGATCGGCACGGCGGCGAGCAGCGCACCGTTGACGACCGTCTCGTTGTACGTGGCGGCGGCGAGGGCGGTCACCGGGTCACTTCTCCGCGATCAGCGGGTCGATCATCTTGTGCAGCTGTTCCGCGTCGAGTGCCTGGAGGGTGCGGGCGGCGATGCGCCCCTCGCGGTCGATGACCACGGTCGACGGGATGGTCTGCGGGTTCAGGGTGCCCTTGGGGAAGCGGAGGATGAGCTTGCCGACCGGGTCGTAGAGGCTCGGGTACGTGATGTCCGCGTCCGCCTCGAAGTTCACGGCGGCGTCCTTCTGGGTGTCGCGGGTGTTGATCCCGACGAACTCGACGCCCTGGCCGGCGGTCTCCTTGGAGACGGCGGCGAAGTGCTTCGCCTCCGCCCGGCAGGGTCCGCACCACGATCCCCAGACGTTGACGACGACGACCTTGCCCTTGTAGGCGGTGGCGACGTCGAGCGCCTTGCCCTCCAGGGTGGTGCCTTCGAGCTTCGGCGCGGTGGGGCGGTCCTTCGCGGACAGGGTCGAGATGCCCCCGCTGCCGGTGACGAAGTTGGTGTCACCGCCGCCGCCCGACTTGATGTCGTCCCCGCCGCACGCGGACAGGGTCAGAGCACCGGCCACGACGGCGGTCGTGGCGGCGAGCAGGGTGAAGCGGCGTCGGAGTGCGCGGCCATGGCTCATGTGAAAAGTTTCGCATGGCAGATCCGGGGATCTTGGGCACCCCCCTCGCTGCCCGTAAAGCCCCTTGTCAGGCCTGCTTAAAGAAAGCGTTCCAGCCACCCGCGGGTGCCTGACCGACCCCCAGCGTACGGAGCTTCGCCAGAACTGCCGGGTCCTGGACGTCCAGCCAGTCCACGAACTGACGGAACGAGACGAGCCGCACATCGGGCCGGCCGGCCACTTCCCTGATCACCTCTTCCACGGCGTCCATGTAGATACCGCCGTTCCACTCCTCGAAGTGATTGCCGATGTAGAAGGGCGCGCGATTCGTCTCGTACGCCCTGCGGAACCCGGCGAGATAGGAACCGGTCGCCTGTTCGCGCCAGCCGGGATAGCGCGAAGTCATGCCCCGGGTCGAATTCTGCGACTGGTTGGCGAGGATGTTGTAGTCCATCGAGAGGACCTCGAAGGTGTGGCCGGGGAACGGCATTCCCTGGAGCGGGAGATCCCATACACCGAAACGTTTCTCCGGCCACATCTGCACCCCGCCCGGTGAACTCGCGTCGTAGCGCCAGCCGAGCCGGCTCGCGGTCGGCAGCAGGTTCTCCTGCCCGAGGAGGCAGGGCGTGCGCGCGCCGATGAGTTCCTTCCGGTAGTCGAAAGGCAGCGGTTCGACGTCGGCCCAGCCGCTGTTGGTGCGCCATTGCGTCACGAAGGACACGGCCTGCTCGATCTCGCTCTCCCACTGCTCGGAAGTCCAGTTCCCGACCGATCCGGAGCCGGCGCAGAAATGGCCGTTGAAGTGGGTGCCGATCTCGTGGCCGTCGAGCCATGCCTCGCGCACGTACCGCAGGGTCTGCTTGACGTGGTCGTCGGTGAGGTAGCCGATGTCCGAGGCGCCGCGCGGATTGTTGGGCGGCTGGTAGAGCGAGCTCTTCGACTCGGGCAGCAGATAGATCCCGGAGAGGAAGAAGGTCATCGCCGCGTCGTGTTCCCGGGCGAGTTCGAGGAAACGCGGGAAAAGGCCGTTGCCGACCTCGCCCGCTCCGTCCCAGGAGAAGATCACGAACTGCGGGGGCGTCTGGCCGGGTTCGAGCGGCACGGGCGCGTCGGGTTGTTTCGGCTGCTTTCCGGTGTCGGAGGTGGAGCCGTCGCCGATCAGCCGTACGGCGCTGTTCCCCGGGCCCTTGCCGTGCACTTTCGGCCCGCCGGTGCCGGTTCCGTGGCCGGGCGTCGTGCTGGGGGCGCCCGAAGGGCTCTTCTCCGGGCCGTGGTGCGCCCCTCCCCCGGAACCGAGTGAGCCGCAGCCCGCGATTCCCGCGGCGGCTGCGGCTCCCAGGCCCGCTCCCAGCAGTCCCCTCCGGTTGATGTTGTGCGCATGCTTCAGGTTCACGTCCACGTCCCCAATGGCGGTCGTTTTATCTCATGTACATACAAACCGGCAGAGACTCAGACGAGAGGAGCGACGCGACGGTTCCTCCGATTAAACGATTTTCACTACACGACCGGACCCTCACCGGGTCTCCACATCCGCTCCCCGCCCGGAACCCGAAGCCCTCACCCGCCGTCCAGATCCCGCGGCCCCGGGCAGCGCACCCGCCCCCTTACCCGGCGACCGTGCGGGCTGACAACGGCGCCACAGGGGTGGCACAGTGGAACGATGTTCCCGCGCCGGCCGTCGTCCCCCCAAGAAATGGCTCGTACCGCGTCCGAGGTGACGGATCTGCTCGCAGTCCTCTGGGGAAGAGCCCAGGCGCACGCTCCGGCGGGTCCCACCTCCCCCTCCCAGCTGCGCGCACTGTTGGCGATCGAACGCCGGGAGGGCGGCAACATGCGGGCGCTGGGCGAGGCGCTGGGGTCCACCCCGCCCGCGACGAGCCGCCTCTGCGACCGGCTGGAAGCGGCCGGCCTCGTCGAACGCCGCCTGAGCGCGGCCAGCCGCCGGGAGATAGAGCTCTACCTGAGCCGCCCCGGCCGGGCCCTGCTGGACGAGATCAGGGCCGCCCAGGTGCGCGAGGTGTCCCAGGTGCTCGCGACGATGGACCCCGAGGCGGCCGAAGCGCTGCACAAGGGTCTCGCGGCGTTCCGGGACGCCGCCGAGGAGGCCATCGACGGGGACAGATATGAGCGGGTCGCACCCGCATGGCTGGCGAACCCGGCCTGAGAGTTACGTCTCCCCTGCCCGGGGGAGAGTGCACCGTTTCGCCCCGTACCGCCCCGAACAGGGATGTTTACTCCCAGCAATTGTTGTCAGTGAACAACTATTACCTCTAGTCTCGTCGCGGACGCACCGTGCGCCCCCATGGCCGGCCGGTCCATGGTGAGAGGAGGCACAGCGCCTTGGGCACCCCGCCCCCTTCCGTCCTCGCACCTCGTGACGGCAGTTCCTCCGAGCCCACGCGCACCGGCACCGCCTCACCCCTCCCCGCCGCCCGTACGGCACCGGGCTTCGACCTGTGGAGCGGTGACGGACCGAGCGTCCTGCTGATCGAGGACGACCCCGGGGACGCCCTGCTCGTCGAGGAGATGGTCGCCGACAGCGGAGTGGCCATCGACCTGTCCTGGGCGCGGACGCTCGCCGAGGCGCTCGACGCCCTCGACCGCGACACCCCCGAGTGCGTCCTGCTCGACCTCCACCTGCCCGACTCCCAGGGACTCGGCGCGCTGGAGACGATCCTCTCCCGCTCCCCGGACACGGCCGTCGTCGTCCTCACGGGCCTCGCCCAGGAGGACTCCGGCCTCGCCGCCGTCACCGGCGGCGCCCAGGACTACCTGATCAAGGGCCGCCTCGAAGCCGAGCTCTTCGTCCGGGCCATCCGCTACGCGATACAACGCAAGCGCGCCGAGCGCGCCGCCGCCGACCTCCGGGAGAGCCGGCTGCGGGCCGCGGAGAACAGCCGGGTCGAACGCGGCCTGCTGCCCACCCCGCTGCTCCGCGACGACACCGCCGAGGTCTGCTCCCGCTACCGTCCCGGCCGCGCCCAGACCCTCCTCGGCGGCGATTTCTACGACGTCGTCCAGACGCCCGACGGCACCACGCACGCGGTCGTCGGCGACGTCTCCGGCCACGGCCCCGACGAGGCCGCCCTCGGCGTGTGCCTGCGGGTGGCCTGGCGCTCCTTCATCCTCTCCGGCGCGCGCGGCCAGCGACTGCTGGATCTGCTCGAACAGATGCTGGTGGCCGAGCGTTCCGGCCCCGAGATCTTCGCCACCCTCACCACGCTCAGCCGGGCCGCCCGCGCGCCGCGGGTGGAGGTCATGCGCGCCGGTCACCCGGGGATGCTGGTACGCCCCCCGGACGGCCCGGTCCACCTGGAGGAAGTACCGGGCGGACCCGTACTGGGCCTGTTGCCCGGCCGCGCGCACTGGCCGGTGACCCTGCTGGAGGCCCCCCGGGGAACGCGGCTCGCCCTCTTCACCGACGGCCTCATCGAGGGCCGCGTCGGCAACGGGTACGAACGCCTCGGCGAGGCGGGCCTCGTGGCGATCGCCGGGGAGTACGCCCACCTCCCGGCCGACGACTTCGTGGACGCGGTCATCCAGCGGTGCGAGGACCTCGCGGCCGACAGCGGTGGACTCGCCGACGACGTGGCCGTACTCCACCTCGGCTGGACGGACACCGTGTGACGGCGGCGCCCCCACCGGCCACGCCCCGCCCCGCCGCATCCGCCCCGGCCCGGTGATTCCGGCCGGGGCTCCGCCGTCGGAGGGGCCCGACGCGAAGGGGACGGTTCTGATGCTCCGCACACCCCCGGGTCCCGTACTCTGCTCGACTCCGAGCAGCACTCTGGTAAGAAAGCCGACCGAATTGTGACGAACTACCTGGCCGTGGAACGCGCCCTGCGCTCCGCCGCGCCGCACGCCCTGGTGGAGGCCGCGCGTGCCGCACTGGCCGAGCACTACGGCGCCTCGGACATCGAGCTGCTGATGGCCGACTACAGCCTGACGGTGCTCCAGCCGGTCGACGCCCCGCCGCGCCCGGAGGGCCCGGTGCCGGTCAACGGCAGCCCGGAAGGGCGCGCCTTCGGCAGCCAGACACCGTACGAGCGCACCGCGCCGGGGCGGGACGACTCGGTCGTGCTGCACCTTCCGGTGACGGTCCGCGGCGACCGGCTCGGCGTCCTCGACGTGACGCTGCCCCGCAACCGGCGCACGGCCGCCGCCGTCCAGGACCTCACGGAGATCGCCCGGCTGCTCGGCCACGAGATCATCGTCGCCGAACGCGACACCGACCTCTACCTGCGGGCCCGCCGGGTCAGCCGGCTGACGCTCGCCGCCGAGATGCAGTGGCAGCTGCTGCCCGCCCGGGCGTGCTCGCGGCCGGAGTACGCCATAGGCGCGCAGCTGGAACCGGCGTACGCCATCCACGGCGACAACTTCGACTGGTCCACCACCGCCGACACCCTCACCCTCACCGTCACCAACGGCATGGGCGAGGGCATCGAGGCGTCGCTCCTCACCAACCTCGCCGTCAACGCCCTGCGCAACGCCCGCCGGGCCGGCATCGGCATAGCGGACCAGGCGGCCCTCGCGGACCAGGCGCTGTACGCCCAGTACCGGGGCGCGTCGCACGTCTCCACGCTGCTGCTCACCTTCGAACTGGCCACCGGCAACGTCCAGGTGGTGGACGCCGGGTCCCCGCAGCTCTGGCGCAGGCGCGGCAAGACCGTGGAACGCCTCGACCTGGAGGCGCAGCTCCCGCTCGGCATGTTCGACGAGACCGCCTACGCCGTCCAGGAGTTCCAGGTCCTCCCCGGGGACCGGCTGGTCTTCGTCAGCGACGGCGTCTACGCGGCGGCGAGCCACGCCGGGGAGCTGTACGGCGAACGGGCGCTGGCCCGCGCCATCCAGGGGGCGAGCCTGCTGCACGCCCCCGCCGTACCGAGGGTGGTGCTGGAGTCCCTGGCCGAGCACCGCGACGCGGACCCGGAGGACGACGCCCTGGTCGTCTGCCTCGACTGGTTCGGCGAGAAGGGCGACCCGGAGGGCTGAGAGCCGACCTGCTCCGAGCCGCCCCGCACGACTGATCCCGGGGGCGGGCCACCTGGCGTGGCCCGCCCCCGGGATCAGTTCTCGGGATCGGCTGTCGGGATCGGCTTCCGGGATCAGCTTCCGGGAGCGGTTTCCGGGGCGGTCAGGCGCCGAACGCCTTCGACTTGCCCTTCACCGGCTTCGCCCCGGCGAGCAGGTGCGCGGGCACCAGATCGCGGGCGGGCTCGGAGTAGCCCACCGAGACGATCTTGTCGCCCTGGTACGTGAAGCTGGTCAACGAGGCGAGGGTGCACTGCCGCTTGCGCGGGTCGTGCCAGAGCCGGCGGCGCTCCACGAAGCTGCGCACGATCCAGATCGGCAGCTGATGGCTGACGCAGACCGCCTCGTGGCCCCGGGCCGCGTCGCGCGCGGCGTCCAGGGCGCCCATCATCCGCACGACCTGCTCGACGTACGGCTCACCCCAGGAGGGCTTGAACGGGTTGGTGAGGTGCTTCCAGTTGTCCGGGTTGCGCAGCGCGCCGTCGCCGACGCCGAAGGTCTTGCCCTCGAAGACGTTGGCGGCCTCGATCAGCCGCTCGTCGGTGGCGAGGTCCAGACCGTGCGCCGTGGCGATCGGCGTGGCGGTCTCCTGGGCACGCTCCAGGGGGGAGGCGACGACGTGGCGGACGTCGCGCTTCGCCAGGTGCTCGGCGACCCGGTCGGCCATCTTCCGGCCCAGCTCGGAGAGGTGGTAGCCGGACTTGCGCCCGTAGAGCACGCCCTCCGGGTTGTGCACCTCGCCGTGGCGCATCAGGTGGACGACGGTGATGTCCTGACGGGAACCGTTCTCGCTCATGCGGTGGCCTCCGAGGCGGCGCGGGCGGCGGCGGGCAGGGCGTCGGCGATGCGCTCGACGGCCCGCGAGTCGTGGGCGGTGGAGACGAACCAGGACTCGAACGCCGAGGGCGGCAGGTAGACGCCCTGGGAGAGCATCGAGTGGAAGAAGGCGGTGTAGCGGAACGCCTCCTGCTTCTTCGCGTCGGCGTAGTTCAGGACCGGCCCGTCGGTGAAGAACACGGAGAACATGTTGCTCGCCGTGGAGACGTGGTGCGCGACGCCCTCCTTGCTCAGCGCGCCGCTGACCAGGCCCTGGAGCTCGGCGGAGACCGCGTCGACCTTCGCGTACGCGGCGTCGTCGAGCAGCCGCAGCTGCGCGAGGCCCGCGGCGGTGGCGATCGGGTTCCCGGAGAGGGTGCCCGCCTGGTAGACGGGACCGGCGGGGGCGAGGTACGCCATGACGTCGGCACGGCCGCCGAAGGCCGCGGCCGGGAAGCCGCCGCCCATCACCTTGCCGAAGGTCATCAGGTCGGGCCGGACGCCGTCGACGCCGTACCAGCCTGCCTTCGACGTACGGAACCCGGTCATGACCTCGTCGGAGATGTACAGCGCGCCCTCGGCGGCGCACAGCTCCTTGAGCCCGGCGTTGAAGCCGTCCACCGGCCGGACGACGCCCATGTTGCCTGCGGCGGCCTCGGTGATCACACAGGCGATCTCACCGGGGTGCGCGGCGAAGGCGGCGCGGACGGCCTCCAGGTCGTTGTACGGCAGCACCAGGGTGTCCCCGGCCTGCGCGCCGGTCACCCCGGGGGTGTCTGGCAGCGCGAAGGTCGCGACGCCGGAGCCGGCGGCGGCCAGCAGCGCGTCCACGTGGCCGTGGTAGCAGCCGGCGAACTTCACGACCTTGGCCCGGCCGGTGAAGCCGCGCGCCAGCCGGATCGCGGACATGGTCGCCTCGGTGCCGGACGAGACCAGGCGCACCTGCTCGACGGGCTCGACGCGGGCCACCATCTCCTCGGCCAGCGCGACCTCGCCCTCACCCGGGGTGCCGAAGGAGGTGCCCCGGCCGACCGCCGCCTGGACGGCGCCGATGACCTCGGGGTGGGCGTGACCGAGGATCATCGGCCCCCACGAGCAGACGAGGTCGACGTACTCGCGACCGTCCGCGTCGGTGAGGTACGGACCGGTGCCGGACACCATGAACCGGGGCGTACCGCCGACGGCGTTGAAGGCGCGCACCGGCGAGTTCACGCCACCGGGCGTCACGACGGACGCGCGGTCGAAGAGCGACTGTGAAACTGGGGCTTCGTATGAATACGCCACTTTGGTCCTGATCTGCGATTCGGGGGGTCGGAGGGCTGGTGGGGACATCGCGGCCACCGGTGAGCAAGGAGCGCGCACTCCTCGTATCACGAAAGGGCGTCAGCCCCCTCGCGTCTGCGAAACTGGGGCGTCATGGGGAAAGCTCACACGTGCCATGGTGTCAGAGGCGCGCGCGGACTCGCGGGCAGGTGTTTCGCCGCACGCCTGGTGGGGAGGTCACTGACACGATGATCGGGTTGCTCGCGGTGGGGCTCTGTCTCCTTAGAAGTAGTCGGGTGGATGAAATATGCATCGCGGTGGCGGAGTGGGCGAAGGCACCGACGGCCTCGGGCCCGAGCCTGTGCGGCGTGGGCGCCACCGGCGCGATGCTGAACGCGTACAGGGCAGCAGACCGGTCCCGGAGGCCGGCGGCGGTCCCGGGATCAGGAGCGGTGGCCGGGTGGGGGTGACCTACAAGTACTTCGGCGCCCCGGACGGGGCGACCGCCGCACGCGTGCCCATCTCGATGCGCCCCGAGGAGCTGGGCGGCGACGAGCTGGGCATGGGGGGCATGTTCACCAAGATCAAGCCGGAGACGGTGGCTGCCATGGTCCTCACCGGGATACAGGGAATCCCGCTGCACCAGGTCCCCCCGCTGGAGCTCGTCGTCCTCCACCCCGACTACGCGGTGGTGAAGCTGCCGATGACCGTGGTCGACCCCCTGCGGGACGTGGGTGAGGAGACGGTGGGCGCGGCGGCCTTCATATGGTCGACCGTCCCCGACCGCGGCGGCCCGCGCGACGCCTTCAACGTCTACCGCCTCCTCCACGAGTGGCAGGACTTCTCCGTCCGCCTCCACGACGCGGGCCACCAGGCGTACTGCCTGGTGTGGCCCTGACGCACCAACCGCACAGGCATTACAGGCCGCCCAGGCAACGCAGGCCGCACCCCAGCCAGGGGACCTGCGGGACACATCGGACGTACGAGGCGCACGGACCATGCGGTACCTGCGGCTCCTTCCCTGCGGGGGCGCTCTCCAGGGGCGCCGGCCTTCCGGCGAACGCGCCCGGGTGCACCGGAGCGCATCCGCTCGGCACGCACATCCGTCGGTAGTCATCCGGCCATTCATTGGCCGAAGAACGATCTCCAGTCGGGCCCGGGAACCTGCCGACAGAAGAGGACATCCGCTGAAGGAGGTCCCGCCGTGGGCGATGTCCTGCCGGCCCTGTCCGTCCCCGACCTGATCCCCGACCTGGTCTCCACCCTGGTCCTCGCCGCCGGCGCGTACGCCGTGGGCGCGGGCTGGTGGCACCGGCGCCACCCGGTCCCGCCCTCCCCGTACACCCGTCAGGCGCTCCGCCTCGCCGAGGAGCGGACGCTGGTCACGGCCCGCGAGATCCTCGACGACGCGTACGCCGCGTTCGGCCCGCTCTACACCCACCCCGCCTCCCCGGCCCCCGCCCCGGCCGGCCCCGCCCCGCAGGCGCCGGCGACCCGGGTCTGACGGCGGCGGTCGGGTCAGACCAGCAGCGGGGAAGTCCCCCCTTGTCCGAGGTGAACCGGCTCGGAGCGCAGTCGGATGTCGAACATCCTGTGGACATCGGATGCCAGCGTTCGGACAGCATCGGCAAAAGCACTGGCGGTGGCCTGCTGACGTGCGGTCAGCGTCAAGGCCCGCGTTGCGGAGCAGTAGATTCCAGGCCCGATACGACTCGCGGGTAGGTGACCCACCTGTTCCAGAAGCCATCCGGCACTCGCCCGTGACACTCCGCACGGTTCGTGGTGGAGGGACCCGCCGGCGGCCCTGATCGCTGCGGCTTGAGCGCGATCAACCTGAGGGTTGAGAAAAACCGAACCAGCTTGGCGAATGTCAGGGCCGGACATGGGCAGTACCAGCCCGCGCTGCGTCCGGTCGCTGATCACCGCCCAGGCGGCCTCGGCGAGCGGCGGCCGGGCCCCAGGAATGACGTCCAGAGCGGCCGCCAGGTGCGTGTAGGTGACGGGGGCTGCGGACTCACTGCGACGCAGACGCAACGTGACCGCAAGAATCGTCCACTGTCCGGGCTTGGTCTTGAAAATGCTGGTGCGGTACCCGAATCCGCAACTTTCGAGACCGATCTCAATGGTGTGGCCGCGATGCCAGTCGTATGCGGTGATACGGGCGACCGTGTCCGACATCTGCTGCCCGTATGCGCCGGTGTTCTGAACCGGGGCGGCACCTGTAGTGCCCGGGATACCGCCGAGGTACTCGATCCCGGAGAGCCCCTCGGCGATGCTGAAAGCGACAAGGGAAGCGAGAGGTTCTCCCGCATGGGCAACGACCTCGACGACATCGTCACCGAGCGGGCGGGCGATGACGCCTCGGGTGGCCATGCGGAGGATTGTGCCGCGATAGCCGGTGTCAGCGACCAGGGTGTTGCTTCCGCCGCCGAGCACGAACGGCGGTGTCTCGTCCTCTTGAAGGGTGTGAACGAGATCGGTCCACGCGGATGGATCGAGATGGGTGAGAAACCGGTCGGCGGGTCCGCCTAGGCGCAGCGTGGTGTGATCGGCCAGGAGCTCCCCCATCGGGTGGCCTCCATTCGTCAGGTGGCGGAGATCGTCTTGAGCGCGAGGCTGCGAAGTGGGGCAATGCGAGTCCGGGCATTGCCGTCGTAGATGGCGTTGGTGCAGATGACGAGGTAGCGGCCTGTCTCCGGGGCAAGGAAGAGACTGGTGCCGGTGAAGCCGTGGTGGTAGGCCACACGGCCTCCGGTGGCGAGGATCCAGGACAGGCCTCGGTCCAGGCCTGGTTCGATCGGAATCTGGGGGACGAGGCTGGCGTGCAGCCACCGACCGAGTACGGCCTCATCGCCCCTCACATGGGCGGAAAGAAGTCGCTGGGCGTACGTGGCAAGGTCGGCGGGAGTGGAGAAGACTCCGGCGTGGCCTGCGATGCCGCCCAGGAGAACGGCGTTGTCGTCGTGGGCGGTACCCCAGACGCGCGGGGCGCCGGGGATTCGCCGTTCCGTCGGTGCCACCTGGCGGGTGCGGGCGACTGGCCCGTACACCGTTGCGTTCATGCCCAGCGCTCGCCAGAGACTGTCCGTGAGCTGGTCAAGAGACTGGTGGTAGAGGTGGGCGAGGGCGAGGCCAAGAAGGATGTAACCGCGGTTGATGTACCGATGCCGGCCGGCATCGCCTTCGAGGGGTTCGCGGCTGAGGAGTTCGTGCAGAGGCAGTTCGGCACCGCGGTAATGGTCGAGGCGTGTAGAAGCTCGCAGCCCGGAGGTATGGGCCAGCAACTGACGCACCGTTGGCTCAGCGCTTGGTGTCTCGCCACTCATGGGAGGCAGAGCGTCACGGATGGGAGCGTCGAGGTCGAGAAGTCCTTCTTGGAGAGCCTGCCCGACGAGTGGCCAGGTGGCCACCACCTTGGTCAGCGAGGCAACGTCGTAGCGAGTGTCCTTGTCGGGTTCGAGATCACCGCACTCGGAGGCGATTCTACCGACGGACAGGAAGTGGGGAGCGGAGCCGAGCGTGCCGTGCGCGAGCACACCGCCTGGGGTGGCTCCGGCCGCGACAACCTCCTCGAAGGTGTCCTCAAGACGGGTAGCGTCTTCGGCTGTGAACGGGACTACAGGCATCAAGGGCCTCCAGGGGACGTGGTGATGGCGGCTCCCAGCGTGGCGAGGTTGTCCAGTAGATGGCCGTAGCCGCGCCGGAGGTGGTACGTCCCACGGATCGTAGAGCTGCCGTGGGCAGCAAGGGCGGCAATCAAAAGGGCGGTAACCGCACGGATGTCGGCAGCCCCTGCGTCTGCCCCGCGCAGTCGCACAGGCCCCCGAATCCGGATCAGGGAGCCGACGGAAGAGACATCGGCGCCGAAGGCCCGGAGCCCCTCCACGTGGGTGTCACGCTGTGGATAGACGCGTTCGGTGATCTGCGAGACCCCTTCGGCCTGCGTGAGCAACGCGGTCAACTGTGGTGCGGTGTCGGTGGGCAGTCCCGGGTGCGGGGCGGTAGCCGATTCAACCGCGCGTAGTGAACCCTCCAGGTGCGCGTGAATGCCGCCAGTAGACCCTTCGGTCAACATGATTCCCGCACCGCTCAGCGAGTGTGTCAGCCCGGTGGGGAGATCGGCCATCGTGATGTTGTCGAGGTGGACGCGGCCACTGGTCACTGCCGCAGCCATGATCAGCGTCGCCGCTTCGATACGATCCCCGGCTACGGCAAAACTGCCGCCACCGACCCGTTCGCTGCCGGTCACGTGCAGCCCGTCCTCGTCGAACACGACTCCCACACCGCGTTCTCTGAGGAATCGGGCGGTCTCGGTGACCTCTGGCTCGATGGACGGGCGGGTGACCAGAGTGGTCCCCGGTGCACGGGCGCCAAGCAGCATCGCGGTCACCGTCGCCCCGAGGCTCGGTCCGTACGGGGTTCCCACATCCACCGTGAACGCCTGCACCCCGCGAGGGGAGCACCGGGCTCGGATACTGGTTCCGCTGATGATCACCTCTGCTCCGGCAGCCTGCATAGCGGCGAGATGTCGGTCGATGAGCCGGGCGCAGAAGGCGTCTCCACCAGGCACGGGGAATGTGACTTGCCCTGTGCGGGCCAGAATTGCGGCAGCCAGAACAGCGGTCGTCCGTACCCGGCTTCCGAGTTCGGGATGGATGACCGGGCAGATCGCACCGGCTGCGGCCACTGTAAAGGTATCCGCACTGAAGTCGACGTGGGCGCCGGTGTGATCAATGATCCTCGCGCACACCTCCGTGTCGAGGATCGCCGGAGTGCCGGTCAGGACTAGCGAGTCCTCGACCAATAGCGCGGCCGCGTACAAATGCAGGGCAACATTCTTGCTTCCCTGCACCGAGATGCGGCCGGCCAGCGGGCGACCACCGACGACATGGACCGGGGCTCCGGGCTCAGGCGTACGGAGTGCGGGCACGACAACCATCACCGTCACCGAACCCGGGTGCCGGCCGGCAGGAAGCCACCGATATGGTCACGCGGATAGACCACCGTACCCGGGCCGATCAACGTGCCCGGCGAAAGGACTGTCCCGGCCGGCAAGGTGACTCCGTCTCCGATCACCGCACCGAACTTCGTCTGGCCCGTGGAAATCCGCCGACCGCCGAGGTTGACCGTGATCTCTTCCACCGCCGGTTCTGCGACCGGTCCGCGGTCGCACCGCATTCCGGTCGTAGAGCAGAACGACCCGAGGTTGACACCGCTTCCGATCACCGAATCACCAACGAAGCAGGGATGCTTCATGAAAACCTGACCTGCCAGCAGACTGCGCGTGATCTCCGCGCCGAACCCGATCCGGCAGCCAGGTCCGATCACGCTGTGGTCCCGGACCAGAGCTCCAGCTGCCACCACGGCGCCGGTGCAGATCAGGACCGGGCCGACGATCTGAGCGCCCGCCTCCACACGGGCGCCGGCCTGGACGAACACGTCTCCCTGAAGCAGGGCGCCCTCTTCGATGACTCCGCCGGTCTCGCCCTGGAGCCGGCCCCCGGCACGGGAGAGAAGGCTGGCAGTGGCGTCCTTGATGGCGAAGACGCTGGGGCACGCCAGCAACCTGCTGACGTGCGGCTCGAGATCGTGGGACCGGAAGTAGTACCCGGGGGTGAGACGGACGTCGATGGCGGACATCGACGACGAGGTTGAAAGCAGCATGGGCTATACCTCCGCGAACGGGACAAGCCGCGGCCGTTGTGGCCGCTGCATCTCGACGATCGCTGCCGGCATCCCCTGCAGGAACAAAGTCACCCTCGCACGCAAACCCATTTGCATCTCATGCAAAACCCCTCCTCCTTCAGGTGACTGGAGGGATACGGTCGAGGCGGGGGCATCCTGACCATCCCTCAGGACGGGAAACGAATGCGATTACCACGCCACGAGCGATCCATGGGGCCGATGTGAAACCCGGGGAGCTCGTACGACACGCTCGGCAGGCCAAAGGGCTTACCCTCGCTGAGCTGGGGCGGCTGACCCGGTTCTCCGCCGCGCAGGTCTCCCGCTACGAACGGGGCATCTCACCACTTACTGACGTGCAGGTGCTTCGGACTTTCGCAGACGCACTGAACCTTCCGCATCAACGGTTCGGGCTTGTCCCCCTCGTGCACCACATCAAGTCCCGACACGGTCAAGAGATCAAAGAAACCACGGCCTTTCCCCGGCTACCCGGCCCTAGGGTGGTTACCCACGGGCACAAGGGCGGTGAAGATCCGTTGCGGCGACGGAAGGTACTGACGGGCATCGCGGCCTCCGCCGCGGCGGCTATATCCCCAACCCCGGGAAGCGGGTCACCATCGACGGAGGAGACGCTTCTCGGCGAACTGCTGGTTGCCAGGATCAGGGATGCCATGCTGGGGCTCGGCGAAACCATCGCCACCCCGTCAGCCTGGGATCCTGATACCGACTTCAGCCGTGCCCTCGCCGACTTCGACGCCTGCCGCTACTCCGGCCTCGCCGTACGACTCCCTCGTCTGATCCGCGCCGGGCACGCGACCACCACCGGGGGTGTCGTCGGAAGCGATCTGCCCACCAAGAGCTATCTGCTGGCCACGCGCATGCTGATCAAGCTGGACGAACAACAGCTCGGGTGGATGGCTGCCGACCGTGCCCGCCAGTTCGCCGCAGCTCGCGGCGATGCCCTGGGCATCGCGGAGTCCGCCCGGCAGCTCGCCGTACTCGCGCGCAAGGCCGGATGGCACACCGAGGCACTGACCATCGCCCTGTCTGCGGCGGACGACCCCGATCTGCGCGGAGCCGGCCGCCCCGGCGCGGCGGAACGTGGCTTGCTCATCCAGTCCGCCGCCTACACCCTTGCGCGCCGCGGGGATCGGGAGGGCATGCGGGAGCTCACCGACGAGGCCACCGCCATTGCCAGGGAGCTCGGTGGCGCGATCATGCTGCGCGAGCACGGCGGCGGTTTCGGAGCGCTCACCGTGCAATTGCATCGCATCTCCGCCGAGAACCATGCAGGCGATCCGATGGCTGCGCTCGACGCCGCCCGGACCGTCTCGTTGAAGGCGCTGCCCAGCGTCGAGCGCCGGTCCCGCTGCCTCAGCGATGTCGCCGCTGCCCTCGATCGCCTCGGACGTCGCCAGGAATGCGTCCGAACACTCCTGTCCGCCGAGCGTCACGCTCCGCAGGAGACCCGTGCTCGCCCAGCAGTAAGGGCGCTTGTCTCCTCCCTGCTGGTCTCCGGCCCCACCAGTACCGAATTGCGCGGTCTCGCCCAGCGCAGCGGCGTTCTGGTGTGAGCGTCGGCGCCCCGCCCACAAACGCCTCGCCCCGCCGCCCTCCCCGGTGACATCCTGTGCCCGTGACCGAGCCCGACGTGCCCCAGCCCCCCGCGACCGTGCCGCCCGTGCCCCAGGCTCCCCCGGCCGCGCCTCCCGCGACCAGGCAGCGGGTCACCGTCGAAGTGGCGCCCGAACTACGGCTCTTCGTCGCGCACGAGCGGCGGCAGGGGGTGACCGCGCTCGCGACGGACGGGGTGTCGACCCTCGGGCACGTCGTGGAGTCGCTCGGCGTGCCGCTCACCGAGGCGGGGGCGCTGGTGGTGGACGGGGCGGTGGTGCCGGCGTCGCACGTCCCGCGTACCGGGGAGCACCTGGTCGTCCGGGCGGTCGAGCGTCCGCAGCGGGTGCCGGGGGCGCCGTTGCGGTTCCTGCTGGACGTGCACCTCGGCACGCTCGCCCGGCGGCTGCGGCTGCTCGGGGTCGACGCGGCGTACGAGAGCGAGGACATCGGGGACCCCGCGCTGGCGGCGCTCTCCGCGCGCGAACGGCGGGTGATGCTCTCGCGGGACCGCGGGCTGCTGCGGAGGCGGGAGCTCTGGGCGGGGGCGTACGTCTACAGCGACCGGCCCGAGGAGCAGCTCCGGGACGTGCTGGGGCGCTTCGCGCCGGCGCTGGAGCCGTGGTCGCGGTGCACCGCGTGCAACGGGCCGCTGCGGGAGGCCGACAAGGAGTCGGTGGCCGACCGGCTGGAGCACGGCACCCAGGCGGCGTACGACGTGTTCGCGCAGTGCACGGTGTGCGAGCGGGTGTACTGGCGGGGCGCGCACCACGGGCATCTGGAGACGGTGGTCGCGGAGGCGGTGCGCGAGTTCGGCGGGGCGGACACCGCCTGAGGGCGGAGGCCCGCGTCTGCCTATCCTGGCCGGGTACCGGTCACCTGTCCGAGGGAGTTCGTCATGGCCGCCCGCCCCATCGCCGTCATCACCGGCGCGAGCAGCGGCATCGGTGCCGCGACTGCCCGCCGCCTCGCCTCCGAGGGCTACCGCGTGGTGCTCACCGCCCGCCGCAAGGACCGCATCGAGGCCCTGGCCGAGGAGATCAACGCGGCCGGCCACCAGGCGACCGCGTACGCCCTGGACATCACTGACCGCGCGGCGGTGGACGAGTTCGGCACCGCGTTCGGCTCACTCGCCGTGCTGGTGAACAACGCGGGCGGCGCGCTCGGCGCGGACCCGGTCGCCACCGGGGACCCGGCCGACTGGCGCCAGATGTTCGAGACGAACGTCGTCGGCACCCTGAACATCACCCAGGCCCTGCTGCCGGCCCTCACGGCGAGCGGCGACGGCACGATCGTGGTGCTGACCTCGACGGCGGGCCACGGGACGTACGAGGGCGGGGCGGGCTACGTGGCGGCCAAGCACGGGGAGCACGTCCTCGCCGAGACGCTGCGGCTGGAGATCGTCGGGACGCCGGTGCGGGTCATCGAGATCGCGCCCGGCATGGTGAAGACCGACGAGTTCGCCGCCAACCGCTTCCGGGGCGACAAGGAGAAGGCCGCGAAGGTGTACGCGGGCGTGGACGCGCCGCTCACCGCCGAGGACGTGGCCGACACCGTCGGCTGGGCCGTGACGCGCCCCAGCCACGTCAACATCGACCTGCTCGTCGTGCGCCCCCGCGCCCAGGCGTCCAACACCAAGGTCCACCGGACCCTCTGAGCGGCGCCACGGGCCCGGCTCCGAAGGACCGGGCCCGCACGCCCTGCCGCCTCACCCCTTGACGCAGACCAGCTGCTTCAGCTTGGCGACGACCTCCACCAGGTCGCGCTGCTGGTCGATGACCTTCTCGATCGGCTTGTACGCGCCCGGGATCTCGTCCACCACGCCGGAGTCCTTGCGGCACTCGACGCCCCGCGTCTGCTCCTCCAGGTCCTTGGTGGTGAAGCGGCGCTTCGCGGCCATCCGGCTCATCCGCCGGCCGGCACCGTGCGAGGCGGAGTTGTAGGACTTCTCGTTGCCGAGGCCCTTCACGATGTACGAGCCGGTGCCCATGGACCCGGGGATGATCCCGAACTCGCCCGAGCCGGCCCGGATCGCGCCCTTCCGGGTGACCAGCAGGTCCATGCCGTCGTACCGCTCCTCCGACACGTAGTTGTGGTGGCAGGAGATGACCGGGTCGAAGGTGACCCCGGCCTTGCGGAACTCCTTGCGGACCACGTCCTGGAAGAGCCCCATCATGACGGCGCGGTTGAACTTGGCGTACTCCTGGGCCCAGAAGAGGTCGTTGCGGTAGGCGGCCATCTGCGGGGTGTCGGCGACGAAGACCGCGAGGTCACGGTCGACCAGGTCCTGGTTGTGCGGAAGCGACCGGGCGATGCCGATGTGGTGGTCGGCCAGCTCGTTGCCGATGTTGCGCGAGCCGGAGTGCAGCATCAGCCAGACCGAGCCCGCCTCGTCGAGGCAGAACTCGATGAAGTGGTTGCCGCCGCCGAGGGTGCCCATCTGCCGTACCGCCCGCTGCTGGCGGAAGTGGACCTCGTCCGCGATCCCGCCGAACCGGCTCCAGAAGTCGTCCCACCCCGCGGCTCCCACTCCCGGCAGCCCGGCCGGGTCCACCAGCTCCTCGTGCATCCCGCGCCCCACCGGGATGGCCTCCTCGATGCGGGAGCGCAGCCGGGAGAGGTCGCCGGGCAGGTCGTTCGCGGTCAGGGAGGTCTTGACGGCGGACATGCCACAGCCGATGTCCACGCCGACGGCCGCGGGGCAGACCGCGCCGTGCATGGCGATCACCGAACCGACCGTCGCCCCCTTCCCGAAATGGACGTCGGGCATCACGGCGAGCCCCTTGATCCACGGCAGGGTCGCCACGTTCCGCAACTGCTGCATCGCGACGTCCTCGACCGACGCGGGGTCGGTCCACATCCGGATCGGTACCTGCGCGCCCGGCATCTCCACGTACGACATCAATCCTCGATTCCCCCGCAGGACCCCCAGGACCCTGACAAGACATGACAGCAGAAGCGGCCCGAAAGGGCCCAAAAGACTTAAAGCGCAAAACCGGTGCCAAGGTCGGCAAACATCTCGGCCGACCGGCCGTCCCAGCCGCACGTGCGATACACATTGTGTCCACCGGCCGCCTTCGCGCGGCAACCCGTTTTCGTAGCAGAGGGGGCCTGGGACCTTGCGACCCATGGCGTACGTTCCCGGCATCGCGCTTCTCGCGGCGCTCGTCTCCGGCTGCACCGGGGGCTCGGGCACCGAGGACGCCACCACCGACGCGAAGCCCGGCAGCCCCACCTTCTCGGTCGCACCTCCCGGCAAGTACCGGACCCTGCCCGAGGCCTGTCGGTCCGTGAGCACCGGCACGCTCAAACAGCTCCTGCCGGGCTTGGCCGACCTTCCGGAGGACCAGCGGGAGCGGGCGTACGAGGGTCGGGCGTCGGTCACGTACGACACCGACCGCAAGGCGGGCTGCACCTGGCAGGCGCGCACCGCGGACTCCACCCGGACCCTGGTGGTCGACTTCGAGCGGGTCGTCTCCTACGACCCCTCCGTGAGCGACGAGGACAGCGCCGCCACCGTGTACGGGAAGAAGGCGGAGGCGGCCGGCCTGCCCGCGTCCTCCCCCTCGGCGGACGACTCCGCGGACCCCTCCGCGACGCCGTCCCCGTCCACCGGCGGCGGTGCGGCATCCCAGGGCTCGACCTCCCCCACGGCGCCCGCCTCCCTCGACCCGAGCGGGAACGACACCGGGGGCGACGGCGACGCCGAGGACCTCGCTCCCCGGGTACTGAACAACATCGGAAATGCCGCCTTCCTGGACGATTCGCTCGAAAGCGGAGGTTCCGCAGCGCAGCGCCGCACCGTCAGCGTGGTCTTCCGCACATCGAACGTGGTCGTCACCGTCCGGTACGCCGAGCAGGCGACCGATGCCGCCGAGGTGCCGGAGAGCGCGGAACTCCAGGAGAAGTCCCAGGCACTGGCCCGCGGGCTGGACGAGACCATCAGCGAATAGGCCGCATCGGCGGGTGTCGGCGGGGCCCGCCCGGACCCCGTCACGACCGGCCGCCATGGCCACGCGGAATCCGCGTCCGTCGTACGGTGGCTTCCCGGAACACGCACCCGCACCGCCCCGCCCGACCCGGGCAAGATCCCGGGCACGACCCCGGGCAAGAGTCAGAACGACCGCACGACCGCGATCGCCGTCCCGTCCGAGTGAAGGAACCATGCACCGATCAGCCCCGCGACTGTCCCGCATACTCCTCTGCGCCGCCGTCCCGGTGATGCTCGTAGCCGCCGGCTGCTCGTCGGACTCCGACGACGCGAAGGAGAAGAGCGCCGGCTCCACCGCCGCCTCCGGATCGTCGAGCGCCACCGCCTCCGCGAGCCCCACCGTGGAACCCGCGAAGTTCGCCGGGCTGCCCGATCCGTGCAAGGCGATCTCCGCCAAGACCATCAAGAAGCTCGTCCCGTCCGCGAAGAAGGCCGCGGGCACCGCGGGCAAGTCGAACGACGACGACGCCCGGGGCAGCTGCTCCTGGAACGGCCTGGACGACAAGGGCGTCAAGGGCTCGGTGTACCACTGGTTGGACGTCGGCCTCGTCCGGTACGAATCCGACGCGGCACTCGGCAGCGGCGCGGACCGCGCGAGCACCGACTACACCAAGGCGGTCACCAAGGCGCAGGGGGCCGAGGGCGCGAAGAATCTCAAAACCACGCCCGTCTCCGGCATCGGCGACCAGGCCTCCGCGATCACGTACACCCTGAACAAGACGAGCGAGGACTTCACCTACGCGGCGGTCGTCGTGCGTACGGGCAACGTCGTCGTCTCGGTGAACTACAACGGCACCGGCTACGCGGGTGCCAAGGCCCCGTCCGCCGCGGACATCCTGGCCGGCGCGCAGACCGCGGCCAAGGAGGCCGTGGCGGCCGTCGGCGGCACGGGCGGCGGCACCGCGTCCGGGTCGGCGAGTCCGAGCGCCACCACCAGCGCCAGTCCGAAGACGAGCAGCAGCAAGAGCACCGGCGCGAGCGACAGCCCGAAGACGAGCAGCAGCAAGAGCACCGGTTCGGCCGACTCCGGCTCCGACTCCGGCTCCGACGCGGACTCCGGCGCCACCGCGAAGTCGACCCCCAAGGCGACCAAGAAGTCCTGACGCCCGGACGCCTCCGTCCGACCGTCCGTCCGACCGACCAGGGACTCCTGTCAGCCCTCGCTCCGGGGTCCGGCCGCTTCGTGGAGGCCGGGCCCCGGAGGCGTGTCCGGGGGTGTCGGCGAGCATGGCGCGCATCGGCGCGTCCCACCCCACCACGTCCGGCGCCGTGCGCTCCGTGAGGACGGCGCCCAGGCTCCGGCGGTCGGCCAGGGAGACGAACGCCATGCCGAACGAGGTGCGGGTGGCGTCGATGCCCTCGAACCTCAGCGCTTCCATGCCACGCTCCTTGCCCGGCGGAGGGCCGCCGGACACCGGGCCGGAAAGGCACCGGATGCCCTGTCGCGGGCACAGCGTAGGGCCGCACACGCCAGCGAGGAGCCGGTCCCGCGGGCGCCGCTCCCAAGTCGTGACCGAAAATCGCCTGCGGACCAACGTCCCAGCCCAGAGCCCTCTTTGCGGAATCGGTGACTCCCCCCGGACGCCCCGGCGGGCCGTCCTCCCGGCCTCCCCGCGCATCACGTCTCGTACACATGTGCCAGGCTGGCCTTCGCCGGATGACAGAAGCCGGGCGGAGAACAGAGGTCGGGGAGGGGATCGCGGGTGGCCGCGATGCAGCTCACACGGACGCACCGGGTACTCATCGGGCTCGTCGTCGCCGGAGCGGTGGTCATCGCCGCGATCGGTTTCGCGGGCTCCTACGCAGCCGTGCGCGAACTCGCCCTGGAGAAGGGGTTCGGCAACTTCTCCCTGGTCTTCCCGATCGGCATCGACGCGGGCATCTGCGTACTGCTGGCGTTGGACCTGCTGCTGACGTGGATGCGCATCCCGTTCCCGCTGCTGCGCCAGACGGCGTGGCTGCTGACGGCGGCGACCATCGCGTTCAACGGCGCGGCCGCCTGGCCCGATCCGCTCGGCACCGGCATGCACGCGGTGATCCCGATCCTCTTCGTCGTCGCCGTCGAAGCCGCCCGCCACGCGGTGGGCCGGATCGCCGACATCACCGCCGACAAGCACATGGAGGGCGTGCGCCTCACGCGCTGGCTGCTCTCCCCCGTACCGACGTTCAAGCTGTGGCGGCGCATGAAGCTCTGGGAGCTGCGCAGCTACGAACAGGTCATCAAGCTCGAACAGGACCGGCTGATCTACCAGGCCCGGCTACAGGCCCGTTTCGGCCGCACCTGGCGCCGCAAGGCCCCGATCGAGGCGCTGATGCCGCTGCGGCTCGCCAAGTACGGCGTGCCGCTCGCCGAGACCGCCCCGGCCGGTCTCGCGGCGGCCGGAATCGAGCCCGTGCTGCTGCCGCCCGCGCCGAAGCCCGAACTCGCCCCGTACGAGGGCACCCAGCACGCGCAGGGCCCCGACCGCCGTCAGGACGCGGCGCCCCACCCCCAGCAGCGGGACCTCCCCCGCGCGTCCCTCCCCCAGCAGCGGAACAACCGCCCCCAGGGCGGGTACGCCCAGGGTGGGTACGCCCAGGGTGGGTACGCCCGGGACGGGTACGCCCGGGACGACGTACCGCCGGACGCGTATCCGCAGGACCCGTACCCGCAGGGGCCGTACCCCCAGGACACCCACCAGCAGGAGCGCGGCGACTGGGCGCCGGTGGACCCCGACCCGGACGCGCAGGGCAGCCCGTGGTTCGCGGGACAGCCGGCGGACCAGCCGTACCAGGGCGACTACGACCCCTTCTACGAGGACACCTTCGAGCGCACGCCCGCCCAGGTGCCCCTGGGGCCCGGCGGCCGTACCCGTCCGCTCGGCAACGTCGGCACCATCGGCGCCGTCCCGTACGCGCGCGGCACCCAGCAGGAGGGCGCCGGGCAGCAGTCCGACGCCGACGAGAACGCCCGGGAAGCCGTCCAGGCCGCCGAGGAGACGGTGCGGGAGGCCGAGCGGGCCGCGCAGGACGCTTCGTCCGAGGCCGACACCCATCAGACCGCCGAGGACGCCGAGTACGCCGAGATCGCCTACCAGGTCTTCCGGACGTTCGTCGCGACGAACAGTGGCTACCCCAGCATCGACGTCCTCTCCATCCACCTCGCCGACGGCCAGAACGTCCACCACCCGCGCAGCGCCGCCCTGTTGCGCCGCCTGATGCCGGAGTTCAAGCAGCGGTACGACGCGGAGCTCGCGGCCGACCACATCGCCTGAGGCCCGGGGGTTCGCGCACGCGGAAGGGGCCGTCACCCGGATCACCCGGGGGACGGCCCCTTCCGGTGCCTCCGCGTACCTACGCCCCGAGCAGCGCCCGCACCCGGTCCGCGCCGACGGCGAGGAGCAGGGTGGGCAGCCGCGGGCCGGTGTCCCGGCTGACGAGCAGGCGGTAGAGCAGCGCGAAGAACGACCGCTGCGCCACCTTCAGTTCGGGCGTCGGCTTGGCGTCCGGCGCCAGCCCGGCGAGCACCTTCGGCACGCCGTAGACGAGGGTGGTGAGCCCGTCCAGGGACCAGTGGCTGTCCAGGCCCTCCACCAGCAGCCGCAGCGACTCGCGCCCCTGCTCGTCCAGCGAGCCGAGGAGCTCGGCGTCCGGCTCGGTGCGCACGACGGTGCGGGCCTCGGCCGGGACCTGGGTGGTGATCCAGTTCTCGGCACGGTCGAGGCGGGGGCGTACCGCGTCGAGCGAGGTCAGCGGGTTCTCCGGGTCGAGCTCGCTGAGGATGCGCAGGGTCTGGTCGTCGGCGCCGGCGGTGATGTCGGCGACGGAGGCCAGCGTGCGGTAGGGCAGCGGGCGCGGGGTGCTCGGCAGCTCACCGGCGGCCGTGCGGACGGCCCGCCCGTGGGCGGCGAGGTCGGCGGGCAGCGCGGTGCCGTCGGCGACCTTGCGCTCCAGGGAGTCCCACTCGTCGTAGAGCCGGTTGATCTCCTGGTCGAAGGCGATCTTGAAGGACTGGTTGGGCCTGCGGCGCGCGTACAGCCAGCGCAGCAGCGGCGCCTCCATGATCTTCAGGGCGTCGCCCGGGGTCGGCACCCCGCCCTTGGAGGAGGACATCTTCGCCATGCCGGAGATCCCGACGAAGGCGTACATCGGGCCGATCGGCTGGACGCCGTCGAAGATCTCTCGGACGATCTGGCCGCCGACGACGAACGACGAACCCGGCGAGGAGTGGTCCACGCCGCTGGGCTCGAAGACCACGCCCTCGTACGCCCAGCGCATCGGCCAGTCGACCTTCCAGACCAGCTTGCCGCGGTTGAACTCGTTGAGCCGCACGGTCTCGGCGAAGCCGCACTCCGAGCAGGTGTAGTTCAGCTCGGTGGTCCGGTCGTCGTAGGAGGTGACGACGGTGAGGTCCTTGCCGCAGTTGCCGCAGTACGGCTTGTACGGGAAGTACCCGGCGGAGCTGCCGCTGCCGTCGTCCTCGTCCGCCGCGCCGGAGCCCTCGGCTGCCTCCAGCTCGGCCTCGTCGACCTTCTTCTGCTGCTGCTTGCCCTTGCCCGCGGCGGCCGGGTCCTTCTTCGTCCGGTACCGGTCGAGGACGGCGTCGATGTCCGCGCGGTGCTTCATCGCGTGCAGGATCTGCTCGCGGTAGACACCGGCGGTGTACTGCTCGGTCTGGCTGATCGGGTCGTACTCGACGCCCAGCTCGGCCAGCGCCTCGGTCATGGCGGCCTTGAAGTGCTCGGCCCAGTTCGGGTACGCGGACCCGGCCGGGGCGGGCACCGAGGTCAGCGGCTTGCCGATGTGCTCGGCCCAGGACGCGTCGATGCCGGGTACGCCGTTCGGGACCTTGCGGAACCGGTCGTAGTCGTCCCACGAGATCAGGTGGCGGACCTCGTACCCGCGGCGGCGGATCTCGTCGGCGACCAGGTGCGGGGTCATGACCTCGCGGAGGTTGCCGAGGTGGATCGGGCCGGACGGGGACAGGCCGGACGCGACGACGACCGGTTTGCCAGGCGCGCGACGCTCCGATTCCGCGATGACATCGTCCGCGAAGCGGGAGACCCAGTCGGTCTCGGTGCTTGTCTGACTTTCGGCCACGATCGGCACGCCCTTCTCTCGTACGGGAAACACTGGGGCCCCTCCATCCTCCCAGGTGGACGACGGAGCGCGAAAATGGCTTTACCGCCCGTGGGATACTTGGGGGAACCCTTGCCCCCTACGGAAACGGCAGCCGGCACATGGCCTCGGTCCCTTCCCTCGCTTCCACGCTCCAGCAGCAGCTGGCGGACGCCCTGACGGCAGCACTGCCCGACGCCGGCGCCGCCGACCCGCTGCTGCGACGGAGCGACCGGGCCGACTTCCAGGCCAACGGCATCCTGGCGCTCGCCAAGAAGCTCAAGGGAAACCCCCGCGAGCTGGCCTCCCAGGTCACGGCCGCGATCCCGGCGGGCGAGCTGATCAAGGAGATCGAGGTCTCCGGACCCGGCTTCCTGAACATCACCCTCACCGACCGGGCGATCCTCGAAACCCTCGCCGCGCGGGCGGCCGACGCCGAGGGCCGCCTCGGTGTGCCGACCGCGCAAGACGCCGGTACGACGGTCGTCGACTACGCCCAGCCGAACGTCGCCAAGGAGATGCACGTCGGCCACCTGCGGTCGGCGGTCATCGGTGACGCGATGGTGCGCATCCTGGAGTTCACCGGCGAGTCCGTGGTCCGGCGCCACCACATCGGCGACTGGGGCACGCAGTTCGGCATGCTCATCCAGTACCTCGTGGAGCACCCGGACCAGCTGAGCCACGAGACCGCGGGCAGCGACGCCGCGTCCGCGGGCGAGGCCGCCATGTCCTCGCTGAACCGGCTCTACAAGGCGTCCCGCGCCCTCTTCGACACCGACGAGGAGTTCAAGGCCCGCGCCCGGGACCGGGTGGTGGCGCTCCAGGCCGGGGACCCGCAGACGCTCGCCATGTGGCAGCGGTTCGTCGACGAGTCGAAGGTCTACTTCTACTCGGTCTTCGACAAGCTCGACATGGAGATCTCCGACCCGGACATCGTCGGCGAGTCGGGGTACAACGACATGCTGGAGGAGACCTGCCGCATCCTGGAGGAGACCGGCGTCGCCGTGCGTTCCGAGGGTGCGCTCTGCGTCTTCTTCGAGGATGTGAAGGGCCCGGACGGCAACCAGGTCCCGCTGATCGTCAAGAAGACCAACGGCGGTTACGGCTACGCGGCGACCGACCTCTCCGCGATCCGCGACCGGGTACAGAACCTCAAGGCCGACACCCTCCTCTACGTCGTGGACGCCCGGCAGTCGCTCCACTTCAAGATGGTCTTCGAGACCGCTCGCCGGGCCGGCTGGCTGGGCGAGGACGTCAAGGCGCACCAGCTGGCCTTCGGCACGGTTTTGGGCAAGGACGGCAAGCCGTTCAAGACCCGTGAGGGTGTCACGGTCCGGCTGGAGGACCTCCTGGACGAGGCGGTCTCCCGGGCGACGGCCGTGGTGCGGGAGAAGGCCGAGAAGGTGGGCCTCTCCGAGGAGGAGATCGTCGAGAACGGCCGGTACGTCGGCATCGGCGCGGTCAAGTACGCCGACCTGTCCACGTCCGCCGTGCGCGACTACAAGTTCGACCTGGACCAGATGGTCTCGCTCAACGGCGACACCTCGGTCTACCTCCAGTACGCCTACGCCCGTATCCGCTCGATCCTCCGCAAGGCCGGCGACGCGAAGCCCGTCGCCCACCCGGAGCTGGAGCTGGCCCCGGCGGAGCGCGCGCTCGGTCTGCACCTGGACCGGTTCGGCGAGACGCTGGACGAGGTCGCGGCGGGGTACGAACCGCACAAGCTGGCCGCGTACCTCTACCAGCTGGCGTCGCACCTGACGACGTTCTACGACCAGTGCCAGGTGCTCAGCGACGAGAACGCCCCCGAGGTCGTCGAGAACCGGCTCTTCCTCGTGGAGCTGACCGCCCGCACCCTGCACACCGGCATGGAACTCCTGGGCATCCGGACGCCCGAGCGCCTCTGAGGGTCGTGGGCGCCTGACGCACGAAAAGCCCGGCGGATCGGCTCGATCCGCCGGGCTTCCGGCATGTGCGTACGTACGTCGGCTACTGCGGCCGGCCCAGCGCCCACCCCGACACGTCGGAGAGGCGCCCGCGCCAGAGCGGCAGCAGCACCGGGCTCACCCCGCCGACGCTGAGGGTGACGTCCCGCAGGTGGATCCAGCGCGGCAGCCCCGGGTCCTCCTCGGCGCCGAACTCGCTCAGCCCCTGGTCGACGGATTCCGGGAACTCCGCGAGAAGATTCGCCCCCTCGCCCTCCACCTGGCGCAGGCTCCGCGCCCACTCGGCCTTCCACTCCTCGTGCCCGATCAGGTCCCCGTGGATCACGCCCCCGGGGATGGTGAGGGTCAGCGGAAGGCTGGACCGGAGTTCACGGTCGAGGAGCTGGATCAGCAGCTGGAGCTGGATGTCGGGCAGGGGTTCGGTGATCACCGCCGCCGTCGTTTCCCGTGAAGTGTCGGCGAAAGCGCTCATGGGGCACTCCCTTCAGGTGACGTACGGCTCCGGGGCGGGCGACGGCCCCGCGCGTACGGCGGCTGGGGCTGTTCATGTGCCCCGAGCGGCCCCCCGCACACCTGCGACGTGCGCGGTCGTGCGCAGGAGTTGCTCAGAGGAACCGGCGGATCGGGTACACCGACGCCTCGCGGGCCCGCTGCACGAGCGAGCGGCGGCGCCAGCGGCGGCCGTCGATCTGCACGCTCTTCCCCCGGTCCTGCTCGAAGTGGCCGTCGAGCACGGCGGTGAACTCCGGATCCAGCACCGCGAGCATCACTTCCTCGTCGTGGTCGAGGGAGCGCCGGTTGAAGTTGGTGGAGCCGATGAGGGCGGCGACCCGGTCCACGGTGAGGGTCTTGGTGTGCATCATCGTCGGCTGGTACTGGTGGATCTTCACCCCGCACCCGGTCAGCGCCTCGTAGTACCGCTGCCCGGCGAGCTGACAGACCCGTTTGTCGGTGTACGGGCCGGGGAGCAGGATCTCCACCTCCACGCCGCGCCGGGCGGTGGCGCAGAGCAGTTCGGTGAAGTACTCGTCGGGGGCGAAGTAGGCGGTGGTGAGGCGGACGCGTTCCTCGGCGGATTCGAGGACGACCCGGATCAGGGTCTGCATGTCCTGCCAGCCGAAGCTGGCGGAGCCGCGTACCACCTGGACGATCGCGTCGCCCTCCTGGGCGCCGGGCACGAACCGGTCCTTGGTGTCGAAGAGTTCGTGGTGGCACTCGGCCCAGTTCTGGGCGAAGGCGGCGGCGAGCCCGTCGACGGCGGGGCCGCGCAGCCGGACGTGGGTGTCCCGCCACTCGTGCTCGTCGCGCGCGTCGCCGCACCACTCCTCGGCGATCCCGACACCTCCGGTGAAGGCGGTGCGCTCGTCCACGACGAGGACCTTGCGGTGGCAGCGGTGGTTCTGCTTGAGCGGCGAGAGGTAGAGCGGCTTGCGGAACCACGCGACGTGGACGCCCGCGTCGCTCATCATCGCCAGCTGGTCCTTCTCGATGAGCCTGCTGCCGAACCCGTCGAGCAGCAGCCGCACCCGGACGCCGGCCCGGGCGCGTTCGGAGAGCGCCTCGGCGAACTGCTGGGCGATGTCCCCCCGCCAGTACACGAAGGTCATCATGTCCACGGTGTGCTCGGCCGCCCGTATCGCTCCGAGCATCGCGCCGAATATCTCGTCGCCGTTGCGCAGCGGGAGGAGGGCGTTCCCCTCGGTCGCGGCGATCCCGATGAGCCGTTCCAGCCGCCGTCTGAGGCGCTGGACCCGCTCGGCGGCGAGCGCGGGATCGATCGTCGCGGAGTCTCCCGGCGTCCCGTTCCCGTGGGCCGTCTCCTCGCTGCCGGAGGCGGCGGTGTCGAGCGTGCTGCTGGTCATGGATCACCTTCCGGAGGACGAGGGCGGCGGCCCGTTGCCCCCGGCGGGCGCCGGGGGCCGGGGGACGGGGTCGGGCAGTCGGCCGTCGTTCAGGTTGCCCGCGATCCGCCGGGTCACTCCCCGTACCGTCGGTGGCGTCCCTCGGGCGGCAGACTGTGCGCATGGCCTTCGCCACTCCGCTCGCCGCTGCTGAAGAGATCCACGCCCACCTGGTGGATGAACTCAACCTCGCCCTGCGCCGGCCCGGGATGCACGGGGGGCGAGACAGCTTTCCGGATGCTCGTCGATCATCTGCTGTTCGCGGAGCGCGAGCCCGAGGCGTGGGACCGGCTGCGGCGGGACTGGGACGACCGGGGGCTCTGGACCCCCATCGGCATCGGTGGAGCATTCCGGGACGTGTTCCCCCCCGCACGTGGATGCCTACGAGATCGCTTCTGTGTACGCGGAGTTCGCGCATCGGCGCGGCTGGCTCAAGGCTGACCACATTCTGCCGGGGAATGCGTACGCGGCCCTCACGGACCGCGTAAGGCAGTGGGCAGCAGTGGAACGCACGTGGGCGGACGTGACGGCGGAATTCGGCCCTCCCTCCGTCCTGTTCGGAGGAAGCAACCCGCTGCACGGAAAGACTCTGGGTTACCTCCGTGAGGATCCGCAGCGGCCGATGGTCTTCTTCCACCTGTGGAACGGGGTCGAGCCGGGGGCCGCATCGTGGCCGTCCAAGCACGAGCAGCCGTTGCTCCTCGCGGTGCGTCTGGGCAGGGGTTCGTTCCACGAATCGTTGATCTTCACCCCCGAGGGCGAGCGGAGAAGGCCCACGATTGGTGACCTGGAGCAGTAGCAGAGCCCTTGGCCTGCGTGGGGTCGCCCACAGGACGTGATGCGAAGGCCGTGCTGGTGAGTCCGGCGGAAGCAGAGCGTGCGGGCCGAGCCGTTCGCTGCCCGTCACGCTTGTCTTCGAAGCGCTCACCGCTGGTGCGCGGCCCTCAGCCCCTGATCATCGACAGCAGCAGCCCGTGCGTCGTGGCGTCGGCCGCCGCCACGAGTCCGCGTCCCGCAGGGCCGAGCGGGGCGCCGTCGATGCCGGTGACCACGCAGCCGGCGGCCCGGCACAGGGCAATTCCGGCGGCGAAGTGCACGCTTCCGGTCAGGTCGCCGCCGTCGGTGACGTACGCGGCGCGCTTGCCCGCCGCGACCCAGGCCAGCGCCAGCGTCGTGGACACCACCCGTGGCCGGAACCGCTCGCCGAACTCGGGGTGGGCCAGCAGGTCCACCCCCCGGAAGCCGGGCGCGCTCGGGAACGGCGGGTCCAGGTTGACGTCCACGAGCCGGGTGGCCGGGGTGGGCGTGAGGAGGGTGTCGCCTCCGTCCCGCCGTACCCGGGCGGTGGTGCCGTCGGTGAAGAAGGTCTCCCCGCTGAATGGATCCGCCACCGCGGCCGCCCCGTCCCGGAGTGCGACGTTGACGGCCACCACCATGTTCCCGACCGCGTAGTTGAGCGTGCCGCAGAGGGGGTCCACCAGCCATTGGCGCACCGCGTCCGCCGCGCCCCGCTGTCCCCCCTCCTCGCCGAGCACCGCGTCGTCGGGCCGGGCGGCGCGGAGGACGTCGAGGATCGCCTGCTCCGCCTCCAGATCGGCGGCGGTCGCGAAATCACCGCCGCTCTTGTCGACGCGGGCGAGCCGCCGGCCGTACAGCTCGCGCACCACCCGCGCACCGGCCTGGGCGCCGGCCAGAGCGATCTCGACATCGCTGGACGTTCCGGGGGATTCGATCACGGCATGCAGCGTAGTGCGCGAAGTCATCTCTCCTGGCGCCTTGTTGGCCGTTACACCCGTGGATGACTGCGCTTCGCGCCCCGGCCGCGCACGGGCAGCCGGCGGACCCGCGCACGGCTCGACGGAGGCGCCGCGCAGGGCAGAACGCGCGGGCCGGGGAGCGCGTCCCCCGGCCGTCACTCCCCCTCATCCGCCATGGACGGGTCCGAGTAGTCCTTGTCCATCCACTGCGCCCGGTCCGCCCAGTAGATGTACGACGGCCGGGCCGCGAGGCTGCTCGTGCGGAAGGGCTCGCCCTGGTCGTCCACGCGCAGGGTGCCGCTCCGGTCCCCGCTGGTCCAGTCGAGCTCCAGGTACCAGGAGACGTCGTGGCCCTCCACGTGTGCGTCGAGGTCGAAGACCTGGACGTCGGTCGCGCTGGTCCGGAACGGGAAGTCCTGCGCGGGAACCACCGCGTCGCCCTGCTTCCCGGCCACCGGCCTGGTGCGCGGCTGACTGTCGTCGAGGTCGATGTCGAAGCTCCGCGGGGTGATCGCGCTGCCGCAGCCCTCGCCCATCGAGTACGCGTTCCAGGTGAGCGGCGCCTTCCGCGACACGACCCGCACGTGGAGGGCGCTGATCACGACGGCTTCGGACGAGGAGCCCTGGAGGGAGAGTTCGAGCAGTTGCGACCCACCGTCCACGCCACCCAGCGCCTTCGCCCAGTGGTGGGAGTCCTGCGGCGGAGGAGGCTGCGGAACGTCGTTCGGGCCGTCGCTCAGGAGGTAGTACTGCCCGCAGGGCGACTCCCAGTTGTACGAGGTGATGGTGGCGCGCAGCGGAACCTCGTCCGAGGAGAGCGTTTCCTTCTTCGCCGGCGCCGCCGTGGCGGTCGCCCCCGCCGACGCGGTCGCCGACCTGGTCGCCGACGGGGAGGCCGAAGCCGAGGCGCTCGCCGAAGGCTTGGCGCTCTGCTTCCGGGATGGACTCGGCGAGGCGTTCCGTACGGCGGTCGCGGTGGCGGCCCCGGAGGAATCGGCGTTCACGCCGTCGTCCGAGCCGCCCGCGAGGTGACGGGCGACGAGCGCGGACGGCACGCTGAGGGCGACCACGACAGCGGCGGCCAGCAGGACGCGGGTGCGCCGGGAACGCGGACGACCAGGACCACCGGCCACCTTGTCCTGGCGACCCGTCACCAGCGGTTCCAGCAGCGCCGGATCGCGAGGGCGCTCCTCGGGGTGCGCTGCGGAGTCGGACGTGATCGAGGGTGACGTGACGGGGAGCGTGGAAGCAGCCGCTTCCGGCTCTTCGCCCTCCTCCGCCTCCGGCGCCGCCTCCACGTCAGCAGCCGAAGCCGACTCCGCAGCCGTCTCCGCAGCCGCCGCCGACTCCGCTTTCCCACCCGCGACGGATTCCGCTTCCGCGTCGGCCGGACGGGCCCAGGAGGGGACTACGGGCGCGGGGGCCTGGTCCCTCCGTGTCGCGCCCTGCTTCTTCGCCTGGTCCGCCAGAATCCACTGCCGGTGCAGCTCGACCATCTCGTCCGGCGTCGCACGGCACAGCCTGGCCAGGCGCTCGACCGGGGCGAACTCGTGCGGGACGGCATCACCGTTGCAGTACCGGTGGATCGTGGACGTGCTCATGTGGAGCCGCTTGGCCAGCGTCCCGTAACTCATTCCGGACCGTTCCTTCAGCGCGACCAGCGCTGCGGCGAAGTCCTGGATTTCCGTGCCCACCCGACAGTTCCCCCTTCGTTCCCGTCCCGGAAGAGCGTTCCAGGCACCTCGCATATCCGCAGGTCAGAGGCGGTTCCAGCGTTCCAGCGTCCCAACTGAGCCGAGATCCATTGCCGCTGGGACGCGGAGCCGGACAGCATGTGGCCATGCCGGGTCGCCGACCGCGAACGGCACGAACCCACCACCCTCACCACACGGAGTCGTCATGCCCGAATCCGCCCTCGGGGGCCTCATCGGAACCGTGGCCGCAGGAGTACTGATCACCGTTTCCGCGGCGGTCCTCTCACTCCTGTGCCACTGACGACCACGTCATTGTCCAGTACACCGGTTCACCTTCGGGACGCCCAACCGGCGCCCCCTTCCGGCCGAGTCATTCTCAGAAAAGGGAATCCCACCATGCGTCAGCTCCACACCCGCCGCCTCATCCGTGCCTCCGTCTTCGGCGTCGCCGCCCTGATCGGCACTCTCTCCCTGACGGCCTGCAACGACGAGGACACGGCCGCGATCGACAAGGTCGTCTCCTCGGCCGAGGCAGCCGCCGACGACACCGCCTCGCCGGCCCCGATCGGTACCGCCGCCCCCGCGACGAACGGCGAGAAGTCCACCCCGGAGAAGTCCTCGACCTCCTCCGGCTCGAAGTCCTCGGGTTCCGTTTCCGGCACTTCAGGCTCGGGCAAGTCCTCCACTTCCGGCGCGTCGGGCTCCGGCAGCTCGTCCACCGGATCCGCGGGATCGGCGGGATCGGCGGGATCGGCGGGATCGGCGGGCTCGTCCGACGACTCGGCCGGAAGCGACGACGACGCCCCGGACTCCCCCGTCTGCGACGGGTCCAACACCAAGGTGCGGGCCAGCATCCTGAGCCGCCCGGTCAACCACGTACTGCTGACCGTCACCAACACGGGATCGACGGCCTGCGACGCCTTCTCGTACCCGGGGGTCGGCTACGCCGGCGCCCAGTCGGTCATGGACTACGTCCGGGACAGCGTTCCCCAGGCGGTCGTCTCCCTGGAGCCCGGTCAGTCCGCCTACGCCTCGGTACGCACGGCGTCGGCGGACGGCAGCGGCGAGGGCGGCGTGGGGGTCAACGCCTTCACCGTCGACTTCCAGGACGCCTCCGGAAGCTTCGAGAACAGCACGCAGGTGACCGTCTCGCTGGGCAAGGAGGTCTGGGTCGACAGCTCAGCCGCCGTCACGTACTGGCTGACCGACTTCGAGGCGGCCACCTCGTACTGATCCGCCCGCACGGTCACCCGGAGGCCGGCCGCCTCCGTCCGGAGGCTCGTACTTCCCAGGTGAACCTGTGAACCCCTCAAACCGAGGGGCGCGCGGACCCAGGGGACGGCCAAGTGCCCTTCTGCACACGAGCTTCCCTGGTTCAGCAGTCACCCACAACGGCGGGCGCCGGGCGCGAGCCGGCACCCGCCGGGGCTCAGCCCCGGACTACCGGAGGCTCGCACCTCCCGTGAACTCGCACCACACGATCTTCCCGGGCTGCCGTACCGCGACTCCCCACCGGTCGGCGCACGCGTTGACGATGATCAGCCCGCGCCCGGACTCGTCACTCGCCTCGCTGCCCACGGGCCCCGCCCCGGAGACCCGGACATCGTCCCGGCCGTCACCGCTGTCGTGCACCTCGATCCGCAGCCCGGCCGCCGCCTCCGCCCTCTCCACCCGGACGAGATACCCACGCCCGGCAGGTACCCCGTGCAGCACCGCGTTGGTCGCCAACTCGCTCGCGCACAGCACGACATCGTCCACCCGCTCACCGAGACCCCACTCCTCGGCGGCCCGCCGCACGAACTCCCGTACGGCGGCCACCGAACTCCGGCGACGCCAGAAGAAGAGCTCACGGAGAGCGACGGTGTCCTTGGGGCGCACGGGGAGCGCGGGATACGCGAGGCGAGGGGTGGTCCCCTTTGTTTCATTCACCGGTCAAGAGTCACCCTCGGTGACTACGCTGCTGCAGTATGCGCACCCGTACAGATCTTTTGTACGGGTCGTGCGCGCGTGACGTACGGACCTGGATGGGGATAGGCAGGCCATGCATTCCAAGAAGCCGCAGCGTCGAAACGCGTCGGCCATGAAGCTCGTCGGCAAGCTGGTGGCACTCTTCCGCGTCGCAGCCGGCCTCACCCAGGCGCAGTTGGCGACGGAAGCCGGCGTCCAGGTCGAGACGATCGCCTCCATCGAGCAGGGCAGACGCTCCCTCCTCCCCGACCTGGCCGAGCGCCTGGATGAACTGCTCCCCACCAAAGGCGCTTTGGCGACAGCGGTGGAGAACCTGCCGGAGGTGGACCTGATCCCGGCATGGGCCGAGCGGTACATGGACCTGGAGCGCGAGGCGCTGGCGCTGTCGTGGTTCGAGAACCAGGTACTGCCGGGGTTGCTCCAGACGGAGAGTTACGCGGAGGCAGTCTTCCGGAACCGTGTGCCTGTGTTCAGTCAGGACGAGATCGCCGCCCAAATTTCGCTCAGGATGGGGCGGCAAGAGATCCTTCGGCGACCCGTGCCACCCACCATCAGCATGGTGGTCTGGGAAGCGGTCCTGATGCTCCGGCTGGTCTCGAGCGAAGAGCACGCACAGCAACTGAACCACCTGCGTTTTTGCGCGCAGTTGCCAGGTGTATGCCTGCAGGTGCTCCCCTTTGACAGCACAAACCACGCGGGCCTAGATGGGCCCTTTACTCTGCTGGAGACCCCGGATCACCAGCATGTGGCGTACTCCGAAACCCAGCGTGGCAGTCACCTGGTTTCCAACCCTGCCGACGTCAGCATCCTGACCCAGAAGTATGCGATGCTGCGAGCTCAGGCGCTCAGCCCTGAGCAGACCATGCGCCTGTTGGAACGCATGCTGGGAGAGCAATGAACACCGAACTGCACTGGCTCAAGTCGAGCTACAGCGGCAGCGAAGGCGGCCAGTGCGTCGAAGTCGCCCACAGCTGGCAGAAGTCCAGCCACAGCGGCGATGAAGGCGGCCAGTGCGTCGAGGTCTCCTCCCACCCCGCCGCCATCCACATCCGCGACTCCAAGAACCCCGAGGGCCCCATCCTCACGGTCAGCACCGGAACCTGGAGCGCCTTCGCCGTGTACGCGGCCTCGTAGGCACGCACGGGGTACAGGGCGTCGTCCGGGACGTACGGACCGTCGCCCGGGACGCAGTCGCGCCGCGCGCTTCATTCCCCGGCCGGACCTCCCGGGCGACCATGACGTGCGGCCTCGATCAGCTGGTCTCCCGCTGCGGTGCGGTAGTACAGCACCGACCGTCCCGCGCGTCTTCGCCGGACGAGTCCCGCGTCCAGCAGCACCTTGAGGTGTCTTCCCACGGACCCCAGTGCCAGTCCGGTCAGCGCCACCAGTTGGGTGGTACTCATCGGGGTGCCCACCAGGGTGAGGGTCCTGGCGCGCTGGGGGCCGAGCAGCGCGCCCAGCGCGTGGGGAGTCGGCCGGTACTCCTCTCCGGTCAGCACACCGGAACACGGGTACACCACGGCGTAACGATGGGGAGCTTCCCATGCGACCCAGCCGTTGCGAGGGGTGACGGGGACGAAGAGGAGCTGTCCCCCGGAGATGTCCCGTGGCGGGTGGTCGTGCGCGTTGATCTGCAGCGTGCCGTCGCCCAGCCAGCGTGTCCGGGGGCGTAGTTGGTCGAGGGTCGCCGCCCAGCCGCCTTCGGTCAACTGCCGGGTACGGGAGACGACATCGGCTTCCAGCGTGCGACGCCGACGCTCCCAGTACGGGAGGACGGTTCGGGTCCACACCCACTCCAGCAGGACGGCCGAGCGTTCCGCCAGGTCGTCCCGGCACAGGTGATGCGGGAGGGGTGCGCCGCCCAGCGACGCCGCCAGGTCCGCGCGGGCGGTCTCCGGGTGAGTGGTGCGGATGCGGTGGAGTTCCTCATCGATGTCCGGGGTCGTATGTGCCACCGGGGTGGGGGTGAGGAAGTCGGCGATCCAGCTGCGGCGGCAGCCTGCCCGGACCACTGCGGCCGCGACGGGATCGCGTTTCAACTGTGCGCGATACGAGGCCAGATGGGTGTCCAGCCACTTCCGCTCGGCGGGGTGGTGAGCGACCGCTCCCTCCAGGTCGACCAGGGAGGCGAAGGTCTCGGCCAGGGGCGAGATCACGAAGCGGCTGCGAGCCAGAGTGTCCGTGTCGAGCAGCCAGAGCCCCATCGTTTTGCCTCCGCTCGAAACATTAACAACGGCACGGCCGCCCCTCGGACACTCCCCCTCATGCGTACCTACCGTGACGTCTTCCGCACTCCGGAGTTCACTCCGCTCTTCGCCGGCGCTGCTCTGTCCGTGGCCGCCTCCACGGTGAGCGGGCTGGCTCTTGGCACTCTGGTCCACTCCGCCACCGGATCGCCCCTGCTCTCCGCTCTGGCGATGTTCGGGCCCTCCCTCGCCCAAGTGGTGGGCGCGACAACCCTGTTGTCGGCCTCCGACCGGCTTCGCCCGCGCGCCGCCATGACAACTATCGCCCTGGTGTTCGCGGTAACCTCCGTCATCCAGGCGATCCCCGGCATGCCCATGTGGGCGATTTTCGTCCTCCTTGCCACCGTAGGACTGATCTCCTCGACAGGGGGCGGGGTCCGCTTCGGGCTGCTCAACGAGATCCTCCCCACGGGCGGTTATCTGCTGGGGCGTTCGGTGCTCAATATGGCCGTCGGCGCCCTGCAGATAGGTGGTTACGCCCTCGGTGGCCTCCTCATCACGCTGCTCTCACCGCGTGGCGCCCTGCTCGTGGGCGCTTTGCTGTACGTGGCCGCCGCCACCGTGACCCGCCTCGGCCTCACCGACCGGAGCCCGCGCGCCACCGGACGTCCTTCGATCGCCGCCACCTGGCGCGTCAACGTCCTCCTCTGGGGCTCAGCGCCACGCCGCACCGTCTACCTGGCTCTCTGGGTACCGAACGGCCTGATCGTCGGGTGCGAGTCCCTCTTCGTTCCGTACGCCCCCGACCACGCGGGCCTCTTCTTCGCCTGCGCGGCTCTCGGCATGCTGGTGGGCGACGTTCTCGCGGGACGTTTCCTTCCGCCCCGGTGGCGGGAGCGCCTCGGCGCACCTCTCCGGCTTCTCCTTGCCGCCCCCTACCTGCTGTTCTTCCTGGACCCGGGGCTCTCGGTCGCTCTGGTCGCGGTCGCCCTGGCATCCGTGGGGTTCGCAGCGAGCCTTCTCCTCCAGGAGCGCCTGATGCGGTTGACCCCCGACGAACTGAGCGGCCAGGCACTGGGACTGCACTCCTCCGGAATGCTCACCCTGCAGGGCGTCGGCGCCCTCTGCGCGGGCACCCTGGCCGAGCTCGTCCCACCCGGAGCTGCCATGACGACCATGGCGGCCGCTTCCCTCGCCGTGACCGTGGCCCTCGCTCCAGGACTGCGACGAGACCCGCAGGTCGCTGCCGCTGCCGCTGCGGCGAAGTAGTGCGTAGCCACCGCGCAGAGAGGTGCAGTCGATGTTCGCGCCGGTCCGGATCGGTATCGTCGCGGCATGCCCGAACTGATCGCGCCGACCACGCGCCTGCACTCCGCCTGGCTCGAAGCGCGTGACGAGTGGGGCCCCGGTCTCCACGAGGACGGCTTCGGGCTGGGGCCGTCCGACGACGTCGACTCGCCGGACGGCTTCCGCGCCTGGGTGGCGCTGCTGGCCGACGCGTCGGGCCGGGAGGCGGTGCGGAGTGGCCGGGGTTGTACGTACCGGTGGATCGTCGAGGGTGACCGGGTGCACGGCGGGATCGCGCTCCGGCACGGGCCCAACGAACACGTGCCGCACTTCGGCCACATCGGTTACGGCATCCGGCCGTCGTCCCGTCGGCGCGGGCTGGCGACCTGGGCACTGGGCCGGATACTCGCCGAGGCACGGCCGCTCGGCCTGCGCCGAGTACTGATCGTCTGCGAGGTCGACAACCTCCACTCCGCCAGGACGATCGAGCACCACGGTGGCGTCCTCGAAGGGGTCAGGGAGACCCAACACGGACCCGTGCGGCGCTATTGGATCACCGTGTAGCGCTGCGGACCTGCGTTGTTGTCCGGCCGAAAGGAGCGGCGGTCGGTGCGTGTGATCACACGGCGGCCGAAGCCGCTGTTCCTGTCGGAATTTCGCCAGCACGGAGGCGGCAGCCGATGTTGACTGCGTCCATGCCCCTCACACAGCCGGACACCGCCCGCCTCTTCCGCTCCCTGCACACCGCATCCGCACCCCTGGCTCTCGCCAATGCCTGGGACGTCGCGAGTGCCCGCCTCATCGAGGCCGCCGGCGCCCCCGCGATCGCCACGACCAGTGCGGGTGCCGCCTGGTCCCTGGGCGCCCCGGACGGCGAGGTCCTCACCCGCGAGAGGGCGCTCGAACTGGTCGGCCGGATCGTCGCTGCCGTCGCGGTACCGGTCACCGCGGACATCGAGGGCGGGTACGGGACGGATGCCGCCGGCATCGCCGAGACGGTGACCGGGGTGCTCGCGGCCGGCGCCGTCGGCGTCAACATCGAGGACGGCACCCGGCCCCCGGCGGAACTCGCCGCGCGCCTGGCGGTGGCCCGGCAGACCGCGGACCGGGCAGGGGCGGGACTCTTCCTCAACGCCCGCGTCGACACCTACCTCCTGGGGCTCGGTGACCCGGACACCCGGCTGAAGGAGACGCTGGCTCGGGCGCACCTGTACATCGATGCGGGCGCGGACGGCATCTTCGTCCCCGGCACCACCGACTCCGCCACCGTCGCGGAGCTGGCCGACGGCATCTCCGTACCGCTGAACGTCATGGCCGGCCCCGGCGCCCCGACCGTCGCCGAGCTCGGCGCCCTCGGCGTGGCCCGCGTCAGTCTCGGACCGGGCGTGGCGCAGGTCGCGTACGCCGCAGCCCGCCGCTCCGCTCAGGAGCTCTACGGGACCGGTGGTTACGACGGCCTCTCCGAAGGCATGAGCTTCCCGGAGCTCAACGGCCTCTTCTCCGAGCCCAACTGACCCTGTTCGCATCGCAGCGGGGGTACGGCCCGCCCCGAGCCTTCGGCTACTGCGCGGGCCCGGTCGGCTCGGCGACTTCGTACCGCAGCAGCACCACGCCGTTGCCGAACCGCCGGGTCTCCAGGAGGCGCAGGCTGGTGCGGGTGTCGGTGGAGCGGAAGAGCGGGGTGCCGCGGCCGATGAGTACCGGGTGCACGTAGATCCGGTACTCGTCGATGAGTCCGTGCCGCCGGAACGCGTCCGCGAGCATCGGCCCGCCGACCACCACGTCACCGCCCGGTTCGGCCTTCAGCGCGCGGATCGCCTCGGGATCGACCTCGCGCACGAGGGTGCCCCACTCGGCCTCGGCGAGAGTGCGGGAGTAGACGTACTTCGGCATGTCCCGCCAGATGGCGGCGAATTCGGCCACCGGCCCCGCGTTCGCCGGATCGGCGTCCGCCGTGGGCCAGAACTCGGCCATCAGCTCGTACGTCACCCGCCCATGGATGAACGCGCCCATCTTCCCGAGCTCGTCGTTGAAGTGCTGGTGCAGCTCGTCGTCGACGAGGGACCAGCCGATGTCGTGGTTCGGCCCCTCGAAGAAGCCGTCGATGGAGACGGAGAGAGAAAGGATGAGCTTGCGCATCGGTGGCCTCGCGGGTGGAAGAGGGGAGCGGAGGTACGGAGCACCCGAAGACCTCCGGCGCGGTGGGGGCTTCTGGGCCTCACCGCCGCACACGGAGGTCTTCGGGTCCTGCGGGGTCCTGCGGGGTCCGGTCGGGTCCGGTCGAGTCAGCCGGTGGCGCCCTTCGGGGCGTTGACGCAGTTGACCGTGGACGGCGAGAGGATGGAGATCAGTGGTGTGCCGGTGTTCGTCACCGAGCAGTTCTGGCCGGAGCCGGTGACGATGTTGTCGTGGTTCCCGTTGTTGGTGACGTCGTCCTCGTCGTCGTTGACGTTCCCGTTGTTGCCGTTTCCGTTGCCCTCGTTCCCGTTGCCTCCGTTGCAGTCACTCCTGTTCCCGTTGTTGCCGTTTCCGTTGCCCTCGTTCCCGTTGCCTCCGTTGCAGTCACTCCTGTTCCCGTTGCCGTCGGCCCGACTGCGCTGCGGCACCGGGTGCGGTCAGTACGGACAGGCAGAGCGCGAACCCGAGGACCACGAGACCCGTCCGCGCCCCCTTCCGCGTGCGTAGTGATCTCCGTGCAGAGACCTGAGTCATGAGCCCTGTCGTACACGCCTGCGGCAGCGGGCCCCTGAGTGGCGCGCCCTGCCCTCCCTGCAACGGCGTACCACCTTCACCTGACGCGAGTCAGACGGTATGACAAGCCGAACAACGATCGGTTTCGGTGCCCCGCCCCCACCCCTGGGCTGCACCGCACCGGGGCTGCACCGGGGCTGTTCTGTGCTCTTCAGGGCTGTTCCTGGGCTGGCCCCCGGGCTGCCCAGCCACTCCTCGCCCCTCGTGCGCCCCCTTGTGCGCCACCGCTCGCGATTCGCCGCCGCTTCCCCCGGGAAGCATCTCCTGACACTGCGCCGTGCTCCACCTCCCCGGACGCCCCGCACGACTCCGACTCCCTCGTGAGGTTGCCTTCGTATGACCGTGATCGTCGGGCTCGTCCACAAGAACCGTGTCCACCTCGGCGGCGACTCGGCAGGCGTCGCCGGCCTCTCGATCACCGTGCGCCGGGACCTCAAGGTGTTCCGCAACGGCCCCTATGTCATGGGGTTCACCACGTCGTTCCGCATGGGTCAGCTCCTGCGGTACGCGTTCGAAGTGCCGCATCCGAGCGGCGATCTGGACCGGTTCATGGTCACCAAGTTCATCGACGCGCTGCGTTCCTGCCTCAAGGACGGCGGCTGGGCGCGCAAGGACTCGGAGCAGGAGCAAGCCGGTACGTTCCTCGTCGGCATAGCTGGACGGCTCTACACGATCCACTCGGACTACCAGGTCGGCGAGCCCTCGGACCAGTACGCGGCGGTCGGCTGCGGGGACGAGATCGCCCTCGGCGCGCTCCACGCCACCGCCGCACTCGACCTGAAACCGCGACAACGGATCACCACCGCCCTCCAGGCTGCGGCCTACCACAGCGCGGGCGTCGTCGGCCCGTTCACGTACGCGACGACGCCGAAGGCGGACTGAACGGGGCGCGCGGGCACCCCTGTTGACAGCCCGGCGGCTTCACCGACCGTCGGCTTCACCGCCCGGCAGCTTCACCGTCCACGGACGACCCGGCCACGGATGACCCGTCCTTGGCCACTCCGTCCACGGCTGCCCCGCTCCCTCTCGCCGGGCCGCCGGTTCTGGAGCGGGTGGGCGGGAGGTTGATGTCCGCTGTGCGCAGGGCCCGTTGGAGCGGGCTCCGGCCGGGGGGAAGCTCCAGATCGATGTCCGCGATGAGCAGACGGCCGTCGGGGAGGCGCGACGTCTTGGTGCGCTTGGTCTGGCCGGCCTGACTGTTGGGGCTGTACCGCTCGGATCGCTCGGGTCGTTTCGATTGAGGGGCCATGTCTCCTCTTCGGTGGCGGGGGCTCCACGGATGCCCCTACGTCGATTCTCGCGCGAACCCGGGCGCGTACATGGGGTGTTCGAGTACTTCCGGTCGCACGGTCCACCTGCCCCTGGCATTGCCCCTGCCCTTGCCTGTGGCGTTGCCCGTGGCGTTGTCAGTGGCTCCCCTTATGGTCTCCGGCATGGCGACGCTTCCGAACCCTCTTCCGTCCCTCGACTCCCACGGGCTGGATCTGCCGTCCGGTTCCCTCGTGGACACCACCGTCGACGGCCCCTGGCACGAACCCCTGTTCTGGTACGGGGAGTCGGTGGCGACCCCCGGGGCCTTCGCGGCGCTGCGCGCCACCGGGCGGCCGGTCGGACTGCTGCCCGTGCTGATCGACGAGGGACCCCGCCGCGAGCCGCCGAGCGCCTGGTCCCTCGACCCCGGGCACGTCTCGTATCCGGGTGACCACGACGCGGAAGAGGTGCTCTTCGGCTACGGGGAGCCCTACGCCTCGGAGGAAGCCGGTGACGGCATACCGGAATCCAGCGTGACCGGCGCTTCCGAGGACGCCCCCGAGTGGCCCGGCCTCACCCCGGCCCCCACCACTCCCGGCCCCGACGATCCCGACCAACTGGCCGCGGAACTGGCCGACATGCTCAGCAGTGCCCTTGGGGACGACGACGACGGAACCGGCCTGCGCCCCGCTCTCGTACCCGCCCGGCGCAGCGCGGACATCCCGGCCGTCATCGGCTGGACGGGTCCGGTCAACCACGAGAACGATGTCGCCCGCCTCTGTGCGGTGCTCCGCTCCTGGGAGGACCGGTTCGACATCCGGGTCGTCGTGCTGGGCTTCGACACCCTGACGGTGTCGGTCGGCCGCCCGCCGACCACGGTCGCGGACGCCCGCGCACTCGCCGCCGAGCACTACGCCTTCTGTCCGGACACCATCGACCAGAACCCGCCGTACGAACTCGACGCCTACGCGGAGAAGTCCGTGCTGAACCGCGAGTCCTGGTCCTTCTGGTGGGACTGACCGGCCGGTCCTGAACGGTCGCCGCTGACCGGCCGGCCACCCGGCAACCCACACTGCCGGGCCGGGACCGGCCGCCCTGGACGCGCGGTCCGGCTTCCACGAGGGGAGAAGCCGGGCCGCGCCACCCACCGCAGGTGTGCGCCCGTCTGCGGCCTCAGACGGTCGCGGCCAGCCAGCCGATCGTCTCGGTGGTGTGCTTGCCGTCGCTCTTGGTGGCCCCGGCGTAGATCTCGTTCAGGCGGATGAGGAAGCCCGTCGTGGTCACCTCGTGAATGCGGATGCCCGGCGTTTCGGGCCCGTTGAACGTCTGGGTCAACGGAAGGACGACGACCTCGGCACCCGGCGGGAAGGGGGTGGGGAAGGTGACGCGCGTGAAGGTCGAGGTGTTGCCGCCGCTGGTCTCGATCGCGTTGTCGGACTTCAACTCGATCTTGCCGGTCTGAATGAAGCTCATCGTCGGTTCCTTCTTCGGTGGTGCGCCGCCCGGTGGTGAACGGCCGGGAGGACACTCGCCACGCTCAGGCCCTCCCATGCCGGAGTCCCGCCAACGAGTGATCGCTTTCCGGACACCGGCGACACATCGGCGACCTCACGGGGAGGCGCCCCGGGGCCGCCTCCCGGAGCGAGGCGGCCACACCCCGAACTCGGCCTGCGAAGTCGGGAGTTGCATGCCCCGTACCCCCCAGGGCCCCGAACGCGTACACACCCGTACGTCCCGATGGGCCGCGCTCCCACCTCCCTGAGCGGACCGCGATACCGGTACGACACCGCGTCCGGCGCCGGACGCGGGCGGCCCGGGAAATGGCTTGATGCGTGGAACATCGCGTCCGGGGAAACGCATAACCCATGAACCGGACGGAAAAGCTGATCGCGGAGTACGGAACGCTGCCCCAGGAGAGCGACCGCAGGCGCGAGATCGTCTACGACCTCGGCGCCATCCTCTCCACCGAGCCGGACCATCCGGGCGTCCTGTCGTTCCTCATCGAGGTCGTCGCCGACATCGAGGCGTTCGACCTCGCGCGCGTCGAGGCGACGAAGTCGCTGCGGCTCTGGCCGCCGTCCGACCCCGAGACCTGGCGTCTCGCGGGCGCCGTGCTGGTGTCCGCCGTGGAACACACGGACGAGGACCTGGTCAGGCAGTACGCGGTGATGGCGCTGAGCTCGTACGCCGACGACTCCGTCGTCCACGCGGCGCTCGCCGAGGCCGTCCTGGGCGATCCGGACCCCCTCGTACGGGACAACGCCCTGGCGGCCCTCAGCGAAGCCGGTCCGAGCGAGGGCCGGGCCGAGGTGCTCCGCCGGATGTCCACCGACCCGCACCTCGGCCACGAGGCAACCCGCATTCTCGCGGGGTGGGAGACCCGGCAGGCCGACTGAGCGGAGGCGGGAGGAGCGGTCGGACGAGGAACGGGCGGATCAGGAGCGGTCGGATCAGGTGTACGGGACGGCCGGTGCGCCCGCGACGGCTGTGAGCCGGAGCTTGGTCTCGTCCTCGCTGCCGGGCGGGGCGGTCATGATGACGATCTTGAGTTCGGAGTCGCCGTCGGTCAGGACGTCGCAGTCCACCGTGACCGGGCCAACTGCCGGGTGGTGGATCGTCTTGTGGTCCTCGCGGTGCGCGGCCACCCCTCCGGTCTCCCACAGCTCGGCGAACCTGTTGTTGCCCGCGTGGAGATCGCGGATCGTCGCGGCCAGACGGCTGTCCCGGGGGAAGCGGCCGGTGGCGCGGCGCAGGTCGGAGACGACGGCGGCATCGGTGGCGTCGTGGTCGGCCTCGCTCACCGGCCACCGCGCGAGGTGAGCGGGGCCGGCGCCCACCGGGAACCTGTCGCGGGCGAAATTACGCAACCGCGGCTCCGCGCCGGAGGGGTCTCCGAGCAGGGCGCCCCACCCGCGGTTCCACCACACCAGTTGCCAGTCCGCCGCGAACACGGCGACCGCCACGTCCCCGAGGCGGGCCAGCACCCGCAGCACGCCGGGCGGGATGTGGTCGGAGATCGTACCGTCCACCGGTGGCACGAGCCCGGCCAGCCGGTACGCGTGGTCCCGCTCCGTGGTGGACAGTTGCAGAGCGCGCGCCAGGGACGCGACCACCGACGCCGAGGGTGTCGTGGCCCGTCCTTGTTCGAGGCGTACGACGTAGTCGACCGACACCCCCGCCAGGTCGGCCAGCTCTTCGCGCCGCAACCCGGCCGCCCGGCGACCGCGGGCCCCCGTCAGCCCGGCGGCCGACGGGGGGAGCCGGTCCCGCCACGTACGGATCATCGCGCCCAACGTGGTTCCCGGAATCGTCGCCATGATCTCCATCCTCGCGCACTCCCGTCCCGCCCTCGGGCCGCGAGGGTGGTACCGGTGGTCCTACCGTCGAGGCGTCCCTGGCGCGCTCGGCCCGTCCGGACCAGCATGGAACGCATGACCATCACCTTCATCACCGGAGCCAACAAGGGCCTCGGCCGCGAGACCGCCCGCCGCCTGATCGAGTGCGGGCACACCGTGCTCGTCGGAGCCCGCGACCGGGAGCAGGGCGAAGAGGCCGCCGCCGCGCTCGGCGCACGCTACGTCCCGATCGACGTGACCGACGACGCGTCGGTGGCCGCCGCGGCCCAGAACGTCGCCGACCACGAGGGCCGGATCGACGTCCTGATCAACAACGCCGGGGTCCCCGGCCCGATGGGCGATCCCAGTGGACTCACCGCCGCCGACGCCCGCGCGGTCCTCGACGTCAACGTCATCGGCGTGGTCCGGACCACCACCGCGTTCCTGCCGCTGCTGCGCCGCTCGGACGACCCCGCGATCGTCAACGTCAGCAGCGGTATGGGTTCCCTCGCCTTCACGCACGACCCGGACCGACCCGAGTCGCACGTCGTCGCGCCGCTCTACACCGCCTCGAAGGCAGCGCTCACGATGTTGACCACGCAGTACGCCAAGGGGCTCCCGGGCATTCGCGTCAACGCCGCCGACCCCGGCTACACCGCGACCGACCTCAACGGCCACAGCGGCACTCAGTCCGTTACCGAGGGCACGGACGCGATCGTCGCCCTGGCCACCGAGAAGCCCGGCGCCGCCACCGGACGGTTCGTCTCCCGCCACGGCGAGATCGCCTGGTCCTGACCCCGGACCGGCCACCCTGCGGGGACAGCCCCCACCGGCACCCCTTGGCAGTGTGCCCATCGGCGTGGCAGCGGCTCGGCAAGCAACCTTTCGGCGAGGGGGTGTGCCCACTCGGCCAGTCACGTGGTCGTCACGATTCTGGCGACTCCTCCGACCAGCGTCTGTGTCGCTCGTATGCGGTTTTCCACTTGCCGAAACGCGCAGGTGGATCGCGCCACGGCGCTCCCGTCCGGTTCCGGTACAAGATTCCGTTGATGATCCTGCGACGGTTCTCCCAACGGCCTCCCCGCTTGCCCCGTGCGCGTTCGTTCGTCTTCCGTACCAGCATGTCCGTAGCCTGGCGAGTGGACGAGCACGAACCGGGATGAACACACCCATGCAGAGTTTCCGGGCCGGCACTCCCCGACGGGGAGACTGCGAACGCGCGGGTCACGGGGAGGGCGCGGCACCCCACTCGCCCACCAGGGACACGGCATGGCGCACGCCGCCCGGCCCGCCGCCGCACCACCACACCGGTGGGCCCTGCGGGTCCGCCCCGCTCGGGTACCCGTCGTCGGTCCTCGGCAGCAGGAGGTGCGTGCCGGTCCTGTGCGCGGGGCAGACGGGCCATGCCTGCCACAGCAGTTCCATGAGGGTTTCCTGCGCCGCCTCCGCGACCACGGAGAGGACCGTCTCCGCGTCGTCCGGCTCCAGCGGATCGCCCGCCTCCAGGTCGCGTGCGTTGACCGGGTTGCCGTGCCACCGGCCGTCCGGCAGCGCCACGTAGATCTGGTCCCCACCGACGGACGTCGGGGTCGGCGGCTCGCACGAGGGGACGCACATCAGCACCAGCGGGTCCTGGTCCGGCAGGGTCGCCCGCACGTCGCGGTTGACCACCGCGAGCGCGGCCGCCAGCTTCGGCCACCGCCCGGGCTCGGCCGGCACGGGGTCCGGAGAGCGGTGCCGGCCCACGTGACCGGGGCCGATGGCGGAGCAGGAGAAAGGTTTCACCGGTGCATCGTGCCACCGTCCGGGGCGGCAAATACCGTGATGCCATGGCCCCGGTGCCCAGCGCACCCTCGCGTCGAGCGGGCCGCGCGGGTCGAGCCGGTCGAGCTACGCAGAGCTACGCCGCACGCCCGCCCAGCCGCTGCGCGACCTCGGTCGCCCAGTAGGTGAGGATCATGTGGGCACCCGCGCGCCGGATGCCGGTCAGGCTCTCCATGATCGCCGCGTCGCGGTTGATCCAGCCCTTCTCGGCGGCGGCCTCGATCATCGCGTACTCGCCGCTGATCTGGTACGCCGCGACCGGCACGTTCACCTGGTCCGCGACCTTGGCGAGGATGTCCAGGTACGGTCCGGCCGGCTTGACCATGACCATGTCGGCGCCCTCTTCGAGGTCGAGCGCCAGCTCGCGCAGGGACTCGCGGATGTTCGCCGGGTCCTGCTGGTAGGTCTTGCGGTCGCCCTTGAGCGAGGAGCCGACGGCCTCCCGGAAGGGGCCGTAGAAGGCGGAGGAGTACTTCGCGGTGTACGCGAGGATCGAGACGTCCTCGTAGCCGGTCTGGTCCAGGGCGTCCCGGATCACGCCGATCTGGCCGTCCATCATGCCGCTGGGGCCGACCGTGTGGGCACCCGCGTCGGCCTGGACCTGGGCCATCTCCGCGTACCGCTCCAGGGTGGCGTCGTTGTCGACGCGGCCGTCCTCGGTCAGCACCCCGCAGTGGCCGTGGTCGGTGTACTCGTCCAGGCAGAGGTCCGACATGACGACGAGGTCGTCACCGACCTCCGCGCGCACCGCGCGCAGACCCTGCTGGAGAATGCCGTCCGGGTCCGTCCCCGCCGTGCCCCGGGCGTCCTTCTTCTCGTCGGCCGGGACGCCGAAGAGCATGATCCCGGAAACCCCGGAGGCCACCGCGTCCGCGGCGGCCTTCCGCAGGGAGTCCAGGGTGTGCTGCCGTACGCCCGGCATCGCCGAGATCTCGACCGGGGCGTCGATGCCCTCGCGGACGAACGCGGGCAGGATCAGGTTCGCGGGATGGAGACGGGTCTCGGCGACCATCCGTCGCATCGCCGGGGTCGTCCGCAGCCGCCGGGGGCGGGAGCCGGGGAAGTTTCCGTACGCAGTCATCCTTTGACCATAGACCCGCCCACATCGGTCTCTTACCGACACCCCCGCCGGAAAACCCGGCCCCCACGACGGCGCGAAAAAGGGCCCGGCGGCTCCACCAGGAAGCCGCCGGGCCCTTGACACTCCGCTCCGACCGGTCAGGTCGTCGTACGCCTCCGCCGCGCACCAGGGCGCCGCTCGCTCGGGCGGGTCACCGGGTCGCCGGCCTCCTTGGCCGCGTCCCGGCGCCGCGCGCCGAACTCCGCCAGCGCCTCGGCCAGCTTGTGCACCGAGGGCTCCGGCGCGAGGACGTCGACCCGCAGGCCGTGCTCCTCGGCGGTCTTCGCGGTGGCCGGGCCGATGCAGGCGATGACCGTCACGTTGTGCGGCTTGCCCGCGATGCCGACGAGGTTGCGGACGGTCGAGGACGAGGTGAAGAGCACCGCGTCAAAACCGCCGCCCTTGATCGCCTCCCGGGTGTCCGCCGGCGGCGGCGACGCGCGGACCGTGCGGTACGCGGTGACGTCGTCCACCTCCCAGCCCAGGTCGATCAGGCCCGCCACCAGGGTCTCGGTGGCGATGTCGGCGCGCGGCAGGAAGACGCGGTCGATCGGGTCGAAGACCGGGTCGTACGGCGGCCAGTCCTCGAGCAGCCCGGCCGCGGACTGCTCGCCCGACGGCACCAGATCCGGCTTCACACCGAAGTCGACCAGCGAGGCGGCGGTCTGCTCACCGACGGCCGCGACCTTGATCCCGGCGAAGGCGCGGGCGTCGAGCCCGTACTCCTCGAACTTCTCCCGTACGGCCTTCACCGCGTTCACCGAGGTGAAGGCGATCCACTCGTACCGGCCGGTGACCAGGCCCTTGACCGCGCGCTCCATCTGCTGGGGCGTACGCGGCGGCTCGACGGCGATCGTCGGCACCTCGTGCGGCACCGCGCCGTAGGAACGCAGCTGGTCGGAGAGGGAAGCCGCTTGCTCCTTCGTGCGCGGGACGAGCACCTTCCAGCCGAAGAGCTGCTTGGACTCGAACCACGCGAGCTGGTCGCGCTGGGCGGCCGAGGTGCGGTCCCCGACCACGGCTATGACCGGCTGGTGCCCGTCCGGCGAGGGGAGCACCTTCGTCTGCTTGAAGAGCTGCGCGATGGTGCCCAGCGTCGCCGTCCACGTCCGCTGACGGGTGGTGGTGCCGGCGACCGTGACGGTCAGCGGGGTGTCGGGCTTGCGGCCCGCCGAGACCAGCTCACCCGCGGCCGCCGCGACGGCGTCCAGGGTGGTCGAGACGACGGCGGTCGCGTCGCTGGCGCCGACCTCGCTCCAGCAGCGGTCGGACGCGGTACGGGCGTCCACGAAGCGCACGTCCGTACCCTGCGCGTCACGCAGCGGCACACCGGCGTACGCGGGTACGCCGACGACGTTCGCGACACCCGGGACGACCTCGAACGGCACCCCGGCGGCGGCGCACGCGAGCATCTCCGCCCCCGCGCCACCGTCCAGACCCGGGTCGCCGGCGACAGCACGGACGACCCGCCTGCCACCCTTCGCGGCCTCCATGACAATATTGGCCGCGTCCCTGAGAACGGGCACTCCGGCGGCTGTTGACGTGACGTCAACGACGGTCAGCTCAGGGGTGCTCACGCCTGCCCGCGCATGAGTGCGCACGACGTCGAGTACCTCGGGCTCTGCGACAAGAACGTCCGCGCTCGCAAGCGCCTCGACGGCGCGCAGCGTCAGCAGACCCGGGTCGCCGGGGCCGGCGCCGAGGAAGGTGACGTGTCCCTGTGCGGACAGCAGCGGAAAGTCGGACACGGCGGGGCCGGTGGGGCTCAAAGTACTCGCTCCCCCATAAGACCGGCCGCACCCTTGGCGAGCATCTCCGACGCGAGTTCGCGGCCGAGGGCCGCCGCGTCGTCGTGCGACGTGGGAACGGGACCGGTAGTGGACAGCTGCACCAGGGACGAGCCGTCGGTGGAACCGACGACACCGCGCAGGCGCAGTTCGTTGACAGCCTGACCGTCGACCAGGAGGTCGGCCAGCGCACCCACGGGTGCGGAGCAGCCGGCCTCCAGGGCGGCGAGCAGGGAACGCTCGGCGGTGACGGCGACCCGGGTGTACGGGTCGTCGAGCTCCGCGAGCGCGGCGGCGAGGCCGGCGCTCGTGGCGGCGCACTCGATCGCCAGTGCTCCCTGACCGGGAGCGGGCAGGACGGTGTCGGGCGACAGGAAGTCGGTCACCTCGTCCGTCCGGCCGAGACGGCTGAGACCGGCAGCGGCGAGAACCACCGCGTCCAGCTCTCCGTCGCGTACGAAGCCTATGCGCGTATCCACGTTGCCGCGGATCGGCACGGTTTCTATGGAGAGGCCGTGCGACCGGGCGTACGCGTTCAGCTGCGCCATGCGGCGCGGCGAACCCGTACCCACCCGGGCACCGGCCGGAAGCTCCTCGAAGGTCAGCCCGTCGCGTGCCACCAGCACGTCGCGCGGGTCCTCACGGACCGGCACGGCGGCCAGCACCAGGCCTTCGGGCTGCGCGGTGGGCAGGTCCTTGAGGCTGTGGACCGCGAAGTCCACCTCGCCCCGCAGCAGCGCCTCGCGCAGCGCGGCGACGAACACTCCGGTGCCGCCGATCTGCGCCAGGTCCTCGCGCGAGACGTCGCCGTACGTGGTGATCTCGACGAGCTCGACGGCGCGCCCGGTCACCTCGCTGACCGCTTCGGCGATCAGGCCCGACTGGGCCATGGCGAGTTTGCTGCGCCGGGTGCCGAGCCGCAGCGGCGTGTGGTTGGCCCCACCCTGGGGTGAGCTGTCGGTCATGACCGCCCTCTATTCGGGTCGTTCAGGTCTGCCCGGGAGACGGCGGCCACCGTCTGCGGGTCGAGGTCGAAGAGTTCTCGCAGCGCGTCCGCGTACCCGGCGCCGCCGGGCTCGCTGGCCAGCTGCTTGACCCGCACGGTCGGCGCGTGCAGGAGCTTGTCGACGACGCGGCGCACGGTCTGCGTGATCTCGGCGCGCGTCTTCTCGTCGAGGTCGGGAAGCCGTCCGTCGAGCCGGGCGATCTCGCCCGCCACCACGTCGGCGGCCATCGTGCGCAGGGCGACGACGGTCGGGGTGATGTGCGCGGCGCGCTGGGCCGCGCCGAACGCGGCCACCTCGGCGGAGACGATGCCCCGCACCCGGTCGACGTCGGCGGCCATCGGGGCGTCCGCGGACGCGTCGGCGAGCGTCTCGATGTCGACCAGGCGTACGCCGTCGATGCGGTGCGCCCCGCCGTCCACGTCCCTCGGCATCGCGAGGTCGAGGACGGCGAGCCGCACGGGTCCGTTGTTCTGCGCGGGGATGACCCGGCGCTGCGCGGTCGCCCGCGCGCCCGTGCCCGGCCCCGTACCCGTGGCGCCGTTGCCCTCCGGGGCGGGGGAACCGTTCTCCACCCAGGCGGCGTGCTGGTCCGGCGCGTCCACGGGCGTGCCGGGCGCGGCCTTCGGTGACGGGACGGCCGCGGCGTCGTACTCCGCGCCGACGGCCTTCGCGATCTCCTCGGCGGTCAGCACGAGACCGGTCGATCCGGTGCAGGACACCACGATGTCGGCACGTGTCAGCTCGTCCGTGACGGTGCTCATCTCCACGGCACGGGCGCGCAGTTCCGGGCCCGACGCCTGGCTGAGGATCTCCACGAGACGGTCGGCGCGGGCGCGGGTCCGGTTGGCGACGACGATCTCGCCGACCCCGGTACGGGCCAGCGTCGCGGCAGCCAGCGAGGACATCGAACCGGCGCCGATGACCAGGGCGCGCTTGCCGCGGGCCCAGGCGTCGACGTTCTGCCCGGCGGCGAGCTGCTCCAGGCCGAAGGTGACCAGCGACTGTCCCGCACGGTCGATCCCGGTCTCGCTGTGGGCGCGCTTGCCGACCCGCAGCGCCTGCTGGAAGAGGTCGTTCAGCAGCCGGCCGGCCGTGTGGAGCTCCTGCCCCAGGGCGAGCGCGTCCTTGATCTGGCCGAGGATCTGGCCCTCGCCCACGACCATCGAGTCGAGCCCGCAGGCCACCGACAGGAGGTGGTGGACGGCGCGGTCCTCGTAGTGCACGTAGAGATGGGGGGTGAGCTCGTCCAGCCCGACCTCGCTGTGCTGGGCGAGCAGCGTCGAGAGCTCGGCGACGCCCGCGTGGAACTTGTCCACGTCGGCGTAGAGCTCGATGCGGTTGCAGGTGGCCAGCACGGTGGCCTCGGCCGCGGGCTCCGCGGCGAGGGTGTCCTGCAACAGCTTGACCTGGGCGTCCTGGGCGAGCGAGGCCCGCTCCAGCACGGAGACGGGGGCGCTGCGGTGACTCAGTCCGACGACGAGGAGGCTCATGCCGGCATCACGGCGGGCATGTCCCCGTCGGGTCCCTTCCGGTTCACGGGGGTCGCGCGCATCGGCGGCGCGGCCTCGTCGGTCTCGTCCGCCGTACCGTCCTCGCCGGCCTTGCGCTGCTCGTGGAAGGCGAGGATCTGCAGCTCGATGGAGAGGTCCACCTTGCGCACGTCGACGCCCTCCGGGACGGAGAGGACGGTCGGCGCGAAGTTGAGGATCGAGGTGACACCGGCGGCCACGAGACGGTCGCAGACCTGCTGGGCAGCGCCGGGCGGGGTGGTGATCACGCCGATGGACACACCGTTGTCGGTGAGGATGCGGTCCATGTCGTCGGTGTGCTGGACGGGAATCCCGGCGACCGGCGTACCGGCCATCGCGGGGTCCGCGTCGATCAGCGCGGCGACCCGGAAACCGCGGGAGGCGAACCCGCCGTAGTTGGCGAGGGCGGCACCGAGGTTTCCGATGCCGACGATGGCGACCGGCCAGTCCTGGGTGAGGCCGAGCTCCCGGGAGATCTGGTAGACGAGGTATTCGACGTCGTAGCCGACACCCCGGGTGCCGTAGGAGCCCAGGTAGCTGAAGTCCTTGCGGAGCTTCGCGGAATTGACCCCCGCGGCCGTGGCGAGTTCCTCGGACGAGACCGTGGGAACGGAACGCTCGGACAGCGCGGTGAGTGCGCGCAGGTACAGGGGGAGTCGGGCGACCGTGGCCTCGGGAATTCCTCGGCTTCGGGTCGCCGGTCGGTGAGTTCGGCCAGTTGCCACGGTGCTCCTGCGGGACGAGCGGGGCTCTGGGCGGCCGTATGTCCCCAGACCGCCCCGTCGAATGCAGGCTATGTCTTTGTGAACACGTGCACAAAGATTGTGTCCGTTTTGTCCGGTCAAAGTGACCGGGGTCACGCGAATTCGCCGCTCGATCCCGGAACCACGGATCGCATCAACCCGTTGCGGGCTCGAAGGGGGCAAAACCGAACACACTCCTTACGATCAGGCCCCCGAGACCACCCAAAACGCCCATCATGGTACGCGAAAGCCGTTGACTCAGGCACCTAAAGCCGTGAGGGAGATCCTGCGGGACGCCCGGCCGCGCGGCCGGGCCGCGCCGTCAAGATCGCCCTCAGCCCTCCAGCGCCGCGCGCAGCCGCTTCGGGTCGACCCGCCAGAAGGTGTGCTGCTCCCCGTCGATCAGCACCACCGGGATCTGCTCCCAGTACTGCGCGTACAGCGCCTCGTCCTGCGTGATGTCCTTCTCCTCCACCACCGAGCCGGTCTCCGCGCACACCGCGTCCACCACCGCCCGCGCGTCCTCGCAGAGGTGGCAGCCGGGCTTGCCGAGGAGCGTGACGACCCGCTCGGCGGGCTTCTTCTTCGTACGACGCAGCAGGGCACTCATCCCCCCATTCTCCGCCCGCCGCGCCCGGCCCCGGCACCACCGCCCACCGCTTTCCGCACCGCTCCCCCCTCGCGTCCGCCACCGACCGGACGCGTGCGCGGCGCCGGCCCGGCGCGCGCACCCCCAGGAGTTCCGCAGAGTTCACGCGCGCGGTACCCGGTGGGACGGGAAGTGCCCGGTGAAATGGTTATGCTCGCCGCATGGCCTCTCTTGGATGGCTCACACCCCGCAGGCGCCCCGCCACGGCACGGAGCGTGCTGGCGGGCGAGGCGGCGGCCGAGGCCGCCCGCAAGGCGACGCTGGACGCGGGGGGCGACACCCTCCTCGCGGCGAAGCCGGACGCGGGCGCGCCCGAGGAGCCGGCGTTCCCGGTGGCCGGCGATGCCCGCGCCGCCGCGTTCTTCGACCTCGACAACACCGTGATGCAGGGCGCCGCGCTCTTCCACTTCGGCCGGGGCCTCTACAAGCGGAAGTTCTTCCAGCGCCGTGAGCTGACCCGGTTCGCCTGGCAGCAGGCGTGGTTCCGGCTGGCCGGCGTGGAAGACCCGGAACACATGCAGGACGCCCGCGACAGCGCGCTCTCCATCGTCAAGGGACACCGCGTCTCCGAGCTGATGTCCATCGGCGAGGAGATCTACGACGAGTACATGGCCGACCGCATCTGGCCGGGCACCCGTGCCCTCGCCCAGGCGCACCTCGACGCGGGCCAGAAGGTCTGGCTGGTCACCGCCGCCCCGGTGGAGACCGCCACCATCATCGCCCGCCGCCTCGGCCTCACCGGCGCGCTCGGCACGGTCGCCGAGTCCGTCGACGGCGTCTACACCGGCCGTCTGGTCGGCGAGCCGCTGCACGGCCCCGCGAAGGCCGAGGCGGTGCGCGCCCTGGCGGTGGCCGAGGGCCTCGACCTCGGGCGCTGCGCCGCGTACAGCGACTCCCACAACGACATCCCGATGCTCTCGCTCGTCGGCCACCCCTACGCGATCAACCCGGACGCCAAGCTCCGCAAGCACGCCCGTGCCCACGACTGGCGGCTGCGCGACTACCGCACCGGCCGCAAGGCCGCCCAGGTCGCCCTCCCGGCCGCCGCCGGGGTCGGCGCACTGGCCGGCGGCACCGTCGCCGCCGTCGCCCTGCACCGCCGCCGCCGCTGACCCCTTCCCCCTGCCGGCCCCACTCGCCGCCGCTGCGGCACTCGCCCCGCCCGACCACACCGCCCGCGCGCAGTGCGCGCGGGCGTTCGTGCGCCTGTACATCCGTACGCACCGGGGACGCCCGGCACCTCCGCACCTCCGCTGCGGCACGGACATCTGTGCGCCTCCGCGCTCCCCTCCGAACACTCCGTCCGCGCGCCTTTGTGCGCTGCGCACTCCCCCTTCGCCACTCCGGGCCCCCGCCCCGGCCACGCCCGGGGCGGCACGCTCGCGCGACTGCGGACCGGAGGACCGCGAAAGCCCCGCGCCACACGGCCCACCGCCACCCTCCTCACGACGACCGCACGCGGACCGACCACAACCGGTACCGGGCAGCGACAGATCACGAAGCGATTCAATCAATAACCGGTCACCATCTGCGACCGAAGTAGTCACTGAGCGGTACGAGTTCTGACGCAACCGGTGATTTTAGCAACTCGGTGTAGTGCCGCCTGTACGAAGCGTTATTCTCCTCAAACGCATGATGGAGCCCGCCACCCCCTGTGAAAGGTGACGGATTTCGAACTGCTCGTGATGGAAGCTCTGCCTCTGGGAGTCCCGTGTACCCACACGTCGGGGTTGACGCCTCGGGCCTGGCTACGCTGCGTGCAACGGTCCTCGACCGCTTGCGCGGCTTCGTCCCCACCGCGTACGCCGTACCCGCGCTCGCCACCCCTGCACCCGCACCTGCCGGCCCTTGCTATGCCCTGGCGGAACGCGGTGCGGTGGTCGGAAGACGCAGCAACCGCGCCGCCTCGACCGCATCCTCCGCGCCATCCGCCCCGTCCACGGCGGCCACGACGGCCGTCCGCCGTCCCACCGCCGACAGCGACAGCGCACGCATGATGGACCTCGTCGAGCGTGCGCAGGCCGGCGAGGCCGACGCGTTCGGCCGCCTCTACGACCAGTACAGCGACACCGTGTACCGGTACATCTACTACCGCGTGGGCGGGAAGGCCACGGCGGAGGACCTCACCAGTGAGACCTTCCTCCGCGCCCTGCGCCGCATCTCCACGTTCACCTGGCAGGGCCGCGACTTCGGCGCCTGGCTGGTCACCATCGCGCGCAACCTCGTCGCCGACCACTTCAAGTCCAGCCGCTTCCGGCTGGAGGTGACCACCGGCGAGATGCTCGACGCCAACGAGGTCGAGCGCTCCCCCGAGGACTCCGTACTGGAGTCCCTCTCCAACGCCGCGCTGCTCCAGGCCGTGCGGCGCCTCAACCCGCAGCAGCAGGAGTGCGTGACGCTCCGGTTCCTGCAAGGGCTCTCGGTCGCCGAGACGGCCCGGGTGATGGGCAAGAACGAGGGCGCGATCAAGACTCTCCAGTACCGGGCCGTCCGCACGCTCGCCCGGCTGCTCCCGGAAGACGCCCGCTGACGCGGGCCGCCGCCGGCCGCCGCCGACGGGGCACAGCCCTGCCGTCCAGCGTGTCGCGTTCATGACGCACTGGTCGGATCATCCGCCGTCCGTAACCCAAGTGCCGCGCCGCTCGTTGTGCCGGATGCAGGCCCCCTGTAGCTACACCTCGACCGGCGTCACTCACTCCATCGAGTGGCATCGACTCCGGGTGTACAACCTTCCGGACCCTCAGGGGAGTCGACCGTCATGACGAGAGGAGGTGCCGCCAGTGATCGCAAACGTTTCGGCACACCGGCGGGCGAACGCCTTCGCCCAGGCCCTGGAGGAGCAGTCGCCCCAGGGTGCGGCGGCCGTACAGCCCGAGGAACCGGCCGCCCAGGCCGACCACGGAGCACTGTTGGCCCTGGCGAACGGCCTCGGTGAACTGCCGTCGCCGCAGTTCGATCCCGAAGTCAAAGTGGTGCAGCGAGCGCAGCTCGTCGCCGCCATGGAGGCGATGTTCGCGGAAGGCGGCGAGAGCAGCGCGGCCACGAGCCCCGCGGTGCCCGAGCAACGCCCCAGGGGAGCCCACCGGGCCTCCCCGCTCCGCAAGCTCCGCCCCCGTTCCCGCTGGGCGAAGGGGCTCACGGCCGGCGGACTGACCGTGGGGGTGGCGGCGGGCGCGTTCGGCGGCGTCGCCGCCGCCAGCTCCGACGCCCTCCCCGGTGACTCGCTGTACGGCCTCAAACGGGGCATGGAGGACATCCAGCGCTCCATGGCCGACAGCGACACCGACCGCGGCGAGGCATTTCTCGACCAGGCCTCGACCCGGCTCAGCGAGGCGCGCCGCCTGATGGAGCGCGGCCGCTCCGGCCACCTGGACCACGAGTCGCTGGGCGAGATCCGGCGCGCCCTCAGCGGGATGTCGCACGACGCCTCCGAGGGGCACCGGCTCCTCCACGCCGCGTACGAACGCGAGGGCACCCTCGGCCCCATCCAGGCCCTGGACTCGTTCTCCCGTTCGCACCGCGACAGCTGGAGCAGCCTGCGCGACCGGCTGCCCGTCCAGCTCACCGACGTCGGGGAGAAGGTCAGCTCCGTGCTGGCGGCCATAGACGAAGAGGTCGCGCCGCTGGAATCACTGCTGCCGCGCACGGTGGACAGGCGCGGCGGGGACACCTCGCCGCGGTCCGGGGTCCCGGAGGGGGGCAGCGGCTCCTCGCGGACCGCCCCGCCCGCTGCGCCGTCCTCGGCGCCCTCCTCGGCGGCCTCGTCCGCCGAGGGCCACTCCCCGTCGCCCTCGGGTTCGGCGTCACCTGAGTCCGGGGACGGTCTCCTCGGCGGTACGGACGGCCTGCTCGACGGCCTGCCGTCGGACGACGCCGGTACGCCCTCGGGCTCGGACGCGTCGGAGGGCGCAGGCGGTTCCGACGGCGGCGGCTCGCCGGACGTCACTCTGCCGCCCCTGCTGCCCGGCCTCCTCCCCGGTCTGGGCATCAGTGCGGAGGAGGCGGACGGTTAGGGCCTGTGTGGGGAAAGCCCGAGGGGGCGGGCGTCCGGATCGACACCGGACGCCCGCCCCCTCGTCCGTGCGGGGCGACCGGTGCGGGGCGACCGGTGCGGGGCGTCCGGTGCAGGGCGTCCGGTGCAGGGCGTCCGGTCGGAGGGACAGCCCGGTCAGAAGAACACCGAGCGGCGCTGGACCAGCAGTTTGTAGAGCGTGTGCTGGATCTGTTCGCGCACCTGGTCGGTGAGGTTGAACATCAGCATCGGGTCCTCCGCCGCCTCTGGCGGGTAGCCGGCGGTGGGGATGGGTTCGCCGAACTGGATGGTCCACTTCGTCGGCAGCGGCACCATGCCGAGCGGGCCGAGCCAGGGGAAGGTCGGGGTGACCGGGAAGTAGGGGAAGCCCAGCAGCCGCGCGACGGTCTTCGCGTTGCCGAGCATCGGGTAGATCTCCTCGGCGCCCACGATCGAGCAGGGCACGATCGGTACCCCGGCCCGCAGCGCGGTGGACACGAACCCGCCCCGGCCGAAGCGCTGGAGCTTGTACCGGTCGCCGAAGGGTTTGCCGAGTCCCTTGAAGCCCTCCGGCATCACCCCCACGATCTCGCCGCGTTCCAGCAGCCGTTGGGCGTCCTCGGCGCAGGCCAGGGTGTGACCGGCCTTCCGGGCCAGTTCGTTGACGACCGGCAGCCGGAAGACGAGGTCGGCGGCGAGCAGTCGCAGGTGGCGCTCGGCCGGGTGGTGGTCGTGCACGGCGACCTGGAGCATCAGCCCGTCGAGCGGCAGGGTCCCGGAGTGGTTGGCGACGACGAGCGCGCCGCCGTCCGCGGGGATGTTCTCGATCCCCTTCACCTCGACGCGGAAGTACTTGTCCGCGAGGGGCCGCAGCAGCGACATCAGGACCTGGTCGGTCAGCTCCTCGTCGTAGCCGAACTCGTCCACCTCGTAATCACCGGTCACGCGCCGTCGCAGGAAGGCGAGTCCGCCCGCGATGCGCCGGTCCCAGTCGGCGCGCGCCGCGCTCCCCGGCGCCTCCCCCGCCTCCTGGGTCCCGGGCGTCTCCGTCCACGCCCCCTCCAGGGGCTCCTGCGGGTCCTGGGGCGGCCCGGTGCCCGCGCGTCCCTGTCCGGGCACCTGGGCGCCCGGCAGGGCGCTCACGGGCGCTGTGGTGCCGTCGGGCCGCCCGGAGGCCACACCGGAGCCCGGACCCGTCCCGGTCCGGCGCCGCGCGGAACGTGACCCGCCCGCGCCCCCGGACCGGGACCGGTCGTCGTCGAACGGAATGACCTTGGCGTCCGCCATCGTCGATGCGCTCCTCTACCTGGCGCCGTGCGTCGTCTGCGTCGTCGTACGGGCTGTCGTCGTCCGGGCCGTCGCCCGGACGGCCTGCTTCCGGCGCGCGGGACCGGCGAGCGGCAGCGCCGCGAGGCGGTCGACCGCGCGGCCCACCGTCTCCGGCGGCAGCAGCCCGGGGCCGCGGCTGCGGGCGTACTCCGCGAAGGTCTCCGCCGTGGTGAACCTCGGGCGGAAGCCGAGGGTTTCGTACATCTGCGAGGTGGAGACCACCCTGCCGTGGGTGAGCAGCCGGATCTGCTCCGGCGAGAAGTCCGTCATCCCGACCGCGCGGAGCGCCGAACCGACCCAGGTGACGGCGGGCAGCAGTACCGGGACCGTCGGCCGGCCGAGGCGGCGCGCGCACTGCGAGAGGAGCAGCACCCCGTCGCCGGCGATGTTGAAGGTGCCGCTGTTGAGCGTCCCGCGCCGGGGTTCGCCCGCCGCGATGCCCAGCACGTCGATCACGTCGTCCTCGTGGACGAACTGGAGCCGGGGGTCGTACCCGAGGACGGTCGGCAGTACGGGCAGCGCGAGGTAGTCCGCGAGCGGCGAGTCCGGCATCGGGCCGAGGATGTTGGCGAAGCGCAGGACGCAGACCGCGACGTCCGGGCGGCGGCGGGCGAAGCCGCGTACGTACCCCTCGACCTCCACCGCGTCCTTGGCGAAGCCGCCGCTCGACACCGACTTCGGCGGGGTCGTCTCGGTGAAGACGGCCGGGTCGCGGGGGGCGGAGCCGTAGACGCTGGTGGTGGACTTCACCACCAGGCGCTGGACGGTGGGCGACTTCTGGCAGGCACCGAGGAGCTGCATGGTGCCGATGACGTTGGTCTCCTTGATCGCCGACCGGCCGACCGCGCCGAGCGCCTTGCCGGAGACGTTCAGGTGGACCACGGTGTCCACGGAGTGTTCCGCGAGCACCCGCGCGATGGCGGGCTGCCGGATGTCGGCGCGCACGAACACCGCGTCGCCCAGCCGGTGGCCGGGCTCCGTCGCGTCGACGGCGATCACCCGGTCCACACCGGGCTCGCGCTGGACGCGCCGTACGAAGCGGCCTCCCAGCTGCCGGGCCGCTCCGGTGACGAGCACGACCTTCCCCAAGATCAGCGCCTTCCGTCGGTCCGCGGGACGGGACGCCCGCGAAGAGGGCCGTCCCCTGCCGGTCACCGTAGCGGGTGGATGTTTCCCTGCGGCTCCCCCGGAGCGGGGTTTGGCGAACTCGTCGCCCCCGGGGCCGGAAACCGCACCGGAAGAGGCGCACCGCAGCCCTCACCCGGGACCGCGTGGGAGACGGCTCGGGAGACCGTGCCGGAAAATACCGCAGCCCCTCCGCCATGACGGCGGAGGGGCTGCGGAGGCACGAACTGCGTTCGCTTACTTCTTGTTGCGACGCTGAACGCGCGTGCGCTTGAGCAGCTTGCGGTGCTTCTTCTTGGCCATCCGCTTGCGCCGCTTCTTGATAACAGAGCCCACGACTACCCTCGCTCACTTCTCTTCACTGGTGCGGGGCGTCTGGGCCCACACGACCTACGTCGGCCTAGCCTACCCGTCACTTGGTGAGGGACGTAATCGAGGGAAAGACGTCAGGCCGACTCGACCCCCACAAAGGATTCGCGGAGGTACTCGTGAACCGCTTGCTCCGGCACCCGGAACGACCTGCCCACCCGGATCGCCGGCAGATGACCGCTGTGCACCAAGCGGTACACGGTCATCTTCGACACTCTCATGACCGAGGCGACTTCCGCCACGGTCAGGAACTTGACCTCGTTGAGAGGTCTCTCGCTGCCAGCAGCCATGACCCACCTGTACCTTCCGCGCGCGACGGGCACCGGCTTCCCCTCCGGTGACTCTTCGTCGTTGTGCGCTCACTGCCCAGATTAGGGGCGGGTGATGCGAGTGGGGAAGAGGTGAGGCGATCGGGCGCCTACTGTGACAGACGGGCCCGATTGAGCACATAGCGCGTCAACGGCAGGTAGTGCTCCGCCGCCACGGCGTCGTCCAGGGGCACCGCGACCGAGACCCGGCCCTCCGCCTCACCGACGAAGAGCGCCGGGTCGTTCACATCGGCCGGCCCCATCGCCTCGAAACCCAGCTGACCTGCGCCGCAGGCCCAGCCGTGGTCGCCGATCACCAGCTCCGGCAGCCCACCCCGGTCCTCCGCGGCACTCTCCAGCGCGGCCCGCACGGGCAGCGGGGAGTGGGTGTGCGCCCCCGGTACCCCGCTTCCGCCGCGTGCGCCGGGCTCCCGCACGAACGCGACACCGCGTACGTAATCGAGCCGGTACGGACGTACGCCGAATCGAGTCGTTATGTCGACACTGCGGCCCCGCGCGGGGGTGAGGACCGTACAGCCGGCCGCCGACAGGGCGTCTGCCAGCCCGGCGTAGAAGCCCATCAGCCGCTCGGGGTGCCCCGTGCCGAGCAGGACGGGGGCGCGCCGCGCGGCCGCGTCGGCGAGGCGCCCGGCGAACGCGTCCAGCCGCGCGAGGGTGCGTTCCGGGTCGATCGTGTCGCCGCCCGTCACCCGCCCCGGATCGCCCGAGACCCCGCACCGCTCGGCCATCAGCCCCAGGAGCTCCCGCTCGTCCCAGATCCCGTCGGGGCGGACCCCCAGGGTCACCCGGGGGTCTCCGGCGGCGAAGAGACGGTAGCTCCGCAGACTGTTCTCGCGCGAGGTGGCGACGGGCCCCGCCAACCGGGCCACCAGCAGGTGGGCGCGCAGCGCCCTGGTACTCAACACCCGCGCCATGCTTCCGTACGGACGCACCGCGGGTGCCAAAACGCTCCCGCCGCACCACCGTTGGCGTAACGGGTCGAACCTCAGCGCTCGGGATGTGCCATCCGACGCACCGTCAGCCCCGTTGTTTCCAGAGCCCTTTCAGGCGAGCAGACCCCGCAGGGGGTACGTGGCACGACGCGTCGCCAGCACCGCCTGGTCGAGCCGGTCCACGGGGTCGTAACCGGACTCCCAGGACTGCCAGCGCGGGGTGCGTCCGTCCGTCATCCGCTCGGGGCCCGGCTGCCCGGTGCGGGCGTGGGCCTCCTCCCGCCAGGACGCCGGGATCACCGATTCCGGGTCGACCGGCCGGTGCGCGGCGATCCCCACCAGGTGGGTCCAGGAGCGCGGCACCACGTCGACGACCGCGTACCCGCCGCCGCCCAGAGCCACCCACCGCCCGCCCTCGGCGTGCGCGTGCGCGAGGTCGTGGCACGCCTCCATCACCGCCCGCTGCGCGTCCACCGTGACCGCCAGATGGGCGAGAGGGTCCTCGAAGTGGGTGTCCGTCCCGTGCTGGCTCACCAGCACCTGGGGCCGGAAGTCGGCGATCAGCTCCGGCACCACCGCGTGGAAGGCCCGCAGCCAGCCCGCGTCGCCGGTCCCGGGCGGCAGCGCCACGTTGACCGCCCCGCCCTCGCCCGCCGGACCGCCGGTCTCCTGCGGGAAGCCGGTGTGCGGGAAGAGGGTGCGCGGGTGCTCGTGCAGCGACACGGTCAGCACCCGGGGGTCGTCCCAGAACGCGGCCTGGACCCCGTCGCCGTGGTGCACGTCCACGTCCACGTAGGCGACGCGCTCGGCGCCGAGCTCCAGCAGCCGGGCGATGGCCAGCGCCGGATCGTTGTAGACGCAGAAGCCGGAAGCGGCCCCGGGCATCGCGTGGTGGAGACCGCCGGTGAAGTTCACCGCGTGCGCGCTCCCGCCCCGCCACACGGCCTCGGCGGCGCCCACCGAGAGCCCGGCGATGAGCGCGGAGACCTCGTGCATCCCCGCGAAGGCGGGGTCGTCGAGGGTGCCGAGGCCGTACCCCTGGTCGGCGTCGCGGGGATCGGCCGAGGCGGCCCGTACGGCGGCCACGTAGTCCGCCCGGTGGACCAGCCGCAGCGTGGACTCCCCGGCCGCCTTCGCCGACGTCACGTCCACCGCCGCGTCCAGCCCGAACGCCCGCACCAGCCCCATCGTCAGGGCCAGGCGGACCGGGTCCATCGGGTGGCTGGGCCCGAAGTCGTATCCCGTTACCGCGTCATCCCACATCAACCGTGCGCGCCCGCTCATGCCCGCCACCGTATCGGGCGCCGTCCCCGCCGAACGACCGGGCGTACACGAGCGTCACCAGGACCAGGACCATCGGCACCACCATCGCGCCGCGGTAGTTCCACGCGTCGCCGAGCGCGCCGACGAGCGGCGAACCGACGAGGAACCCGACGTAGTTGAAGATGTTCAGCCGGGCGATCGCGACATCGCTGTCGCCGGGGAACAACCGCCCGGCGGCGGCGAAGGTCTGCGGCACGATCACGCAGAGTCCGAACCCGAGCAGGGTGAACCCGGCCATCCCGGTCCACGGTCCCGGCGCCACCGCCACCACCCCGAATCCGACGGCCGCCACCACCGAGCCCAGCCGCACCACGGCCGCCGCCCCGACCCGCCGCACCCCGTAATCCCCCACGGCCCGGCCCACCAGCGTCGTCACCATGTACACGTTGTACGGGACCGTCGACAGCTGCTCCGAACTCCCCAGCACGTCCTGGAGATACTTGGCGCTCCAGTTGGAGACCGTCGAGTCCCCTATGTACGCGAAGCACATCACCAGGCAGAGCGGCAACAGCAGCCGGAAGGAGACGGAGACCGCCGCGGCCCCGCCGGCCGCGTCGCTCCCGGCCTTGTCGCTCTCGGGCCGGCCCTCCGTGTACCACCGGCTGCCGATCAGTGCGGCGGGCAGCAGGACGACGACCGCCGGCAGGTACGAGACGAGGAGGCTGAGGTCCCAGTGCGCCCCCACCCAGGAGAGCGAGGCACCGACGATCCCGCCGAGGCTGAACACGGCGTGGAAGCCGAGCATGATGCTGCGGCCGTAGGCCCGCTGGAGGCTGACACCCATCATGTTCATGGAGGCGTCGAGCGCCCCCACGGAGAGCCCGAAGAGAGCGAGCGCGACGGCCGCGTGCCACACCGCGTCGCCCGCGCCGATCCCGAGCAGGGCCAGCATGACGAGGGGCTGCGCCCAGCGCAGGACCGTCCCCGGCCGCACCCGCGCGACCACCTTCTCGGTGACCACGCTGCCGACCCCGGCGAGGATCGGCACGGCGGCCAGGAAGACGGGCAACAGACCGTCGGATATCCCGTACTGGTCCTGGATGGCCGGGATACGCGTCACCAGCAGTGCGAAGGTCACCCCTTGCACGAAGAAGCTGAACGCCAACGAACCCCTGCCGTCACGCAACCGCGCATCTGTCATGGCGGGAGCGTAGGGCCAGGATCTACCCGTGGGTAGATGAATCAGCCCAGCAATGTTCAGCCCAGCAATGTGGGGAGTTCAGCCATGTCGGAGAAGTGCCCGGTCACCCCGACGAGCCGGTCCGCCGGCATCATCGAGGTGAAGCCGTAGACGTCCATCCCCGCCGCCCGTGCCGCTTCGACGCCGAGCGGGCTGTCCTCGATCACGACGCACCGCTCGGGCGCGACGCCCATCGAGCTCGCCGCGTGGAGGAACAGGTCCGGCGCCGGCTTGCCGCGGCCGACGTCCTCCGCGCTGAAGATCCACTCCTCCTCGAACCACTCGTCCAGCCCCGTCCTGCGGAGGCTGACGCCAATCCGCTCGTGACTGCTGGACGAGGCCACGCAGTAGTCGACCCCGTCCGCGACGAGCGTGCCCAGCACGTCCTCGACCCCGGGGACGACGACGAGTTCTTCCTGGAAGGCGGCGAACAGCCTGGCGTTGAGCGTCGTCTCGAAGTCGTCGGGCAGCTTCCCGCCCGTACGCTCCAGGACGAGATCGTGCACCCGGTGCACGGCGGACCCCATGTAGTCGCGGAGGGATTCCTCGTACGAGGTGGGGTGGCCGAGCTCGGTGAGGTACGCGGCGAGGATCGTGTTGGAGATCGGCTCACTGTCGACGAGCACGCCGTCGTTGTCGAAGATGACCAGTTCGTAGCGCATGGTTCGAGCCTAGACGCTCAGAACGCAGAAAACCCCCGTGCCACAAGGCACGGGGGTCTCCCGGAAAAATTGTTCGGCGGCGTCCTACTCTCCCACAGGGTCCCCCCTGCAGTACCATCGGCGCTGAAAGGCTTAGCTT